>NZ_AZVL01000025.1:0-66814 GCF_000514195.1 Pseudomonas sp. URIL14HWK12:I6
AGACATCATCCCCCGCTCCACCCTCGAACGTCGCAGTGGCCGAATCGAGATTGAAGGTGTCGTTGAACGCCGTGCCGATCACCTTTTCAATGCCGAACAGGGTGTCACCCTGAGCGTCGCCGCCAATGCCCGCGAGACCGACAGCGTTATAGCGGATGTCGACATTGATCGCCTCGTTGGATGTCGAGTAATCCACCACATCCGCCGCTCCGGCGCCGCCGTCAAAGGCAAATACCCGACTATCGGCGACGAATGTATCGTTGCCGTTCGAGCCGAGGATTCGTTCAATGCCGGTGTAGGTATCCCCCGCCGCGATCCCGGAATTGACGCCGGTTTTCAGGTTGATGCTGACACCGACAGTGCTATCGGTATAGCCGACCGTGTCGATACCGGCACCACCGATAAACTGATCAGCTCCCGCGCCGCCATACAGGAAGTCGTTGCCAACGCCTCCTGTAATGACGTTGTCGCTGGCATTGCCCCAACCGGTGAATGAACCGGTTCCGGTATAGGTCAGACGCTCGACGTTGGCGCTCAGGTAAATCTGGGCGAAGTTGCTGCGTACTTCATCGTTACCGCCACTCGACTGTTCGATAACCGTGCCGCCACTACCGTTGAGAACGTAGACATCATCCCCCGCTCCGCCCTCGAACGTCGCGGTGGCCGTATCGAGATTGAAGGTGTCGTTGAACGCCGTGCCGATCACCTTTTCAATGCCGCTCAGGGTGTCACCCTGAGCGTCGCCGCCGATGCCCGCAAGACCGACAGCATTAGAGCGGATGTCGACGTTGATTCCATCAGCCGATGTGGAATAGTCCACCGTATCAGTCCCGGTACCGCCATCGATCTTGTCTGCTCCGGCACTTCCCCTGATCAGATCATTGCCGGCCAGGCCATTGATTTCATCATCCCCACTGGTACCGGTCAGCGTATCCGCGCCGTTTGTTCCGTTTATAACTGCCATTACTTCTTCCTTGCCTTGTTATGAACCGGCCCCTGCTTGCGTGGCGATCATCCCCCGCCAAGCACATTGATAAATCGAGAATACGTTGATATCGACAGGGAAAAACCAAAGCTTTAATCCGCGCGCAAATCCGTCGGCATTTAACGCAGACACGCACTTCACGGACAAAAAAAAGCGACCTTCAGGTCGCCTTTTTCCGGTAGCCGAACGCAGATCAATCCGCCAGCCAGCCATACTCCCAATACCGCAGGTTATCGCCACGCAGCACGTAGTCACGCAGCACCACCTCACGCAATTCATCACCCATGCGGTAACTGGCATCCGGATCGGCCAAGTGCATGCGGATCGCTTGCAGCCACTCGTCCGTGCTGTTGGTCTTGATCCGGGTACACGGCAGATAACCACGGTAGGCCTCGGTGTCGGTGCAGATCACCGGATAGCCGCAGGCACCGTACTCCAGCAGCCGCAAGTTGCTTTTGCAGTCATTGAAGACGTGGAATTCCAGCGGTGCGAGGGCCAGGTCCAGGTTCAGGCTGGCCAGCTTCGCCGGATAGATCTCCAGATCGATCACGCCGTGGAACTCATGCATGTACGGCAGCAGATCGTCCGGGCACATGCCGAAGAAGACCCAGTCGACTTCGTTGGCCAATTCGCGCACCACATCGGCGATCACCGCCAGATCACCGTGGTGACTGGTCCCGCCGCCCCAACCGACCCGTGGTTTCTTCGAGGTGCGGCGTTGACTGCGCAAGTGGCTCCACAAGTCCTTGGACAGCATGTTCGGTACGACACGAATGTCGTGGTGCATGTCGGACAGCACGTTAGCCAGGGGCTGGGTCGATACGACCACACGATCACACAGACCGATGGCACGTCGCACCATACGCTCCATGTCCTGCTTGCTCGGCATGTTGCGGATGTGCGCATTGCGGTGGGGAACGTCGATGACGTAGTCATCGAGCTCGAAGATGCGCCGCGCATTGAAGTATTTTTTCAGAGGCGGGATTTCATCGATGGCGTGTTCCGAATAGCGCCCTTGCAGCACGATCACATCAGGCGACTGGCGCTCGATATCAATGATCGACGGCAAACCGTAGCAAATGCGCCCCTCGACTCTGTTAGCCGCCTGCAACTCGATCATCGGCTGACTCATGCGGTAATGGCCGATGGCCGAGGCGTTGATCGGCACCACCAGCACATTCGGCAACTGCGCTTTGGAAAAGGCACTCCAACCGGTTCGCAGGCCAGGCTCAAGACTGAAGTTGGTAGCACCGACACCCTGCAGAGTCAGGTTAATGTTGTAGGCCGGATCGCGGGCGATGGTTGGCAACCAGCGCTGGTAGAAGGTTTCCCTTTCCTCGGCGAACAGCGCTTCGTCTTCAGTCGTCGCCGCGGCGCTCGGGCGTGCGCCCACTGCGAGCATGGCGTGGGGATTCAATACCACCAGGTAGCCTTCGCGGCCGACCCGCAAACACAGATCCACGACGTTCAACGTCTGCTTCAGATCCTGTTCGTCGAGCCCACCGGCAACCTCGAAGACCGACTTGCGAATCATCAGGCAATCGCCGCCAACCGCGCTCAGGTCATGCACCGCTTGCAGGCGGAACATGTACCCGTCCGACTGCACGGGCTGGCCATAGAACGGCAGACCGACCGGGCCGTTCAAACCGAGAATCAGCCCCGCGTGCAGCACACCACCGTCCGGGTTGAACAGCTTCGCACCGACTACGCCGACTTCCGGGCGTTGCGCATGATTGAGCAGTTCGTCGAGCCAGTCGGCCTGAGTGATCACCGCAAAAGCATTGAGCAGCAACACATACTCGCCACGCGCATGGCTGACCGCAAAGTTGTGCGCGGCCGCCGCATTACCCTTTTGCGGATAGCTCAGCACACGAATTCGCTCGCTGCCCAGTTGCGCCATGCCGTCCAGCCACACCCGCGCCTCGGCGCTTTCGCTGCCGTTGTCGACCAACAGCAACTCGTACTCGGTGTAAGCGGTCTTTTCCAGCAGCGTTTCAACACAGCGCTGCAATGCAGCCGTCTGGTCTTGAGTGACAATCACCACCGACACCAGCGGGCGTCGCGCATGCTGATAATCCACGCGGTTGAGCAGTTCGCTGCCGCCACGGCGGATGTCATGGGCAATCCCCAGGCGTTGCAGATGCGCTTCGAGAATCCGCGGGCTTTGCGCCACGACACCGGGCTCGGTCAGCCACTGGGAGAGGTCGAATTTGGACTCCAGCAACACTTCAGCGATGTGCCCCACGACGTGCAAGCCGTCGTTCTCGACCATCCGCCACAGCGCATCATGCGGTGCCAGTTCGGCAAACGTCGGCGCAAAGCCGCCGAGCGCCAGAAACCGCTCGCGCTTGAATGCCAGGGCGCGCCCGACATAGGGATAACTGCGCATCAGGTCGAGGTTGAAATCCGGTTTGAACGCAGGCTCTGCCGACTCGCCGCTGCGCAGGCTGCCTTCGTCGCTGTACAGACATGTCAGGGTTGGGGTGTGTGCGATCCGGTCGGCCATGACCAGCAACGCCGGCGCCACCAGGCGATCGCCTGGCTGCAACAGATAGAACCAGTCAGCCCCTTCGAGCTGCGGCAGCAGTGTGTTGATCTGCTCCAGCCCATCATCCTGCAACGGCATGTGGAACACTCGCCCGTCAAGGCGCGCCTCGGTACACGAAGCGGACAGGACCAGGATCAGCTCTGGCGGATAATCCTGCGCAGTGAGCGCCTCCAACGTGCGCTCCAGACCATCGCGACTGCCCTGCCCGTCAATGATGATCGGTACGATGCGCGGCTGGCAGGGCCAACTGGCGAGCGTTTCCGGCAACCAGTGGCGTTGCTGCTCGGTGAGCACCCGGCATCCCAGCCACTGCGCGTACAGTTCGCCGAAGCTGAAGCTGTTGACGCCGACTCCCCACTCCTGACGGCTCTGCTTGGTACCCAGGGTTCGACTCAGGGGCAACTCTTGCCAGACCCGGGGCAACTCATCAGCGCGGGACAACGGAACATAACGCACCCATCCCGGCGCAGGCGCCGATTCACCGCTGCGCGCCTTGAGCATTTGCGAAATCCACTCGCGCTCGACTTGCGCAGCATCCTTCATCGGTTGCTGTGCACTCAGACGCTCCGGGTAGAGGCGTTCGGCACTGAGTACGCTGTTGGACACCGCCAGATTGCCGCGCCGCAGCAGGCAGACATACAGGGCAAAATCCAGCGTTGCGACGAAGCAGGCGCCATCCTCGGTCAATGCTGGCAACAGCTCGACGACGTCGGCACGACGCATCAGCGCATTGCTGAATCCACCGAGCACGTTGACCGGGAATTTTTCAAAGATGCCCAGTACGTCGTCGCCCTTGAGCAAGCCACTGACTGGCGACAACGGCGTGTTTTCGATGCGCGCCGGCAGAATGATGTCGTTTGCGTCCCAGAGCAGCCGTTGCGCCACCACCAGGCTGACTTCTGCACGCTGCATCTCATGGGCCTGCTGCTCGATGCAGGCGGAATAGAGCAGATCGTCATCGCACAGAAATTTGATGTACTCGCCCTGCGCCTGCTCGAGACAAGCCTTGAGGTTGTCGACCAGTCCCAGCGTCCGTGGATTGCGCACGTAGCGTACGGCCACACCCGTCTGTTCGGTCACAGACGCTGTGATGGCTTCGATCTCGCTGCCGCGACTGTCGTCGCACACAATGATTTCGAGTTGGCCATAAGTCTGGCTCACCGCACTGTTCAAGGTCCGCTCGAAGAAGCGCGGATTGAAGGCGGGAATGACCAGACTGACGAGAGGAAGTGGATTCACGGCGGACTCACAGGCGGTACGAGCCCGCTCGGTAAAGCGAGCCCATGAAACCGCAAAAAAACATTAACTGAGGGACGAGACAAACGGGCGCCGGGGCGCCCGTCCAACGTCAGATCTTGTTGAACAGACCCAACTGACTGATCTTGCTGAACGCCAGTTGCGAGGCTTGCAGCATGGTCTGCTGCAACGTCAGGCGGGTCATCACCTCGGCCGGATCCGAATCACGGATCGAACCCTGGGTCGTGGTGTTGGCCTGGATCAGGCTCTGGTTGGTGGTGTCCTGGTCATCCAGCGACTGACCGCGCGCACCGATCGAGGTCACCGCAGCGCCAATCTGGTTGGAGGCGCTGTCGATGTTGCCCAGCGCCGACTCCATGGCCCCCTGGAATTTCTGCTTGGCTACCGGATCACCGTCGACCGGCATGTTCAGCGCCGTGACCATCTGGCCCAGGGTGTCGAGCACGTTCTGGGTCTGGTGGTTATTGGACTGGATCGAGAACTGATCGCCCGCGCCCGGCGTACCGCCGATGGCGAAGGTCACACCGGCAGCCGTGGCGTTGCCACCAACCATGGTGCCCGACGACACTGGCTTGCTGTCAGCGGTCACCGGGGCCGCGTACAGGTCGAAATCGGTGGCGCTGGTGAACTTCAGCACCGCGCCGCCGCCCGACGGGAAGGCCGCGCTGTACGCCGCCTGGTTGGTCACGCTGGAGCCGGTGATGACCGCCGTCGACGGGTTGCCCGGGCTGCGCGCAGTGGTGAACGAATCAGGCGTGGCCGACAGCTGGAAGCTGTGACCGGCGATGACCGCATCCGGGTTGGTGTCGCCGGCTTTGAGGTTGATGTTCAACTTCATGTCGACGCCACGGAAGCTGACGGTCTGGTTGGCACCATTGCTGTTGCTGATCAGGCCGTTCTGGCTGGCCTCGGACGTCACGTCGTTGCCCAGGGCATCGGTGATTTTCAACTGCGTGCTGCTGATGAAATCCACGGTGTATGGCTGGCCCGCCGTGAACTTGGCGTTGTAGGTCGCTGCGGTGCCGACCGTACCGTTGGACAGCACCACACGACCGTCATCCACCGCCGGAGCGGTCATGGTGGTCTGGGTGCGGCTGGTGTTGATGGTCTGCTGGAAGGCGTCCCAACCGGTGGTATTGGTCGCGACCGACATACCGTCGCCAATGCCCAGGTTGATCTGGGTCTGGTCACCGTTATAGGTGTAGGTGCCGTCGACGTTTTGCGAGTACGGCGCGGTATCGGTCTTGGAACCGGAGAACAGGTAGTTGCCGTTGGCATCCTTGGAGTTCATCAGGCCCAGCACTTGTTGCTGGATCTGGCTCAGTTCCGCCGCGTACGCCTTGCGGTTGTCGTCGGTGGCGATACCGTTGTTGGCGGCCAGGCCGATTTCCTTGGCGCGCTGCAGAGCCGTGGTGATGGAGTTCAACGTCGACTCCTGCACGGTCAGCGAACTCTTGGTGGTGTCGATGTTGCCCTGATACTGGTCGAGCATCGCACTTTGCTGACCCAGCTTGAGCAGGCGACCGGCGCCGATCGGATCGTCGGCAGCGGTGTTGATGCGCTGCAGGCTGCTCGCTTCGTTGGCGGTCGCGACCGTCTTGCTGTAGTTGCGCTGATATTGAGCAGCTTGCGTCGCGTAATACTGGGCGGTGGAAATGCGCATGAATTACGACTCCTTAAAGACTGTTGATCAGCGTGGCGAAGGTTTCCTGCGCAGCTTTGATGATCTGCGAAGACGCTGTGTAGTACTGCTGATACTTGACCAGGTTGCCGGTCTCTTCATCGAGGTTGACCTGGGACAGCGAATCACGCGCGCCCTTGGCCTGATCGAGGATCACCGAGGTGGCGTCATTGTCGGACTTGCTCTGCGCAGCCTTGGTACCGACGTTGGTCACCAGTTTGTTGTAGGCGTCGGTCAGGCTGATGCCCTTGCTGCCGCTGCCGGTGTCCACGGTCTGCTTGGTCTGCAGGCCAACCAGTGTCTGTGCGTTGCGGTTGTCCGAAGACGCCGCGCCGGTCAGGTTGATGGTGAAGGTTTCGCCGGACTTCGGCGTCGCGCCCACGGTGGTCTGTACGGTGAAGGTCTTCTGCACGTTCGGCGTGACCGTGGTGTCCATCACCGGAGCACCGGTGGAGTCGACCATGCCGACCTTGAGGTTCAAGGTGTTGGCCTGCCCCGGCACGATGGTGCCCGAACCGATGGTGTTGCCCTTGGCGTCGACCATGTTGTACGACTGGCTGCCGCTGGCGACCGCACCAAACACCAGTTTGACCGGCGTCGAATATTTGAGCGCATTCTGCAACTCGGTCTGCGACGCCGGGTTGTAGATGTCGAACGAATCAGTCAGCGTCGGCTGGGTGTAGGTACCCGAATTGTTGGCACTGGCCACGCCGGTCAACGGCGCTGCCGCAGCGATTTTCTTCGGATCGGTCAATACGGTCTGGATGGAACTGGCCGCGTTACGGGTCGGCGTCACCTTGAAGGTGTCGCCAGCGCTCAGCGCCCCGCCGTTGAGGGCCAGGGTGAAGCCGTCGATTACCGGCGGTGGCGTGGTCGTGGTGCTGAACGAGCCCATGTCAGTGCCATCGGAGCGCTTGACCGAATAGTTGGTGGCGCTGGTGAAGGTCACCTGGTAATCGCTGGTGGTCAGCTTGCCGGTGTCCTTGATGGTGACATCAAGGTTGCCCGAGCCGGCGCTATTGGTCGACTGCGCAATGCTGCGCTGACTGACCAGTGCGGCACTGTTGATGTTGTTGAAGATCGCTGCGCCGAAGTCACCGTTCTTGTCGATGCCCTGGGCTTGTTGGCTGTTGACCTGATCGGCCACCACCAGCGCGACACGCCCCAACTCATTGAGCGAAGGGTCGAGCACTTCTTTGCGATAGGTCAGCAGGCCACCGATTTCGCCACCGCTCATGGCCGACGTGATGTCGATCACGCTTGAGCCGCGGTCCAGCTGAATCGCCATGCGCGTCGGATCGTCCTTGCTCGGCACGGTGCTCAGGGTGTTGGTGGTGTTGCCGATCACCAGCGGCTGGCCGGTGCCGATGTACACGTCAAAACTGGTGCCACGCTCGACGACCTGTGCACCGGTCAGCTCGGAGAGCTGACGCACCGCTTCGTTACGGCTGTCGAGCAGATCGTTCGGCTGGCCGCCGCTGGTGGAAATCTCGCCGATCTTCTGGTTCAGGTTGGCAATCGAAGTCGCCAGCTTGTTGACCTGGGACGTCATGTCGCCCAGGTTGCCATTGATCGTGGTGTTCTGATCGTTCAGCTGTTTGGCCAGCGCATTGAAACGGCTGGTCAGGGCCTGCGCACCGGTCAGCACCGACTGACGGGAGGTGTCATCAGTGGCCGAGGTCGCCACGCCCTGCATCGAAGTAAAGAACTTCTGCAGCACACCGGTCAGGCCGGTGTTGGTATCGGACATCGAGGCATCCAGCGCAGTGGCCTGGGCACCGTACGCAGCCGCTTCGCTATTGAGCGAGGTGGCGGTATGCAGCTGGTTTTCGAGGTAAGAGTTGTAGACCCGGCGCACATCGGCCAGGGTCGTCCCCGTCCCGATGAAGACGTTGCCGAACTGCTGCGAGGCCTTGGTGCTCTGCACGGTTTGCTGGCGTGAATAACCGGCGGTGTCGACGTTGGCAATGTTGTTACCTGTGGTCGCGAGAGAGGAAGAACTCGCGGACAACCCCGACATCCCGATATTGAGCAAACTCATGATTCAAACCTTACCGTGTGTTTATAGAGGCGTCGTTGAAACGCCGGCCGCAGCGTAGTTTTCGAAACTGTTCATCTGCTTGGCTATCTGCGAAATCTTCGTCGCGTAGTTCGGGTCGGTCGCGTAACCGGCCTTTTGCAACTCGCGTACAAACTGTTCTGGGTTATCGGCCGACTTCACGACATCTTGATAGCGATTGTTGGTCTGCAGCAAAGTCACCAGATCGTGGAAACTGTCCTTGTACGAGGCATAGGAACGGAACTGCGCCGTCTCCTTGACCATCTGCCCGTTGCGGAACTCGCTGGTGATCGCCCGGGCCGAATCGCCGGTCCAGTTGCTGCTGGCCTTGATGCCGAACAGGTTGTGACTGCTGCTGCCATCCTGGGCCCGCATGACCGATTTGCCCCAGCCGGTTTCCAGTGCGGCTTGCGCCACCAGATAACGCGGATCGACGCCAATACGCGCGGCGGCTTCTTTGGCCATCGGCAACATGGTGTTGACGAATTCATCGGCGGAGCTGAAAGCGCGCTTGGCCGGTGCCAGCGGAATCTGCGCCATCGCCCGGCCGTAAATCTGCATCTGCCCGCCGGACGCCTTGGCGTCTTCGGCACGGGTCAGCCAGTCGCCGTTGTACAGCGGGCCGGCGCCGGTGGCGGCCGTGGTCGCCGCACGTTGCGGCAAGGCATTGGTGGCAGTCGGCGTGGCGGAAGGCACCAGACCGGCGAGCAAACGATCGGCCAGTTTCGGCGGCAATGCCAGACGACGTTTGTTGATCATTGCCATGTCATTGCTGTGCGAGGCTTCGGTATTGGCGACACGCCCGGAACGCGAGGCCCACAACGGACGCTCGCCATTGAGCCGCGATAACGGCCCATTGGTGGCGGTGGTGCCGGCGGCAATCGGGGTCTGCACCGCAGCGGCTTTCGCCGCTTCCTGCTTGGCAGCGGACGCGGCCGCAGCCTCACCCGGTGCTAGCGGTTTGTTCCTCGACATCTGCTTCATCAGCACGTCGGCCAGACCGATACCGCCGCCCTCGCGGGACAGCGACACCGCCAGTTGCTGGTCGTACATTTCCTGATATTGCTTGGCCGCCGGGGTGTTCATCGGGTTGTCTTTACCCAATGCCTCAGTGGCCGAACGCATCGACTTGAGCATTTCGCCAAGGAACAGCGATTCGAATTCCTGCGCCACCTTGCGCATGTTCGCATCGCTGTTCTTGTCGCCAACCTTGAGCTGGTTCAGACGATTGAGGTCGGAGTACGAACCCGAATCGCCCGTACCCACCAGACTGCCTTTGCGCATATCCATGGTCGCCGTCCTCAGATCACGATCAGGTCGGCTTGCAACGCGCCGGCCTGCTTCAGTGCTTCGAGAATGGCCATCAGGTCACCCGGTGCCGCGCCAACCTGGTTCACCGCCCGCACGATCTCGTCGAGGGTGGTGCCCGGGCCGAACTTGAACATCGGCTTGGCTTCCTGTTCGGCGTTGACCCGCGAACGTGGAACCACCGCGGTCTGGCCGTTGGACAATGGGCCCGGCTGACTGACGATCGGGTCTTCGGTGATGGTCACGGTCAGGCTGCCGTGAGTCACGGCGGCCGGCGAAACTTTCACGTTCTGGCCGATGACGATGGTGCCGGTGCGCGAGTTGATGATGACTTTCGCCACCGCCTGACCCGGATCGACTTCAAGGTTTTCGAGGATCGACAGGTAGTCGACGCGCTGGCTCGGATCGAGCGGCGCCGTCACACGGATCGAGCCGCCGTCGATGGCTTGCGCCACGCCAGGGCCGAGCATGTCGTTGATCTTGTCGACGATACGCTTGGCCGTGGTGAAGTCGGAACGGTTGAGGTTCAGCGTCAGGCTGTTGCCCTGGTTGAAACCGCTCGGTACCGAACGCTCCACCGACGCACCGCCGGGGATACGACCGGCCGACGGAACGTTGACGGTGATCTTCGAACCGTCACGCCCTTCGGCATCGAAACCACCGACCACCAGGTTGCCCTGAGCGATGGCGTAGACGTTGCCGTCGATACCCTTGAGCGGGGTCAGCAACAGGGTGCCGCCGCGCAGACTCTTGGAGTTACCGATGGACGAAACGGTGATGTCGACCTGCTGACCCGGTTTGGCGAACGCCGGCAGATCGGCACTCACCGACACCGCCGCGACGTTTTTCAACTGCACGTTGCCCGATCCCGGCGGCACCTTGATGCCGAACTGCGAGAGCATGTTGTTGAAGGTCTGCAGGGTGAACGGGGTCTGCGTCGTCTGGTCGCCGGTGCCGTTAAGCCCGACCACCAGGCCGTAACCGATCAACTGGTTGGAACGCACGCCGGAAATGCTGGCGATATCTTTCAGCCGCTCGGCGTGGGCACCAAAGGCTGCGGACAACAGGGCCGCAGCCAGCATGAGGCTCTTGAAATTCAAAGTCGCCACCTAGAAAGGGAACAGCGGGCTGAGGAAGAAACGGTCGAACCAGCCTGGCTGACTCGCATCGGCAAACGAACCGGTGCCCGAGTAGGTGATGCGCGCATCGGCGACACGGGTCGACGACACGGTGTTGTCGGTGGCGATGTCATCGGCACGCACGAGACCTGCAATCCGCACCAGCTCGTCGCCGGTGTTGAGGGTCATCCACTTCTCGCCGCGCACGGCGATGATGCCGTTGGGCAACACGTCGGCCACGGTCACGGTGATCGAACCGGTCAGGGTGTTGCCCTGCGCCGCCTTGCTGTCGCCCTTGGTCGCGCGGTCGCCGCTGTAGCCGACGTCGAGACTCAGATCATTGCCACCCAACGGGTTGTTGGTGGTGCCACTGCCGCCGAACAGCGAAGTCAGGCCGATGCCGGTCTTGCTGTTCTTGGCCACTTGCGAGTTGGCGTTCTTGCTCGCCTGAGTCTTCTCGTTCAGGGTGATGGTGATGATGTCACCGACCCGGAATGCCTTGCGGTCGCTGTACAGGTTCTGTTCGAAACCGGCCTGATAGATCGAGCCGTTGTTGGCCGCAGACGGCAATGGCGTGCGTGGCAACACCGGAGCGTAATAAGGGTCATTGGGCTTGGGCGTCGGTGCGACGCAGCCCGCGAGCGAGACGACCCCACCCAATGCCAGAACAGATACGAAGCGTTTCATGACCCTACCTCACGGTGTTGCTGGCGACCTCAGGCCGCCCCATAGACTTGATTACAGATTCTGCGTTACGAACGAGAGCATCTGGTCGGCGGTGGAAATCACCTTGGAGTTCATCTCGTAAGCGCGCTGAGTGGTGATCATGTTGACCATCTCTTCAACGGTGCTGACGTTGGAACCTTCCAGGGTGTTCTGCAGCGTGGTACCGAAACCGTTCAGGCCCGGGGTGCCGATTTGCGGCGCGCCGGAAGCAGCGGTTTCCAGGAACAGGTTGTTGCCCACTGCTTGCAGACCGGCCGGGTTGATGAAGTCGGCGGTTTGCAGGTTGCCGATCACCTGAGCGGCCGGGTTGCCTGGCACTGTGATCGACACGGTGCCGTCGGTGCCGACAGTGAAGCTCTGCGCGTTGTTCGGGATGACGATGGCCGGTTCCAGGGCGAAACCGCTGGCGTTGACGATCTGACCGTTGGAGTCGAGGTGGAAAGTACCGTCACGGGTGTAGGACGTGGTGCCGTCCGGCTGCAGGATCTGGAAGAAACCGCGACCGTCGATGGCCATGTCCAGCGGCTGCTCGGTGGTTTGCAGGCTGCCGGCGGTGAAGTTTTTCTGGGTGCCGACGATGCGCACACCGGTACCCAGTTGCAGACCCGACGGCAGTTCGCTGTCCTGGGTCGACTGGGCGCCTGGCTGACGCTTGATCTGATACAGCAGGTCCTGGAACTCGGCACGGTCACGTTTGAAACCCGTGGTCGAGACGTTCGCCAGGTTGTTGGAAATGGTGGTCAGGTTGGTGTCCTGGGCGGACAGACCGGTTTTGGCAACCCATAGAGCCGGAAGCATTCGATTCTCCTCGTGCGCCTGTTTTACGGCGCGACGTTCTGATAATTAGCTGATCTGCAAGACCCGAGCCATGGCCTGGTCGTCGTCTTTGGCGGTGTTCATCATCTTGACGTGCAACTCGAACTGCTTGGCCAGGGCCAGCACCGAGGTCATTTCTTCCACGGCATTGACGTTGCTCGACTCAAGGAAACCCGACACCAGTTTGACGTTGGCATCGGCCGGCGCCGGCTGGCCGTCCTTGGTGTAGATCGAGCCGTCGAGGCCTTTGTTGAGGTTCTTGATGTCCGGGTTGACCAGTTTGATCCGGTCGACTTCCGCCATGACGCGCGGGCCTTCGCCCATCGCACGAATACTGATGGTGCCGTCTTCACCAACTTCGACCTGCTGCTCCGGCGGCACGGCGATCGGACCGCCGTTGCCGAGTACCGGCATGCCGTTGCCGGCGCGCAATACGCCGAGGGCGTCGATGTTCAGGCTGCCGGTGCGCACGTAGCTTTCGCCACCGTTAGGGTTCTGCACGGCAATAAAACCGTTGCCGGTCACGGCGACGTCGAGGTCACGCCCGGTCTGCACCAGCGAACCGGCGGTGAAGTCGGTGGCGGGCCGTTCGCTCATGGCAAACGCACGCGCCGGAAAGCTGTCACCGAACACCGGCATCGAACGCGCCTGCTCCAGGTCGCGCTGAAAACCATTGGTGGAGATGTTCGCCAGGTTGTTGGCATGGGCCTTTTGCGCCAGTGCGTTCTGACTGGCGCCGGTCATTGCCACATAAAGGTACTTGTCCACACTCTTTCCTCTGCATGCCGGACGTTTGCCGCCCACCGCTGTACTGCTGAGCCATAAGCAATTTGCAGACCAACTTTTTTCTGGCGGCTTGCGGCCCGGTAAACAAAGGACTTGCGGGGTTTTGCGGGGAAATTGGAAATGTATCGAAGTCGAAAAACCGGCGGTGTTATGCCGCTGGGCGGCAATCCCGATTGTTGCAGATGGAAAAAGAACCTGTGGTGAGGGGATTTATCCCCGACGGGCTGCGCAGCAGCCCCCAATCCATACATGGTGGTGTAACAGATGAACCGCATTCGCTGGTTTGGGGCGGCTTCGCCACCCTTCGGGGATGAATCCCCTCACCACAAAAGCTCTTTTCACCACAGTGTTGCTGTTAACTCTCGGGGTCTTTACCGACCTCATACTCACGCAACTTATTAGCGATGGTGGTATGCGAAACCCCCAACCGCTTACCGAGTTGCCGACTGCTCGGGTGTTCGGAATACAAGCGCTCCAGCACCGCTTTCTCGAAGCGTCCGACGATCTCGTCCAGCCCGCCCTCCAGCGAGAAATCGCCAAGCGGCTGACGCACGCCGTAATCCGGCAGGCGGATGTGTTCGACCTTGACCGTGCCGCCCTCGCACAGTGAAACCGCCTGGAACAGCACGTTCTCCAGCTGCCGCACGTTGCCCGGCCAGTGATAATGACTGAGGCGATCCATCGCCGCCGGCGCCAGTTTCGGCAGCGAGCAACCGATCTGACGGCTGGCCTGATCGAGGAAGTGCTCGACCAGCGGGGTCAAACCGTCGAGGCATTCGCGCAGCGGCGGGATGTGCAGCGACAGCACGTTCAAGCGGTGATACAGATCCTGACGAAACTCGCCGCGCGCGCACAATTCGGACAGGTCGACCTGAGTGGCGCAGATCACTCGCACGTCCAGATACACCTCTTCGTCGCTGCCGACCCGGCGGAAGCAGCCGTCCTGCAGAAAGCGCAGCAACTTCACTTGCAAGCGCGGGCTCATTTCACCGACGCCATCAAGGAACAGCGTGCCGCCCGCCGTCAGCTCCAGCAGACCAAGCTTGCCTTCGGCGCGCGCCCCTTCGAACGCGCCGGGGCCATAGCCGAACAGCTCGGTCTCGGCCATCGACTCCGGCAGCCCTGCACAGTTGAGCGCCATCAGCGGCGACTGCCCACGCGGACTGGCGAGGTGACAGGCGCGGGCGAGCAATTCTTTGCCGGTACCGGTTTCGCCTTCGATCAATAGCGGCGCATCCAGCGGCGCCATGCGCCGCGCTTCACGCACGACAGCGGCCATCACTTTCGAGCTCTGGAAGATACTGTCGAAGCCACGCAATTCCTGTTTGCGCACGTTATAGATGCGCTCACCAACGCGGTCGGCGCGGTGCAAGGTCAGCACCGCACCAGCCATGGCTTCGCTGTCGTCGTGCTCCGATTGCAGCGGCGCGATGTCGGCGAGAAAGATGTCGCCCTTGACCTTGACGCGCATGCCGTTGATTCGCGATTTGTTGGCACGCACCAGTTCCGGCAGGTCGAAATCCTCGGCATAGCGCGACAGCGGAATCCCCGGCACCTCATCCACGCGCACTCCGAGCAACTGCGCCGCCGCGCGGTTGGCCGCAACGATCGAGCCGCCCATGTCGATCGACAGCACCGGAAATTCCAGCGCACCGAGCAACGCATTCAACTCCATGTGCCGACGCTCGCTGGGCATCAACCCGACGCGCTTGACCCCAAACACCCCGGCAATCGCCTCGAACTTCGGCCGCAGCGCCTGGAACTGGATGTTGATCAGGTTCGGACAGTGCAGATAGATCGCGTTGCCGTGCTCGCCGCCGACCTCGCCGCGTGCAACGTTGATCCCGTACTCCACCAGCAGGTTGAGGATGTCGCGCAGGATGCCGATGCGGTTTTGGCAGTGGACTTTGATACGCATATAAAGAGGCCCGACGAGGATGAGGGGTTAAACACAATCCCTGTGGGAGCGGGCTTGCTCGCGAAGGCGGTGTGTCAGCTGAATGAATGGTGACTGACACACCGCCTTCGCGAGCAAGCCCGCTCCCACAGGGATAGCGCCCCGACTTTTCTGTCGAGGCGCGCAGATAGTTGTCAAGATTATGTGACAGCCACAGCCCTTTTCAAACCTGCAAATCACCGCAAATGCGTGATATCAGTCAAAGCGTAACGATTTTTTTACGAAATGCAGTGATTGTTCCTACCAGGAACGCACTCAACCTGCTGCATCACGCCGCACTCTCGGGTAATTCTCAGTCCATCGCTGGACATAACAAGAACGAATTCCCCTAGCAGGAGAGCAGTATGAAGCAGACGCAATACGTGGCCCGCGAGCCCGATGCGCAAGGTTTTATCGACTACCCCGCCGAAGAGCATGCGGTGTGGAACACGCTGATCACCCGCCAGTTGAAAGTGATCGAGGGTCGGGCGTGCCAGGAGTACCTGGACGGTATCGAAAAACTCGGTCTGCCCCACGACCGCATTCCGCAGCTGGGCGAGATCAACAAGGTGCTCGGTGAGACCACCGGTTGGCAGGTTGCCCGCGTCCCGGCACTGATCCCCTTCCAGACCTTCTTCGAATTGCTCGCCAGCAAACAGTTTCCGGTGGCCACGTTCATTCGTACCCGCGAAGAACTGGACTACCTGCAAGAGCCGGACATTTTTCACGAGATCTTCGGCCACTGCCCGCTGCTGACCAACCCATGGTTCGCCGAATTCACCCACACCTACGGCAAACTCGGCCTGCAGGCCACGAAGGAAGAGCGCGTGTATCTGGCGCGCCTGTACTGGATGACCATCGAGTTCGGCCTGGTCGACACCCCGCAAGGCAAACGCATCTACGGCGGCGGCATCCTGTCCTCGCCAAAAGAAACCGTTTACTCGCTGTCGGACGAACCCGAGCATCAGGCCTTCGATCCGCTGGAAGCCATGCGCACACCGTATCGCATCGACATTCTGCAGCCGCTGTACTTTGTCCTGCCGAACCTCAAGCGCCTGTTCGATGTCGCCCATGAAGACATCATGGCCATGGTTCGCCAAGGCATGCAGCTCGGGTTGCACGCACCGAAGTTTCCGCCAAAACCGAAAGCCGCGTGATCCGCGACTTTTGCTGAGAATTGAGTCTGTCAGTCGCCGTCACTTTGGTTTAGCGTGACGGCATTGACGGGCCGATAGCTTCTATAAAAAAAACACACTCGATTTCAGGAATCACACCATGTCCACTTTGAACCAAGCCCACTGCGAAGCCTGCCGTGCCGATGCGCCACAAGTCAGCGACGAAGAACTGCCGATCCTGATCAAGCAGATCCCGGACTGGAACATCGAAGTACGCGACAGCATCATGCAGCTGGAGAAGGTCTTCCTGTTCAAGAACTTCAAGCATGCTCTGGCGTTCACCAACGCCGTCGGCGAGATCTCCGAGGCCGAAGGGCACCACCCGGGTCTGCTGACCGAGTGGGGCAAAGTCACCGTGACCTGGTGGAGCCACTCGATCAAAGGCCTGCACCGCAACGACTTCATCATGGCTGCGCGCACTGACGAAGTGGCCAAGACCGCAGAAGGACGCAAGTAATGCACTTTGACGCCATCGGCCGGGTACCCGGCGACCCGATCCTCGGTTTGATGGAGGCCTATGCGCAGGACACTAACCCGCGCAAATTCGACCTCGGCGTTGGCGTCTACAAGGATGCCCAGGGCCTGACGCCGATCCCCGAAGCGGTGAAAATCGCCGAGGCGCGACTGGTCGAAAGCCAGGACACCAAGACCTACATCGGCGGTCACGGCAATCCATTGTTCGGCAAGGTCATCAATGAGCTGGTGCTCGGCGCCGACTCGAAGCTGATCGCCGAGCAGCGCGCCGGCGCCACCCAGACTCCGGGTGGCACCGGTGCCCTGCGCCTGGCGGCCGACTTCATCGCCCAATGCCTGCCGGGCAAGGGCGTGTGGCTGAGCAATCCGACCTGGCCGATCCACGAAACGATTTTCGCCGCCGCCGGAGTCAAGGTCAGTCACTACCCGTACGTGGGCAGCGACAACCGCCTCGACGTCGATGCGATGCTCGCCGTGCTTAACGAAGTGCCGCAAGGCGACGTGGTGCTGCTGCATGCCTGCTGCCACAACCCGACCGGTTTCGACCTGAACCATGACGACTGGCAGCGTGTGCTCGACGTGGTGCGCCGCCGTGACCTGCTGCCGCTGATCGACTTTGCCTACCAGGGCTTTGGAGAAGGACTGGAACAGGACGCGTGGTCGACCCGACTGTTCGCCGCCGAGGTGCCTGAGCTGCTGATCACCAGCTCCTGCTCGAAGAACTTCGGCCTGTACCGCGACCGTACCGGCGCGCTGATTGTCTGCGCGAAAACCGCCGACAAGCTGATCGACATCCGCAGCCAACTGGCCAACATCGCCCGCAACCTGTGGTCGACGCCACCGGATCACGGCGCGGCCGTGGTGGCGACCATCCTCGCCGACACGGAGCTGAAAGCGCGCTGGGCCGATGAAGTGGAAGCCATGCGCTTGCGCATCGCCCAATTGCGCAGCGGTCTGGTCGAAGCACTGGAACCACACGGTCTGCGCGAGCGCTTTGCGCACATTGGCGTGCAACGCGGAATGTTCTCCTACACCGGGCTGTCGCCGGAGCAGGTCAAACAACTGCGTGAGCAGCACAGCGTGTACATGGTCAGCTCGGGTCGGGCCAACGTCGCCGGGATCGACGCCACGCGCCTGGCATTGCTGGCCGAGGCCATCGCCAACGCCTGCAAATAACCCCGCAATCCCCCTGTAGGAGTGAGCCTGCTCGCGATAGCGGCGTATCAGCCAGCATATGAGTTGACTGACACACCGCCATCGCGAGCAGGCTCACTCCTACAGTTGTTTTTGCGGCGACCTTTGTTATCGCGCCCCCCCTGCGGCCATCTGTCGCATTATTTTCAATTAAAAGTCTGATTGTCATTTTTCCTGCTGTATCCTGCGCAGGCTTTCAAGAAGCGCGGATCTACCAGATCTATCAACAGACTTAGCGAGGAGCGCAACCATGCACGAGATTCCTAATCTCCCCTTCCCAAGCCTGCACGTACCTGAGCAGACGACCACGCAACAAGCCGGTGCCCAACAGCCCGAGCCGAAAGAAGCCGTTGAGAGCCGCCAGGCCGACAGCGAAGAGTAAAACCCCGCCGTACAGACCGTGTGGAAAGCGCTAAGATGCGCTTTCCACACTGCCTGAAACCGAGCCCGCCATGACCGACGAATTCTCTGAAAGCCAAGCCGCCGTCCTGATCGGCGCCACCGAGAAAATGATCGAGATCTGGAACCGCCTCTCCCCGGAAAAGCAGGCCGCCCTGCTCGCCCGTTTCGGCAGCGAAGAAAACGCCCTCGCTGCACTGGTCACTACACAACTGGTCGCCCCGGCCAAACCCTGAAGCCACCCTCCCGGCAAATAGTTTTACTTTTCCCCGCCCCTGACTCGTCCGCGCCGGTATCATAAGCAGCCTATCTAATCCTGCTTTGCCGTGGATCGTTTCTCATGTCGTCCTCTATGCCACAACCCCAGCGCCCCCTGGCGGTCACGCTGCAAGTCGTGTCCATCGTCCTCTTCACCTTCATCGGCTACCTGAACATCGGCATTCCGCTCGCCGTGCTGCCGGGTTACGTCCATAGTGATTTGGGCTTTGGCGCGGTGATCGCCGGGCTGGTGATCAGCGTGCAATACCTCGCCACCCTGCTCAGCCGCCCGTACGCCGGCAAGATCATCGACAACCAGGGCAGCAAGCGCGCGGTGATGATCGGTCTGGCCGGATGCGGCTTGAGTGGTGTGTTTATGCTGATTTCGGCGTGGACACCCAACTTGCCGATGTTCAGCCTGATCAGCCTGTTGATCGGGCGTCTGGTGCTGGGCAGCGCGGAAAGTCTGGTGGGCTCCGGTTCGATCGGCTGGGGCATCGGCCGCGTTGGCGCGGCGAACACCGCCAAAGTGATTTCGTGGAACGGCATCGCCAGTTACGGCGCGCTCGCGGTCGGCGCGCCGTTCGGGGTCTGGCTGGTCGGCCAGCTGGGATTGTGGAGCATGGGCGTCAGCATCATTCTGCTGGCAGCGCTGGGCCTGCTGCTGGCGTGGCCGAAAACCGCGGCGCCGATTGTCGCCGGCGAGCGCTTGCCGTTCATGCATGTGCTCGGTCGCGTGTTCCCCCACGGCTGCGGCCTGGCGCTAGGCTCGATTGGTTTCGGCACCATCGCCACCTTCATCACCCTGTATTACGCCACCCGGCACTGGGACAACGCAGTGCTGTGCCTGAGCCTGTTCGGCGCCAGCTTCATCGGCGCGCGACTGCTGTTCGGCAACCTGATCAACCGCCTCGGCGGCTTCCGCGTAGCGATCGCCTGCCTGTCGGTGGAAACCCTCGGCCTGTTGCTGCTGTGGCTGGCGCCGGATGCGCATTGGGCGCTGGCCGGGGCGGCGTTGAGCGGTTTCGGCTTCTCGCTGGTATTCCCGGCGCTGGGCGTGGAGGCGGTGAATCTGGTGCCAGCCTCCAGCCGTGGCGCAGCGGTCGGCGCGTACTCGCTGTTCATCGACTTGTCGCTGGGGATCACCGGACCGTTGGCGGGGGCAATTGCGGCGGGTTTCGGCTTTGCTTCGATCTTTCTGTTTGCCGCCATTGCCTCACTGAGCGGCCTGATCCTGAGTGTGTATTTGTACCGCATTAAACCAAAACACCACTTTCATTGATCGCCCAATATTGGCCATTCATTGGTTCCGAATGGCCAATAAACAACTGCGGCTTTTATACGCTAACCGTGCAAACGGAAAATGGCGAAGCTACCGTTCTCTCTATTTTTACTGGATACAAACACAATTTTTCGATCTTCCTGGACCGCGAGATCGTGAATAATCTGGTCTTTTGGAAATACAACCTTTCCAACATTACCAAACCCCTCGTCCCAACCCATGTCTTGTTCAAGACTGGCAATAAATGCCTGACTATCCGACCCGCCACGCAAATAAGCATAACCTGCTACCACAACGGTTGATTTCAAATTATAAAGTACTGCTTTCGTCATATAGATATCGCTGAAATCATCAGTGATAAATCCTCCCCACCCTTGTTTGCCAAAAAGTGGATCTTCCTCGCCTTTGAGCCCGCGACGTTGAAGCTGGAGAAACAGATACTGCGGAACTCCATTATCCGAAGTACCTACAATATAAAACTGAGAACGATCGTCGCGTTTCAGAATGACGTTTTTAACCGAAGGTACTCCATCATAATATCCTCCGACCCCAAAACTGGCGTCAAGATCACCACCGGCATCATACCGGCCAACAAACCAACGTTTATCACGCAGCCCCTCTGAAGCGGCGACAATATAACCATCGCCTTGGCGAAACATATCCTGTCCTATGACTAAAACAGACGGACCTCGAAAAACTAATCGGTACCCGCCATTACCGAACGCTCCGTCCAAACTACCGTTATTTTTTAACTTGACCAGGATCGCACTATCGAAAAGTCCTCTTTCATCAAGCGTGGTCAGAAGCAAAACGCCGCCATCGTCCAATAATTCCATAGTTCCGTGGTAGTCGCGCCCCTTATCCGCCAGAGGTTGCTTCATCTTTGGAACATCTAAACTTGCAGGAACAACCTCTTTCAGATCCAGACTCCACAACATGACGCCTTCGCTGCCAAACCCTTCATCAAGTTTCCCATTCAAATCGAATCGAGCCAGGCCCGTAGCACGATTAAAGCCGTCTTTACGAGCGAAGAACCCCAACACATACTTGCCATGAACACTATCAAACTTCACGCTATAGGGCTGCGGCAAATCCCACCCAGGAAAAAACTCCGAGAGTCTAAAAAAAACACTACCCGTTTTTCCGAAACTCTCGTCGATACCTCCTTCCTCATCAAGCATGCACAGGTAAATCTCTTGCCGCTCCTCGTCAGTTGCTGCGCAAAGAATCCTGTTCGGTTCTGAGAGAAGAGTGACGACCCGAGGTTGAAGCCTCTGACCTTGTTCTCCGTATAAAACGACCTCACTGCGCACACCAAAATCAGTATCAGGAGTACCACGCACAACATTTAAGTTATTCATTTACTTTTGCTCAATCAATGAAAAGAGAGCTCAGTAAACGTGTAACAGCAATCCGGCACACCTGTCAGATATGACAGTAATGTAGACCAATTAGTTATAAAAGAGTCGTTCAATGTCCGGAAATTGATTTAAGTTGAGAGGTGCGTAATGGATACAATGCCCGCTCCGGATGAAATGGAACAACTCCATGACACCAACCCTTAAAAATCCACCTTGCCGCGCCCGGCCTTGATGCTACCGCGCTTGGTCTTGGATTCGAGCCGGCGCTTCTTCGAGCCGAGGGTCGGCTTGGTCGGGCGGCGCTTCTTTTCGACCTTGGTGGCGCTGAGGATCAACTCGGTCAGACGCTCCAGCGCATCGGCACGGTTGGCTTCCTGCGTGCGGTACTGCTGAGCCTTGATGATCAACACGCCATCGCTGGTGATGCGACTGTCACGCAGCGCCAGCAGCCGTTCCTTGTAGAACTCGGGCAAGGACGAGGCCGGAATGTCGAAGCGCAGGTGCACAGCGCTGGAGACCTTGTTGACGTTCTGCCCACCGGCGCCTTGCGCGCGGATGTACGTCAATTCGATCTCGGCATCCGGCAGATGCACGTTGTTGGAAATCACCAGCATGGAAAAAAGTCCGAATTCAGAGCGTGCAGGATACCGCGATTAGCCACAAAGCAGGTCTCCTGCGGCCATGCGCAACTTCTTGCATCAATCGTTTCGCGTTATGATCCCCAGCGAAAATTTACCAGTTCAATGCAGGAAGCATAAGCATGAGCAATAAAGCAGTTATCGTTTTTAGTGGCGGACAGGACTCGACGACCTGTTTGATCCATGCACTGAGCCACTATGACGAAATTCATTGCATCACGTTTGACTATGGTCAGCGTCATCGCGCGGAAATCGAAGTCGCGCAGCAACTGGCCAAACAGCTCGGCGTGACCGTGCATAAAGTGATGGATGTATCTTTGCTGAATGAGCTGGCCATCAGCAGCCTGACTCGCGACAACATCCCGGTTCCGACGGTTAATAGTTCTGGCGAAAGTCTGCCAAGCACCTTTGTGCCGGGAAGAAACATCCTGTTTTTGACCCTCGCCTCTATTTACGCCTATCAGGTACAAGCCAGAACGGTCATCACCGGGGTTTGCGAAACGGACTTCTCGGGCTATCCGGATTGCCGGGACGAGTTCGTCAAGGCACTGAACAAAGCCCTTGAGCTGGGCATGGATTACTCATTGAAACTTGATACTCCGCTGATGTGGCTGAACAAGGCGGAAACCTGGGCGTTGGCCGATCATCACCATCAGCTTGATTTGGTTCGCCACCAGACACTGACCTGCTACAACGGCATAACCGGTAGCGGATGTGCAAATTGCGACGCTTGCAATCTACGCGCAAAAGGCCTCAATGAGTTTCTGGAAAACAAGGATGAGGTGATAAACAGCTTGAAAGCGAAGCTGAATCTGCAATAAAGCACCCAGCATATAAAAATGCGCTCACTTGAAAATTTCGAGTGAGCGCATTATTTAATCCATCAAGCCTGACTACCCGTCAGATACCTCTTGAACAATGACCTGGCACCGTATGCCGGCATGATATTGAAGAACGCAAAACCGACCTTTATCGCGATCTGGACGTAAATCATGCTGAGTATCGCGCTGTTCTCCATCGTCCCGTAAAAGGCGATGTAGCAGAAAAGAAAACTGTCGATTATCACCGCAAACAAAGTACTCAGAAACACCCGCAAAAAGAGAAACCGGGAGTTGGTCAGTTCTTTGATTTTGCACAACAGATAAGAGTTTATATTTTCCGACACCAGAAACGATACAGACGAAGCTACCAGCACCGACGACAGCTGACTGATCACATCATTGTAAGGCCCGTCGAGCTTCCACCCGGGTAGCCCGGGAAGGTACGTAGTCATGGCCAGCAAAATGATAATGGCCGCATTACTGATGAACGCGAAGAGTATCGCCTTGCGCGCCAACCGGAGGCCGAAGGTTTCATTCAGCAAGTCGACGATCAAAAACGTCAGCGGATACAGGAAAGTACCCGGCGTTACGACAATATCAAAATATTCCAGATAGATAGGCTTGGTCGCAGCAATGCTGGTAAAAATATAAAGCGTGAACAGCATCAGGTTCAGAATGATATAAATCATCCAGGAACTCTCGTGGCGATCATTTATTTCATAAGCGGTAAGCGACCCTCCCTGGGAGTAGAATTTCTTGTACAGATTCTTTACTTCTATCTTGTTCAGATTATCCATAATCTCACTATTCAACACTTCACTCAGCTTTATTTTAATTATCTTGCCTGTCGCAATGACCATGATCACCGCCAGGCTTTTTCCGTTTTCGAACCCCAACAGCTTATATTTGGTGTTTTCCCTTTCAACGCTGCAATCCATTAAATCGTTCCTCGATTATATCCCCGACAACACAAACACTCTCCAGCGCAAGATCAACTTCAGTTGTTATGAATAACCTTTTACTGACCTTGTCATACACCAGTTTTTCCTTGTCGATGCTTGCCGCGCCTTTCTGCACGATCAGCAGGTCGCCCGGTTCATTCATGCCACTGACTTCATTTTCCAGCAGGACGCCTATCAAATTGAAGGACGTTCCGAAATAGTAAGTCAATGGAAAAATCGTCGCCAACTCGCCGATTCGCTTATCCAGATTCTGCAGAAGCAGACTTTCCTTGATGACAGGCACTGCCGCCGGGTTCATGTTGCCCTGCGGCGAGATGCTGCTGTCGATGATTTCCTTTTCTTCAAACGAGATCGTCTCTATCTCTTCGTAGGACACTCCGAAAAAGTCGGAAATCTTGCGCACAGTGGACTGCTGTACGTTGACCACTTTACCTTCAAGAATGTTGTAGATCGTGGTTCGGGTCAGTCCACTGGAATTACATAACGACAGCTGCGTTTCCCCACGACTCTTTATCAGGTACTTGATATTGTTCTTCAGATTCTCCGATCGTTCTCTTCTGTGCATGGAATGCTTACCGTCTTTTATAAAGGCAATTTGAAAATACCCCTCGAATCATCATTCAGGGACTCAACAGGCCCACTAGGAAATAGTTATACGGGTATTAGAGCCGCGGCAGATCATAGCATTCCCCCTCCCTGATTTCGGCATAAACATAGTGTGAACAACACCGCTGGTGTGAACCAGAAAGAACAATTCGAATTCTTTACTGACCCGTCAGTTCTGCTTATCGGCCAGCAGAATCTCGTGAATAGCGATCCTTCCCGCCTGCAGTTTTACACCCTGAGGCCCTGAGAAAAGAATCATTTTATTTGAACAATGTTCATTTTTCTGATTAATTTTCTGGTGTTCCGCCGTGAAAAACCTATGATGCGTCGGGCAACCGGGCTGTCGGCAGCGACCGCAGTCAGCAGAAAACGGGTCGTCGATACAGAGATTAGTTTGCGCGCACTGCCGCGAAAACAAGGAATCCGCTGTATCCGGTCGGGCAAGGGCAGAAACGCACGCACCCTCCGGTAAAACCAAGGAAGTCGCGCTCGTTCGCAGCGCGCTGCACACAGGGAAGGAATACAGACAATGGCAGTCCATACCGAACCGCTCATGAACCAGGCTGATCTGCTGCAACGGGGCCTGGCGGATCTGTGGGCGCAAGACGCCGAACTGGCAGGGATCCTCGACGCGGAAGTTGCCCGTCAGCACCAGGTGCTGTCGCTGGTCTCCTCCTCTTGCGCCGTCAGGCCCATGACCCTGGCCGCCTCCGCTTCGGCACTGGTCAATGTGACGGCCGAGGGGTTGCCCGGCAGACGTTACGGCGGCGGGTGCGAAAACGTCGATCTGGTCGAAGCGCTTGCCATCCGCAGAGCGCGGGAACTGTTCGATGCCCAGTACGCAAGCGTGCAATCGCATTCGGCATCAAACGCCAATTACCACGTGCTGACCGCCCTGCTCGAACCAGGCGATACCTTGCTGGGAATGGGCGTCAAATACGGCGGCCATCATACCCATGGCAGTTCCACCTCATTCGCCGGCATTTACTACAAGGCGATTCGGTACGGCACGACTTCAGCGGGGGTCATCGATTACGACCAGGTGCGCAAACTGGCGCTCGCCCATCGCCCACGCATCATCATGTGCGGCGCGACGGCGTACTCACGGGTCATCGATTTCCAACGATTTCGCGAGATTGCCGATGAAGCCGGCGCCATCCTGCTCGCCGATATTTCGCATATCGCCGGACTGGTTGCCACAGGGCGGCATCCCAGTCCGATCGACATCGCACACGTCACCACCACCTGCACCCACAAACAACTCATGGGCCCGCGCGGCGGTCTGATCCTTTCGGGTCAAGCGGCGAACACCAAGGTCCCCGGCTTGAGGACGACATTCAGCCGCGCCCTCGACCAGGCCGTTTATCCGCGAATGCAGGGCGCGCCTGCCGTCAACATGATCGCCGCGAAGGCGGCGGCTCTGGCTTACGCAAAGTCCACGGAGTTCGACAGAAGCATGGGGCGGGTTCGCAGCACGGCTGACGAGTTCGCCAGCGCCTTTCAGGCTCACGACTACGAAGTCGTCGGCGGGGGCAGTGAGAACCATACGGTATTGATTCGGTTGCGTGGCGGCATTACCGGCGCCATTGCCGAGTCGGCGCTGGAGCGTTGCGCAATTATCGTGGACAAATATCGTGTACCGGGCGAGACACGCCCTTCACTCATTACTAGCGGTCTGCGCATCGGCACGGGCTCCATCGCGCAGCGCAGAATCGATCCGCAGGGATGTCGCCAGATCGTCGATCTGATCTGCCGGATCCTCGACAGTGTGAGACCGATCAGCGAGCAGGATTACCTGCTGGAACCGGCCTTGCGCGAGCAATTCCGGTTGCAGACCGAAGCGTTCTGCACAGCCCATCCCATCGCCGAATACGTCTGACGACCAATAAAAAACCCGGCACATTGGCCGGGTTTCTCACTTTCTGCGTCTGGCTTACTTCGCGGCAGAACCCGCCGCGTGCAGCGCCTGCTGCGCTCCACGCTTGTTCTTGATCACGTAGCAGACCCACATGAACACGACCCACACCGGAATCGCGTACACCGAGATCTGGATGCCCGGGATCAGCAGCATCACGCCAAGGATGAACACCACGAACGCCAGGCAGATGTAGTTGCCGTACGGGTACCACAGCGCCTTGAACAGTGGTGTCTGCTGCGTCTTGTTCATGTGCTGTCGGAACTTGAAGTGCGAGAAGCTGATCATCGCCCAGTTGATCACCAGCGTTGCAACCACCAGCGACATCAGCAGTTCCAGCGCCTGCTGCGGGATCAGATAGTTGAGCAGCACGGCCACCAGCGTGACCGCTGCCGACGCCAGGATCGAACGCACCGGCACGCCGCGCTTGTCGATCTTCGCCAGACCTTTCGGCGCATCGCCCTGCTCGGCCATGCCCAGCAGCATGCGGCTGTTGCAGTAGGTGCCGCTGTTGTACACCGACAGCGCTGCGGTCAGCACCACGAAGTTGAGGATGTGCGCGGCGGTGTTGCTGCCGAGCATCGAGAACACCTGCACGAACGGGCTGCCGCTGTACGAATCGCCGGACGCGTTGAGGGTTGCCAGCAGGCTGTCCCAAGGAGTCAGCGACAGCAGGATCACCAGCGCGCCGATGTAGAAAATCAGGATGCGGTAGATCACCTGGTTGATCGCTTTCGGGATCACGGTCTTCGGCTTGTCGGCTTCGGCTGCGGTGAAACCGAGCATTTCCAGACCGCCGAAGGAGAACATGATGATCGCCATCGCCATCACCAGACCGCTGACGCCGTTGGGGAAGAACCCGCCGTGCGACCACAGGTTGCTGACCGAGGCCTGCGGGCCGCCATGGCCGCTGACCAGCAGGTAGCTGCCCAGCGCGATCATGCCGACGATCGCCACGACCTTGATGATCGCGAACCAGAATTCAGCTTCACCGAAGACTTTGACGTTGGCCAGGTTGATCGCGTTGATCAGCACGAAGAAGGCGGCGGCGGTGACCCAGGTCGGGATGTCCGGCGCCCAGTAGTGGATGTACTTGCCGACCGCGGTCAGCTCCGACATGCCCACCAGAATGTACAGAATCCAGCAGTTCCAGCCCGACAGGAAACCGGCAAAACCGCCCCAGTACTTGTGCGCGAAATGGCTGAAGGAACCGGCCACCGGCTCTTCGACGATCATCTCGCCGAGCTGGCGCATGATCATGAAGGCGATGAAGCCGCAGATGGCGTAGCCGAGGATCATCGACGGGCCGGCGGATTTCAGCACCCCGGCCGAGCCGAGGAACAATCCGGTACCGATCGCGCCACCGAGGGCGATCAGTTGAATATGGCGATTTTTCAGGCCGCGTTTCAGCTCGCCTGATTGCGAGTTTTGTCCACTCATGAAAAAGGTCCCACGCAAGGTTTGATGATGTTCAGTAGACGTTGCTGCAAGGTTGCGATTTCAGACAACCCCGATCAAACCCCAGCGCAAGCACCAGGAATTCAGCGTTTTTACAACGGTCATGCGTCACCTGTTTGTTTTTATCTGTGACGAAATCGAACCCGACACGCTTGTGACGTGGCGGAGTGAACAAGGCGGATAACCTTGAGGTTTGCGCGATTACGCAGAGGGTCACAGTTAAAACGCGGCGCATTGTACACCGCTAACCCCCTGCTGCCAGACCCCGCTGGATCAGCGTGGCGCTTGCCGGGATTGCGTGGGTCCGCCTCGAGACAATCGGGCGGCTGCAAAAATTGAGTCAGGCCTTTGCAGGCCATCGACGGGGACGAGCGAAAAACCGCCCCACGGAGAGAAGTGGAGATCGATCACGGCGTTCATTGCGCCTCCTTCTTGTTATGCACCTGCACGACAGGCATGAGGCGCATCTCACCCTGCAAACAGCGCTGAAACAAGCGCGCCAGAGCCCTGCGCGACGCCTTTGCAGCCGGGCTTCGGCAGGTTTTCCTTACAGCGTCGGGAAGGGGGTATATCCACAGGGCTTCATCGGGATTTTCGTAAACTTTTCTTTACGACGCGTAACGCAGATTTTCCATTTCTGAAAATTCTGTAGGACGTCTGCAAATTGACGGTAGCAAGCTTGCTAATGAAAGTTGCCGCTTAGTTTTTTGTTTTCAAATAAGAAATCCGCCGCTTAAAAACAGAATAAAAAGTTTATTTAAATTTTAAATAAATAATTTTTTGCATTACAAAACACCCTGAACTAGGTTCTTCACGTCTTGCCGGCCAACTCGACCGGCCAGTCATAACTGTGAAAGTCATCTAGGAGATCGACCATGCAAGCACTGGAAAAAGACCTGGACACCGAACTGCAACTGGACGAATGGTTCGAAGCACCGACCCATGAGGCGGCTGTGGAAATGATGCAAGCCGACGCGGTGGTTCCGTTCGGCACGGCGATGTGGCCTCTGTAAGACATCCCCGGGCAGGCACGATCCGGCCGGTCGTGCCTGCCGCTTTCTTCACGGTCAGTCAGGGAGGACTCATGGATAAGCCCCGCGCGATCTCGCATTTCCTTTACTACCTCGAACATCACCCTGCCCTTGCCGGTCTCGATTCAGCGAAGGTACTGCTCGGCCACACCGCCGATTACGAAGCCCTGACCGGCGCCATCGCCGAACAGGCCGGCGATCATCCCCGCTTCACGTTCAGTGCCCGTCGCCTGGACCTGGAAAGCACCGCAACGCTGACCGCGGCGATTGCCGACAGCGATCTGTACATTTTCTTCTACGACTCTTCCACCCTGCCCAACCCGCGCCCCGACGGCCCGGAGTTCGTTCGCGCCCTGCAGGGCGTGATGGCGGAAAACTGGAAGAAGTCGCTGCTGTTCAAGGATTACGGCGACTATTTCTACGACACTTTCAGCGTCACCCCGCAGCGCATCGCCGGGCTCAACAGCCACTTGATCCAGCGCATGTCCCAGGCCACCACACTAAGCTTTACCGACGAACATGGTTCGCGGTTCGAAACACCGCTGAGCAGCATCAAGAAGTGGACCGACATCAACGGCGTCGGCAACTTCGACCTGGCCCCCGGCGAAATCGCCACCCACAGCGAAGCCATCAACGGCCATGTGAAATTCAAGGGCACGTTCCTCAGCACCATCCCGTTTGCACGCAAGTACGGCGTGCTGGAGTCGCCACTGGAACTGTGGATCGAGAACTCGACCATCAGCCGCATCGCCACCGATGTGCCGGGGCTGGAACACGACTTCAACAAATACCTGGACGCCAACCCGTCAAACCGACGCATCGAGGAATTGGGGATTGGTACCAATGAAGGTGTGAAAGATCTGTATGCGCGCAATGCCGGGTTCGAAGAGCGGCATTGTGGGTTGCATCTGGGACTGGGCGGTGGGGCCAAGGGCAGTCATCACCTGGACCTGATCTTCTCCGGCGGGGTGTTGGCGCTGGATGACAAGCCGGTGTTTGATGGGCGATTTGTGTTTTAGGCGACCGACGCCTTCGCGAGCAGGCTCGCTCCCACAGGAGATTTGTGTTCGACGCAATTCTAATGTGGGAGCGAGCCTGCTCGCGAAGAGGCCGAATCAGACGCTACATACCTTCCGCCAGACGAAAAAAAACGCCAACCCTGCGGTGGCGTTTTTTGCTTTAGCTCGAAGCTTGCCGCTCAAAGCTCACAACTGCTTTATTCCGGCTTCTTGCGACCGAAACCCGGACGCTGACCGGAACCGGCCGGTGCGCCGCGGCGCTTGCCCGACGGCTTGTCACCGTCGACCAGTTTGATCCCCGGACGCTTCGGTGCAGGCTTGGCCGGACGCTTGTTGGTGGTGTCGGCAGGACGATCCGCCACCGGCGTACCGCGACCGGCCGGCGCACGACCTTCGCCACGCTCGGTACGACCACGCGGAGCGCGCTCGCCATCCGGACGTGCAGCCGGCTTGCGACCCGGACGCTCGCCTTCGATCTGCGGCTCACGGCTCGGACGCGGACCGGTCGGCGCGCCAGCGGCTGGACGCAGGGTACGCACGCGCTCGGTCTTGGCCATCGGCCGCGACGATTTGCGCTGCATACGCTCCAGCTTGTCCTTGCTCTTGGCGTTGAGTTGCGGCATCGCCACCGGGGTCAGGCCGACTTCGGCACTGAGCACGTCGACTTCGTACTGGCTCATTTCGCGCCAGCGGCCCATCGGCAGATCAGAGTTGAGGAACACCGGACCGAAACGCACGCGCTTCAGACGGCTGACCACCAGCCCTTGAGATTCCCACAGACGACGAACCTCACGGTTACGGCCTTCCATCACCACGCAGTGATACCAGTGGTTGAAGCCTTCGCCGCCCGGTGCCTGCTGGATGTCGGTGAAGCGCGCAGGACCGTCTTCCAGTACCACGCCCGCCTTCAGGCGCTCGATCATTTCGTCGTCGACTTCACCGCGGACACGCACGGCGTACTCACGGTCCATCTCGTAGGACGGGTGCATCAGGCGGTTGGCCAGCTCACCGTCAGTGGTGAACATCAGCAGACCGGTGGTGTTGATGTCGAGACGACCGATGTTGATCCAGCGGCCTTCTTTCGGACGCGGCAGCTTGTCGAACACGGTCGGACGGCCTTCCGGGTCGTCACGGGTGCAGATTTCGCCATCGGGCTTGTTGTACATGATCACGCGGCGTACCGACTCGGCAGCCTCTTCGCGCTTGATCACCTTGCCATCGATAGTGATGGCGTCGTGCATGTCGACGCGCAGGCCGAGGGTGGCGTCTTTGCCATTGACCTTGATCCGGCCCTGGCTGATCCAGGCTTCGACGTCACGGCGCGAGCCAACGCCGATACGGGCGAGGACTTTCTGCAGTTTTTCGCCTGCTGGGCCGATTTCCTGGTCGTCTTGCTGATTGATGTCACTCATCTGGGCACCTCCCGGTGTGGTCTGTTCAGGCGACGCCTGAAGCATTGAAATCTGGTTTTCGGGCGAAGGGATCGCCGAAGGGTCGCGAATCATACGCGGATGTGCGCCATCGCGCATCAGAGACTAGCTGATCGATCGCCAGTTATTTGTTTTTCCGCCGACCGGCGCCACCGAGTTTGATCAGGCGCAGCGCGGCTTCAGCCAGCACTGTGCGCTTGTCGTCCTTGTCGAGTTTCTTCCAGGCACGGATCTCGCGCTTGCTGCGGCCACAGCCGAGGCAGATGTCGTCGCTGAACTTGCACAGGCTGATGCACGGGTCTTTGGTGGAACTCATCGAATACTCCAGAACGACACTTGCCCCTGTAGGAGCGGGCTTGCTCGCGAATGCGGTGTATCAGGCAATACATGCATATCTGACACACCGCATTCGCGAGCAAGCCCGCTCCCACAGGGGTTGACCAGTGATCTTGAAAACCGTGTCAGTCCTCGAACTCACGGCGTTCGGCTTCGATGGCTTCCGCCAGCGCACGAGCTTCGGCTTCTTCTTCGCTCAGCTCGGGTTCAGGTTCTGGCACCGGTTGTTCGAGGGCGGCGACGGCAGCCAGGAGTTTTTCCCGGGCCTCGGCAACGCCCAGCACATCCTCTTCCGGTTCGGCTTCAGGCTCGGCCTCAAGTTCAACGTCAATCGCCGGCTCGACGGTCTCGACTTCCGGCTCAGTCGTCGACGCTTCACCATCCGCGGCATCGCGCAACAGATCGTCGAAGTCGGTCTTGATCCCCTCCTCCATGCTGTCCAGCTCCAGCAGCAAGGTGTGGAAGCTGGTTTCTTCCTTCGGCTCTTCCGGCTCGGCTCTAGCGTCGGCCTGTTCCTGCAGGCCCTGCGGTGCCGGTGCGTCGTCGAAATCGAGGACCGGCTCGGTTTCCATCTCGCGCAGTTCCGCCAGCGGTGGCAAGTCTTCGAGGTTTTTCAGGTTGAAATGATCGAGAAACGCCTTGGTAGTAGCGAACATCGCCGGTTTGCCCGGCACGTCGCGGTAACCGACGATGCGGATCCACTCGCGCTCGATCAGCGTCTTGACGATGTTGGTGTTGACCGCCACGCCCCGCACGTCTTCGATCTCGCCGCGGGTGATCGGCTGGCGATAGGCAATCAGCGCCATGGTTTCCAGCAGCGCCCGGGAATAGCGCTGCGGACGTTCTTCCCACAAACGTCCGACCCACGGCGAAAACTTCTCGCGGATCTGCAGGCGGTAGCCGGAGGCGACTTCCTTGAGCTCGAACGCGCGGCCCTCGCAGGACTTGGCCAGCAGGCTCAGGGCTTTCTTGAAGACCGGCGGTTCGGGCCGTTCGCCTTCTTCGAACAGTTCGTAGAGGCGTTCAAGCGATTGCGGTTTTCCCGAGGCCAACAGAAAGGCTTCAAGCAGGGGCGCCAGCTCGCGGGGTTCAGTCAGGTTCATGTTTCGACTCGTTATTCGGCTCGGGCTCGCACGTGGATCGCGGCGAACGGCTCATTCTGCACCAGCTCGACCAAGGATTCCTTGACCAATTCAAGGATTGCCATAAAGGTCACCACCACACCGAGGCGACCTTCCTCGGCAGTGAACAGCTCGACGAATGGCACAAAACCACCGCCCTTGAGCCGTTCCAGCACATCGCTCATGCGCTCGCGAGTCGACAGTGCCTCGCGGCTGACCTGATGGCTCTCGAACATATCGCCCCGGCGCAGCACTTCGGCCATGGACATCAGAATCTCTTCCAGCGCGACGTCCGGCAACAGCTTGCGCGCCCGGGCTTCCGGGGCGTCGAGTTTGGGCACCACCACGTCGCGACCGACCCGGCTCAGGCCGTCGATGCCTTCGGCGGCAGCCTTGAAGCGTTCGTATTCCTGCAGGCGACGGATCAGTTCGGCGCGCGGGTCGTCCTCTTCGTCTTCGACGGTTTCGGCGCGCGGCAGGAGCATCCGTGATTTGATCTCGGCCAGCATCGCCGCCATCACCAGATACTCGGCGGCCAACTCCAGGCGCACCGACTGCATCAACTCGACATAGCCCATGTACTGACGGGTAATTTCCGCTACCGGGATGTCGAGGATGTTGATGTTCTGTTTGCGGATCAGGTACAGCAGCAGGTCAAGCGGGCCTTCAAAGGCTTCGAGAAACACTTCCAGCGCATCCGGCGGGATGTACAGGTCCAGCGGCATTTCCGTGACCGCCTGGCCATAGACCATGGCAAACGGCAGTTCCTGCTGGGCGCCGGCCTGGGGATCGACAACGGTTTCCACTGCGGACATTCAGGCCTCGACCATGAACGGCGCGGGGTCGCCGCAACCGACGCGGATCACTTCCGGGTCGTCGCCGGTCAGGTCAATCACGGTGGACGCCTTGATCCCGCCGAAACCGCCGTCGATGATCAGGTCCACCTGATGTTCAAGCAATTGACGCATTTCGTACGGGTCGCTCAGCGGATCTTCATCGCCGGGCATGATCAGGGTCACGCTCATCAGCGGCTCGCCGAGTTCGGCCAGCAACGCCAGGGCAATCGGATGGCTCGGCACCCGCAGGCCAATGGTGCGTTTCTTCGGATGCAGCAACAGGCGCGGCACTTCACGGGTGGCGTTGAGGATAAAGGTGTAAGGCCCCGGCAGATGCGCCTTGAGAATGCGGAAAGTACCGGTGTCGATCTTGGCGTAGTTGCCCAGTTGCGACAGGTCGCTGCAGATCAGCGCGAAGTTGTGCTTCTCGTCGAGCTGGCGCAGACGGCGCACGCGCTCGATCGCGGTCTTGTCGCCGATCTGGCAACCGATGGCGTAGGAAGAGTCCGTGGGATAAATCACCACCCCGCCCTTGCGGATGATTTCGACTGCCTGTTTGATCAGGCGCGCTTGCGGGTTTTCCGGATGGATCTGGAAAAATTGACTCACGTTTTCTACCTGTTCAGACGGCGGCAATATCTGTGTCATGTTTGAACCGACACCACAGGGGTGGAAGGTCCTCGGGAACCGGCCGGTACTGGCCAATCTCGGACCAGCCTCCAGGGCCATGGAAATCACTGCCGGCGCTGACCAGCAGACCGAACTCGCGGGCAAGGATTGCCAGGCTGCCGACCTGTTCCGCGGGCTGATGGCCATTGACCACTTCGATTGCATGCCCGCCCGCTTGAATATAGTCGGCAATCAGCTTTCGGCGCTTGCTGCGGGTGAAATCGTAGTGCCACGGATGCGCCAGACTGACCCACGCCCCGGCGGCACGCAGGGTACCGACGGTGTCTTCCAGCGTCGGCCAATGCTGCTTGACGTCACCCAGCTTGCCGGCGCCGAGCCATTTACGGAACGCCTCGGCGCGATCCTTTACAAAACCTTCACGCACCATCCAGTCGGCAAAATGCGGACGGGCCGGGGCGTTGCCGCTGTCGCCCAGCTCCTGCTGGATCTGCCGGGCGCCGTCGAGGGCACCGGGCATACCTTTGAGGCCGAGCTTGCGGCTTATTTCTTCCGACCGCAGCCAGCGGCCATCGTGCAATCGGGCGATCGCCTCGACCAGTGGCGCGGCGTTGACGTCGAAACCGTAGCCCAGCACGTGGATGGTCGCGCCGCCCCAGGTGCAGGACAGTTCGACGCCATTGACCAGCTGCATGCCCAGTTCTTCGGCGGCGCTGCGCGCTTCGGCGAGGCCTTCGAGGGTGTCATGATCGGTCAACGCCAGGACTCGCACGCCGTTTTCGAACGCACGCGCAACCAGAACCGCCGGCGCCAGGGCGCCATCGGAGGCCGTGCTGTGGCAGTGCAAATCAACATTCACGGGGAGTTGTAACCTCAAATCAGCTGGCGCTATCGCGCGCCCATATGTTTGTTATTATGCCGCCACATCCAGCTTCTGGCTCTCACTGTGAAACAATTCATCGATTTCATCCCGCTTCTGCTGTTTTTCATCGTTTACAAACTTGATCCACGGGTTGTCGATATCGCCGGTCACGAAGTCACTGTAGGCGGTATTTACAGCGCCACGGCGATGCTGATCATCAGCTCCCTGGTGGTCTACGGCGCGTTGTTCATCAAACAGCGCAAGCTGGAAAAGAGCCAATGGCTGACCCTGATCGCCTGCCTGGTGTTCGGCAGCCTGACCCTGGCCTTCCACAGCGAGACCTTCCTCAAATGGAAAGCCCCGGTGGTCAACTGGCTGTTCGCCCTGGCCTTCATCGGCAGCCACTTCATCGGTGACCGCCTGCTGATCAAACGCATCATGGGCCACGCGCTGACCCTGCCGGATCCGGTCTGGACCCGCCTGAACATCGCCTGGATCGCCTTCTTCCTGTTCTGCGGCGCTGCCAACCTGTTCGTGGCATTCACCTTCCAGAGCATCTGGGTCGACTTCAAGGTGTTCGGCAGCCTGGGCATGACCGTGCTGTTCCTGGTCGGTCAGGGCATCTACCTGTCCCGCCATCTGCATGACGCCGATACCACAACGCCAAAAACCGAGGACTGACATGCTCTACGCAATCATTGCCACCGACGTCGCCAACTCGCTCGAAGCCCGCCTCGCCGCGCGCCCGGCCCACCTCGAACGCCTGCAAGTGCTCAAGGGCGAAGGCCGCATCGTACTGGCCGGCCCGCACCCGGCGGTCGACAGCAATGATCCGGGCGCTGCGGGTTTCACCGGCAGCCTGATCGTCGCCGAATTCGACTCCCTGAGCGCCGCCCAGGCCTGGGCCGACGCCGATCCGTACATCGCCGCCGGCGTGTACGCCAACGTGATCGTCAAGCCGTTCAAGCAAGTTTTGCCGTAACCAAGGAATGTGGAGGGGCTCTGTGGCGAGGGGATTTATCCCCGATGGTTGCGCAGCAACCCAAAGCCATCCAATGCGGTGTGCCTGACACACCGCATGCTCCCATTTCAGGTCTGCTTCGCAGCCCATCGGGGCGGTGCGACGTTTCGCTGAATCCCCTCACCACAACAGCTCTCTCGCCACACTCAACCCACTCCAAGCACTGAACCTTCCCGGCTCTAACCGCTCTCAATCGCTCATTATTCTCGTTTGCCTGCCGACAACCTGCCCAATATCCATTTGCAAGCAGGAATCGCAATGCGCAAAGGTCCGTTGTGTCTGATGTGGGTCACGTTGTCGATCATGGCGCCCGCCCATGGTGAGGAAACCACCGAAAGCGGCAGCTCCACGCCATTGTCGTTAAGTGCCGGCAGTCAGATTACCGAACTGCAGCAGCGCCTGAAGGCCAGCGAGCAGCAGCGGGAAGAACTGAGCAAACAACTGCAAAATGCCGATAACACCCGCGAAAGCGCCCAGCTTGCCCGGTTGCGTCAGGAGAACCAGCGCCTGAAGCTGCAACTCAAGGAAGCCCAGGCCAGTCCATTGCCGCGTCTGTTGACCGAACAGCAGCAATGGTTCGTCACCGGCGCCGGGGTAGCGCTATTGGCGCTGCTGTGCGGTATCTTTGCCAGTGGAGCAAGCCGAAAACGTCGGCAATGGCTAAATTGAGTGAGTCATGAGCGAGCTGTTACTGATTGATGATGACCAGGAGTTGTGCGAACTCCTGAGTAGCTGGCTGAGCCAGGAAGGCTTCCAGGTACGCGCCTGCCACGATGGCCAGAGCGCGCGCAAAGCGTTGGCCGAATCTGCCCCGGCGGCGGTGGTGCTGGACGTGATGCTGCCCGACGGCAGCGGTCTGGAGCTGCTCAAGCAATTGCGCAGCGAACACGCCGACTTGCCAGTGCTGATGCTCTCGGCCCGTGGCGAACCGCTGGATCGCATCCTCGGTCTGGAGCTGGGCGCCGACGATTACCTGGCCAAACCCTGCGATCCGCGTGAACTCACCGCGCGCCTGCGCGCCGTGCTGCGCCGCAGTCACCCGGCTGCCGTGTCGACCCAGCTCGAACTGGGCGACCTGAGCTTCAGCCCGGTGCGCGGCGTGGTCAGCATCGACGAGAAAGAACTGACTCTCACCGTTTCCGAAAGTCGTTTGCTCGAAGCCCTGCTCAAGCAGCCCGGCGAACCGCTGGACAAGCAGGAACTGGCGCAACTGGCCCTCGGCCGCAAGCTGACCCTGTACGACCGCAGCCTCGACATGCACGTCAGCAACCTGCGCAAGAAGATCGGCCCCCACCCCGACGGTCGCCCGCGAATCGTCGCCCTGCGCAGCCGCGGTTACTACTACAGCCTGTAAATCGGGAAATACCTGCCTGAATGCTATATGTGGCGAGGGAGCTTGCTCCCGCGCCACAGGCGGAGTGCCAGTGATATTTGTCAGGCAGGGTACGAAGCGTCTTTACCCAAGCTTTACGCAGCGCTGACCGCCGCTGACCTTGATCTCCGTAATCTGAACTCATCCGGAACGTACCGGGAACGAGACAAGGAGATACACCATGCGCAAGACTCTTATCGCTCTGATGTTCGCTGCCGCTCTGCCAACCGTCGCCATGGCTGTGCCACAGGATGGCGGCCCGATGGGTGGCCCGCTCGACGGCCCACGCCACGGCGGTCAGATGCACGGCGAGCACGGCAAAGGCCCGTACAGCCAACTCGACCTGTCCCGTGAACAACGTGATCAGATCCGCAAGATCATGGGCGAGCAGATGCATGAGCGTCGCCAGGTAGTCGAGAAGTACCTGGAAAAACTCTCGCCGGCTGACCAGAAAGCCATGAAAGACGAGATGGCCGCCAACCACAAGAAAGCCGAAGCTGACGTACGCAACCTGCTGAAACCGGATCAACAGAAGAAATTCGACGAGATTCAGAAGAAACAGGCTGAACGCCGCGCCGAATGGGCCGAGTTCAAAGCGTGGAAAGCGCAACAACCGCAAAAAGCGCAATAATGCGATAACCTCGGATCCGACGGCTAAGCGCCGTCGGTTCTGTTGCCACTCAATCCAAATGTGGGAGCGGGCTTGCTCGCGAATACGGTGTATCAGACAAAGTAATGTTGACTGACACACCGCATTCGCGAGCAAGCCCGTTCCCACATTGTTGAGTTTTTTGTTTGATTGAGGATTTTCTGTGCGTTCATTGTTCTGGCGTATTCTCGCGAGCTTCTGGCTGGCCATTGCTCTGGTGGCGGGGCTGTCGATTCTGCTCGGGCACATGCTCAACCAGGACGCGTGGATCCTCAGCCGCCATCCCGGCCTCAACACTCTGGCCGCCGAATGGACGCAAACCTACGAAGCCCAGGGCGAAGACGCCGCGCAGGACATCCTCGAACAGCGCAAACGCCAATATCACATCGATGTGCAGGTGCTGAACGAAAGCGGCGACCCGGTGGTGCGTGGCACCTTCCCGCGTCGCGCCGCCGCCTTCGAAGCCCGGCAGAACAACGATGACCGACGCCTGCCCTGGCGGCGCCTGACCGACGAATTCACCAGCGAAAAAACCGGCGACACCTATCTGTTCATCTTCCGCATCCCGCACCCGGAGCTCGACGCCTGGCACCGCGAAAGTCTGCTCTGGCCGCTCAGTGCGCTGGGCATTGCGCTGGTGGTGCTGACCCTGTTCAGCCTGCTGGTGACCTTCTCCATCACCCGCCCGCTCAGCCGTTTGCGCGGTGCGGTGCATGATCTGGGGCAGACCACCTATCAGCAGAACAGCCTGGCGAAACTGGCCAACCGTCGCGATGAGTTCGGCGTGCTGGCCAACGACTTCAACCGCATGGGCGCGCGCCTGCAAAGCCTGATCGGCAGTCAGCGCCAGTTGCTGCGCGATGTGTCCCACGAACTGCGCTCACCTTTGGCGCGACTGCGGATTGCGCTGGCACTGGCGGAACGGGCCAACCCGGAAGAACGGGAAAAGCTCTGGCCACGCCTGACCCGCGAATGTGATCGGCTGGAAGCGCTGATCAGCGAGATTCTGGTGCTGGCGCGAGTCGATGCCGACAACGCCAGTGCCGAAGCGGTAGACTTGAACGCCCTGCTCGGCACCTTGCAGAAGGACGCCCAGCTCGGCTCACCCGAGCAGACCGTGCGCCTGGATGCCGAACCACACCTGACGCTGACCGGTTGGCCAACCATGATCGAGCGCGCCGTCGACAACCTTTTGCGCAACGCCCAACGCTTCAACCCGGTGGATCAGGCAATCGAGATGCAGGCCACGCGTCAGGGCGAACGAATTGTGGTGAGTGTGCGCGACCACGGGCCGGGTGTGCAGGCCGAGCATCTGAGCCAGTTGGGCGAGCCGTTCTACCGGGCGCCGGGTCAGACGGCGCCGGGACATGGTCTGGGGTTGGCGATTGCCAGGCGCGCGGCGGAGCGGCATGGCGGGAGCCTGCTGCTGGCCAATCATCCTGAGGGCGGGTTTGTCGCCAGCCTGGAATTGCCGTTGGTGCCAGGGGCTGTCGTGCAGCCGTAAAACAGATGTGGGAGGGGGCTTGCTCCCGAAGGCAGTGTGTCAGGCAACATAGTTTTGTCTGATACGCCGCTTTCGGGAGCAAGCCCCCTCCCACATGGACATCAAAGGCTCAGGCCTTGGCGGGCCAGGCGCTGACGAACGCGGCCAGATCAACCTTCTCCGCCACACGCGGTTCTTTCTGCGGCGTGCCGAGGTACAGAAAGGCAATCACTTGTTCGTCTTCAGCCAGGCCCAGCCCCTTGGCCACGTGCGCCGAATAAGCCAGATCACCGGTACGCCACACCGCACCAATCCCCTGTGCGTACGCCGCCAGCAGAATCCCGTGAGCCGCACACCCCGCCGCCAGCAACTGCTCGGCCTTCGGATACTTGACGTGATCCTGCAGTTTCGCGATCACCACGACCACCAGCGGCGCCCGCAGCGGGCCGTTGCGCGCCTTGTCGATCATCGCTTCAGTGACTTCGCCTTCCTGCATCTGCGCCGCTTCAGCCAGCAACTCGCCCATTTGCTCGCGCGCCGCGCCTTCGACGGTGAGGAAACGGTACGGCTGCAAGTGGCCGTGATCCGGCGCGCGCAGGGCTGCGCCAAACAGGGCTTCGCGCTGCTCGGCGGTAGGGGCCGGTTCGACCAGACGTGGAACGGAAACACGGTTGAGCAAAGCGTCGAGAGCCTGCATCGGCCACCTCCTGAGAAAAATGTGCGGCTATTCTAGCGGTATCCGGCAACAGGGTGCCGGTTTACATGCCCTGCCCCACGGGTAGAATGGCGCCCTTCCTACATCAGCCCGAGCGGACTTCATGGCGTTGCCGACCTTACGGATCATTGGTTTCATCATCGGCATCTTCCTGATCACCCTGGCCATCGCCATGGTTGTGCCCATGGCCACCCTGGTGATTTTCGAGCGCACCGGCGATCTGCCGTCGTTCCTCTGGGCGAGCATGATCACTTTCCTCGCCGGCCTCGCACTGGTGATCCCCGGCCGCCCCGAACATATCCACCTGCGCCCGCGCGACATGTACCTGCTGACCGTCAGCAGCTGGCTGGTGGTGTGTATTTTCGCCGCGCTGCCGTTTTTGCTGACCCAGCACATCAGCTACACCGACTCGTTCTTCGAAAGCATGTCCGGCATCACCGCCACCGGCTCGACCGTGCTCAGCGGGCTCGACACCATGTCCCCGGGGATTCTGATGTGGCGCTCGCTGCTGCACTGGCTCGGCGGCATCGGCTTCATCGGCATGGCGGTGGCGATTCTGCCGTTGCTGCGCATCGGTGGCATGCGCCTGTTCCAGACCGAATCGTCCGACCGCTCGGAAAAGGTCATGCCGCGCTCGCACATGGTGGCGCGCCTGATTGTGGCAGCCTACGTCGGTATCACCATCCTCGGCAGCCTGGCGTTCTGGTGGGCCGGGATGAGCCCGTTCGATGCGATCAACCACGCGATGTCGGCGATTTCCACCGGTGGTTTCTCGACCTCCGACCAGTCCCTGGCGAAGTGGACGCAACCGGCGGTGCACTGGGTCGCGGTGGTAATCATGATCCTCGGCAGCCTGCCGTTCACCCTGTATGTGGCGACCATGCGCGGCAACCGTCGGGCACTGATCAAGGATCAGCAGGTGCAGGGTTTGCTCGGCATGTTGCTGGTGACCTGGCTAGTGCTCGGCACCTGGTATTGGTGGACCACCAAGCTGCACTGGCTGGAAGCGCTGCGGCACGTGGCGCTGAACGTAACGTCGGTGGTCACCACCACTGGTTTTGCCCTCGGCGACTACAGCCTGTGGGGCAATTTCTCGTTGATGCTGTTTTTCTATCTGGGCTTTGTCGGCGGCTGCTCCGGCTCGACGGCGGGCGGGATCAAGATCTTCCGTTTCCAGGTCGCCTACATCCTGCTCAAGGCCAACCTTAACCAGCTGATTCACCCGCGCGCGGTGATCAAGCAAAAGTACAACGGCCACCGTCTCGACGAAGAGATCGTGCGTTCGATCCTGACCTTTTCGTTCTTCTTCGCCATCACCATCTGCGTGATCGCCCTGCTGCTGTCGCTGCTCGGCGTCGACTGGATGACCGCGTTGACCGGCGCTGCCAGCACCGTGTCCGGCGTCGGCCCGGGCCTGGGCGAGACCATCGGCCCGGCGGGCAACTTTGCCACCTTGCCGGATGCGGCCAAGTGGATTCTGTCATTCGGCATGCTGCTCGGCCGATTGGAGATCATTACGGTGTTTGTGCTGTGTATTCCGGCCTTTTGGCGTCACTGACCGGCGCCTGCAACAGCCGCGCCCGGTAATCGCCGGGCGTGGTGTCGAACCAGCGGCGGAACGCACGGAAGAAGTTGCTCGGATCGGCAAACCCCAGCAGATAGGCAATCTCCAGCAAGGTCATGTTCGGCTGCGCCAGATACTGCTCGGCCAGTTCGCGGCGGGTGTCGTCGAGCAACTGCTGAAAACTGGTGCCCTCCTCCTGCAAACGGCGCTGCAAGGTGCGCTGCGACAGATGCAGGGTCTGCGCCACGGTATCGCGCTTGGGTTCGCCCTGCGGCAGTAAACGGCATAACACCTGGCGCGCCTTGTGGGTCACGCGGCTTTCAGAGAATCGCGCCAGGTATTCCCCGGCAAACCGGTCGTGCAGCAGCGCCATGGCTTCGTTGGCGGTGGGCAGCGGTGCTTCCATGTCGGCGCGTTCGAAAATCAGCGCATCGTACGGCGCGTTGAACATCAGCGGCGCGTGGAAGGCTTGTCGGTAGGGTTGCAGGTCTGCGGGTTCGTCACCCTGAAACAGCACTTTGACCGGGTGCAGGGTGCGTCCGGTCAACCAGCCGCACAGGCCAAGCGCACAGGCCAGCGAGGCTTCGGCGCTCTGCCGGGTTGGCGGCAGGTGATCGCCATGCACCGTCAGAATCAGCGCATAGCCTTCTTCGAGCAGACGAAAACTCAGGTCGGCGCTCTCGGCGATAATCCGCTGATAACGCACCAGGCGTTGGAAGCCTTCGGCCAGGGTGTTGCTCGACATCAAGGCATAGCCGGCAACGTGGAACGACGCCGGGCGTACCACCTTGCCCATGTTCAGGCCGATCGCCGGGTTGCCGGACAGCTCGACCGCCCGTTGCCAGAGGCGGGTCATGGAATCTTGCGGGAAGCGCGCATCCGGATCATTCAGGGCCGCGTAATCGAGCCCCAGTTGCTTGAACAGTACCCGGCAATCCAGGCCGTCCATCTCCAATGCTTTGACAATCCCCATCGCCCAGCTTGCAGAAGTCGTTCGTTCGCTCATGGCGTTATTCTTTTACATGATGGATCGCATGTTACGACCCGATTTGCGAAGGATACTAAAGTGGCGCCCATTGTCACTGGCTGATGCCAGTGTTCACTCTAGACTCAAATAAGCTACCCGCCGAACAACTTGCCGTCAGAACAATAACCACAGAGATCGCAGTCGTGGAAAACATCAAGCAATTCAACACTTTCGCCGAGTTCTACCCGTATTACCTCAGCGAACACGCCAACAGTACCTGCCGACGATTGCATTTCATCGGCACCACGCTGGTGATTTTCATTCTGGCCATGACCATCGCCAAAGGCGCCTGGCTGCTGTTGCTGGCCCTGCCGCTGGCCGGTTACAGCTTTGCCTGGGTCGGCCACTTCTTCTTTGAAAAGAACCGTCCGGCGACTTTCCAGCATCCGCTGTACAGCCTGCTCGGCGATTTCGTCATGTACCGCGACATGATCCTCGGCCGCGTGGCGTTCTGAACCCCGACCCATCAGGAGGCTTGCCGATGAACGCCAATGCCCGCTTCACTCACATGCAGGACGGCACGCAGGAAGACTGGGCGATCATCGCCGCCGACTTCAGCGCCTACGCTCGGCAATTGCCGTCGCGGATCATCGCGCACCTGAAGTTGCTCGAAGGCGATTTCGGCGGCTTCCCGGTGGATCGCCTGACCCATTCGCTGCAAACCGCGACCCGCGCCTATCGCGACGGGCGTGACGAGGAATACGTGGTCTGTGCGCTGCTGCATGATATTGGCGACACCCTCGGCTCCTACAACCACCCGGACATCGCGGCGGCGATTCTCAAACCGTTCGTCAGCGCCGAGAACCTGTGGATGGTCGAAAAGCACGGCATCTTTCAGGGCTACTACTTCTTCCATCACCTGGGCATGGATCGGCATCTGCGCGAGCAATTCGCCGCGCATCCGCAGTATCAGGCCACGGCGGAATTTTGCGCTAGGTACGACGCGGCGGCGTTCGACCCGGCCTATGAAACCCTGCCGCTGAGCTTCTTCGAGCCGATGCTGGAGCGGTTGTTTGCCCAGCCGAAGCACTCGATCTACAAGGCGGCGATGGAAGAACACAGCCCGGCCTGAGAACACCACAACTCAACATGGGAGGGGGCTTGCTCCCGAAGGCGGTGTGTCAGATAAACATATACTTACTGATACACCGCATTCGGGAGCAAGCCCCCTCCCACAGGAGATATCTGGGGTCTAGGCAATCTCGGCAACCTTGGCCGCCTTGAGCTGTGCCTCCCGCGCCTGCGCATCCGCCAGGCGATACAGCTCGATCGTGCCATCCCAGTGCTCGATCAATGCCGTGCACGATTCCACCCAATCGCCGCAATTGAGGTAATCCACCTCGCCGACCTTGCGGATCTCGGCATGGTGAATGTGCCCGCAGACCACGCCGTGCAACTCGCGTTTCACGCATTCGTGGGCGATGGCTTCTTCGAAGTCGCTGATGAAGCTCACTGCCGTCTTCACCTTGTGTTTCAGGTACGCCGACAACGACCAGTAGCCGTAGCCATAACGCGCTCGCCAGTGATTGAGCCAGCGGTTGAGGGTCAGGGTGAACTCGTAGGCCGAGTCGCCGAGGAAGGCCAGCCAACGGTGGTAGCGGGTGATCACGTCGAACTGGTCGCCATGGATCACCAGCAGGTGCCGGCCATCCGCCGTGACGTGCACCGCCTCGTCGACCAACTGGATGTTGCCGAGGATCAGCTTCGAATAACGGCGCAGGAATTCATCATGGTTGCCGGTGACGTAGATCACCTCGGTGCCGCGCTTGCTCATGGTCAGCAGGCGACGGATCACGTTGGTATGCGCCTGCGGCCAGTACATGCCACCGCGCAGCTTCCAGCCGTCGATGATGTCACCGACCAGATAGATCTTGTCGGCGTGGTAGCCCTTGAGAAATTGCGACAAGTGCTCGGCCTGGCAATCCCGCGTGCCCAGGTGCACGTCGGAAATCCACAAGGTACGCACCCGTTGTTTGCGGCTGGGTTTGGCGAGCTCGGCGCTGGTCATGGGCAACCCTCTGCGATGTTTTCGCCACTGTGCACGTACCGGGTGAATCGACCATGACAGACAGGCGTCAGTCGTGTGACAGCGCGCAAGCCCGTCACCCCGGTGTAGACTGGCGCTCACTTCGGAGACCTCTGCCATGCGCCCGATCCTCACCCTGCGCCAATACACCCACGACCTGATCGTCCACAGCCACGACCACGCGCAACTGGTGTTCGGGCTGTCCGGCGCGCTGGATTTCGAAGTCGAGGGTCAGGGCAGCCAGGTGCGTCAGCAGAGTTTCGTGGTGGTTCCAGGCGGCGCGCATCACGCCTGCGGCAGCCCCGATGGCAGCCGTTGTCTGGTGCTGGACGTACCCGACGGGCCATGGCTGAACGATTCGCTGGGCGAGCACGCCGACGCCAGTCAGCGCTTGCTCGACCAGCCTGCGCGGTTGTCGCTTGATGCCGGGCAAAGCCAGTTGGTCCACTGGCTGGCGCACAGCCCAGTCAGCGATCCGCTGATCGCCCAGCAAGGCGCAGTGTTGCTGCTGGCCAGCCTGAATCACGCCAGACCTGCCGAACATTCGGCGCGGCGCCTGCCCTACGCAGCGCTGGATGCGCACATCGAACAATACGCCGCCTACCCGCTGCAGGTGGCCGATCTGGCGCAGATCGCCGGGCTGTCCAGCGCCCGGCTGCACGCACGGTTCATGGCGGAATGCGGGCAGACGCCGATGGACTACATTCGCAGCCGGCGGCTGCACAAGGCGGTTTGCCTGCTGCGCGACACGGCACTGCCGATCGGTGAGATCGCCAGTCGGGTCGGCTACAGTTCGCAAAGCGCGTTCGCGGCGGCGGTGTTGCGCGAGTTCGGCGCTTCGCCGGGGCAGTTGCGCCGCGACTCCTGCGACAAAAAACGCTAGTTCGCCGACAGACTTCTGCGCCGCAACACGTTTCAATGGGCAACATTGAAACCGTGTTCGGATTAAGGATTGCAATGACTCCGCGTACCGCCCTCGGCGCCCTGCATATCGGCGCTTTAATGTTCGGTCTGACCGGTGTGTTCGGCAAACTCGCGGCCGCCTCGCCGGCGGTGATCGTCTTCGGACGTGCAGCGTTTGCCGTGCTCGCCCTGGCCTTTTTTGCCCGCTTCGCCAGTCAGCACGGCTGGCGGACACTGCAGGCGGTCGACTGGCGGCGTCTGGCGCTCAGCGGCGTGTTGCTGGCCGGGCACTGGGTGAGTTTTTTCATCGCGGTGAAGGTCGCCGGCGTGGCCATCGCGACCCTGGGCTTTACCAGTTTCCCGGCGTTCACGGTGATTCTCGAAGGGCTGATTTTCCGCGAACGCATCCGCGCCAATGAAATCGTGCTGGTGGTGCTGGTCAGCGTCGGTTTGGTGCTGGTGACCCCGGCGTTCGATCTGGCCAGCGGCGCCACCACCGGGTTGCTCTGGGCGGTGCTGTCGGGCTTGCTGTTCGCCCTGCTGTCGCTGACCAACCGCGCCAGCTCTGGACGGATTCCGGCGGTGCAGGCCGCGCTGTGCCAGAACGTGGTGGTGGCGCTGTGTCTGCTGCCGGTCGCTGCCCCGCAACTGAGCGAAGTGCGAGCGCTGGACTGGCTGTGGATCGGCCTGCTCGGAGTGTTCTGCACCGGTGTCGCCCACAGCCTGTTTGTCGCCAGCCTCGCGGTGATCAAGGCGCGCACCGCCGCCGTGGTGTTCGCCATGGAGCCGGTCTACGGAATCACCGTCGCCTGGTTGCTGTTCGATGAAAACCCGACCGTGCGCATGCTGATCGGGGGGGCGCTGATCATCATCGCCATCGTGGTCTCGGCGCGGATGTCAGGCAGTGCCGACAAGAAAACCGTGGCTGCCGAAGCCGCGTCTCACTGAGTGCGATCATTGTGGCCGAGGTCGCGCTCAGGGTCGATCTGATCGCGCACCCGCTGCTTGAGCACCTTGGCCTCTGGAAAACCACCGTCGGCCTTGCGCTCCCAGATCTGCACGTCGTCGCAGCTGATGTGAAACACCCCGCCGGTGCCGGGCACCAGCGAGACCTTGCCGAGGTCATCGCCGAAAGTGCTGAGCAGCTCCTGCGCCAGCCACGCGGCGCGCAGCAGCCACTGGCATTGGGTGCAATAAGTGATGACGATTTCCGGTTTTGCAGCAGACATGTTCGCTGAAACTCCTGAGACAGAGGGCGCCGCTATAATAGCCGGCTTTATCGCTTGCCCCGAGACTCACCATGCGCCGTTTGCTGTTCTGCCTGCTGCTTGGCTTCCTGCCCCTCTTTGCTAATGTCACCGTGCATGCCGCCGAAGCGCCCCGCCCGAAAGTCGGCCTGGTGCTGTCCGGTGGCGCCGCCCGTGGCCTGGCGCACATCGGCGTGCTCAAGGCGCTTGAGGAGCAAGGCATCAAGATCGATGCGATTGCCGGCACCAGCATGGGCGCGGTGGTCGGTGGCCTGTATGCCTCGGGCTACAAGATCGATGAACTGGAAAAACTCGCGCTGAACATCGACTGGCAGCAGGCGCTGTCCGACGCACCGCCCCGCGAAGACGTGCCGTTTCGCCGCAAGCAGGACGACCGCGACTTTCTGGTGAAACAGCAACTGAGTTTTCGCGATGATGGCAGCCTCGGCCTGCCACTGGGGGTGATTCAGGGCCAGAACCTGGCGCTGATGCTGGAAAGCCTGTTGGCGCACACCAGTGACACCCGCGACTTCGACAAACTGCCGATTCCCTTCCGCGCCGTGGCCACCGACATCGCCAATGGCGAAAAAGTGGTGTTCCGCAAAGGCCACCTGCCGCAGGTGATCCGCGCCAGCATGTCGATTCCGGCGGTGTTTGCCCCGGTCGAACTGGACGGGCGGCTGCTGGTGGACGGTGGCATGACTGACAACATCCCGCTCGACGTCGCGCGGGAGATGGGTGTCGACGTTGCAATCGTGGTCGACATCGGTACGCCGCTGCGCAACCGCAAACAACTGACGACCGTGGTCGATGTGCTGAACCAGTCGATCACCCTGATGACCCGGCGCAACTCCGAAGAGCAACTGGCCGCCCTCAAACCCAGCGACGTGCTGATCCAGCCAGCGCTGGCGGCATTCGGCGTGACCGATTTCGGCAAGGCCCAGGAAATGATCGACGCCGGTTACCGCGCCACACGGATTCTCGACGCCCGCCTCGCTCAGCTCAGACCTCACGAATCTCAAGACGCCGAACTCAATGCGGCCCGCGCCCCGGGCCAGCGCACGCCGATCATCACCGCGATCAGGGTCGAGAACGATTCGAAAGTCGGCGATGAGGTGATTCGCTATTACATCCGTCAGCCGATCGGCGAGCCGCTGGACCTGGGCCGACTGCACTCGGACATGGGTACGCTGTACGGCCTGGATTACTTCGAACAGGTGCAGTACCGCGTGGTGCACAAGGGCCAGGATCACACGCTGGTGATCAGCGCCCGGGGCAAACGCAGCGGCACCGATTACCTGCGGGTCGGCCTGAACCTGTCAGACGATATGCGCGGTGACAGCGCCTTCAACCTCGGCGCCAGCTACCGCATCAACGGCATCAACCGCCTCGGCGCGGAATGGCTGACCCGCGCACAAATCGGCGACAAACAGGAGCTCTACACCGAGTTCTATCAGCCGCTGGACGTTGGCTCGCGCTACTTCGTCGCCCCGTATGCTGCGTTTGAAGCGCAGAACGTCGATGCTGTGCTCGACAACGACCCGATCGCCCAATACCGCGTCGAACGCTACGGTTTCGGCCTCAATTTCGGCCGGCAGATCGGCAATAACGGTGAAATCCGCTTCGGGGTCGGCGAGGCCTGGGGCAAAGCGGATGTGCGCATCGGCGATCAGGACTTGCCGAGAGAAAACTTCACTGAAGGGTTCTACTCGCTGAAGTACTCGTTCGACTCGCTGGACAACGTCTACTTCCCCCACGAGGGCAAGGACGTCAGCCTGACCCTGATGCAATTCGAACCGGGCCTCGGCTCGGACACGCGCTACCGGCAGTGGGAATTCAAGCTCGATAAAGCCATGAGCCGTGGCCCGGATACGCTGATTCTCGGCGGCCGTTATGGCCGAACGCTGGACGATGCCAATGTGGTGACGTCGAGCTTCCTGCTCGGCGGTGCGCGACAGTTATCGGGCTTTCGCGAGGATTCGATTTCCGGGCAGAACGTCAGCCTGATGCGCGCGGTGTACTACCGCCGGTTGACGCCACGCTCTTATTTGCCGCTCGATTTCCCGCTGTATGCCGGGGCTTCGCTGGAGCGTGGGCGGGCGTGGAACAACGACAATGAATTCGACAGCGGCTACATCAATGCCGCCAGCGTGTTTATCGGCTTCGATACGCCGTTGGGGCCGCTGAACTTCACCTATGGCTTGAATGATGCGAACGAGCAGGCGGTTTATCTGAATCTGGGGCAGACATTCTGATCATTCAGGTGGATCTATATTGCCTGCCAGGCCGCCTTCGCGAGCAAGCCCGCTCCCACACTGAAACGCATTCCAACTGTGGGAGCGGGCTTGCTCGCGAAGGCGATAGTTCAGTCAGCGAACAATTCCGCTGACTCAACCTTCAGCGAATCCCCGCCAATAACGTCCGCGCCGTTTGCTTGAGGGGTTCATCCCCTTCCTTGAGCAACTCATTAAGCAAGGCAATCGCACTGTCGATATCCCCATCATCAATGCAGGTCTGTGCCTGTTCGAGCTTCACTGACCCGACAGCAGGTTCCGGCTCCTGCAAGCTCAGCGGCTCCAGCGCCAGAGTGGACGGAGGATCGCCGAACGCATTGAGAAAGTCATCGTCCAGTGGCTGCGCGTCCGGTTCGGGGATCCACTCCAGCTCCGCCTCTTCGCTGGCCCTGGTTTCGGGTAACTCGAAGTCTGCTGGCAGGATCTCAAGTCCTGAGTTCGATGCAGACAGATCCGGGTGCTGCTCAGGTGCAGAGCGACTGCCCTCAAGATCCCAACTGGACGCCATCGACAGCTCACCCAGATTCAATTCGAAATCATCCTCGGGCGCCTGCGCCACCGCTGCGGCAGCGACCATCGGCACTGCCGGGGTTATCGGCGCAGCGCCGGTCAATTTTGGATGCCGTTCACGGATCGCGGCCAGTTGCTGAGGATCCACCCCGGCATCACGCAGGCGATGTTCCTGTTGTTCATAAGCAGCGCTGTCGCCCTGCCGCCCCAGCACTTCGAGCAATTGCACACCCAATTCGGTGCGCTCGGGCTCCTTGTCCATGGCATTGCGCAACAACCCGACCGCCTCACTCAAACGCCCATAAGCCAGATAGATCCCCACCGCCTCCAGCACATCGCCGGCCGCCGGTTCTTCACGGTGTTCGGTGGCTGCGCGGATGCTCGCCGATTGAGTGGTTGGCGGGTCTTCAGGATCTGTTTGCCGATCTGCCGGCAGAGCTGCCAGTGGCGCCGCGCCCTCCACCAGTTGCCGCCGACGTCGTACGAACAGCCCGGCACCCAATAATCCCAGCAGCATCAGCAAGCCACCGAGCAGCGGCCAGTTGAGGCCATCGTCGGCAGCTTCAGGCGCGGTGGTGACCGGCGCGGGTGTTGGCGGCGTAACGGCCGGTGCCGCTGGCTTTTGCAATTCGCTCAAACGCGTTTGCAGATCACTGACCTGCTTTTTGCCGTCGGCAATCTGCACATCTTGCGCCTGCAGTCTGGCGTTGAGTTCGTCCACGGTCTTCTGCAACTGCTGATTGAGCAACACGCTGGCCGCCAATTGCTCGGCCACGGCATCGTTGGCTGGCGCCGCCGGAGCGGGTGGCGCTGAAGGGGCGGCGTCGCGCTTGCCCTGAGCAGCCTGAGGCGCCGCCGTGGCAGGTTCGACGGTGGGAAATTCAGAAGATTGCGGACGTGGATCGGGCTCGTCGGTGGCCGGCACGATACTCGGCGATCCGGGTGGATCGATCAGCAGCGTGTACTCGCGCAACAAGCGGCCATTGGGCTGATCGAGCTGCACCAGAAAATTCAGAAAAGGTTCATTGACCGGTTTGCGCGAGGTCACCCGGATCATCTGGCGATTGCCATGCAGGATCGGGGTGAACCTGAGGTCATTGAGGAAGAACACCCGCTCGACCCCGGCCCGGCCGAATTCATCCGCGGTGGCCAGGCTGGCCGAGAGGTCGCTGGCACTGAGGCCCACGGCATCCACCAGGGCGATGTCGGCCTTGAGCGGCTGATTGAGGGCCGAATGGACGGTAATGTCCCCCAACCCCAGCGCCATCGACCAGGTCGAATAGCTGAATACACCAGCGACCAGCAGCCATCTGGCGCCACCGCGCAGTACAACGTGCCGACTTGCGAGCATGAGCATCCCTTAAATAAGCAAAACCGGTTTCTATGCGTTCGCACATCCGGTACGAACACGATATTGCCCAGTAGTTCTTATAGTCTGCTCTGCGCGATCCCTCAAAAAACCGGCGCGCGGTTTATGCCTCAAGATTTTTCCAGGTTGCCCAGAATGTGCCCGTGAACGCGCATGCACACCTTCAGATCCGCCTCGTCGACGCCTTCGAACAATTCGTGACGCAACTGTGTAGCGATGGTTTCGATTTGTTCGATCAGCGGCAGCGCCGGGGCGCAGAGCACGATTTTTTTCGCCCGGCGGTCTTCCATCACCGACTGACGTTGCACCAGGCCCTGGCTTTCCAGGCTGTCGAGCAAGCGCGCGAGGGTCGGCCCTTCGACACCGACGCTTTGCGCCAGCTCACGTTGGGTCGGCGCGTCTTCGAAACGCGCCAGATGCAGCAGCACCAGCCAGCGCGCCTGGGACAAGCCCAGACCGGCCAGCCGGCGATCCAGTTCGGCACGCCAGCCACGAGACATCTGGGCCAATTGCATGCCAAAGCGGTGTTGATCGGTTAACGGCATAAAACACTCATGAGTAGACTGACAAATAGAGAAAAACTAATTATTAGTCAGCTAAGCATGACATTTGGCTATAGGCAAGAGCCGACCTGTACTGAATCGTTACAACTGCCTGACGGTTGGCGCAATCGCCCTCTTACATTTCGAATTCCGATTGCAGCGCAGCCCTTACGCAGTAAAGAACGCCTTCCGGAACGCGACCGGCGAACAGCTCGGCCACTTCGGCGACCGACGGCAACTCGCCCTCGCCGTCGAGGAACGCGTCCTGCACTTCGCCCATCAGTTCTTCAGGCAAATCGAGCGCCTGCTCCAGCGACAACTGTTGCTTGCCAATGGCCTCGGCGAGCATGGTGTAGACGTTCTTTTCCGAGCATTGCAACTGCCCGGCGATCTGCACCGGGGTCATGCCGGCGCGGGCCAGGGTGATCAGTTCGTGACGCACATCGGCCACCACTTTCGGCGCCTCGGCCTCGCCGCCGAGCACTTCGAGGAAGGCTTCGCCGTAACGTTCCAGCTTGCGCGCACCAACACCGCTGACCCGCGCCATGTCGGCCAGCGAGGTCGGCTGGCTGCGGAGCATTTCCAGCAGGGTCGAGTCGGGGAAGATGACGTACGGCGGCACGCCATGCTCTTCGGCGAGTTTGCGCCGCAGTGCACGCAAGGCTTCCCACTGTTCGCGCTCTTCGCCACGCACCAGTTGGCTGGCCGGGCTCTTGCTCGCGGTCTTGGCGGTGACCTGCGGCTTGAGGTCGCGGCGCAACTCCAGGCTCACCTCGCCCTTGAGCAATGGCCGGCAGGTATCGCTCAGGCGCAGGCCACCGTAGCCTTCATGATCGACGTCGGCCAGACCACGCGCCACCAGTTGCCGGAACAGTGAGCGCCACTCGCTCTCGCTCAGCGCCTTGCCGACGCCGTACACCGACAGGTGCTGATGGCCAAAGCTGCGGACCTTTTCGTTGTCCTTGCCCAGCAACACGTCCACCAGATGGCCGACGCCATAGCGCTGGCCGGTGCGATAGATCGCCGACAGTGCCTGGCGCGCCGGCTCGGTGGCGTCCCAGGTCTGCACGCCGTCGACGCAGTTGTCGCAGTGGCCGCACGGCTCGGGCATGTCTTCGTCGAAATACGCCAGCAGCGTCTGCCGGCGGCAGCGGGTTTCTTCGCAGAGCGAGAGCATCGCATCGAGTTTGTGCTGCTCCAGACGCTTGTGGCGCTCGTCGCCCTCGGAGTTCTGCAGCATCTGCTTGAGCATCACCACGTCTTGCAGACCGTAAGCCATCCACGCATCCGCCGGCAGGCCATCACGGCCGCCGCGCCCGGTTTCCTGGTAATAGGCTTCCAGGGATTTCGGCAGATCGAGGTGCGCGACGAAACGCACGTTGGGCTTGTCGATGCCCATACCGAACGCCACGGTGGCGACCATGATCAGGCCTTCCTCGTTGAGGAAGCGCTTCTGGTGATAGGCGCGCAAATCGTTGGGCAAACCGGCGTGATACGGCAGCGCCGGGAAGCCCTGCTCGCTGAGGAACGCGGCGACTTCCTCGACCTTCTTGCGCGACAGGCAGTAGACGATGCCGGCATCGCTGCGGCGTTCGGCAAGGAACGCCAGCAACTGCTTGCGCGGCTGCTCCTTGGGCACGATGCGGTAGAAGATGTTCGGGCGGTCGAAGCTCGACAGGAAACGCTCGGCGTTCTGCAAGTGCAGGCGGGTGACGATTTCTTCGCGGGTACGCTTGTCGGCGGTGGCAGTCAGGGCGATGCGCGGTACGTCAGGGAACATTTCCGCCAACTGGCCCAGTTGCAGGTATTCCGGGCGGAAATCATGGCCCCATTGCGACACGCAGTGCGCTTCGTCGATGGCGAACAGGGCGATGTTCAAGCCTTGCAGGAACGACAGCATGCGCGGCTGCACCAGACGCTCGGGCGCCAGATAGAGCATCTTCACTTCACCGCGTTTGATCCGCGCCGCGAGGTCGCGCTGCTGTTCGGCGCTCAACGTGGAGTTCAGCGCCGCAGCGGCCACGCCCAGCTCTTCGAGGGTGGCGACCTGATCGTCCATCAGCGCGATCAACGGCGACACCACCACCGCCAGGCCTTCGCGCAGCAACGCCGGGACCTGGAAGCACAAGGACTTGCCGCCACCGGTAGGCATCAGCACCAGCGCATCACCGCCGCTGGCCACGCGCTCAATGATTGCACCCTGACGGCCACGGAAACTGTCGTAGCCGAAGATGTCCTTGAGGACGCGTTGAGCCTGTTCGAGCATAAAAACTCCAAAAATCTACCGAAACATCCCTGCACAGGCTGGTTCAGGACAGCCACATCTGCTTAAACAAAACGTAAGAGCGCATTGCCAGACCACCGCAATACGAGCAGGGAGCGCAAAACGCGGCAGTATACCCGAGCCCTCCCCGGCAGGGGGTGCCGCTGATAAGACTCCGCTAGCCGCCAACACGAAAACCCTGTGGGATATTCGTGTTGCCTGTAATTGCGGCAAATCTGCCGTGCGGCTGGCTTGAGCGCTCAAGAAGGCCTAGAATTCCCGCATTGTTTATTCCCCCAAGGTAGCCCCGTAATGTCCTTCGCTGAGCAACTAACCCGCCTGCAAGTCTTTCTCGACGCCGACGAGCTGCACGAAGAGGCGCTGGATTACGTGGCCGCCCACGGTTACCTGACCGCCCTGTCAATCTGTGCAGAAGACGTACCGGAGCGTGAGTGGATCGACGCCCTGTTCGCCGAAGAGCCGCATTACAGCAGCGAAGCCCAGCGCGAAGAAATCGAAGCCACCCTGATTGGTCTCAAGGCACACATCGCCCGCCAATTGGCGTCCGACGAAGAATTCGAACTGCCGTGTGACCTGGACCTGGGCGACGAGCCGGACGACTCTGAACTGCGCGGCTGGTGCATCGGCTTCATGGAAGGCGTATTCCTGCGTGAAGCGGCCTGGTTCGAAACCGCTGAAGAAGAAGTCAGCGAAATGCTCCTGCCGATCATGGTCGGTTCGGGCTTGTTCGACGAGCAGCCAGAGTTCGAAGACATCGCCAAGGACGCCAACCTGATGGACGACATGATCGTGCAGATCCCGGAAGCCCTGACCGCGCTGTACCTGCTGTGCCAGGCGCCAGACGAAAAACCGGCGATCCTCAAGCCACGTCACCACTAAGATCCGGCCTATGGACAACCCCATAGGCAACCGCCCCCTGATGTTGCGCTACTTCCTGCTGGCCATCGGCTGGCTCAGCGTGGCATTGGGGGTGATCGGGATTTTCCTGCCGGTTCTGCCCACCACCCCTTTCCTTTTGCTGGCGGCCGCCTGTTTCGCCCGCAGCTCTCCGCGTTTCTATCAATGGCTGGTCGAGCACCCGAAGCTCGGGCCATGGATCCGCGACTACCTCGACGGTAACGGCATACCGCTCAAGGGCAAGGTCTACGCGATCGGTTTGATGTGGGCGAGCATTCTGTTCTCGTGCTACCTGGTGCCACTGCCGTGGGCGCGGGGGTTCATGTTGACCAGTGCGGTGTTGGTGACGGTGTACATCCTTCGGCAAAAGACTTTGGATAAATCCTGAATACCGCCGCTCCCGCTACCTCTGCATTTATCCCCGATACAGCGCCTCAGGCCGTCTATTGCGTGTGTTTCGAGCCAGTTATCCAAGTGCCCTGCCACTGACCGCTCGTCGGACAAAACCTCCTACCTGTTATTTCTGACAGTTGGCAGCACTCGCCATATCAGGCCCAATCAATCAACGCCTTCCTCGCAGAGCCACCTGTCCTTCGCTGAGGTTTTTCGTCATGACGCACTTTCACTCCTTCCTGTTTCCACGCTTGCAGACTGAGATTCCGGGGCTGAAACTGCGTCCCTTGCGGATTTCGGCCATGATAGAGCCGATCGTCGATGGGGACGGCGGTATCAACTGCAAAACCTACTACCAGTTTCCCGACGGTTTGTTCTGCTCCGTCGATGCCTACGCCGAACCCATGCGCAAAGGTGACACGCTCGATATCTATTGGGGCAAGGATCACAAGATCTTTACCCGGGTTCTGCAGGACGACGAAGACGGCAGCAACCAACCGGTGTTTTTCTTCCTGCCTGTGACGAACATCCTTCCCGGCTGGGTCGACGAGGTCTACTACGTACTGACCCGCGCAGGCAGCACCAGCCCCGACGAGCCCGCCACGCCCTTGCGAATATTGGTGAAGCTGGATCTGCCAGGCGGCAAAGACGATGAACCCCATTTGCCCGGACATGCAAAATTGCACATCGTGCAGCTGCCGCGCGACGTCATCGTTAACGGCGTGGATGCGGTTTGGGCAGCCAATGGTGTGCCGATGGTTATTCCTCGCTACCCGAACATCGCCGTGCGCGACGTTATCCAGGTGCAATGGGGCAATGCCTTCTTGCCACCTCATACCGTCAGCGCCGATGAAGCAGCCGGCACGGCACCTATCGAGATCACCGCACACAAGGACGATATTGTGGCCGGTGGCGACGGCAACGCGCAGGTGGTGCATTACGGGATCCATGACGAGGTATTCAACCACTCCGAGAAGTGGTCGCTGAGGACCCCAGTCAAAGTCATGTCCGGAATCCGGCAGCTGGATGAGCCGATTATCCAGGAGTCAGTCAACGGCATCATTGATCTCGACAAATTGAACAATCGCGATGTCAACGTGCATGTTCGCGCCTCCACCAGTGATTTCGAGGTGGGTGACACCGTCACCATGACCTGGGTAGGCACACCACCCACCGGTGCTCCGTTGCCCAACCGACAATCCCAGAGGGTGGAAAGCTTCCCCAGCATCCTCATGTTTCAGATTCCGAATGCGCAGGTCCGGGCGATTGCCATGGGAACCGCAGACGTATCGTATGTGCGCTACAAAAAGGACGATGGCTCTGCGCTCCCCTCCAGGCACGAACTCGCCAGCGTGGAAGGCCGGATCCCCGCGCCGGTCTTAAGCGAAGCCGCGGGCGATTCGGTGAGCACCGATATCACATCGGCCACCGTGAACATTCAGTACCCGGGCATGACCGCGGACGATATCGTCGACATGGCCTGGCTGGGCACCAAGGCCAATGGCATTCCCTACTTGTATGAGGTTCGGCACATCGTCAGCCCGCAGGACGTGGAAAATCATCTCGTGACCTTGTACGTGCCGGGAAAACATCTGCGGGTGCTGGAGAACGGTGCACTGAATCTGTTCTACCGGGTGTCCCGTGACGGGCCGCACTGGCGGGGCACGCATGAGTCCGGGCATCAGGAAATCAACGTGTTGCGATTCACCTGAGTCGCAGGCGTCAGGTCAACCCGCCGGCCCGCACAGCGGGTTGACCGGCAGGCCAGCACAAAAAAACGCCCGGCAGGTGCGAGGCGTTTTTCAGGTATTCACATCATGACGCTGCTTACCACGTCCAGCGCGCTCCGACAGTCAATTCATACGGCTTCTCGATGTACTTGCCATGGCTGTAGTCGTAACCGGCATACACCTGCAGGTCCTTGGTCAATGCCACTGCAACGCCTGCGCCCAGCACACCACGGGTGCCAGACAAGTCGTTGTTGAACTGATTATCAGCGTTGACCGTCACGCGGTTGTTATTGATGAACTCGTGCTGCACCGCAACGCGCACATAAGGCTGGGCGACCATGCCATTGCCCATGTTGAAGTTGCGGCCTACAGTGGTTCCCGCTTCACCCAGCACCGAGCGGCTGCGATCACCGTCGGCCTGCATGTCATTGTCCAGGTCAAAGCTGCGCCCCCGAATCAGCGCAGTCGACAGTTTGCCGTACGGCCCGATGTAGTAGCCGTTGCCCAGGGTGATCTGACGCCCGAACTCCGCCGAGGCGCTTATGCCGGAGTTGTCATAACTGCCCTTGGCCCGCGTGCCATCGCTCATGCCGACTTTCGTATCGTTCTGAAAGCGGTTGAACTTGAGCAGCGCATCAAAGTAGTAACCGCTCTGCTTGTTCATCCAGGTCACGTAAGGGCCCAGATAGTAGCTGTCGACCGTACCCGAAGTCCCCTGTGCGACGTCCAGGTTGGTATGGCTGTAGCCGCCCATGATCCCGGCCACCCATAGACTGTCGCCCAGGTGCGTATCTGCCCCCAGAGAAAGCCCTTGCTGGGTCTGCTGATAACCCACGCCGGAAGCGGCGCTGATGTTGTACTTGTTGCCATAGGTGCGCATCCACAGGCCGGTGTCACCCCCATTGAAACGCAACTCGCCCATGCGGCTGCGCAAAGTTGCCGCCTCGGCATACAACAGCGTCACCGGAGCGTTGAACAGCGCCAGTACCGATTTCGCCCCAGGGCTGATGGTCTTGGTGGTCGGGTCGAGAAACCATTCCGTACCGCTCTCCCCCACTTCTCGCCGATCAAGTTTATAAGACCAGGTACCCAGATCGACATGCCCGCCTCTCAGGGCAAATTGCGCGTCGCCGGCGGCGGTGTGCACCAGGGTCAACTGCTGCGGGCTCAGCGCGTCCAGACCGGAAGCGGCCACCAGTAATCCGAATTGCCCGCTGGCAACGTCCGTGACATTGAGGAAGTCGTGCTGACCGGTGGCGAAATTGCCCTTCATTTCGACCGTACTGGAACCATCCGGAGAGCCGGTCAGCGTGCCGACGTTCAACTGGTAGAAGGTATCTGGCAAATCCTGCGCACCAAAGCGCACCGTCCCGCCATTCATGGCGAGTGTTTCTACAGTGTCAGCGCCTGTCAGGGTCCAGCTAGAACCGCTGTTGACGGTCACGCCGTTGACCTTGTCGAGACGGCCGGTCAGTTGCGAGTTGTTCTGCAGGGTGACGTTGGCGGTCGAACCGCTTTCGACCAGCAAATCGCCCTTCATGTTGCCCTGATCGAAGGTGAGATTGGCGGTACTGTTGCCGGTGACGTTGACGTTGCCTTGCAGCGTGCTGTCGCGGACAGACATGCCCGCGGTGGAAGCGCCCTGCACCGTCAGCACGTTGCCGTTGCCCCCCGTCAGGGAGGACTGGTTCAACACCTCAAGGGTGGCATTTATGCCCTTGTCCACAAGAATCGCATCACCGGTGCGGCCTTCCACACTGGCGTTGTCGAGCCGCAGTGAATTGTTGCCCAGGCCCGAGGGATCCCTGCCCATAGTCACCCCGGTCTTGTCGCCGCTGATAACCGTGCTTGCGGAGGCGCGTACATCCCCCCCCAATATGTTCAGGCCGGTACTGTCAGCCCCTGTGCCCGTCACCTGACTGTTGATGAGCGTGAGCGTGCTCAAGCCGGTGACCTGAGCACCGATTTCCCCACCCTTGAATTGACTGTCGGTTGCAGTGACCGTGGAGCCCAGGGTCGAGCCGATAGACCGATTGACCGCCAGCCCCATAAAGTCGCTGGTCACGATGGCGCGAGTGAGATCACCCGTGCTGCCGGTTATGCGGATACCCACCAGCCCACTGTCGGCATTGACCGTTGCGCCGTTGATATTCAACGTTGATCCGGACGTGACAGACAGACTCTGGGTGGTGGCCCCCGCGATGTTCAGCACACTTGCGTTGCGTACCAGATAATCGCTCTGTGGTGTGCTTGCATCGATATTCAGCGTATTGCCGTTATCGACAATAACGGCGGCAAAAGAATGCCCGCCGGTAAAAAAAAATGCTGGCAGCACGACCAGCATTTTAAAGAGTCCTGCCGCAGCATTTTTTTGCAGCGAAACATGGTTTTTGTTCATGACGTGGCTTCCTGAATGTTCATCACCTCACATCTTTCAGAAGAAACGCCAAAAGACTGTAAGAGGCGCGAACAATACCTATCCGGGTCAAGCAAAAATGTAGGAGAAGTCCTAGATCCGGACGGAAAAGTCCTGTCCCGCTCGAGGAATGATCCGCCTGTTTCAGCAACCGTTTCAGCGAGGACACGGGAGGCGTAGCGGCCTCCCGTGTTTCCTTTGAAACGCATTGAATCAGGTAGGCAACGGGCAACTTCCGCCATCACCCGGATTGACCAGGTACACCCTGACCAAATGCTGTTGGGAGGTCGTCTCACGTCCGTTAATGACAGCCTTATATTTGACGCCACCCCACGCATTCAGAGTCGCGAGCAAGGGCGCGTATGGGATCTTCACAATGAAGCCGGACGCGGCCTCCTGCTCTGTCGGTGTGTAGAACACCTCCTCGTCTGTCTCGGGTTTGGGGTTTGCACCGCCGTCGTCGGTATAACCCTGATAGGTGAATGTCAGCTTTTGATTCGCCAGTGCCAATTCCCCGCCCGGGACCCGCACCTCGACCACCACACCCTCGTTGGGATCCAGGCGCAAGGCTTTGCAGTTCAGCCAGTCAGTATAATTGGGATCAAGGTGTAAAAATGCCGGATCAGGGACAGTGTCCTCTTGAATCTCCACATCCACCTCCCGAGGTTTTGAAATATCTACGTTGTCGTTCAGCGGATGACCGATGACGTAAGCCATCGGGTGCTTTGGATTACCATTACCTGCCGCCGCAATAACGTCCCACTTCACTTTCCACTCAAGCGATGTGGGAACAGGGTCTGAAATCGTAACGAGGCCACCATCCTCCTCAGAAACAAGCTGGCCCGCATATACAAGTTGAACGGTGTCATATTCCTTGGCGCCGCCATAGGTATTGACCGTAACAGTAACGTCCCCATCTTTGTCGGCTTCTCGCAACTCATTGGCAGGGCCTCCGGAATCACCCTGAACCGTCACCAACGCCAGATTTGGATTGGTCGGGTCTGGATTATTCGGATCAATTGGCAGACCGGGCTTTCGCATATCAACCTTAACTTCTTTGGAAATCGGAGTTGGCGGGTAATAGGTGCTGCCGCGTTTGATTTGGTACTCGGCGTCTACAGTTTTTTCACCAGGGTCGTCTTTGAACACGTCTTTGAATGAAATATCGACGTAAACCGGGAAACCGTTGATGAGCTTCGCCATCTGCGGAATGCCGTCGTAGGTCACCACCAACTCATCTCCCGGCAAGTAGTGGGTGTATTCTTCAAGGATTCCCACGCCCAAAGGCGTTTGCGCATCCGTCAGATCGACCAGACCGTCCTTGTCAAGCAGCGGAATATCAAGGGGCAACAGCCCCTCGGGTGGGTCTGTCAGAACGACCGTAACGGGGACTGGTGGAGAAAAAGTACTTGGGTTTCCCTTACGGTCGGTGACTCTGAAAAAAAGCGCGTGAGTCCCTTCATCTTGCTTGAATACTTGTGCAGCGGTAAGTTTAAGCACGATCTCATTGATGGTATCAGTCCGGGTGACCGAATCGACAACCTCTGCCAACACTGTCGAGTCCCCATATAACAACTCTATAAAATCGCCAATCTTCATATCTCCATACTCAGGAATCTTAATGGCTACAAAATCATTGTCGTCCAGATATTTTTTGGTAATACCGTCATTTACTATTTCATCTGGAAGTCCAACCGGAAAAAACGGGTGCGGAGGAGTTCTATCAACATTGCACTTCAACGGAACAGAGTTACTCTCATTACCGCCTTGATCGATAAAGTATCCCAACTCATGTGTCCCCGGCCTATCGGTGTATCCGACAGGAAACGTCATTTCGATTTCAAGAATATCGGCGTCCAGCGGCGTCTCATAATTGTATCGAGTAGAGGGTATCGGACTTCCGTCAAACGTCAGATCAATGAAGCCGGGTATTTCCTTCGTGTCGTCAGCATCCGCAGGCCTCGGAACCAGACACTTGAAAGGCTTTCCCTGCTGGCTCAGCGGAATCTGATTGGCTTCATCATCCGACGTATCGCTTAGAAATGGGTTATCTGGATGCACTTTGATGATGGGTGCATCAGCTTTTGTAACAGCATGGCGAACTTTCATATAATCGACCCGACTTTGTTCAGCGGGCGTCAATGGTTGACGACTTGCCATTTTTCAGCTCCTTCAGAAACGGGCTTTATCTGCCCGGGATTTTGTCAAACAACGAACGCCCAAAACGCGGGCACAACACTCTCTGTCAGCCCCGAATAAATACTCGTGACTGTCCTGACTAAAACCGGCTAATGCACTTTAATGAATCAATTACCCGTTACGGTTCCGTACAGGTTTCATTAGTGGGTGAGCACACTGCACCACTGGGCATGGTTCTATTGATAATCACGAAATCTTTTTTTGAAACACCCTGCCCACCCGTAAACTTTTTCAAGGTGTAATGACATAACGCCGAACCCTGGTTTTGCATCGGCGCTATCAATTTTTCGTAATCGGTCACATGCACTTCAAAACCGTTTCTTGCCTGATCCGCACTCAACGTGGTGAAGAACGGTTGCGCGGCCCCGGGAATGGGCATGGTGCCATTCGGTCCCGCACATCCCTGCCAGAACAACGTCACGATGTCCTTCTCGTCAAACGCCGGGTTGCCTTCAATCCTCACGCGCACCCGCTCCCAGAGACGCGGTTTCGCACAGCAGTCAAGCGTCCCTCTGATGCCAGCGTCAGGGAACGAAGGCTCTTGGAGACCTTCGATAATGATGATCGACACCTTGACCGGCGTGAATGGAGCCAACTGCTGGTTGATGCCATTGCTGGTGGTGTAATGGACCGGCAACGCCGGGTTCAGCCGGTCCTGGTCAATGACCGCCCATGGAATATTGAACGGCACTCTCTTGCCGGCACCGTCACCGCTCTGGACGATGTATCTCGCCACGGGCGTACTGATGCTCCCCCAATAAACTTCGATCGTGTGTCCTCGTTCAGGTGCGTCGAACAACGTCAGGAAGCCGTCGGCGTCCTCGCCGAAATCTTCGGTAAGCAATGTGTTCAGCACCTTGGAGTTGGCGCCGTAGATCTCCAGCAAGGCAAGCTTGGGGTTCAGCAACGCCGGCGCATTGGCGTGATCCTGGCCCGCCACCGTCAGGTTCACCGATACCAGGGTTTCCATTGATGGTTTGCTATCGACGCCCCTTGTTCGCACGCGGTAAGTGACACGAGCATTCACCGGACCCAGCCCCTTGGCTGTGAGCGCGCTCCACGGCACAGGGATCACGCAAGGAAAATTGGCCGGGTCGACATCCTGCGGCGGCAGAACAGTGCCATCCCAGTCCAGCAGTACCTGATCGCCGCTCAACGGATTGTCATAGGCATCGATTTCGACCGTCACCGCCCCTTGGTTGACCGCCCCCTCCCGGGCGTGCTGACGATCGATCAAGCCTCTGTCCGACAGGGGAATGCGCGGAGGCTTGTGGATGGGTGCCCCCGGGGTCAGATCGACGAACAGAGGCAGCAACCGCGAGCGTGGTCCCCGGTTTCCGGCCCAGTCGCGCAAGCGATAATAAATGTATCGCTGCCCATGACCACGCAGGCGAATTTCGTCTGCGTAGACGGTGATGATGAGTTGATCGTTATCGATATCCAACTGACTGAACGCCTGCTCGCGGATTTCGGTTTCGAAGCCCGGTGGCGTGTCGGTGTCCGTCCAGTAATAAATCGCCCGGTCACGGGCCTTCACGTCCAGATAGAGGCGTACTTTGAAACGAACCTGACCGTGCTCGTCCAAATAGTCATCGGTGATGTCGCCCTCAAGATCCAGCAGCTCCAGCATCGCCGGTTCCTGGCCGTCATCCGGCGGCACTCTATCGACGGTGATGGTTTTTTTCAGCGATTCCGCGTCGTTGCCACCAATCACGAGCTTGTACGACAGGTCGTAAACGCCAGCTTCCAGGTCCCTTTGAGGCACCGAAACAATCTTGTCACCCGGATCAATGGGAATATCGAACGGGAACACCCCCGCCGTGTCGTCATCAAAGGGAAGCCCCCGTCGCCTGAAGCCCACCCACACGACGTCTTTTGCGAATTCCGGCTCTGTCGAGAAATCCCACGCCGGAATCGTGATTTTCAAATCGCGATTCAATACATCGCGAGGTAATAGCCCGTCCGGGCTCTCATTTCCCTCTTCGTCTTTCAGGATATCCGGAACAATCGGTTCTGGAATAACCACAAGACTTGGTTCGTCATCGCCGCGTGCGTGTTGCGGATCCATCGACGACTCTTCTGGGGGCACCATTGCGAAACTCCACGGCAGTTGAGCGGACAGTGTTCTCGCGCAGGGCAGTCGTGAAGATAAAACGGGCCGTTGACTGACGATGGCGTGGAACGTTTGTGACTCAATTAGATGCCTGGCGGTAAAAGCTGACTACTGTCAGAAATACTAGGTTTTCTTACCGTTTGTCGGGAAGTCGCTGGAAATATCTGAACATTCAGCTCAGCGTGAGGCTGCATTTTTGTTGAGCTGAATGGGGGGTGAAGTCGCCGCGCGACCCAGCGGGAGCAGACTCCTCCGCCATGGGTTGGGTTCACCGCAGAGTCGACTTCTCTGCGGCAGCGCCTACTGGGAAGCAGTTTCAGGCATGCAAAACCCGTCCCCCGACCGTTCATCGTAAATACGTCCTTACCTGTAATTTCTGACAGTAGCCAACGCTCGCCACCTGCCCCTAAATAACTTCCAGCGTCTTCTTTGCCCCCCACGACTCTGGAGTCTTCAGCATGCTTATTCAGCCCCCTCGCCTCCCGGCCCCAAAGTCTCTGCGGCAGCTGGAAATACCCGACCGTACGCAGCCGGCCCTGGAGGGAGGGGTGTGGGGGATCAATATTGCTGCCGCGCAGTTGCTGGCGCCCGACAAGGGGCTGAAAGTCTATTGTCCACCCTGGGACCGTATGGGTTTAGGTGACCACATCGAGCTGCTGCTCGACGGTGTTCAGGTCGACCAGACCACCCTCGTCAAGCCAGGGGATGTCGGCGAGCGTGTCACCCTGTATGTCCCGCCCCAGAAGTTCGTGACCGGGGCCTATACGCTGCAATATCGGGTCAAGGTATTCGAACAGACTCCGGAAACTTCGCTGCCTCCGGTGAATATCTTCGTCAAACTCGACCGGCCCGGCGGCAAGGATGAAAACGGCAGTATCCCGGGGCATTCCGAGCTGTACATGTACATCGATCCGCGGATCATCAACGATGGCGTGGACAAGGAAACCGCCGAAACCGGCCTCGACATCATCATCAAGGCCAAACCCGGCAGCAGCAGCCCGTTGCCCTACCCCAACATGGCCGTGGGTGACCGCTGCAAATTGACCTGGGGTGGCTGGTTTGTGTATTCGCCACGGGTGACCCAGGATCACATCGATGACCCGCAAGGCCATCCACTGATCATCCATGTCGACAAGGCCACCATCCTCGACGCCGGCGATACCGATAGCCTGGCCGTAGCCTTTGAAGTACACGACATTGTCGACAATCGCTCCGAAGACTGGTGCGCCGCAGTGGAGATTGCCGTCGATACCGGCAACACGCGCCTGTCGCCTCCCATGGTCAAAGAGGCCTTCAATAGCGTTGTGGACATGGACAAACTGGGGGATGCGCCGCTGACCTTGCAGGTATTGGTCGACGCACCCGACTTCCGGATCGGTGATGTGATCATCGGCCTGGGCAAGGGCACCACGCTGGACGGCGAACCGATCAGCGTTGAAGTCCGCGGCGAGCCGCTCATCAGCGTGGGCAACATCTACGAATTGGCCCTGCCAAGCGCCGACATACGTTTGCTGGCCAAAACCCAGGCCGTGTTCAGTTATCGCGTGGAACGCAGCGGGTCTGATGATCGCGCCTCCAAGGGGCGCTTCGTCAGTATCATCGGAGCAACCCGACGCCTGCTCGCGCCGATTGCCGTGGATGCGCAACAAGGGGCACTCGACCCTGATCGGGTGTACACCACCGCCGTCATCCCCTTTGATCCGATGATGCAGGTGGGCATGGTCATCGTTCTGCGCTGGGTCGGCACCCGCCAGGATTTCGGCGTCTACGACCCGGAACTGGACTGGCACACCCTTAGCAAGGGCGATATCGACGACAAAGAACCGATCCCGATCATCGTCGAGGGCAAACACCTCAAAGCCATCGAGGGCGGTACGCTGGATTTGTTCTACGTGCTGATGGCCGAGGGCAGCGATGGAGGCATCATTCGGCGCGAGTCACTGCACCATGCTCTGTTGCGGGTGGGTGAACCGCTGCTGGAACTGGTCGCGCCCATCGTCCTCGGTGAGGCCGGCGGAACACTCGAACCCGACGACCTGCCCGGCGGTTCGAGCAAACTGACCGCCCCGGCTGCCGCCGAACCCACCAAAGCGGGTGACAAGGTCACCTATACCTGGCGCGGCTCGAAAACCGGCAAGACCAGCGACTCGGTGCCGATCAATTCGCTCAATGCCGGTAGAGCCATCGATTTCACCCTGAACCCGACCTTCGTCCAGACCCACATCGAACCCAATCGCGGCGGCACTGTGGACGCGATGTATGAAATCCTCAGGGTGGCGGCAGGCTCCACGCCGGAACGTGTCAGCTACTCGCGGACGTTGAATTTCACTGTCGGCGAAGCCGTGCTGCTGACCCGGCCGAAGGTTCAGCAGGCCGAGGCCGATGGCACTACCTTGCAGCCGATCAAGGCCGTGGAAGCCCTGACCGTCAACATCGATTCGCAAGACTTGCTGTTCAGCGATCTGCTCAGCGTGACCTGGACCGGCGCACCCGGCACTGCCGCCGGCGGCTCGCACACCACCCCGGCCAGACCCATCAGTGAAACCACACTGACAATCGAACTGCCGGTCACCGTGCTGGCATTCAACCTGGGCAAAACCGTCACTGTGGAGTACACCGTCACCCGCAACGGTGTGCCCCGCACCTCGTTGCCGCTGTTGTTGAATGTTGGCACCTTGCCGGACTCAAGCTTGATCCTGCCGGTGATCATGGACGCCGACGATGACGGCGAGGGCCAGGAGTTCAATGTAGGGAATCTGACCAGCAATGCCACCTATCGCATGGGCGTCTGGCCGTTGATTGCCACAGGCCAATATGTCTGGCTGCGTCTGAAAGGGACGAACGCTGATGGCAGCGACTACAACCTTCCGATCCATACGGCACCCACCTCACAGGTCAATGATACGTGGATCAATCAAGGTTATTACGAGCGGAGCATCGCCTTTGCAGGCTTGAGAAACCTCAAAGATGGCAGCCCGCTGACCATGGAGTTCAAAGCCGCGTTCGGCAAGAGCACGGATGAGAGCGAGGCGGTG
>NZ_AZVL01000026.1:0-65181 GCF_000514195.1 Pseudomonas sp. URIL14HWK12:I6
CAACACGCGGCCAACCGTGTACTGACCTAAACGCGCGACCAGCACATCAAAGCCTTCAATCGTATTGGGAACTTCAAAGCCGTCTTTCTGTGGTTGAACCCAGACGACCAGATTGGATTTGGAGATATCGATGCCGACCCAGGAAATCATGGCAAAACCCTCTTACACTCAGAAGTGAGAGTGCTCTGGCTTTGCCCACGCTTGTGATTCGAGTGGCGCTCGTCCAACTGTTCGGGCTTATGGGCCAGAGTAGAAAGGTGGATGGCAGCTTTGCTCCCACTCGTGCTTCAAGCACCGCGGACTCACAGCTTGCCATCCACCCCTCTCACCTCAGAGTTTATTCCCTTACTCAGACACAAGCGGGCTTGCTCGCGAAGGCGGTGTGTCAGATACAAAAATACTGACTGACATGACGCCTTCGCGAGCAAGCCCGCTCCCACAATGGTTTTTTGCAGAGTTTTTTAAATGCGGAACTGGCCCACCAGTTTGCCCAACCGCTGCCCCAGCTCCGCCAGACTGCGCGAAGTCTGCGCGCCCAACTGGGTCTCATCCGCCACACTGTCCACCGCCACCGCGATCTGATGCACGCTGCGGTTGATCTCTTCGGCCACTGCCGTTTGTTCCTCAGCAGCACTGGCGATCTGCGCGTTCATCGAGTTGATCGTCGCGATCAGGTCAGCCATGGCATCCAGCGACGCCCCGGCCTGATTGGCCTGCGCCGAAGTGCCATCGCCCGCTTCACTGGAACGGCGCATCGCCTCGACCGCCGACTGCGTACCCGCTTGCAGGCGATCGATCATGCCCTGAATTTCCTGGGTGCTGATCTGCGTGCGGCTGGCCAGTGCCCGCACTTCGTCCGCCACCACCGCAAAACCGCGCCCGGCCTCCCCGGCACGCGCCGCTTCAATCGCGGCGTTGAGTGCCAGCAGATTGGTCTGCTCGGCAATCGAACGAATCACCCCGAGCACGCCGACAATCGACGACACGTCCTGCTGCAGGCTGTCGAGCGACACGCCGCTGCTGCGAATGTCATCCACCAGCGCATGAATCTGTTTGATGCTGCCGGCCACCACGCGTTTGGCGCTCTGGCCTTCTTCGTCGGTCTGCTGCGCAGCGACCGCGGCGTTCTGCGCGCTCTTGGCAACTTCCTGGGCGGCTGCGGACATTTCGTTGATCGCCGTGGCGACCTGATCGGTCTCGTGGCGCTGACGCTCCATCGCCTGATCCGAGCGCTGGGCCTGATCCGACACCTGGGTCACCAGGCCGGTGAGTTGCGTGGTCATCTCGGTGATCTGCCGCACCAGGCCGTGGATCTTGTCGACGAAGCGATTGAACGAGCCGGCCAGTTCGCCGAGTTCGTCCTGGCTGGTGATGTTCAACCGGCGCGTGAGATCGCCCTCGCCCGCCGCGATGTCGTCGAGGTTGGCTTTCATCAGGTTCAACGGCCGCAGAATGGTGTTGGCCAGCAGCATCCCCGCGATAGCGATCACCAGCAGCACCAGCACCGCCACGCCGACGATACTGAGGATCACGCCTTGCATGCGCTCCTGAACTTGCGCCTCGACCATTGCCACTTGCGCTTCAATGCCGTCGAGGTTGACCGAGGTACCGACCGCCATGTCCCACTTCGCCAGGTATTCGGTGTAGCCGAGTTTCGGCACCAGCACGTTGGCATTGCCCGGCAGCGGCGAGCTGTATTGCAGATAGTGGGTGCCGTCCTTCGCCACTTTCACCAGGCCGAGGTTGACGTAGACGCCGTTCGGGTCGCGGTTGTCCTTGAAGCTTTTGCCCACGCCTTCGGGGTCGTTGGCCTTGAACAGGCGCACGGTCTCGGAGTCGTAGCCGAAGAAGTAGCCGTCCTTGCCGTAGCGGATGCCCGACAACAGCTTGATCGCCTGCGCCCGCGCCGCGTTGTCACCGGGGGCTGCCGCGTCGTACAGCGGCTTGATCGTGGTCATGGCCACGGCGACGTAACTTTGCAGCGTGGCCTTGGCGTCGGCGAGCAGGCGCTCGCGGGTCTGTTCGACCTCGGTGTGCGCCTGTTGCTGGAGGATAAACAGCGTGGTCAGGCTGATGACCAGCGCAAAGAGCAGCACCGGCAGGACGGCAAGGGACAGGACTTTGGCCTTGAGACTCAAGCGCATTGGGGGGCTCACTCTTTTGGTTTTATTGGCGTGGTTAAAGGCGTTAACGGCACGCAAAAGCAAAAGTTGAGTCTGCAGACACTGTATCTCCCTGTGGGAGCGAGCCTGCTCGCGAAGGCGTCGTGTCAGCCAGCCTGTTTTTAGCTGACACACCGCTTTCGCGAGCAGGCTCGCTCCCACAGGTGATTGGCGGGTTTAGAGAACCATCGCCGCCACCCAGCCGAACGCCAGCAACGGCAGGTTGTAGTGCAGGAAGGTCGGGACCACAGTGTCCCAGATGTGGTGATGCTGGCCATCGACATTCAGACCGGAGGTCGGGCCCAGCGTCGAGTCCGAGGCGGGCGAGCCGGTGTCGCCCAGCGCCCCGGCGGTGCCGACGATGCACACGATGGCCATCGGGCTGAAGCCCAGCTGCACGCACAGCGGCACGAAAATCGCTGCCAGAATCGGCACCGTGGAGAACGACGAGCCGATACCGATGGTCACCATCAGGCCCACCAGCAGCATCAACAGCGCGCCGATCGCCTGACTGTGATCGATCCACGCCGCCGCGCTTTCGACCAGCGAGCGCACTTCGCCGGTAGCCTTGAGCACTTCGGCGAAACCCGAGGCAGAGATCATGATGAAGCCGATCATCGCCATCATCTTCATGCCTTCGGTGAACAGGTCATCGGTCTCACGCCACTTGACGATGCCCGAGGCCGAGAAGATCAGGAACCCGGCCAGTGCGCCGATAATCATCGAATCCAGCAGCAACTGAATGATGAACGCGGCGGCAATCGCCAGACCGGCAATGCCAATGGTCTTCGGGTTGTACGCCACGCTGACTTGCTCGACTTGTTCGATCTTCTGCAGATCGTAAACGCGCTTCTTGCGATAGCTGAAAAACACCGCCAGCAACAGGCCGAAGACCATGCCCAGCGCCGGAATCGCCATGGCGTGCATGACGTTGATCTGGCTGATGTCGACCCCGGCCTTGCTGACGTTGGCCAGCAGGATCTGGTTGAGGAAGATGTTGCCGAAACCCACCGGGAACACCATGTACGGGGTGATCAGGCCGAAGGTCATGACGCAGGCAATCAACCGGCGATCCAGCTGCAACTTGGTCAGTACATAGAGCAGCGGCGGCACCAGCAGCGGGATGAACGCAATGTGGATCGGCAGGATGTTCTGCGAGGCAATAGCCACCACCCACAGCAGGCCGATCAGCAGCCACTTGACGCTGCCGCCGCCGGTCGAATGCTGACGATCGACCATCGCCAGGGCCTTGTCGGCCAGCGCATGGGCCAGGCCGGACTTGGCAATCGCCACGGCGAAAGCGCCGAGCAACGCGTAGGACAACGCCACCGTCGCCCCGCCACCCAGACCGCTGTTGAACGCCTTGAGCGTGGCGTCGATGCCCAAACCACCGGTCAGGCCACCGACCAGCGCACCGACGATCAGGGCAATCACCACGTGCACGCGGGACAGGCTGAGGATCAGCATGACGCCGACCGCAGCAATCACTGCATTCATTTCACTACCTCAAAAACACTGCGATGAAATCATCACCGCCAGACAGGATGAGTCCGCCAACGGTTAACCGGCGGATTTGCAAAGAGGGTCTTATTAGAAGGGCGCGCACTGTGCCGCAGAGTGGCGATGGTGTCAAAGCGAGCGGCTGAACTGAAATGTAACTGGCAATGCAGAACCCTGCGGTAAGGAGATCAATGTAACGGGCAATGGAGAACCGTGTGGCGAGGGGATTTATCCCCGATCGGCTGCGCAGCAGTCGCCAAACCTGACTATGCAATTTCTCTGAACAATTGTGAGGGCGGCTTCGCCACCCATCGGGGATAAATCCCCTCACCACAGGTATCTGATCGCCAGCATGCGGCAATTGGTCATATTGCGCTTGAACAATAAAGAAAGCCGAAACGCGGCCGTTACAGTGCAAAGTCTCAGATATTTATCGAATAAGGACGTCTCCATGTCGCTCAGACAACTTTCCATTCAATGGAAAATCACCCTGCTCGCCGGCCTGTGCCTGGCGGGCATCGTGACCCTGCTGGTGGGTCTTTCGCTGTACCGCATGGAGCACAGCTCCGAGCTGGTGAAGGCTTCGAGCATGGAGATGCTGACCGAGTCGGCCCAGGCGCGCATTGAGTCGCAGGGTGAGGTGCAGGCTGCCGGGATTCGCCAGCAGTTCATGGACGCCTATCAATATGGCCACGGCTTCTCGCGGCAGGTGCTGTTCCTGCGCGAACAGGCCGAGAAGCGCTTCCTCGATGCCTTCGACCTGCGCGAAGACATGACCCGTCAGGTCAAGTCCGCGCTGCAAGCCAACCCGGATCTGCTCGGTCTGTCGCTGGTGTTCGAAGCCAACGCCTTGGATGGCAAGGATGAACTGTTCGCCGGTCAGGCCGAACTGGGCAGCAACGACAAGGGCCGCTTCGCCCTGTACTGGTCGCAGCCGACTCCCGGCAAAGTCACCTCGATGGCCCTGCCGGAAAGCGACATGGCCGACACCAGCACCGGCCCCAGCGGTCAGGCGGCCAACGCCTGGTTCACCTGCCCGCGCACCACGCTCAAACCGTGCGTGATCGAACCGTACTTCTATGTGATCGACGGCCAGAACGTGCTGATGACCAGCATCGTCTTCCCGCTGATGGTCAACGGTAAAGTCATCGCCTCGCTGTCGGTGGACATCAACCTCAACAGCCTGCAGGCGATCAGCCAGGGCGCGAGCAAAAAACTCTACGACGGCCAGACCGCCGTGAGCATCATCAGCCCCACCGGCCTGCTCGCCGGTTACAGCCCGGACGCCAGCAAACTGAGCAAGCGCCTGGATGCCGTGGACACCGTCAGCGGCGCTGAACTGCTGCGTCAGCTCGCGGCCAGCAGCAGCGTCAGCAGCCTGCACAGCAACGGCCAGTTGAAAGTGCTGTCGCCGTTCCAGCCGATCCCCCGCGGCCCGTCGTGGGCCGTGTTGCTCGACGTGCCGGAAAAGGTGCTGGTCAGCCGCGCCGAAGCGCTCAAGCAGCAACTGGATGCGAGCAACAACTCCGGTACTCTGATCGAACTGAGCCTTGGCGTGCTCGCAGCCCTGGTCGGCCTGCTGCTGGTGTGGCTGATGGCACGCAGCGTGACCAAACCGATCCTCGGCGTGGCCAATATGCTGGAAGACATCGCCAGTGGCGAAGGCGACCTGACCCGGCGCCTGGCCTATGACAAGCAGGATGAACTCGGTCAATTGGCCGGCTGGTTCAACAAGTTCCTCGACAAGCTGCAGCCGATCATCGCCGAGGTGAAACGCTCGGTGCAGGATGCGCGCAACACCGCCGACCAGTCCTCGGCCATCGCCACCCAGACCAGCGCCGGCATGGAGCAGCAATACCGTCAGGTCGATCAGGTCGCCACTGCCTCCCACGAAATGAGCGCCACCGCGCAGGACGTTGCACGCAGCGCCGCGCAAGCCGCCGAAGCGGCCAAGGACGCCGACCGCGCCACCCGTCAGGGCCTGACCGTGATCGACCGCACCACCGCGAGCATCGACACGCTCGCCGCCGACATGAGCGCGGCGATGGTTCAGGTCGAAGGCTTGGCTGCCAACAGCGAGAAGATCGGCACCGTGCTGGAAACCATCCGCGCCATCGCCGAACAGACCAACCTGCTGGCCCTCAACGCCGCGATCGAAGCAGCGCGTGCCGGTGAAGCCGGGCGTGGTTTTGCCGTGGTCGCCGACGAAGTGCGCAACCTTGCCCGCCGCACGCAGGAGTCGGTGGAAGAAACCCGTCAGGTCATCGAGCAACTGCAGACCGGTACCCAGGATGTGGTCGGTTCGATGGGCAACAGCCATCGTCAGGCGCAGGGCAGTGTCGAACAGGTCGGGCAAGCGGTGACCGCACTGCGCCAGATCGGCGACGCGGTGACAGTGATCAGCGACATGAACCTGCAGATCGCCAGCGCGGCGGAAGAACAGAGCGCGGTGGCCGAGGAGATCAACAACAACGTCGCGACCATTCGTGACGTGACCGAATCGCTGTCCGGACAGGCCAATGAGTCGGCGCGGGTGAGCCAGTCGCTGAACAGCCTGGCGAATCAACAGCAGAGTCTGATGGATCAGTTCCGGGTCTGACAGCCCATTGCCAAACCCAATGTGGGAGCGAGCCTGCTCGCGAAAGCGGTATGTCAGTCAGCGATGATGTGTCTGATTCAGCGCATTCGCGAGCAGGCTCGCTCCCACAGCGGATTTATGGTGTTGGGGTGATCAGCGTTTAGGCAACTCGATCACCACCTTCAACCCGCCCCACTCACTCTCGCCCAACATCAGCAACCCACCCCACGTCTCGACGATATCGCGCACAATTCCCAGCCCCAGGCCATGCCCGTCAGTCTGCTCATCGAGCCGCGTGCCACGGCTGAACACCTGAGTGCGTTGCTCCTCAGGAATTCCCGGCCCGTCATCTTCAACGCTCAGGGCGTAACCGTCAGTACGTTCGATCACACTCAGACGCACCTCGGCGTCCGCCCATTTGCAGGCGTTGTCCAGCAGGTTGCCGAGCAGTTCCAGCAAGTCCTCGCGGTCCCACGGCAGTTGCAGCCCCGGCGGCGCGACGTAACTCAACGCCAGATGCTCGCCGTGGATCATGTTCAGCGTTGCCAGCAATCCCGGCAGTTCCGCGTCACAATCAAACAGCGCGCCGGGCAGCGCATCACCTGACAACCGCGCGCGATTAAGCTCGCGATTGAGCCGCTGTTGCACCTGCTCCAGTTGTTCCTTGAGGATTCGGCGCAGCTCCGGGTGGGCATCGAGTTTTTCGCTCGACGCCAGACTCAAAAGCACCGCCAACGGCGTTTTCAGCGCATGCCCCAGATTGCCCAGCGCATTGCGTGAACGCTTGAGGCTGTCCTCGGTGTGCGCGAGCAAATGGTTGATCTGCGCCACCAGCGGCTCCAGCTCGACTGGCACCTGATCGTCCAGTTGCGAGCGCTGGCCCTGCTGCAACTGGGCGATCTGCTCGCGCGCCCGTTCCAGCGGCTTCAACGCGCGGCGCACCGTCAGCCGTTGCAGCAGCAGAATCAGCAGCAAACCGGCCAGGCCCAGCCCGAGGCCGATCTGGCGCATGCGCTGGAAACTCTCGCGCACCGGGGTGTAATCCTGGGCGACGCTGATCGAGATCGACTGCCCCAGACGTCGATAGTCCGAGCGCAATACCAGCAACTGCTGACCGTCCGGGCCCAGTTGCAGATTGCTGTGCAAACCCGGGTGTTCCAGCAGCGGCAGATCCTGATCCCACAGCGAACGCGAGCGCCAGTGGCTGTCGGCAAAATCGATGCGGAAGTAATGCCCGGAAAACGGCCGCTGATAGGCCGGCGACAGATGCCGTTCATCCAGTTGCAAACCTTGCGGGCCACGCACCAGCGCGACCAGCAGGCTTTCACTGTCGTTGCGCAGGCCGGCTTCGAGATAACGCTGCAAACCGACTTCGAACAACCACAGACTGGTTTGCGCCAGCACCAGGCCGACGATCACCATCACGCTGATCAATCCCAGGCTCAAACGGCGCTGGATCGACCTCACGAAGCTTGCCCGCCGAACAGGTAACCCTGGCCGCGACGGGTTTCGATCACCGCTTTACCCAGCTTGCGCCGCAGGTGGTTGACGTGAACTTCGAGGACGTTGGAATCGCGCTCGGTTTCGCCGTCGTAGAGATGCTCGGCGAGGTGGGTTTTCGACAGGATCTGTTCCGGGTGCAGCATGAAATAACGCAGCAGGCGGAATTCGGCGGCGGTCAGCTGAATCTCACTGCCGTCGCGAATCACGCACTGGCGACCTTCGTCCAGATGCAGGCCGGCCGCCTTGAGCGTCGGCTGGTTGGCCTGGCCCTTGGAGCGGCGCAGCAACGACTGCACCCGCAAGTGCAGTTCTTCAGGATGGAACGGTTTGGTCAGATAATCATCAGCGCCGGCCTTCAGGCCTTCGATGCGCTCGGCCCAGGAATCGCGGGCGGTGAGGATCAGCACCGGGGTCGACAGGCCACCGGCACGCCATTGCGCCAGCACCTCCAGCCCGGGAACGCCGGGCAGACCGAGGTCTAGAATGATCAGGTCATAGGGCTCGCTGCTGCCCTGATAGACCGCATCGCGTCCGTCCGCCAGCCAGTCCACCGCGTAGCCTTGGCGCTGCAGGCCGGCGATCAGTTCGTCGGCGAGCGGCACGTGGTCTTCCACCAGAAGCAAACGCATCGGTCAATCTTCCTTGTCTTTGAGTAATTGGCCGGTATCGGCTTTCAGATGCAGCTCGCGCGCCACGCCCTCGACCGTCAGCAGCTCGACTTCATAAACATAGACGTCGTGCTTTTCCTCCAGCTCGACCTCCAGCAGTTTGGCCCCCGGATAGCGATCCAGCGCCTGTTGCAGCACCTGCTCCAGCGGCAGGATCACGCCCTGCTGACGCAGCTTCAGCGCTTCGTCCTGATCGAGGTCGCGGGCCATCGCCGCCGAGCAAACAATCACAAGCGCCAACGCCGTGCGGCTGGTGGCGCGAACATTAACCTTCATTACGTATCCTGATGATCCTTGAGAACCTGCCCAGTGACCGCGTCTAATTCCAGATCCCACTCCAGCCCTTGAGGATCACGCATTTCGACCTGGTAGACGTACTTGCCGTACTCCTCTTCCAGCTCGGTTTCGGTGATGGTCGAGCCCGGGTGTCTGGCCAGCGCCGTGGCGTTGAGCTTCTCGAAGGAGACGATAGTACCAGCGTCGCGCAGGCGCAGGGCTTCATCGGGGCCAAGATCGCGGGCGTGGGCGAGGCTGGCGGTCAGGCCGATGATCGAGGCAATGGACAGGGCAGTCAGGGTTTTCATGGGTGTCTCCGTGTTTTTATGTGCAGCTACGGTCGGCACCATAGCGGTGCGAACTTAACTGAAACTGAATTGCCATCATTGCCCCTGGCACCAACCTCATTTGCAGATTCATGCAAAACCCTGTGGGAGCGGGCTTGCTCGCGAAGGCGGTGGGTCAGCAATAATGATGGCGACTGATACACCGCTTTCGCGAGCAAGCCCGCTCCCACAGGGTCAAGTAGTGCGCCTATAATCCAAAGCTTGCTAACGATCGAGACCGGTATGACTGCCATCCACATCAAGTTCCCTGCCCTTACCCTCAAGGCCGGCCCACGGGCCATGGCGCGCATTCGTGCCCAAGGCCTGAACGCCGCTGACGTCGGCACCCTGCCCGGTGCGGCCGGCGGGCCGAAGGCATTGGGGATTCAGGGGCTGGACCTGGCGTTGTTCGGCGAATGGCTACCAAGCGCGCCACGCGAGCGCTCGCTTATCGGTGCTTCAGTCGGCTCCTGGCGCTTCGCCAGCGCCTGCCTGCCGGACGCCGCTGAAGGCATCCGCCGCCTCGGTCAGTTGTACGCCGAGCAGAACTTCAACAAAGGCGTGACCATGGCCGAGATCAGCCAGAGCTCGCAGCGCATGCTCAATGACCTGCTCGACGGCCGCGACGCCAGCATCCTCAACAACGCCGACTACCGCCTGAACATCATGGTGGTGAAAAGCCACGGACGCCTGGCCGACGATCATCGTGGCCGCCTCGGTCTGGCGCTGGGCTCGGTGATTGCCGATAACCTGCGCGGGCGGGCGCGGCTGTCGCGGCACTTCGAACGCCTGATCATTCACGACCCGCGCCTCGCCCCGCCGGTGAATGCGCTGAATGACTTTCCGTCGCGCTTCGTCGCCCTCGACGCCGGCAATCTGCGCCAGGCGCTGCTGGCCTCGGGATCGATCCCGATGGTCATGGAAGGCGTGCGCGACCTGCCGGGCGCCGGTACCGGCACCTTTCGCGATGGCGGGCTGCTCGACTATCACCTCGACCTGCCCTACAGCGGCGACGGCATCGTGCTCTATCCGCACTTCACCGACCGGGTGATTCCGGGCTGGTTCGACAAGACCCTGCCGTGGCGCCGCGCCTCGGTCGAGCGCTTGCAGGACGTGCTGTTGCTCGCGCCATCCAAGGAATATCTGGCGCGCCTGCCCTACGGCAAACTGCCCGACCGTAACGACTTCAAGCGCTTCATGGGCGATGCGCCGAGTCGGCAGAAATACTGGCACGCGGCGATGGACGAAAGCCGGCGACTGGGCGACGAGTTTCTCGAACTGGCGGCCAACGGTCGCCTCGCCGAGCGCTTGCTGACCCTTTAGTCAGTGTTTTCCCGCATCGCCAAACACAAGCTGGTAAACTCGCCGCCTGCCCGAATCGCTGCGGCGAACGCCACCTGAACAGAGCCGAAAATACTGTGGAAATCTTCAAGGAATTTACTTTCGAATCCGCCCACCGCCTGCCGCACGTCCCGGACGGCCACAAGTGCGGACGCCTGCACGGTCACTCATTCAAGGTGGCGCTGCACCTGAGCGGCGACCTCGATCCGCACACCGGCTGGATCCGTGATTTCTCCGAGATCAAGGCTATTTTCAAGCCGCTATACGAGCGTCTGGATCACAACTACCTGAACGACATTCCTGGCCTGGAAAACCCGACCAGCGAAGTCCTGGCCAAATTCATCTGGAATGAAATGAAGCCGCTGCTGCCGGAACTCAGCGCGATCCGCATTCACGAGACTTGCACCAGCGGTTGCATTTATCGCGGTGAGTGATCCAACACAAATCCCCCTGTAGGAGTGAGCCTGCTCGCGATAGCGGTTTGTCAGACACATTGATTTCGGATGTGCCGACGCTATCGCGAGCAGGCTCACTCCTACAAAGGATCGGTGTTTGTCAGGAAAATAGAGAACAGCCTTCACGGCTGTTTTTTTATGCCTATGCTTTTTGGCTCAACCCCGCCAAGAGGACAGGCCGATGACAGACTGGCTGCTGGATCAGGTCTTCGATTTCAATGGGCATCCGGTGCGCCACGCCGTGCGCGGTGACGGCCCGCCGCTGGTGTTCGTGCATGGCACGCCGTTTTCATCGTATGTGTGGCACCGCATCGCGCCGCATTTCTTTGCCAGTCATCGGGTGCATTATTTCGACCTGCTGGGTTACGGGCGCTCCGCACAACCGGATGACGATGTTTCCCTCGGGGTGCAGAGTCAACTGCTCGCGCAGTTGCTCGATCACTGGAACATCCAGCGCCCGGACGTGGTTGCCCATGACTTCGGCGGCGCCACCGCGTTGCGCACGCATTTGCTCAATGGCAAGGACTACCGCAGCCTGACGCTGATCGATCCGGTGGCGCTGACGCCATGGGGATCGCCGTTCGTGCAGCATGTGCGCCAGCATGAAACGGCGTTCAGCGGCCTGCCGGACTACATCCAACGCGCGATCGTCCCGACCTACATTCGCGGGGCGATTCACCGCGACATCCCCGACGCTGAACTGGCGCCCTACGTGCAACCGTGGCTCGGCGATCCGGGGCAAGCGGCGTTCTATCGGCAGATCGCGCAGATGGACGAGCGCTACACCCGCGAGGCCGAACCGCTGTACCCGAGCATCCACTGCCCGGTGCAGATTCTCTGGGGTGAAGCCGATCAGTGGATTCCCATCGAGCGGGGTCGGGCGTTGCACCAGATGATCCCCGGTTCGCAATTTCACCCAATCGCCAACGCTGGCCACCTGGTCCAGGAGGACGCGCCGGAAACCATCGTCGCCGCCCTGCTCAGATTCCTCTGACCCAACACCCATCCCTTGTGGGAGCGAGCCTGCTCGCGAAAGCGGAATATCAGCCATTGCAAATGTCGCCTGACCCGCCGCCTTCGCGAGCAGGCTCGCTCCCACATTGGGCTCGGGTGCATTCAGTTGCACCGCTTTCGCGCCAATCCATGCGCCTCGTCTATACATAACCCGCGCCAATCAGCATTTGGCACGACCACTGCAACCCAACCCGCGTCCCCCCTCTTCAGCAAGGAACGCCCCATGACGCAGAACGATCCCGGCAACGACTACCCGCTCAGCGAAGTGCCGATGCATGCCCGCAAAGGTCTGGCCTCAACCGCCATGGTGTTGCTCGGTTTCACGTTTTTCACCGCAACCATGTTCGCCGGCGGCAAGCTCGGCGTGGCGTTCAGTTTTGGCGAGATGATAGCGGTGATCATCGTCGGTAACCTGCTGCTCGGTCTGTATGCGGCGGGCCTCGGTTATATCGCCTTCAAGAGCGGACTTAACTCCGTGCTGATGGGGCGCTTCTGTTTTGGCGAAGTCGGCAGCAAGCTCAGCGACCTGATCCTCGGTTTCACCCAGATCGGCTGGTACGCCTGGGGCACTGCGACCGCCGCCGTGGTGCTCGGCAAATACTTCGATCTGGGGCAAGGCACAGTGCTCGGCTTGATGGTGCTGTTCGGCCTGGTGTTCTGCGCCACGGCGTATATCGGTTATCGCGGCCTGGAGATCCTGTCGTACATCGCGGTGCCGGCGATGATGTTGCTGCTGATGCTGTCGATGTGGGTCGCGACGGTAAAAGTCGGTGGCCTCGATGGTTTGCTCAGCGTGGTGCCGACGGGTTCGCTGGACTGGTCGACCGCGATCACGCTGGTGTTCGGCACCTTCGTCAGCGGCGCGACCCAGGCGACCAACTGGACACGCTTCTCGCGCTCGGCACGGGTTGCCGTGCTGGCGAGCCTGATCGGATTTTTCATCGGCAATGGCTTGATGGTGCTGATCGGTGCCTACGGCGCGATCGTCTATCAGCAGCCCGACGTGGTTGAAGTGTTGCTGCTGCAAGGTTTCGCCATGGCCGCAATGGCCATGCTGCTACTGAATATCTGGAGCACCCAGGACAACACCATCTACAACTTCGCCGTCGCCGGCTGCAACCTGCTGCGCACCGGCCGACGCAAAACCGTGACCCTGGCCGGCGCGGTAATCGGCACCCTGCTCGCCCTGCTGGGCATGTACGACATGCTGGTGCCGTACCTGATTCTGCTGGGCACGGTGATTCCGCCGATTGGCGGGGTGATCATGGCCGACTTTTTCTTCCGCTGGCGCGGGCGCTATCCGCGTCTGGCCGACGCACGGCTGCCGGCGTTCAACTGGCCGGGACTGGGGGCTTACGCGGTCGGCACGCTCACTGCGTTCCACTCGCCCTGGGTCGCGCCGCTGGTAGGGATTGCCGCCGCTGCGCTAACGTATGTCATCGTCACCAGCCTGCTCGGCGCCCGTCGCGCCAGTGCGCCACTACCAGACCTATAAGAAGGATTCGCCTGATGCACATCATCAACGCCCGACTGCGCAACCAGGACGGTTTGCACGAATTGCACCTGGAAGACGGCCTGATCCGCAGCATCGGCCGCCAGACCGAAGCCCCGACCCTCAACCCCGGTGACCTCGATGCCGGCGGCAATCTGGTGGTACCGCCCTTCGTCGAGCCGCACATCCACCTCGACGCCACGCTGACCGCTGGCGAGCCGCGCTGGAACATGAGCGGCACGCTGTTCGAGGGCATCGAGTGCTGGGGTGAGCGCAAAGTCACCATCACCGAAGAAGACACCAAGACCCGCGCGAAAAAGACCATCCAGGCCCTGGCCGCACACGGCATCCAGCACGTGCGCACCCACGTCGACGTCACCGATCCGCAACTCACCGCGCTCAAGGCGATGCTCGAAGTCCGCGAAGAATCCCGGCACCTGATCGATCTGCAAATCGTCGCGTTCCCGCAGGAAGGCATCGAGTCGTTCCGCAACGGTCGCGAGCTGATGGAAGAAGCGATTCGCATGGGCGCCGATGTGGTCGGCGGCATTCCGCATTTCGAGTACACCCGTGATCAGGGCGTCAGTTCGGTGAAGTTTCTGATGGATCTGGCCGAGCGCACCGGGTGCCTGGTCGATGTGCATTGCGACGAGACCGACGACCCGCACTCGCGCTTTCTTGAGGTGCTCGCCGAAGAGGCGCGCAGCCGCGACATGGGCGCGCGGGTCACCGCCAGCCACACCACGGCAATGGGTTCTTACGACAACGCTTACTGCGCCAAACTGTTCCGCCTGCTCGGGCATTCCGGGATCAGTTTCGTCTCGTGCCCGACCGAAAGCATTCACCTGCAGGGGCGCTTCGACAACTTCCCGAAACGCCGTGGCGTGACGCGCGTGAATGAATTGCTTGAAGCCGGGATGAACGTGTGTTTTGGCCAGGATTCGATCGTCGATCCTTGGTATCCGCTAGGCAACGGCAACATCCTGCGGGTGCTGGAAGCCGGGTTGCACATCTGCCACATGCTCGGTTACCGCAACCTGCAGAACGCGCTGGACCTGGTCACCGACAACAGCGCCAAGGCCATGCACCTGGGCGAGCGTTATGGCCTGGTAGAGGGGCGCCCGGCGAACCTGCTGATTCTGTCGGCGGACAGCGACTACGAAGTGATCCGCAGCCAGGGCCTGCCGCTGTATTCGATTCGTGGCGGCAAGGTGCTGATGCAGCGGCAGATGCCGGTGGTGGCGTTCAGCAGCGGACAAATCTGAAACTTTTGTCAGGCTGATGGCCTCATCGCTGGCAAGCCAGCTCCCACAGTATCCAGCAGTGAACGCGTGATTTGTGTTCACCACATAACTCTGTGGGAGCTGGCTTGCCAGCGAAGGCGATTGCCGCTTCAGTCGATCAATCGAGCCGTACCAAACAGCCTGACCCGCACCAATTCGCCCTGCTCTTCTTCGAGCAACACCGGCGCCGTCCCGCCCGGCATGACGACGTGCACTTCGCCGCTCGCCACCCAACCCACCGCCCATGCGGCACACGCCACCGCACTGGCGCTGGTGCCGGAGGACGCTGTCGGCCCTTCGCCACGCTCGAATACTCGGGCGACGATGCGCTGCGCTGACTCAAGCGCGGCCCATTGCAGATTGATGCCCGCCGGGCATGGCTGGCCGGCGCCGGTCGGCATCGCGTAGGCGATTCGGGTCAGGCCTTCAGCCCAGGGCGATTCGCGCATTTGTGAGTTGCTCGGCAACACGGCAACGTCGGTGAGCAAGGTCACGCAATGCGGATTGCCGATGCGCACGAACTGGCTGTGCTGCCACGCGGGATCGAGCTGCGCCAATGGTTTTACATGGCTCACTTCATGACCATTGAATTCGCGGTTTTCAACATTCCGGGCGGTCACCGCTGAAGGCCCGAAGCCCGGTTGACCGAGATCCAGCCAGAAGCCGTGAACGCCTTCGACTGCAGCTGGTTTCACCGAAGTTTCCACGGCGTCGCCCTTGTCGTGATGCACCTTCAGCAACGCGCCTTCTTCCCGCATCAGCCCCTGCTCAAGCAACGCTTGGGAAAAGATCGTCAGACCGTTGCCACTGCGCTCGGCCAAGGTGCCGTCGGTGTTGACGATCAGCACGTCGAACGGCGCTGCCGACTGAAACGGGCCGATCAGCAGGCCATCGCTGCGATGGGATTTGCTCCCCGCCGGACGCTGCCCCTCAGGCCAGTCGCAGCACAGCGCAATGGCTGCCTGACTCCATGCCTGTCTCGACAAGGCACACTGCGCGGCACCGACAGGCAAATCGATCCCCGCCTCACGAAGTGCCTGAGGCGAAACCACCCCGTAGATATTGCCCCGTGCATCGTAAAACTGCGTCATCACTAGCCTCACTCACCTTGTCGAGCCATCACTGTAAACCGCGATCCCTTGTAGGAGTGAGCCTGCTCGCGATAGCAGTGCATCAGCCGCCATATTGATTAGCTGATACACAGTATTCGCGAGCAGGCTCGCTCCCACATTGGATGACTGGCGCTCACAAATGTCCGTTCTGTGCAAAACCCTGTGGGAGCGAGCCTGCTCGCGAAAGCGGCGTATCAGCCACCAATCTCATCGCCTGAACCACCGCATTCGCGAGCAAGCTCGCTCCCACAGGTTAGGATGTCGGCTGCACTCCCCCGAGACCTGCGATCGAACCTCGACGCGCTATCACTGTCATTCGGGGACGCGACGTTTTTTGCCAAGGATCGATATGACCAGCCTCAACCCCCAAGACACCTTCGTCCCCGGACGCCTGCAACAGATGTCGACGCGCATCGCTTTTTTCATCGCCGGCCTCGGCATTGCCGCATGGGCGCCGCTGGTGCCGTACGCCAAGGCCCGCGCCGGACTCGACGAAGGCACGTTGGGCCTGTTGCTGCTGTGCCTGGGAGTCGGCTCGATTCTGGCGATGCCCTTGGCGGGGATTCTCGCCACGCGCTTCGGCTGCCGCAAAGTCGCCACCGGCGGCACCCTGCTGATTTGCGCGGCGCTGCCATTGCTGGCAACGGTGTCGTCGATACCGGCGCTGATCGCCACGCTGTTCATGTTCGGCGCCGGTTTGGGCACGGTGGATTCGACCGTCAACTTGCAAGCGGTGATCGTCGAACGGGCCAGCGGCAAGCACATGATGTCGGGGTTTCATGGCCTGTTCAGCCTCGGCGGGATTGTCGGCGCGGCCGGTGTCAGCGCCCTGCTCGGTCTCGGGTTGACGCCGCTGGCGGCGATGCTGGTGGTGGTGGCGGTATTGATCGGCGCGCTGTTCAAAGCGGTGCCGCACATGTTGCCGTACGGCAGTGAAAGTTCCGGCCCGGCATTCGCCATTCCCCACGGCATCGTGCTGTTCATCGGCGGGATGTGCTTCATCGTGTTCCTCACCGAAGGCGCAGCGCTGGACTGGAGCGCGGTATTCCTTGCGCAGGAACGCGGGATCGACACGGCGTATGCGGGTTTGGGTTACGCCGCATTTGCCCTGACCATGACGGCGGGACGCTTGCTGGGTGACCGGATCGTGCGCAGTGTCGGGGCTACGCGGATCATTCTGTTTGGCGGGCTGCTGGCAGCGGCAGGCCTGTTTCTGGCGACCTTCGCCCCGAGCTGGGAAGCCGCGCTGCTGGGGTATGCGCTGGTCGGCGCCGGCTGTTCGAACATCGTGCCGGTGCTGTATACGGCGGTGGGCAAGCAGACGGTGATGCCGGAAAGCATTGCGGTGCCGGCAATCACCACGCTGGGTTACGCAGGGATTCTGGCGGGGCCGGCGGTGATCGGTTTTGTCGCGCATGCCAGCAGTTTGAGTTTTGCGTTTGGCTTGATGGCGGTGTTGTTGGTGGCGGTGGCCATCGGCGGCAAGACCTTGAAAGTCTGAACATTGGCGCGGTACCTGTCAGGTTTGACAGTAGACAAGCCCTGACCCCAATCATAGGGTTGATTTCCAGCTCAGGAGAAAAGGAAATCCGGCATGAACATTGGAACAGGATCAGTTATCGCGCTAATCACTATTCTCCAGGGATGTGCCTCCGTCAATCGATACGACTGGGGTGAAGGCACTGCCAATTTTGCGCCCGCTGAGCGCCTGGCCAATGCCGGCGGGAACTATGCGCATTGGCAAGCCATTGGCCGTGTTGAAGTTGAAGACGGCATGACCTGCTCCGGCACGCTGATTGACACTCGAGAACCCGGAGCAGTATCGCAACCCGCCTACGTGCTGACCTCCGGACACTGCACACATCCGGAGATAGGCAATAACGAGATCATCGTCAATCAACCTGCAAAGGGTCGGGTGACGTTCAATTATTTTTTCGACACGCAACCGCAAAGCCGTTCCTACACGGTCAGTCGCATTGGCTGGAGCACGCTACGCGGTCAAGACCTCTCTATCATTGAGCTTGAACAGCCTCTGGAACAGTTGATCAGAGACGGTATCCAGCCGTTGAAACTGGCGCGGACCCCATTGGTCAGCGAAGACGATATTCTGATCACCGGCGCGCCCATGAACGGTTTCATTCAGCGCATGGCCTGCAAACAAGAACACTCGGCGGCGATTATTGAAGGCCCATGGCGTTGGGTCGGACAACTGAGCAACCGTTGTCTCGATGTTGTCAGCGGGCTGTCAGGCTCGCCACTGCTTGCGCGTTACAGCAATGAAATTGTGGGTGTGCTCGGCACCACCACTCGCGGGAGTGACCGCAATCGCTGCGACAAGGGCGCGCCCTGCGAAGTCGTGGGGGGACAGGTCGACAAACGTAGCAACACCAACTACGCCTCCACAACCGATGGGCTGGACGCCTGTTTCGCCAACGGACATTTCAATCCACGTCTGGGCGGTTGCCCGCTGGGGGAGAACTGGTCGTTTCCTGGTTCGTCGCAAAACAGCGATTACATCAAGCTCGAGCGCGACGAACATGGACAAGTCGTGCCCTGGCGATGGCTGCAAACGTTCACCACAACCGCGCCTTACCACCGCTATCGCTTTACGCGCACTCTGGACGAATGTCAGAACCTTGATGGCTATAGCCAAGTGCAAACGGCTGCACCGGACGCCGATATTCAATTGAGTCATGAACTTAAAGACGGCTCAGGCCTGTACTTTCTCTGCCTGATTGGCCAACAGCGGCCTACGGACGTGCCCAAGCAATGGGCCGGAAGAACACCCAGCGTCTACTGGCGCTGGATGATGGACGCGCCCGCACCGCTGAAGCCTGCCTATAAGGTCGAAGCGGTAGGTGGCGACGAATACGACATCAGAGTATTTCCGGTTTCACCGGATCTGGATCCCGCCCGGTTTCAATACAAGTACGGCCAGCCAGGGAGCATCAATTGCAATGACGGGCAGGGATTTCAACGCGTATCACCCTCCACAGGCGTGTTCCATGTTTCCATTGCCAATGGCCGAAAGAACGTCTGCCTCAAAGGCGCAGACCTGGCCGGGAATCCCGGGCCGACCATCGAGTTTCTGATCCCTCAATAGCTTCAGGCTTTTTGTGGCTGAACCGTGTGAAACCGGTTCAGCCACAACAGCGCCTTAGAAACCTACACTGGCCTGCACGAAGAACGTACGCGGTGCGCCGACATACATCCCCGAATTGTTGTCGCTGGAGCGGGTGAAGTACTGCTTGTCGAAGACGTTTTTCACCCCGGCACCCAGTTTCAGATTCGACACTTGCGGCCCGAAGTCATACCCGCCGCGCACGTTCCAGGTCACGTAACCCGGGATGTCGCCGTACTGCCCGTCGGCCGTGCCTTCGGTGATGTAGTTGCCGTTGAAGCTGCCATCGGCGTTGACCCCGGTGCCCGGGGAGCGCTGTTTCGATTGGGCGAAACCGTCGATGTTGTAAGTCCAGCGATTGACGTCGTAGCGCAAGCCCACGGTCGCCACCTGCCGCGAATAGAACGGCAGATCACGGCCCTTGAAGCCCGGAATCTCGCCTTCGTAAGTCGCACGGGTGTAGGTGAAACCGGCGTTGGCGGTCAGACCGTCGAGACGCGGATCGAGCGCTGCCATGTCGTAGTGCACCGAGGCTTCGATGCCCTGGTGCTTGGTCGCGCCGAGGTTGGTCCAGCCGACATCGTTGCTGATGTATTGCAGTTCGTCATCGAAGTCGATGTAGAACAGCGTCACTTCCCCGCCCCACACGTCATCGTTGTAGCGCGTACCGATCTCGTAAGTCTTGGCTTTTTCCGGCTCCAGGCCGTTGGCGGTCTGGTCGCCCAAGCCGCCCTGGCCGAGCTGGAAATACTGCAGGCTGCCGAACGAGGTTTCGTAGTTGGCGAACAGTTTCCACGCGTCCGACAGGTGATACATCACGCTCAGCGCTGGCAGCGGTTCGTTGCTCTCGATGCTGCGGTTTTTCTCCGGCACGCGTTTGCCCGAAGTATCGAGCACGGCGCGGTCATGCCAGTCGGTACTGATGTGTTCGAAGCGAATGCCCGGAGTGATTGTCCAGTTGCCGACGTCGATCTTGTTGTCGACGTACACCGAGTTGGCCTCGGTGCCGCCGGTGCGGTCCTGGAACACATGGCCGTCGGACGTCGGCGTGACCACCGGCTGATTGTTGACCAGCGCCAGACGGCTCGACTGTTCGTGCATCGCCTCTTTCAGGTAGCGATAACCGACGCTGACTTCCTGCGTGGTCGGGCCGACGTCAAACACCCGCGACACACGCGGTTCGACACCGAGGGTGTAGTAGGAACGCGGGTACGAGCTGAGGGTTTTCTGATCGCGGGCGGCGATGGTGCTGCCGCGGAAGCTGTCGGTGTAATAGGTAAGGATTTCTGCCTGAGTACGCTCGTCGATCTGCCGAATCCACTTGAACGACACGTCTTTGCGCCGACCGCTGAAGTTGTCGTAATCGCGCACCGAGTCGTACGGTTTGTCGTCGTACTGCTTCTGCGTCAGGCCACCGGGCATGTCGGCGCTGGCGTCGTAGTAATGAAAGTTGAGGCTGAAATCGTCCTGATCGGTCGGCGCCCAATGGGTCTTGAGCAGCACGTCGTCGATATCGTTACCGTTGTTGCGCTCGCGGTAACCGTTGCCATTGACCCCGGAATACAACAGCGCCACGCCCATGCCGTTGTCGGCAGTGCCGCCGAGGAACGCCGTGTCGATGTGCTTCCAGCCGCCGTAACGGGTGGTCTCCAGCGTGGTGCCGATTTCCCCGGTGGCTTTTTCCGGAATGGCGCGGGTGACGAAGTTGATCACCCCGCCGACGTTTTGCGGGCCGTAACGCACGGAACCGGCACCGCGTACCACGTCGATACTGTCGAGGTTGCCCGAGGAGATCGGCGCCATCGACAGCTGCGGCTGGCCGTACGGCGCGAACGCGGCCGGCACGCCGTCGATCAGCACCGTGGAGCGTGGCGAGAGGCGCGAAGTCAGGCCACGCACGCCGACGTTCAGCGCGATGTCGCTGCCGCCGGTGCCGTTGGAGTCCTGCACCTGTACGCCCGGCACACGCTTGAGCACATCACTGACGTTCATCGCGCCCTGCTCGACCATGGCTTCGCGGCGGATCACCGTGCGTGCGCCCGGGTGGTTCTGCACCACGGCGGCGTCAGCGTCACCGAGCCAGTCGCCGACCACTTTGATGTCGGTCACGCCCAGTTCCAGCGGGCCATTGCTGGCGGCAGTGGCGGCCGGGGCCAGGGTCACCGAGCCTTCGTTGATCTGATAGTCCAGGCCGCTGCCCTGCAACAATTGGCGCAACGCCTGCTCGGGAGATATGTTGCCATCGACCGCGGGTGCCTGTTTGCCGGCCACCAGTTCCGGGCTGAAAAACACTTGCAGCGAAGTTTGCTGGCCCAGTTCACTCAGGGCCTGGCCCAACGGCTGGGCGCGGATGTGAATGGCTTCAGCGGCGAAGGCCAGCGGCACGGCGGCGTTGACCGCCAACGCCAGGGCCAGCGGTAACCAGGGGGATTTTTTGTTGTTGGTTGAGGTGTTTTTCACGTCGAACGTAGTCCTGTGGAGCGCAAGAGTGTGCGTCTGTTAATGCAAACCAGTTGCAGTTGAACAGGAAGACGATGAACTCGAAAAAAACCTGAATGTTATTTTGAAATTATTTCCTTACTGCCATCGGCCAGGGTGCGAACGGCCACCGGCAGGATGTTTGGCAGGGCCTTGAGCAAGGCGTCGGTGTTGTCCGATTTGAACACGCTGGTCAGGCGCAAACTGGCCACGGCCGGGTTGCTGACCGTCAGTGGCTTGTCGCGATAACGCGAAACTTCCGCTGCCACTTCGCCGAGGCTGGCGTTGTTGAACACCAGTTTGCCGCTTCGCCACGCCGTCAGTTCGGCGGGGTTGACCGCATATGCGGCGGCGACGCGACCCTCGGCATCGACGTGGGTACCGAGACCTGCCGTCAAGTTGATGAACTCGTTGTCCGGCGCATTGCGCCCCTGCACCTTTACCGTGCCCTGCTCCACCGCGACCCGGGTTTGCATGACGTCGCGGCGCACATCGAACCGCGTACCGGTCACGGTGACCTTGCCACTGCCGGCCTCGACCACGAACGGGCGCGCGGTGTCGTGCTGAACGCTGAACAGCGCCTCGCCTTCACTCAATTCAATGAGCCGCCGATCCTTCTCAAAACGCACCTGCAGACGGCTGCGGCTGTTCAGGTCGATCACCGATCCGTCCGGCAGCGCCACGTGCTTGCGCTCACCCAGCGCCGTCGCGAACTCGGCGCTGTAGCCGTCGGGGAGATTCAGACCGCTGAACAGACCGAGGCCGAGCGCCACCGCCAGCACACTGGCGGCCACGGCATAGCGCAGCAGCGGGCGACGTTCGCGACGGGCCGGCGGGGTTTCGACGAGGGACTTGAGACGTGGCGCCGGCAGCAGATCGGCCGCCGTCCACAGGCCTTGCAGCAACTGGAATTCGTCACGGTGTTGCGGATGCTGGTTCAGCCAGGCATCGAAGCGCTGCTGTTCGTCGGCGCTGATCAGCGGTTCCTGCAAACGCACAAACCAGCGTGCCGCTTCATCGCGCACCGTTGTTTGCCCGCACGCGCAATCACGGGTATCCATCATGGAGTGTCCTGTCGGGCTGAAGATGAAAAGCGGCGGCCGCTCATGACTGCATGCCGTCGAGGCGATCGCGCAAGTGGCGCAGGGTGCGGATCATATACTTTTCGACCATGTTCCTCGACAGCCCCAGGCGTTCGGCGATTTCCGCCTGGGTCAGCCCTTCGATCTTCTGCCAGACGAAAATCTTCCGGCAGTTGAGCGGCAGTTCCTGCAGCGCCCGTTCGATGGAGTCGGCCAGCTGGATCGCCTGCATGTAATGCTCCGGGTCGCCGGTGGACGACACACTGTGATCGATCGCCTGCGACTCCATGGCTTCCCGTCGGTCCTCACGCCGATAACCGTCGACCGCAATATTGCGTGCGGTCTGGTGCAGATACGCCCGTGGCTGCTGCACCGCTGCCGAATCGGATTCGAGCACCCGCACAAAGGTGTCGTGCGCCAGATCCTCGGCCTGCGCGCGATTGCGCAGACGCCGGGTCCAGGTGCCGATCAACTCTTCGTAATGCTCGAAAAAGCCGGGTCTGCGGGGCAGCATGGGGTTCATGACAGCGTGCTGTGGAAAGGGCGTGAATAGTAATGCTTCCTATTAAGGCCGGCAATTCATTCCTTGGAGACCCGATCCGCCGTTCATCTCCAGGTCATCGTGCTTTTGCAATCACCTCACTCATGTATTGATGCAGATCGCGAAAATCCTGAACGCTCCAGGCGTGCGGCGCGATCTTCACGCCGTTGTCCTGCAAGGTTTTTGGAATCAGGTTTCCATTGGGACGAAGGATGATCGAGGACACGATGACGCCCGGATAATCCTTAAGGCGTTTCTTGAAGGTGGCTGTTGTCAGGTCAGGCGTTGGCGGATTGCTTTTATTGGCCAATGGCCCGGTTGCCTTGATATCGGCGCCGTGGCACACAGCACAGCGCTGGACATAAAGATTTTTGCCGTTGGCATTTTCTGCCACGGACAGGGAGGTCTGAATGACTGATAACAAAGCGAATAAGGCGACGAGGGTTGTTTTCATTTTTATAAAGGGTCAGAGGCTGAAACGGACGGCGCACAGCTAAGCACACATCAGGAAGCCAATTTCCACGTATCGAGAAATTGCCGGGCAGCGACCCACGTCGTCGAGTTTTTCGCAGCCGTCCCGCCTATTGTGTAAAATGCCGCCCGGGTGCCACCGCAACAACGCGGCAGGGCAGGTTTAATTCAGCGCAGGTCGGGCCGCCGCGCGGAGTTGCTGTGCCTATGAGCCACGATCCGTCACGCCTGCAGACTGCCCCTGCCCGCCAGGAGTCGCCTTCTGCCCTGGCCTTTCTCTCGCGTTTTTTCGCTGCCGAATCCGCCGGTGGCCTGATTCTGATGGCCGCTGCCCTGGCCGCGCTGCTGGTCGCCAACTCGCCTTGGGCGGCCACGTATTTCTCGACCTTGCACATCAAGATCGCCGGTCTGTCGATCGAGCATTGGGTGAATGATGGCCTGATGGCGATCTTCTTCATGCTGGTGGGCCTGGAGATCAAGCGCGAAATGCTCGCCGGTCAGTTGTCGACCTGGGGTCAGCGCGCGCTGCCGGGCTTCGCCGCGCTGGGCGGGATGCTGGTCCCGGCCCTGATCTACGTCGCGATCAATTGGGGCAATCCGCAAACCCTGAGCGGTTGGGCGATCCCCGCCGCCACCGACATTGCTTTCGCCTTGGGCGTGCTGTCGCTGCTGGGCAAACGAGTGCCCGTGTCGTTGAAAATCTTCCTCTCGGCGCTGGCCATCCTCGATGACCTGGGCGCAGTGGTGATCATCGCGATTTTCTACACCAGCGGCCTGTCGGTGAGCATGCTGCTGGCCTCGTTGGCGGTGATTGCACTGCTGGTAATCCTCAACCGCTGCGGTGTCAGAAAGCTTTGGCCATACCTGATCGCCGGCGCCTTCCTGTGGTTCTTCATGCTGCAATCGGGGATCCACGCGACCCTCGCCGGGGTGATTCTGGCCCTGTGCATTCCGCTGGGAAATCCCGAAGACGAGCACAACTCGCCGCTGCTGTACCTCGAAGAAAAAATGCATCCGTGGGTGGCGTTCGCCGTGGTGCCGATTTTCGGCTTCGCCAACGCGGGTGTGTCGCTGACCGGCATTTCTCCGAGCAATCTGCTTGAGCCGGTACCACTGGGCGTGGCGCTGGGCCTGTTGTTCGGCAAGCAGATCGGCATCCTCGGCCTCGGCGCCCTGGCGATTCGCAGTGGTCTGGCACAACTGCCGCAAGGCGCGAGCTGGCTGCAGCTGTATGGCGTCGCCCTGCTTTGCGGGATCGGCTTCACCATGAGCCTGTTCATTGGCGCGCTGGCGTTCCCGGGCGCGCCGCATCTGGTCGATTCGGTGAAAGTTGGGGTGTTGCTGGGTTCGATCCTGTCGGCGCTGCTGGCGGTGGTCGTGCTGATGAATGCGGGTAAGGCGAAGGCTTCGAGCTGACCCTCTGCGGCAAGCAGTCCCGGTCAACTCGCGTTGACTGGGACTGAGGCGATTGCAACCGAGCTACGCGATCCGGAACTGTTGCGCCCCGATGGTTCTGGATCCTTCAGTCACCTCAAGACGTTGCGCCCGCAACAGATCCCGCTTCACTGTGCAAATCAGCCTTTTTGCACCTCAAACTTCGTCGCATGACTGCCCTGCAGCATTTAACAATCTTACCTGGACCAGTGCATCCCCCACCTCGCCACCATTGATTGCATAGGTAGCACGGGCCGATCCATCTTTAATAGGCTTGATATGCGTTGACCAATCACCAACTGTTATTACAACACCCTCGGAGATGTCCTCCGAAGTGATAGCGTGCTTGAGCGAAGTCTCGGTACCGACAATGGGTTGCTCGCCCGCTCGATCGGTATATCCCTGCCAGTTCAGTTTCAATACGGCCCCGATCTGCGTGTCTGGCAACAGCCTCACTTTAACCCTTACACCGCCCATTGGATTCGAACGGCAATTGATGACGCCGTCTTTTGCATCCGGAAATGTGATATCGCTCATTTTTGCAGCTCCTTGAAATGACTTGATGAAGGCCGGGATAAAACCAATGTGGTTTGAAGTACCGGAACCTGATCTTCAGTTTTCAAGGAAACTCTCACAACTGTTATAAATGACAGTTTTTTAAAACTCTTCGCTATGCCGAATATTCATTTTTGATATATATATATTCGACCTGCGTATTTGCATGCGATGGTTGCGCAGCGACTATCTTCGCGGTAATGCGACAGATCAAAACGAGCGAGCTTGCTCGCGAAGGCGCTGGTTCAGTCGACAGCTTGGCTGACTGAACTGACGCCTTCGCGAGCAAGCCCGCAGTTTTTACAGCGTTGCTGCTCAGCCTTTTTCGTCGATCCCGGCCTGTAGGGTCTGGCTGTCCAGATTGCCGCTCAGGGTCACCGGACCGACTTTCAGATTGCCGTTATCGAACGACACCTTCAGTGCGTTCTCCTCGGTTTTCTGCGGCAGGTCCAGTCCGGCTTTCACCCCATATTCACGGTTGACCAGATCGCTGCTACTGACCTTCGAACCGCCCAGATCCACCTTGCCCTCAGGCGATGAAATCCGCGCGCCAGTCAGCTGCGTTGCGCCGCCCACCGCAAGATTCACGCCCTGATTGCCACTGATGCCGGACGCCTGCGCGACGCTGTCCTTGTGCGCGTATTCGCCCTGCGCTTTCAGCGTCGGTTTATAGTCGGTGCCGGCGAGCTTTTCCTTGTCGCTCGGTGGATTTTTCTTCGCGGTCAGGCCCAGATCAACATCGACCTTGGCCTGCGTCTTCGAGTTCTGACGGCTTTCGACGGTCAGATTACCGGCAACCTTGCCGCCGACAGTGTTCGCGTCGATCCGCGCGCCAGACAGTTGTGCATCGCCTGCGCTATTGAGTACCACGCTGTCAGCCTTGATCTGGCTTTTCTGCTGGGTGGTGCCTTGCAGGTAATCGACGCCGACCTTGGCCCCGGCGTTGAAGCCGTGGTCACTGCTGGCCTTTTCATCGGCTGCGGTCGGGGTCTTGCTGCTCAGGTTGCCGCCGGCATTCAGCGCGACGTTCCAGTTGTTGCGGCTCTCGGTGGACTGCGCCGATTCCTGAACCAAACCGCCCTTCTGCGCATCGATGCTGACGTTCGGCGCGCTGACTTGCGTGCCTTGCAGGTGCACCGCGTCACCGCTCAAGGCGATTTGGCTCTGGCTGTTGAGCTGGCCACCGGTCAGGGTTTGCGAGTTTTCGTTGATGCGGCCGATGTTGAAGTTGCCGCTCAGATTACCGCCCTGATCGCGACTTTTCTCGCTGCTGGATTTGCTGCCGCCCCCCTTCAAACCGCCGCCAAGATTGCTGCCGGTCGCGGTGTGCGTATCGGTGGCCGCTTGCAGATCAAGCTTGCCGTCAGCGTGCAAATCGATGGCGCCGACGCTGTCGATCTTGGTGCCTTGCTGAACCTGATTGCCACCGCTGCTCAGTTGCACCGGGCCGTTGCCGCTGATGCTCGCCACGTGAGCCTGGGTGTCATTGGTCTGCTTGCCGGTGTGGTCAAGCTGGAAGCCAGCGCCGAGGTCGACGTTGGTGCCGTCGGTGCCCGGCAAGGTGCCGACCGTCAGCGAGCCGTTGCCGCGCAGGCTGGAGTCGCTGCTGCTCTGACGGTCGTTTGCCTGATTCAGCGCCAGATCGCCGCCAGTCTTGATGCTCACACCGCCCTGCCCGCCGTCGAAACGGCTGCCGGCGAACTGCGCGTCACCGCCCACCTTGATGTTCACGCCTTGGCTGCCGGCATAGCCGCCGACCACCGCCGTGCTGCTGTCCTTGCTGCTGTAGCTGTTGCCACCCGCGCCGCTGCCGGCGACGTTCACGTCCTCGCCGGTCTTGGTGTAGACGCGCACGTCGACCTTGGCGTCCACCGAGTTATCGGTGCTGCTGTGAGTGTTGCTCGCGGCATCGGCAACCAGTTTGTCAGCGCTGATGTTGACCATGCCGTTGCTCGCACTGTACTGGGTGCCCTGGTCGTGCAGGGTGCCGGCGGTTTTCACGTCGACACTGCCGCCGTCGAAACGGCTGACCACAGCGTTGCTGCTCTGCTCGGTCTGGTCGGCGCTGCCGTGACCGATCGCCACGTCGAGGCCGACGTTCGGCTGGCCGAGATTGCTCAGGGCTTCCTTGTCCGGCACCTTGCCGTTGAGCACATCCTTGACCGCACCGGCAATCGGGCGGGCGATGTCCTTGTACTCGACGTTAGCGCCGATGTCCGCCGACCAGTTGCTCTGGTTGTGCGTACTGCTTTCGGTGTTGCTCGCCGCGCGGTTGTCGACCTCGTTGGCCGCGACGTTCAGACCGTTGCCAGCCTTGACCTGCGCGCCTTCGGTCAGCAGTTTGTCGGCATTGATGTTCAGGCTGCCGCTGCTTTGCACATTGGTGGTTTGCGCGGTGGTTTTGCTGCTGCTGTCTTGCGTGGTGCTGTGGGCAAAATCGACGCCACTGCCGGCACGATCGAGGCCACCGGTGTAGTAAAAACCACCGCCGGTGCTGGAGGTGTCGGTCGAGGTTTTGAGGCTGTCCTGTTCGGCCAGCAACGACACATTCTTGCCGCTCAGCGTAGTGTCGCCAGCAGTGGATTTGACTTCACCGCCCTTGATCGTCAGATCGCCGCCGGCCTTCACCTGCACGCTACCGCCGCTGAGGCTCGAACCTTGCTGGTTGACGTCGTTGCGGGTGACTGTCTGCTGCTTGTCTTCGTAGTGCACCCCGGCGCGGTATTGCTCCGGCGTTTGCTCTTTGGCGTAGGCATCGAAGCCACGGGTCTCGGTGGTCGAGCTGCTGTCGTGGGTGTTCTGCGTGGAATGCACGTTCACATCACCCGCTGCGTCCGCCGTCAGCACGCCACCAGCTTTGACCGTAGAGCCGGCCACTTCGATGTCCTTGGCGCTTTTGAGCTTGAGGTTGCTGTCGGAAACCAGCTCGCTACGCAGCGTGGTGCTGTCTTTGGCGTTCTGCCGCGACTCGTCCTTGGTGATACCGAAGAACTTGCTGTCCTTGTCGTGGTTGTTGCTGTGCGAGGTGTCCTGCACGCCGTCGATCACCAGCGAACCCTGATCGCTGATCACGCTGGCCTCGGTGCCGCCACGGACCTGGCTGCCGCTGATGCGCACGTCGTCAGCCTTGACGATCAGTTTGCCGGCCGCATTGATTTTGCTGCCCTGATGCCGGGTCTGGCCCTTGTCGGCATCACCGGTCTTGCCGAAGAATCCGCCGCCAACCAGGTCGCCGGAGTAACTGTTGTTATTACTGCGACTGGTGCGCGTGGCCGTGGTGACGTCCACTTGCTTGCCCGCCAGTTTCACATCGCCGGTGCTGTTCAGTTCGGCACCTTCGGCGCGCAGCAACGCGGCGGTCTGCAAAGCGATATTGCCGCCCTTCAGCTGGCTGCCGATGCTGCGCTGCTCTTCGCTGCTGTTGTTCCAGTCGGCCTTCCATAGATGCTTGCGATGGTTGCCCTGATCGGTCTGGGTGTGGCTTTCGGTGGCCGCACTCAGGCGCAGATCGCCGCTGCTCTGCACATCGAGATTTTTCGCCGCTTCGACCTTGGCCGCTTTGAGTTCGTTGTCTTTGCCGGAGGACAATTTGGCGTCACGAGTGGCGACGATCTGGCTGCCGTGCTGGCGAGTTTCACTGTCGGTCTGGGTCCGGTCGTAGGTTTCCCAGGTGATGCCGATGGTGCTGTTGCTCCAGTTTTCTCGCGTCTGCTGAAGCTTGCGGCTTTCGACGGTGCTCAGGGTCAGGTTGCGCTTGGCATTGACGTTGACGTCGCGACCACTGACATCGGTGGCGGCCAGCGTCAGGTCGTTGCCGCTGTGCAGGCCGACATCACCCTGACTGCTGCGGATGCTGGCACGCGTCACTTCGAGGCTGTTGGGGATGGCTTCACCGCTGACGCTGAGATCGCCAGCCGAACGGATCTGCACCCCGTCACGCCCGGCCACTTGCACCGCCCCCACACGCACGCCCGCGCCTTCGGCGGTGCTGACGATGTTGATGCGCCCGGCCTGCATCGCACCGAACAGGCTGGCGTCAATGCGTTGATCTTTGGTGTTGCCCGCCGGGTCCACGGCTTTGACCTGACCGCTGGCGTAATCGACCTGATTGCGCCCGACGGTGAGGTTCAACTGATCGCGGGCATCGATGCGGCCCTGGCTGTCGATACGCGGGGCGATCAGATTGACCGAACCCTCGGCGTTACGCAGGCCGCCACTCTGGATCTGCAACTGACCGCTGGCGTCGCGGGTGTTCAAGGCTTGCAGTTTGCCGTCGTTCAATTCCGGACGACCGACCAGCAGACTGGCGTTAGGCGTGTTGATGAAACTGCCGCCGTTCACCGAAATGCCGTTGGGGTTGGCCAGCACATAATCGGCCGCGCGGCCGAAGATTTCCTGGGCGCCGTTGATCGCCGAAGGGTTGCGGCTGATCACCTCGTTGAGGATCACGCTCGCCGCTTGGCCCTGCAGTTGCGGGTTGGCTGCCAGTTGCCCGGCGAGCTGCGATTGCCCGGCCTGCAAGGCGTTGTTCAGCACCAGACCCTGACGGTCGACGTTGTAGTCGAGGAACTGGTTGTGCGACAGGCCCGAGCCGTTGGGCGCGACGATATTGACGATGGGCACGCCGCCCTGCGTCTGCAATTGCGCGGTGCCGCCGGGGCCGGGAGCGACCACCACACCGCCGGCGATGGCGCTGGGCAGGTGCACGGCGAAGAACAGGCTGGCGATCGCCCAGCGCAGTTTGCCCCGAGGAGAAAGATGGAATGCAAAGGTGTGTGCTGGCATAAAAACGTCTCCATGTAAGTACGGCATCACGGCACGCGATTTGGTCTTGGCCGTGGCTGTCGCGCTCAGATCCGACGGCTGTTTGTTCACTGCTTGATGAGTCTCGCTGGTGCTCATATCTGCAACCCCACGCGCATCAGCCAGGTCTCCGGCTCGTGCTGCAAACCGCTGGGGGTGTTGAGGGCGCGTTGGTAATCGACGTCCACTTGCAGATTCTTCCAGCCCAGATTCAGCCCGACGCTGGCGCCGCTCAGGCGCTGGCCCTGGGCGCCGTGGTCGGCCTTGAGCCAGCCGTTGTCCAGGCCCACGCGCGGGGTGATCTGCACCGGCCAATCGCTGCGCAGCGGCAGACGCAAGGTGTTGCGCCAGATCGCGCCGCTGGCCCCGGATGCGCTGCTGACCCGATAGCCGCGCACCGCCGAATCATCGGTGCCGAGCAACTGTTCGATGGCCGGTAACGGGTCGGGGCTGTATTGCAGATTGAGCTGACTCTGCCACTGCCACGCTTGCGCGCCGAACTGGCCGTTGCGCCACTGGCTGAGGCCGGCGCGGTACTTGCGAAACTGCGCTTTGGGCAGGTTGCTGACCGCGTGATTGGCGTCGTCATCGGCGCCCAGCCAGCGCAGGCCTTGCGAGTAAGTGAAGTCGAGGTTCCACACCGCACGGTCGAGCCAGAACAGATTGAGTCCGGCTTCGGCCACGGTCAGGGTCGGGCTTTGAATGCCCAGACGGACATTTTCCAGATAGCTGTCGACGTCTTTGTGCGCCAGTTGCAGGTTGGCGCTGAGCTGGCGACTCTGGTCGCGCCACAACACGCGGTCGGCGCGCAGGCTCAGTTGATCGGTGATGCCGGTGCTGTACAAGGTCGCGCTGGGCAGTTTGAACGGCGCGCGATATTCGGCGTGGCTGGCGAATGCGCTGTAGGTCCAGTAGCCGTAGGGAATCGCGTAATACAGGCTGGCGTTGCGACTGTAGCGGTCGCCCTGATTCAACGTGTCGCTGGCACTGAGGCTCAACAGATCGTTGAGTTGCAGCGGGCTGTCGAAGCTCAGGCTGACGCTGTCGCGATCACGCCCGGTGCTGGCGCTGCCAAGGTTGTCCATGCCCAGGCCCAACGCCCAGCGCGACTGCCCGGAAGTGCGCGAGCTCAGGATGATTCGCGACGCGCCGGGCTGGCTGCCGGGGGCGATGTCGGCGGTCAGGTCAATCGAGCGCAAACGGTTCAACTGATCCAGACCCTGCTCCAGATCGCGCAGGTTCAGCGGCTGGCCGAGCATGTGCGGGAACGCGCCACCCAGCGAAACGGGCAGGCTCTGATCGGCCAGCTCGATGGACTCGATGTAGCCCTCGTCGATCATGATGTCCAGCGACTGCCCCGCCGCTGGCGCGCTCAACAGGTACGGGCGGCTGGCGATGTAGCCCTGCTCGACGTAGGCCGCGGTGATGGTCGCCAGCAGATGGTTGATCTGGCCGACGCCCATGCACGGCGCCAGCAGCGGTTTGATCCGGGCGTTGAGCTTGGCGCTGTCGATCAGCGTGACGCCACCAATGCGCGTGCCGCTTAGCGGCCAGCAGCGTTCATCGGGGGTGACGGTCTGCGGGAGCACTGGGGTGGCGGGCGCAGGACCGAACGCACCGCGCTCCAGTTGGCGCTTGCGTTGTTCCATCTGCAGTTGTTGCAGATCGCGCTGTTGCTGTTGCTGCTGGCGCAGCACTTCCTGGCCCGGCACAACAGGATCAGCCGCTTGAATCGAGGAGGCACACACACTCAACACAAAGGCCGACAACAGCGGGCAAAGCGTGGAACGACGACGGAAAACAGCGCAAAGCAAATACGGCACGCAACATCCTTGCAATCATAAAGTAGCGTAATGCCACCTCATCAATGCGAGTGATAGTCAGAGCCTTCCTACACAAATGCAAGACGCTTCCTACAACGCTTACATTTCTTAAACATTTGATTTTACTGCGTTCAACGTCACCGCCTCAGGGGTTCCCCGAGGGCTTTCATCGAGTTCTCGAAGATTTGCCCCCGTATTACGGGCGCTGTCGTTTGTCGAAACCGCTCCAAACCCCGAGGCCGGGTAAGCAACTGACGATCGGCACAAAAACATAATTGCCACAAAATATTACTTGCGTCATATTACAGCCGTAATAACAGCCCGTTTCCGCAGGTATTACGCCATGACCAGCATGCCAACCGTTGAGCCAGACCTGTCTGCCCCGGTCACCTCCGCCAAGCCGCCACTGCGCAAACGCCTGCTGCTGACCGGCTCTGGCCTGGTCGCGCTGGTCGTGGTCGGCATGTATGCCGCGCACTGGTGGGGCACCGGGCGATTTCTTGAAGAGACCGACGATGCCTACATCGGTGGCGACGTCACGGTGATCGGGCCGAAGGTCGCCGGTTACATCGAAGAAGTGCTGGTCAGCGACAACCAATTGGTGAAGGCCGGTGAGGTGCTGATCCGCCTCGACGCACGTGACTATCGCGCCAGCCTCGCCAAAGCCGAGGGCGCCGTTTCCGCCGAGGAGGCGCTGCTGGCCAACCTCGACGCCACTGAACAACTGCAGCAAGCGGTGATCGGCCAGGCCCGCGCCGGCATCGATGCCGCCGGTGCCGAAACCGCCCGCTCGCGGGATGACAATGCGCGCTACAAACGTCTGGTGAGCACCAATGCCGTGTCGGTGGAAAGTGCCCAGCGTGCCGACGCGACGTTCAAGACCGCGCAAGCCCTGAGCGCTCGCGCCCAGGCTGAATTGCTCGCCGCCCAGCGCCAACTGGCGGTGATCGACACCCAGAAACAACAGGCCCGCGCCGCCCTGCAACAAGCCCGCGCCGAGCGTGATCTGGCGCAATTGAATCTCGGCTACACCGAACTGCGCGCGCCGGTCGATGGCGTGATCGGCAACCGTCGCGCACGGGTCGGCGCCTATGCCCAGGCCGGGTCGCAACAGTTGTCGGTGGTACCGGCCAGCGGTCTGTGGGTAGATGCCAATTTCAAAGAAGACCAACTGGCGCGGATGAAACCCGGGCAACGGGTGAGCATCCGCGCCGACGTACTCTCCGGCCAGGAATTCCATGGCCGCCTCGACAGCCTCGCCCCCGCCACCGGCTCGCAATTCAGCGTGCTGCCGCCGGAGAACGCCACCGGTAACTTCACCAAAATCGTCCAGCGAGTGCCGGTGCGAATCCTGCTCGATCCGGCCGACGGCGTGCTCGGGCATCTGCGGCCGGGGCTGTCGGTGACCGCTGAAGTCGACACCCGCGCACAAGCCGAAACCAGCGCCGTGGCCGTCGCGCCATGAGCACCGCCCTCACCGCCCCGGCGCAACCGTTCAATGCCGCCGACATGGCCACCGCGACCAAGGTCTTCGCCTTCGCCACGATGTGCATCGGCATGTTCATTGCGCTGCTGGACATCCAGATTGTCTCGGCGTCGTTGCGCGATATCGGCGGTGGGCTCTCGGCCGGCACCGATGAAACCGCGTGGGTGCAGACCAGTTATCTGATCGCCGAAATCATCGTGATCCCGCTGTCGGGCTGGCTGTCGCGGGTGTTCTCCACACGCTGGCTGTTCTGCGCCTCGGCCGTCGGTTTCACCCTGGCCAGCCTGCTCTGCGGCGTGGCCTGGAACATCCAGAGCATGATCGCCTTTCGTGCGCTGCAAGGCTTTCTCGGCGGTTCGATGATTCCGCTGGTGTTCACCACCGCGTTCTTTTTCTTCACCGGCAAACAACGGGTGATCGCCGCCGCAACCATCGGTGCGGTGGCGTCGCTGGCGCCGACCTTGGGGCCGGTGATCGGCGGCTGGATCACCGACATTTCCTCATGGCACTGGCTGTTCTACATCAACCTGGTGCCGGGAATTTTCGTTGCGGTGGCCGTGCCGATGCTGGTGAAAATCGACCAGCCGGAGCTGGCGCTGCTCAAGGGCGCGGACTACCTGAGCATGGTGTTTCTCGCGCTGTTTCTCGGCTGCCTGGAATACACCCTCGAAGAAGGCCCGCGCTGGAACTGGTTCAGCGATCAAACGATTCTGACCACGGCATGGATCAGCGGTCTGGCGGGTCTGGCCTTCATCGGACGCACCTTGCACGTGGCCAATCCGATCGTCGATCTGCGCGCGCTCAAGGATCGCAATTTTGCCCTGGGCTGTTTCTTTTCCTTTGTCACCGGGATCGGTCTGTTCGCAACGATTTACCTGACTCCGCTGTTTCTTGGACGGGTGCGTGGCTACAGCGCGCTGGACATTGGTCTGGCGGTTTTTTCCACTGGGGTGTTCCAGATCATGGCGATTCCGCTGTACGCCTTTCTCGCCAATCGCATGGATCTGCGCTGGATCATGATGATCGGCCTGGGCTTGTTTGCCGTGTCGATGTGGGAGTTCAGTCCGATCACCCACGACTGGGGTTCCGGCCAGTTGATGCTACCGCAAGCGCTGCGCGGGATCGCCCAGCAACTGGCGGTGCCGCCGGCAGTGACACTGACTCTGGGAGGTTTGGCACCGGCACGCTTGAAGCACGCTTCGGGGCTATTCAACCTGATGCGCAATCTGGGCGGAGCCATCGGCATTGCCGCGTGCGCGACCATTCTCAATGACCGCACCAACCTGCACTTCACCCGCTTGGCCGAGCATTTGAACAGCAGCAACGAGGCGATGAATCAGTGGCTGGCGCAGGTCGGTGGCAATCTGGCGACACTGGGTCAGAGTGGTGACGTCGGCGTCACCGCAGGCCTGCGTCAACTGTGGCTGCTGACCTACCGCGAGGCGCAGACCCAGACCTACGGCGACACCTTTTTGATGATCATGCTGTGCTTCATCATCGCCACGGCGATGGTGCCCTTGATGCGCAAGGTACAACCACCGGCCGCGCCGAGTGCGGATGGGCATTGATCCAGATCTGCAATGCATGCCCCCTGTAGGAGTGAGCCTGCTCGCGATGGCGCCAGTTCATTCAACATTAATGTTGAACGGATAATCGCTATCGCGAGCAGGCTCACTCCTACAAAAGATTGTGTCTGGGGCTTAGAGCTGCGGGGTTTTGCGGAAGCCTACGGCCAGACGGTTCCAGCTGTTGATGGTGCTGATCGCCACGCTCAGGTCGACCATTTCCTTGGGCGTGAATTGCGCCGCGACGATGTCGTAGTCTTCGTCCGGGGCGTGGGTCAGGCTCAGTTGGGTCAGCGATTCGGTCCACAGCAGCGCAGCACGTTCGCGCTCGGTGAAGAACGGCGCTTCACGCCACGCGGTCACGGCGAACAGTCGACGCGGGGTTTCGCCGCCCTTGATCGCGTCAGCGGTGTGCATGTCGATGCAGAACGCACAGCCGTTGATCTGCGAAGCGCGCAGCTTGACCAGTTCGATCAGGGTCTTTTCCAGCGGCAGTTTCGAGACCGCGGTTTCCAGGGCGATCATCGCTTTCAGGGCGTCTGGGGAGGCGGTGTAGAAATCGGTACGAGCTTTCATGATTGAGTTTCCGGGGCCAGTGAATGTGTGACTAAGGTAGTCCCGCACTTGCCCCGGACAAATAGCCAATCTCCCGGAAGACGAGTAGACCACCCTGTCACACGCGATTGCGCAACCAGTGCAGGAACCCGGTTTTCGCCACCACGGTCGGCACGTCCTGCGTCAGGGTCTGGGCCTTGTGCAGGCGATAATCGAGCAAGGCTTTCATCGCCTCGTTGATGTCGTGGCGGGCATCCAGGCACGGCTTCAGGTAGGTCTTCTCGATGCGGTACAGCGCACAGAAGGTTTTCGCCGCAAAGGTCGCCGGCACAGACGAATCGGAGAGGATGCCGGCCTCGCCGATCACCTCCCCCGGCCCCATGCGCCCGGATTCAAACGGGCTGCCATGGCGAGTCAAGGTCACGGTGACCACGCCCGATTCGATGATGAACAAATGATCGCTGACCTCCCCGGCTTCGAGGATCGTCTCGCCGGCACGGAAGGTTTGCAGGGTCATATTCTGGCTGAAGGTGTCTTTTTCTTCCTGGCGCAGCGTGGAAAAAATCGGCGAACTGTCGAGCAGCGCCCGTGGCCGCGAGAGGTTGCCGGCGACGATCGGTTCGACACTCGACAACAGATTGACCCCGGACGCCTGCAGATGCCGGTAAGCCAGATCGAACAGCTGATTGCGCACCGAGCGCTTCTGATCCATCGACGAGACAAAACCGCTGATTTCATATTCCGCACCGGCGCTGGTGGAGCTTTTCAGCGCGACGCTTGGCGAGGGATTGTCCAGCAGCGGGCGGCAGCCCTGCATCGCCCGTTCCAGCGCGTCGATCACCGTGTTGGGGCGAGCGTGCGGGCTGACCTGGACGCTGACGGCTACCCCGAACATGTTGCTCGGTCGGCTGAAGTTGATGATCTTGGCCTTGGCCGCCAGCGAGTTGGGAATCACTGCCATGCTGCCCTGACTGGTTTGCAGGCGCGTGGCGCGCCAGTCGATATCGACGACCCGGCCTTCGGTGCCGTCGATGGAGATCCAGTCATCGATCTGATAGGGCTTGGTGGTGTTGAGCACGATCCCGGAAAACACATCGCTGAGCGTGCTCTGCAACGCCAGACCGACGATGATCGCCAAGGCGCCGGACGTCGCCAGCACACCTTTGACCGGCAGATCCAGCACGTAGGCCAGGGCCGCGATAATCGCGATCAGGAAAATCACCGCACCGAGCAGATCCTGCAACAGCCGCCCGGTGTGCCCGACGCGCTGCATCATCACCGCACCGATCAGCACGGTCAGGGTGCGCGCGCCGAACAGCCACCAACCGATCTGCAAGCCGGTCGCCGCCAGGTGCAGCGGCACGTTGTCGGCCCATGGCGCCGGCTCCATCGGATTCAGGCCTTCGTTGAACAACAGCACGCTGAACAGGCTGAAAATCAGCACCCGCACCAGCAGCTTCCACTCGCTGCCACGGGAGCTGATCAGACGCCACAGCCCCAAATCGAGGAGGATCAGGATCAACGCGCAAAACAACGGATGTTCGGTCAAAAAAGACAACATCAAAGCACTCCGACAGGGGCCAATCGCGAGAAGATCGCACAGATTGGGCAAGTGTAGGAGTAATTGATTTCAGAGGCAGAACACCAGCGCAAAAACACCGGAAAACCCCTGTGGGAGCGAGCCTGCTCGCGAAGGCGGTGGATCAGTCAGACATGCATTGACTGGCACTGCGCTTTCGCGAGCAAGCCCGCTCCCACAGGGGTGAAACTTACCCGTGCATTTGGCCAAACCGACCGGACTGGAAGTCGGCGAATGCCTGATGAATTTCCTGCTCGGTGTTCATCACGAACGGGCCATGTCCGACAATCGGTTCGTCGATCGGCTCGCCGCTGAGCAGCAGCACCACTGCGTCTTCACTGGCCTCAAGGGTCAACTGACGACCGTCGCGCTCGAACAGCACCAACTGCCCGACACCCGCGGTTTCCACGCCGTTGATCTGCACCGAACCTTTCAACAGCACCAGCGCGGTGTTGCGTCCCTCGTGCAGATCGAGCGTCAGCAACTTGCCGGCATTGAGCCGCAGGTCCCAGACGTCGATCGGCGTGAAAGTGTGCGACGGGCCTTTATGCCCATCGAACTCACCAGCGATCAGCCGCAGCCGGCCGGCATCGTCCTTCAGCGCGATATTCGGAATATCGCCGTCGAGAATGGTCTGGTAGCCGGGCGCAGCCATTTTGTCCTTGGCCGGCAGGTTGACCCACAGCTGCACCATTTCCAGCTTGCCGCCGGTTCTGGCGAAATCATCCGAGTGGAACTCCTCGTGGAGGATCCCGGACGCGGCGGTCATCCACTGCACATCGCCGGGGCCGATGGTGCCGCCGCTGCCGGTGGAGTCGCGGTGCTGCACTTCGCCGTCGTAGACGATGGTCACCGTTTCAAAACCACGGTGCGGGTGCTGGCCGACGCCACGGCGCTCGGTGGTCGGGGTGAATTCGGCCGGGCCTGCGTGATCGAGCAGCAGGAACGGGCTGATGTGTTTGCCCAGGTTGTCATAGGAAAACAGAGTGCGCACCGGGAAACCATCGCCGACCCAATGGCCGCGAGGGCTGGTGTAGATACCGATGATGTTTTTCATGGTTGCCTCCAGAAAAGGTGGGTGACGCAATGGATTAAGCTTAAATCCATAGCGTTTTTAGAACTAGACGGCAAAAACCGGCTTTAGTGTTCCATTTATAGAACAGTCCCACCGTTGAATCTCGATCCTTGCGGGAGCGGGCTTGCTCGCGAAGGGGCCGGTCCAGACAACACCACTATCGGGAAAGATTCATGACTTCTGCTCAACAGTGCTTTGCCCCAGCAGCGGTTTTTCCCAAGCACGCAGACGCGGATACTCCTGCCCATTCCCACTGCAACCCTGGAGTCATCAATGTCTGTTCCCGCTTTTGGTCTGGGTACGTTTCGCCTGCAAGGTCAGGTGGTCATCGATTCGGTGCGCACCGGCCTTGAACTCGGTTACCGCGCCATCGACACCGCGCAGATCTACGAGAACGAAGCCGAGGTCGGCCAGGCCATCGCCGCCAGCGGCATTGCTCGCGAAGAGCTGTTCATCACCAGCAAGATCTGGATCGCCAACTTCGCCAAGGATCGTCTCATCGACAGCCTCAAGGAAAGCCTGCAGAAATTGCAGACCGACTACCTCGACCTGACGCTGATCCACTGGCCGTCGCCGGAAGATCAGGTGCCGGTCGGCGAATTCATGGGCGCGCTGCTCGAAGCCAAGCGTCTGGGCCTGACCCGGCAGATCGGGGTGTCCAACTTCACCATCGACTTGATGCAACAGGCCATCGCAGCGGTCGGCGCGGAAAACATCGCCACCAACCAGATCGAGCTGCACCCGTACATGCAAAATCGCAAAGTGGTCGAGTTCGCCCGCAGCCAAGGCATCCAGATCACCTCCTACATGACCCTCGCCTATGGCGAAGTGCTGAAGGATCCGGTGATCCAGCAGATCGCGGAACGCCTGCAAGCGACCCCGGCGCAGGTCACTCTGGCCTGGGCGATGCAGTCGGGTTACGCGGTGATCCCATCGTCGACCAAACGCGCCAACCTGCAAAGCAACCTCGGCGCCACCGCGCTGACCCTGAGCGAGTCCGACATGGCGCTGATCGCCGGTCTGGAGCGCGGCCAGCGCCTGACCAGCCCGAAAGGCATTGCCCCGCAGTGGGATTGATCGCTCAGTCCTGAAGTCGCTGCGCGAGGCCGAGCATGGCCCTGCGCAGCGCATCCGCCGAGCGGTGGACCGCCAGGGTTTCGGCGTCGCGGCACGCCTCTTCGAGATCGGTGCACGCCGCCGCCACCCGCGCGGCACCGACCATTTGCGCACCGCCCTTGATGTGGTGCGCCAGGGTAGTTAATTCGCTCAGGTCCTGTGGCTGGCGCGCAGCGTCCAGCCGTTGCAGATCCTCGTGCAGACTGCGCAACACTTGTTCGCGCAGGCGCTGCATCACTGCAGGATTGTCCCCGGCCATCTGTTCAAGCGCGCTCAGGTCGATCTCGGGCAACGGCGGTGCCGGGTACGACAGCTGGTCACCGTCACCGCGACTGGCCGCCTTCAATGCCTGTTGCAGATCGTGCAAGCGAATCGGCTTGAACAGACAATCGTCCATGCCGGCCTCAAGACAACGGACTTTCTCCTCGACCTGCGCGTTGGCAGTGAAGCCGAGGATCAGGCAGCGTGCCCGACCGCTCGCCGCCTCTTCTTCACGAAGTGTCCGAGCGAGTTCGTAACCGTTGCGCCGGGGCATGTTGCAATCGGTGATCAGCACATCGAAAGCCTGTGTTCGCCAGCGCTGCAAGCCCAGCTCACCATCCTCGACATCGACCGTAGCGTGGCCCAGTTCACTCAATTGCCGGCACAGGAGCAAGCGGTTGACCGGATGATCGTCCACCACCAGCACGCTCAGCGAACGCGCTGGCGTGTCCGCCACTTGCGGGCCTGCCGTCTCGGGTTCGAGCGCGGTCAACAGCGGCAACTGCAGGTTTACCTCGACCCGCGTTCCATGCCCCGGCTCGCTGTCCAGGTGCAGTGTGCCGCCCATCATTTCGCAGAGGTTACGGCTGATCACCAGGCCCAGTCCCGAGCCGCTACGCGCTGACTGGCCCTGGTTAGCGGCCTGGACGAACGGACTGAACAGGCGTTTGCGGTCATCGGCACTGATGCCGATTCCGCTGTCTGCAATCGCTAGTTTCACGGCCAACTGGCCAAGCGCTGTCCTGGTTACCGACAGTTGCAGACTGACCTGCCCGTGCTCGGTGAACTTGATCGCGTTGCTCAACAGGTTTGACAGCACTTGCTTGAAGCGTGTCGGGTCGAGCATGACGTCGACGTCACTGTGCGCATCCAGTTCGACCTGCCACAGCAGGCGTTTCTCCCGCGCCAGCCCTTCGAATACGCGGCACACCGCGATCACTTGTTCGCGCAGATTGGCCCGCTGCGGCGCGAGGGACAAATGCCCGGACTCGATACGTGCGATATCGAGAATGTCACCGATCAACGCCAGTAATTGCTGGCCGGCAGCGGACGCGACCTCGATTGCCAGCTTGTCGGTGACGCCCTCCTCGGCACGCTTGAGGGCCATTTCGAGCATGCCGATCAGGGCATTCATCGGCGTGCGGATTTCATGGCTCATGGTCGCCAGAAACGTAGTCTTGGCCCGATTGGCGTCGTCGGCGGCATCCTTGGCCTGCTGCAACTGCTGCAGCCACTGCTGACGCTGACGCAGCTGCGAGCGCTGAAAACCGATCCAGGCCAAGGCCAGCAACAGCAGCCCTGCCGCACCGGCAAACGCCAGCAGGATTTCGCGGCGATGACGCTGCCAGTAGCTCTCTTCCACGACCACGTCATGGCTCCAGCGCTCGACCAGTTCGTCCATCTGCTGCGGCGCGATGCTCAGCAACGCCTTGTTCAGAATCGTGTGCAGCGACGTATCCTGCGCTGCGGTCGCCAGCGCAATGCGTGCCGGCTGATCGCCGATCGTGTTGGTGATGCGCAAGCGTTCGCGATAATGGCGGGCGATCAGAAAACGCGCCACCAGCAGCGAGCTGACGGTCGCGTCGGCCTGGCCTTTGGCGATCTGCTCCATGCCCTCGGCCGGGCTGCGCACCTCCACCAGGCGAATCCCGGGCACCTGCTGCAGAATAAAGTCGTGCAATGGATGACCGCGATAAATCGCCAGCCGCTTGCCCGGCAGATCGGCGAGGCTGCGCGGGCTGCCGGCCGTCGTCGCGCTGACCAGCACAAACGGATTGTTCAGGTAGGCACGGGTAAATTGCAGCTCGGTTTCCCGTTCGCTGCTCGGGGTCACCACCGGCAACACGTCGAGTTCACCGGCCTTGAGCTGCTCAATCTGACGATCCAGCGAACGCCCCCGAACCAACTCGAATTGCAGCCCGGTACGCTGACTGATCAGGTTGAGCAACTGCGCCGACAGCCCGTTGAATCGTCCGTCGGCATCAAAAAACGTCAGCGGTGCGAAGTCTTCGATCACGCCGACCCGCACCCGCGGATGTTGCTCCAGCCACTGCTGCTCGCTGGCACTGAGGCGCACCTGCGACTGCGCGGCCATTTGCGCGCGCCCTGCGCTCCAGCGCTGCTCGATCAACTGACGACGCTCCATGGGAATCGCCGCCAGCGCCTTGTCGATGATGCGTTTTAGGCGCACCTCACTGCGCAGCAGGGCGAAACCGAAGGGATTGGCATCCAGACCCGACGGCCCGGCCAGTTGCAGGTCATTGCGGTAATTGGTGTTGATCAGGTAATTGGCACTGATCAGATCGCCGAGATAGCCGTCATCGACACCGAACGCCACCGCACCCAGCGCATCCATTGCCGAGGCGTAACGCTGCACCTTCGCGTCGGGGTAGAACGCCTGCACGCTGGTCAGCGGCAGATAGTCCTCGACCATGGCGATGCGTTTGCCTGCCAGGTCGGCCGGCAACGTTTCGTCGAGCCGGGTCACCAGCATCGGTTGGTCTTCGGCGTAGGGGCGCGACAAGATGAAATCCGCATCGGCCAGCTCGAAATTGTTCGAGGTGCCCAGCAGGTCGAGTTCGCCGCGCTTGAGTGCACTCATCACCGCGTCGCGGTTGGCGTAGCGTTGCACCTCGATCCGCACCCCGAGCAGTTGCGCCAGCAACTCGGCATAGTCGGCGGTGAGACCTTCCAGCTCCTGCCGATTTCGCGTGATCTCGAACGGTGGATAATCGGGCCCGGAAATACCCATGTGCAACGTCGAATGGCTGCGTAGCCACTGTTGATCCTGGGGGTCGAGCGGGACTTGAATGTTCTCCAGTGCTGCCTGGCTCAACAACTCCAGAGGCTGCGGCGACTCACTGGCCCAGCAGGTGGCCGTGATGCTCAACCACAGCAACCAGCACCAGCGTCGCGGATTCAACCGAGCACTCAGATCAGATGGTTGCGCTTGGCGAAATCGCGCAAGTGCACAGTTGAATTGATACCGAGCTTTTTCATCAAGCGGGTTTTGTAAGTGCTGACGGTTTTATGACTCAGGTGCATGGTTTCGGCGATCGCCTTGTTGAGTTTGCCCATCGCCAGTTGCTCGAGAATGCTCAGTTCACGATTGGAGAGCTGGTCGATCAGTTGGGTTTCGCTGCGGTGCAACGGGCTCGACGAATGCGCTTTTTCAGGCAGCGCAGCAAAATAGGAATAGCCAGACATCAGTGCCTGGATTGCCTTGTGTAGTTGCAGCAACTGGTTGGTTTTGGCTACGTAGCCCATCGCACCGCCGCGCATACAGCGGTCCTGATAGTAGAGCGGATCCTGAGAAGTAAATATCAGCACCCTGCATTCGGGGTCGTTGGCCTTGAGCCGCTCCAGCGCTTCCAGTCCACCCACCCCCGGCAACTTGAGATCGAGTATCACCAGTTCAGGTTTGTGCTCACGGCTAAGCTCCAGGGCTTCGCTGGCGCTCGACGCTTCATGAATCACCCTGAACCTTTCGGCTTCGAGCACAAGTTTCACGGCAGCCCGCACCACCGGATGATCGTCGACGATCAGCGCTGACTTCATGACCGCTCCCAGGGCAAAAACAAAACGATGGCGCCACCGGTAGCGGCTGTTACGCTGGGGTGGCTGCGCAAGAACTGTTACACGGGAAGCCAGTCGTATCTACCTGTCAGATCTGACAGTTGCGCAAAAACGTAATTCGTGCTCAAGCCCGGCGTTGCAAGGCTGGCGCCGGGTTCCAGGCATTAGCTGCACACACCGGGGCAACGTCGACCCGCGCCATCAGGTGCTTGATCGCGGCCGCATTGGGCAGGCCGACATGGCTGATCTGCAGGTTTTCCTGAGCGAAGCCTGCGGGCGTCAGCGCAGGTGCCGAGGGCTCGTTATAGATCAGGGCGTGGCGCACCTGCGGGTTGTTGAGGAAAAACCCCGGTAGGTCCAGCGATCCGGCCGCCAGCTCGGCGTTGATGACCACGACGTCGAACGGTTCACAGCCGTAGTCCACCAGGGTCAGCAGCTCAAGCAGACTCTGTACCGGAGCAACCCGGAAGTATTCGAGACCATTGAACAGGCGCTCGATTTTCATCCGGTGAAAATGCTGCGAATCGGCAATCAGGATACGCAGGGCTTTATTGATCATGCTCGATCTCGTGGAGGTGGACGGGTGCGCCAAGACTACGCAAGCCTCAGGAGCAGTTCTGTAGGACTTTTCCTAAAAAACCGGTCATTCATCCGCACTCATGAGCCATGCCGAATGGCTGCCCGACGTTGTGGCCTTATTCGGTGGTACTCGGACTCCAGAACGCCTGCACCACCAGCGCTGAAGTCGAGATCCGCGCCACCAGCGCATCGAGTTCATCGCCGTCGACCGAAGTGGTCGCCAGCGTGGCTTCTATCTCGATTTCGTCGGCACCGAAGGCGTGCACATCGACGTCGCTGGCCGGGTAGTTGCTGCGTTCCAGCTCGGCTTCGAGCAGGGCGAACACGGCTTTCTGCTGCGAGCGCCGGGCGATCACGTAAACGATGTTGGTGACTTCGGCCGAGACCACGTCCAGTGGCTGGCGGTTGATGTTGTTGACGATCGGCCGCAGCAAGGTGTTGGCGGCCAGAATGAACAGCGTGCCGAGCACCGCTTCGGCCAGCAGGTCGGCACCGGCGCAGGCACCGACAGCGGCTGATGTCCACAGAGTTGCGGCGGTGTTGAGGCCGCGCACGTTGCCTTCTTCGCGCATGATCACCCCGGCACCGAGAAAGCCGATGCCGGAGACCACGTAGGCGACCACCCGCACCGCGCCTTCAGCGCCGCCGAGACGGTTGGCCATGTCGACGAAAATCGCCGCGCCGACCGCCACCAGCACGTTGGTGCGCAGGCCCGCCGTGCGTTGCCGGTACTGGCGCTCGAAACCGATCAGGCCACCGAGGATGAACGCGGCGCTGAGGCTGACCAGCGTGTCGAGCAGTGAGTCGAGGTTGAGGTTGTTGATGGCTTGCATAGTCTAGTCCTTGAAAACATCCGAATCCCCTGTAGGAGTGAGCCTGCTCGCGATAGCGGTGTGTCAGTCGTTGAAATTTTGACTGACGGATTGCCATCGCGAGCAGGCTCACTCCTACAGAGGGAACAGCGTTGTCCTGCTGTTATTGCCAGCCGAACCGGCGGATGTAGAAGCCTTTCACCGCCTGGGTCAGCGCCATGTACGCCAGCAGGATCACCGGCAGGAACACGAAGTACATCGACGGCAGTGCCTGCAGTTTGAAGTAGTTGGCCAGCGGCCCCATCGGCAGGAAGATCCCGACCGCCATGATGATCCCGGTCATCCCCAGCAGCGGCATGGCTGCACGGCTTTGCAGGAACGGAATCTTCGGCGTGCGGATCATGTGCACGATCAGCGTCTGGGTCAGCAACCCCACCACGAACCAGCCGGACTGGAACAGGGTCTGGTGATCCGGGGTGTTGGCATCGAACACATACCACATCAAGGCGAACGTCAGGATGTCAAAGATCGAACTGATCGGTCCGAAGAACAGCATGAAGCGCCCGACATCAGCCGGCTGCCAGCGTTGCGGCTTTTTCAGCATCTCGTCATCGACGTTGTCGAACGGAATGGCGATCTGCGAAATGTCGTACAGCAGGTTCTGTACCAGCAGGTGCATCGGCAGCATCGGCAGGAACGGAATGAACGCACTGGCGACCAGCACCGAGAACACGTTGCCGAAGTTGGAGCTGGCGGTCATCTTGATGTACTTGAGCATGTTGGCGAAGGTGCGACGCCCTTCGAGTACGCCCTCCTCCAGCACCATCAGGCTCTTTTCCAGGAGGATGATGTCAGCGGCTTCCTTGGCGATGTCCACCGCGCTGTCCACCGAGATTCCGATGTCGGCGGTGCGCAGCGCCGGGGCGTCGTTGATGCCGTCGCCCATGAAGCCGACCACATGCCCGTTGCCCTTGAGGATGCGCACGATGCGCTCCTTGTGCGATGGCGTCAGTTTGGCGAAGACGTTGGTGTTCTCCACCGCCACCGCCAGCTCGGCGTCGCTCATGCGCTCGATGTCGTTGCCCATCAGCAAGCCCTGTTGCGCCAGACCGACTTCGCGGCAAATCTTCGCGGTCACCAGTTCGTTGTCACCGGTCAGCACCTTGACCGCCACGCCGTGCTCGGCCAGAGCCTTGAGCGCCGGAGCAGTGCTTTCCTTCGGTGGATCGAGGAACGCCACATAACCGATCAGCGTCAGCTCCTGTTCATCCGCCAGGCTGTAAGTGTCGCGACCTGCCGGCATCGAGCGGGCAGCCACCGCCACCACGCGCAAGCCTTCAGCGTTGAATGCTGCGGTGACCTGACGAATCCGGGTCAGCAATTCATCGCTCAAGGCTTCTTCGACTTCGCCGTGCTGCACGCGGGTGCACACCGCCAGCACTTCTTCCACTGCGCCTTTGCAGATCAGCAGATGCGGCTCGCCACGCCCCTCGACCACCACCGACATGCGCCGGCGATTGAAGTCGAACGGAACCTCATCGACCTTGCGAAATGCCGTGCCGACTTTCAGTTCACGGTGAATTTCCACATGTTCCAGCACCGCCACGTCGAGCAGGTTTTTCAGCCCGGTCTGGTAGTAGCTGTTGAGGTAGGCCTTTTCCAGCACGTCATCGGAGTCTTCACCCCAGACGTCGACATTGCGCGCGAGGAAGATCTTGTCCTGGGTCAGGGTGCCGGTCTTGTCGGTGCACAGCACGTCCATGGCGCCGAAGTTCTGGATCGCGTCCAGACGTTTGACGATGACCTTTTTGCGCGACAGGAACACCGCACCTTTGGCCAGGGTCGAGGTGACGATCATCGGCAGCATTTCCGGGGTCAGGCCCACGGCAATCGACAGCGCGAACAGCAGCGCTTCGGTCCAGTCACCCTTGGTGAAACCGTTGATGAACAGCACCAGCGGCGCCATGACGAACATGAAGCGGATCAGCAGCCAGCTGACTTTGTTCACGCCCAGCTGGAACGAGGTCACCGCGCGGTCAGTCGCGCCGACCCGCTGCGCCAGCGCGCCGAAATAGGTGCTGTTGCCGGTGGTGAGAATCACCGCCACCGCCGTACCGGACACCACGTTGGTGCCCATGAACAGAATGTTCTCCAGCTCCAGCGGATTACGCGTGTCGCGGTCGGCCTGACGGGCGAATTTTTCCACCGGCATCGATTCACCGGTCATCGCCGCCTGGCTGACGAACAGATCCTTGGCGCTGAGCACCCGGCAGTCGGCAGGAATCATGTCGCCGGCGGACAGCACGATCAGGTCGCCCGGCACCAGTTGCTTGATCGGCAGTTCGATCCGCGGCTCGTCGCGGCGCATCACCGTGGCGGTGTTGCTGACCATCGCCTTGAGCGCGTCGGCGGCCTGGTTGGATTTGCTTTCCTGCCAGAAGCGCAGCAGCGTCGACAGCACCACCATGGAGAAAATCACCGTGGCGGCTTTCAGGTCTTCGGTCAGCCACGAAATCACCGCCAACAGGGTCAGCAGCAGGTTGAACGGGTTTTTGTAGCAGTGCCACAGGTGGGTCCACCATGGCAGCGGCTGCTCGTGTTCGACTTCGTTGAGGCCGTACTGCGCACGCAGGGCGTCGACTTCAAAGTCAGTCAAACCGTCGGTGTGAGTGCCCAGCGACGACAGCAGTTCACCGCTGTCGCGATGGGCTGCATCGACCAGGGTGTTGGCCAGAGTGGGCGGGACTTCACGGCTGACCGTGGTGTCGTTGATCGATTCCAGCAGCGCCAGACGGCGGAAGTGCCGGGCGATGTGGCGTGTGCGCAGGAAGCCTGCGAAAAATTCCTTGAGCGTAAGTTTCATGGCTGTTGCCCCTATGGTCAGCCGGGAAACCGTCGAGCAGGTACGACCGCGCCTCGTACGCCGGAAAATCCGGCACGGCAAGGCTTGGCGCGCCGATCACAAGGACAGGCGTGTCGATAGGTTTGCGATCGCGACCACACGGTCGAAATCACATACTTTCAGTGTCGATGAGAAGGACGTCGGGACATGGTCTCAACTGACCATGATCGGGATGCCGCTGCTCGCTTTACGGCGAGACAACGGCAGAGAAAGGCTGCGCGTTATCTTGCCGAGAATCTGCCGGTTACCGAGACCGGCCGACAACTGTCACTCGAACAAGTACCCACTTTGGGTCTCCGCTATTGATGAAAACGCGCGAAGCTTACGCCTCGATGATTTGAGAGTAAACCCGTGGAAGGAGGTGTGTCGGGGAATGTGGCGGGTGTTCAGGAAGGGTTCAGGATTCAGATTTCAGGGTGTTTTTGACGGCCCTTCGCGAGCAGGCTCGCTCCCACATTTTGTTCTGCGTACACAGAACCATTGTGGGAGCGAGCCTGCTCGCGAAGGCGGTGTATCAGGCAAAGCAGATTCAGCTGGCGGTCGCCAACAACAGATCCGCCACCGAACGATGCCCACGGTTCTTGCCATGCTCATACAGCGAGCCGGCAATCTCGTCAGCACGCACCGGCAACACCGACAGCAACGTATCACTCAGACCATGGCTGGCCTGGCAGAAGCCCTGCATGTACAGACCGGCCTTGCAGCGTTCGTCGGTGATCAGTTTGTAGTTGCGATCGACCTCGAAATCACCGAGGTATTCTTCCAGCGGTGCCAACAGTTTGCGGTGCATCTGCCGCTCGTAACCGGTGGCCAGGACCACGGCGTCATAGATACGCACGGTGACTTCGCCGGTGGCGTTGTTGCGCACCGCCAGTTCGATGCCGCGTTCGGTGGCGGTGGCGCTCTCGACGGTGGTCAGGGTACGGAACGCATGACGGGCAATGCCCGAGACTTTCTGCCGATAGAAGATGCCGTAGATGCGCTCGATCAGGTCGATGTCGACCACCGAGTAGTTGGTGTTGTGGTACTCGTTGACCAGCCGCTCACGCTCGGCGCTGTTTTGCTGGAACACCAGATCGGTGAACTCCGGCGAGAACACTTCGTTGACGAACGGGCTGTCGTCCGCAGGCTTGAGGGCCGAACCGCGCAGGATCATGTCGACCTGCACCGACGGGAACGAATCGTTCAGATCGATAAAGGCTTCCGCCGCGCTCTGCCCGCCGCCGATGATCGCGATGCTCATCGGTTGGTTGTTCACACACGGCTGTTTGGCCATCTGCGACAGATACTGCGAGTGGTGGAACACGCGGCTGTCGCCCTTCAGTGCCTTGAACGCTTCAGGAATTCGCGGCGTGCCACCGGCACTGACCACCACCGAACGCGCAGTGCGCACGAACTGCTGGCCTTCGCTGTCGCGGGAGATCACGCGCAGCGCTTCAACCTGATGGTTGTGCAGCACCGGTTCGATGGTCAGCACTTCTTCGCCATAGCGGCTCTGCTCGGTGAACTGCCCGGCGACCCAGCGCAGGTAGTCGTTGTACTCCATGCGGCACGGGTAGAAGGTGCCGAGGTTGATGAAGTCGACCAGACGGCCGTGGGCCTTCAGGTAATTGACGAACGAGTACGGGCTGGTCGGGTTGCGCAGGGTCACCAGATCCTTGAGGAAGGAAATCTGCAATTCGCTTTGGGTCGACAGGGTGTTGCCGTGCCAGCTGTAGTTGGCCTGCTTGTCGAGGAACAGCACATCCAGCTCGCCGTGGGTCGGGCCGCGCTCTTGCAGAGCGATGGCCAGCGCCAGGTTCGAAGGGCCGAAACCGACGCCGATCAGGTCGTGAACGATGGGCGATGCAATTGCCTGAGTCATTTCCAGTGTCCTCTGGATGAACCCCTCAACAAGGGGAAAGGAGAGCCTAAGTGACCCGACTGGCCTTGAGCAGGACAGCAGGTCGTCTGTTGAGTAGGAACGAGGACAGTGAAATAAAATTTAGCGATGGCGGCTCAATGGGCATCCCATTGCTTGATGCGCAGACGGCAATGCTTCATCGCATTGACGATGTGTTTTTCCACCAGTGCCTTGGAAATTCCCAGCTGTTCGGCAATCTGCGGGTGCGACAGGCCTTCGATCTTGCGCAGCAGAAAACTGTCGCGGCACAGCGGCGACAATTCCGCCAGGGCGCGCTGGAGCATCTCCAGACGCTGGCCGTGATCGAGAGTGCCATGGGGCGACGGGGTGAAATAGCGCTCTTCGCTGTCGAGCACTTCCAGTGGCTCGACCTGGCGCAAGGCGTTGCGCCGATGATCGTCGATCACCAGATTCAACGCAGTGCGATAAAGAAAGGCTCGGGGCTGCTCGATGGGCGTGTCGCTGGAGCGTTCCAGAACCCGCACATAAGCGTCATGCACCACATCTTCGGCGACCTGACGGTTGCCGAGCTTGGCGTTCAGGAAACACACCAGCTCGCGATAGTAGTTTTCCAACATGACTCCCGGCCGCATCGATGCGGATTCGATCCTTGAGCACACTGATCGACGGCCCGCGAACACGGGTAGCAAGATAGTGGCAACTGAGGTGCGTAATTTATAGTAATTCTCATATAGATTTAAAGTGGCGTTTGTCGTTGCCCGCTAAATAGTGCCGTTCTATACCTGTAACATCCTGTGTCTTCGCTTAAATTCCCCCGCGTATTCATCGTTTACAGGACAGCTCCCCGTGTCTGTCGCGCCCTGCGACAGCGTTCTGCGGCTGCGCGCTGTGGCGTGCAGCCGGACGACGGGCCGAATTCCACTGGCCGGAACCCTGCATGAAACGTCCTCGCCCCGCTCGACGCGCCCTGCTCGCAGTCCTTTGTCTGATTCCTGTTGTTGCCTACGCCGCGTGGCAAATCATGCCGCCGGGCCGCGAGCGCTTCGCCACCGTGCAAGTCAGCCGTGGCGACATCGAGAGCAGCGTCACCGCGCTGGGCACCCTGCAACCGCGCCGGTATGTCGATGTCGGCGCGCAGGCCTCCGGGCAGATCCAGAAAATCCACGTCGAAGTCGGTGACGTGGTCAAGGAAGGTCAACTGCTGGTGGAAATCGATCCGTCCACGCAGAAGGCCAAACTCGACGCCGGACGCTTCTCCATCGAAAACCTCAAGGCGCAATTGCAGGAGCAACGCGCCCAGCATGAACTGGCGCGGCAGAAATATCAGCGCCAGCAGAATCTCGCCGCCGGCGGCGCCACCCGTGCAGAAGACGTGCAGACCGCCCGCGCCGAACTGAAAGCCACTCAGGCCCGCGTCGACATGTTCCAGGCACAGATCCGCCAGGCCGAAGCGAGCCTGCGCAGCGATCAGGCCGAACTCGGCTACACGCGGATCTACGCGCCGATGGCCGGCACCGTGGTTGCCCTCGACGCCCGCGAAGGCCAGACCCTCAACGCGCAACAGCAGACGCCGCTGATCCTGCGCATCGCCAAGCTGTCACCGATGACCGTGTGGGCCGAGGTTTCCGAGGCTGACATCGGTCACGTCAAACCGGGCATGACCGCCTACTTCACCACCCTCAGCGGCGGCCAGCGGCGCTGGAGCAGCACCGTGCGGCAGATTCTGCCGGTGCCGCCCAAGCCGCTGGACCAGACCAGCCAGGGCGGCGGCAGCCCAGCCAGCAGCAGTAAAAGCGGCAGCGCCCGCGTTGTGCTGTACACGGTTTTGCTCGACGTCGATAACGCCGACAACGCCTTGATGGCCGAGATGACCACTCAGGTGTTTTTCGTCGCCAATCAGGCCAAAGGCGTGCTCACCGCGCCGGTCGCCGCGTTGCAGGGCAGCACCACGGCCAACCTGCAAACCGCGCAGGTGGTGGCGGCCAACGGCGACATCCAGCAACGCGAGGTACGCACCGGCATCAGCGACCGGCTCAAGGTGCAGATTGTCGACGGCCTCAACGAAGGCGATCACCTGTTGATCGGCCCGGTCGACGGCAGCGGAGGCTGAATGCAAACGCCTCTGATCGATCTGCAGGACATTCGCAAATCCTACGGCGGCGGTGACGCGCCTGAAGTTCACGTGTTGCGCGGCATCGACCTGTCGATTCACGCTGGTGAATTCGTGGCGATTGTCGGCGCTTCCGGCTCCGGCAAATCGACCCTGATGAATATCCTCGGCTGCCTCGACCGCCCGACCTCCGGCGAGTACCGCTTCGCCGGGGAAAACGTTGCCGGCCTCGACAGCGACGAGCTGGCCTGGCTGCGTCGCGAAGCCTTTGGATTTGTGTTCCAGGGCTATCACCTGATTCCGTCCGGCTCGGCCCAGGAAAACGTCGAGATGCCGGCGATCTATGCCGGCACCCCGGCCGCCGAACGTCACGCCCGCGCCGCTGCCCTGCTCGACCGCCTCGGTCTGGCCTCGCGCACCGGCAACCGCCCGCATCAGTTGTCCGGTGGCCAGCAGCAACGGGTGTCGATTGCCCGGGCGTTGATGAACGGCGGCCACATCATCCTCGCCGACGAACCCACCGGCGCCCTCGACAGCCACAGCGGCAAAGAGGTGATGGCGCTGCTCGACGAACTGGCGAGTCAGGGCCACGTGGTGATCCTCATCACCCACGACCGCGAAGTCGCGGCCCGGGCCAAACGCATCATCGAAATACGCGACGGCCTGATCATCAGCGACAGCGCCCGCGACAATCCCCACGCCCAGACCAGCGCCAACCCCGGCGCCCTGCAAGCGGTGGATCTGCGCCAGCGTCTGGCCGACGGCGCCGAAGCCACCGGCGCCTGGAAAGGCGAACTGGTCGATGCCCTGCACGCGGCGTGGCGGGTGATGTGGATCAACCGCTTTCGCACCGCACTGACCCTGCTCGGGATCATCATCGGCGTGGCGTCGGTGGTGGTGATGCTGGCGGTCGGTGAAGGCAGCAAACGCCAGGTGATGGCGCAGATGGGCGCGTTCGGTTCGAACATTATTTACCTCAGCGGCTCGGCGCCCAACCCGCGCACGCCGCCGGGGATCATCACCCTCGACGATGTGCACGCGCTGGCCAGCCTGCCGCAAGTGCAGCGGATCATGCCGGTCAACGGCGCCGAGGCCGGCGTACGTTACGGCAATGCCGACCACCTGAGTTACGTCGGCGGCAACGACACCAACTTCCCGGCGATCTTCAACTGGCCGGTGGTGCAAGGCAGTTACTTCACCGAGGCCGATGAGCAGAATGCTGCAGCCGTCGCGGTGATCGGCCACAAAGTCCGCAGCAAACTGCTCAAGGATGTGCCGAACCCGATCGGCCAGTTCATCCTGATCGAGAATGTGCCGTTCCAGGTGGTCGGCGTGCTCGCCGAAAAAGGCGCCAGTTCCGGCGACTCCGACAGCGACAATCGCATCGCCATCCCTTATTCGGCGGCCAGCGTCCGGCTGTTCGGCACACGCAATCCGGAATACGTGGCCATCGCCGCCGCCGACGCGCGCAAGGTCAAGGACACCGAGCAGGCCATCGAGCAACTGATGCTGCGCCTGCACAACGGCAAGAAGGATTTCGAACTGACCAACAACGCCGCGATGATCCAGGCCGAGGCCCGCACCCAGAACACCCTGTCGCTGATGCTCGGCTCGATTGCGGCGATTTCGCTGCTGGTCGGCGGCATCGGCGTGATGAACATCATGCTCATGACCGTGCGCGAGCGGACTCGCGAGATCGGCATTCGCATGGCCACCGGCGCACGTCAGCGCGACATCCTCCGGCAGTTCCTCACCGAAGCGGTGATGCTCTCGGTGGTCGGCGGCATTGCCGGCATCGCCCTGGCGCTGATCGTCGGCGGCGTGCTGATCCTCAGCGAAGTGGCCGTGGCTTTTTCCTTGATGGCGGTACTCGGCGCGTTCGGCTGCGCCCTGGTCACCGGTGTTGTCTTCGGCTTCATGCCTGCCCGCAAAGCTGCCCGGCTCGACCCGGTCACGGCCCTTACCAGTGAATGATCGATCTATGAAACCGCGCCTCAGCCTGTTGACCGTGTGCCTGATCCTCAGTGCCTGCGGCAGTCCCGTTCAGCGCCCGGACAGTGGCGTGCAAACGCCAACTGCCTGGCAGTCGCCCCATGGCGCCAGCGTTGCCCGCAACAACCCGCAGTGGTGGACGCAATTTGGCAGCCCGGAACTGGATCGTCTGATCGAACAGGCTCGCGTCGGCAGTTTCGACCTCGCGGCCGCCGTTGCTCGAGTGCATCAGGCGCAGGCGGCCACCGTCATCGCTGGCGGCTCACAGTTGCCGGAGGTCAAGGCCGGTCTGAATGCCAATCGGCAGAAACTGCTGCGCGGCAATGGCTACAGCCAACTCGATGCCAACAGCAGCAACAAGGCGGTGGACTATTTCGATACCAACCTGAGCGCCACCTACGAAATCGATTTCTGGGGCGGCAAACGCGCCTCGCGCGACAGTGCGCAGTTCGCTCTGCAGGCCAGCGAATTCGACCGGGCGACGGTCGAACTGACATTGCTCAGCGGCGTTGCCAGCACGTATGCGCAAACCTTGTCGCTACGCGAGCAGAGCCGCATCGCCGAACTCAATCTGGCCAACGCGCAAAGCGTGCTGAAACTGGTGCAGACGCGGTTTGATTCAGGCTCAGCCACCGCGCTGGAACTGGCGCAACAGAAGAGCCTGGTCGCCGCCCAGCAATGGCAATTGCCGCGCGTGCAACAGCAAGCCCAGGACGCGCTGATCAGCCTCGCCGCCCTGCTTGGCCGACCGGTGCAGCAACTGTCGACGACAGAGTCCTTCGATCACCTGCAATGGCCAGACATCGCCGCTGGCGTGCCCAGCGAGTTGCTCACGCATCGTCCGGACATCGCACGCGCCGAAGCCCAACTGGCCGCCGCCGAAGCTGACGTCAAAGTCGCTCGCGCGGCCATGTTGCCGGCACTGACCCTGACCGCCCAACTCGGCTCGGGCGCCAATCAGTTCGACGATTTGATCCGCAGCCCTTTCTACAACCTGACCGCCGGACTGGTCGCACCGATTTTCAATAACGGTCGCCTCGGCGCTGAACGCGACAAGGCCTCTGCGCGCCAGCAAGAGCTGCTGGAAACTTACCGTGGGGCGATCATCAACGGTTTCGCCGATGTGGAAAAAGCGCTCAATAGCATTCGCCGCCTGGATGAGCAGCGGTTGTGGCAGAACGAAGAACTGAATCAGGCGCAGACCGCATTCGACATCGCGCAGAGCCGCTACCAGGCCGGCGCTGAAGACTTGCTGACTGTCCTCGAAACCCAGCGCACCTTGTACGCAGCGCAGGATCAGAACGTGCAACTGCGCCTGGCGCGGATGCAGGCGAGCATTGCGCTGTACAAGGCGCTTGGTGGCGGGTGGCAGACCTTGTAATTGCGGCGACTGACAGATCGCCTTCGCGAGCAGGCTCGCTCCCACATTTGAACGCGTTCCATCAGTAAGAATGCGTTCTCATGTAGAAGTCAGCCCGGACATTGTGGGCTGACACCTGAACCCGTGGGAGCGAGCCTGCTCGCGAATGATCGATGACGCAGCCCTCAAGCCGGGCTGGTTTTAGGCTTCAGATTGCGCGCATACCATGGCCTTTGCGGCACGCGGCGGAACAGGCCGGCGAGTTTTTCCTCGTCGGTGATGAAGGTGATGCGCAGCGCCAGCTTCATGGTTTCCGGATCCATCTCCACCGACTTGCCCATCTGCAATCCCGGCGTGGTGCTGCAGCCATGGGTGATCGGCCCGAGCCACGGGTCGTCGACTTCCACCCAGCGCCCCGGGGCAAACCATGGCACGCCATTGACCTGCAGCCGCGTGACTTCGCCCGGATGGAACCGCTCGTGGGCGCGGAACCAGTCCTCGATGCGATCGTCGATCCAGCCATGGAAATGCCAGAACGTCGGGTTGACGTGGGAAGAAAACGGATCGCCGAGGAAATCATTTTCGGCGTTGTACCAACGCGCCGCGAAGTCCGCCGGATCGCGGGCAAACGGCACCGGCTGACCGTTGGACGGATCGCGTGGCACGGAGGCCCAGCGCATGTGCAGCCAGTCATGCAGGCCCAACTCGACTTCGGAGCCGAACTGGCCGAGGGTGAGCCGGGCCAGATACGCCGGATCGCGATACTGCGACTCCCAGACCTGAAAGTTGCTTTCGTAAGTCTCGGCAGTCTTGATGTCGCTGACCCACTGACTGAATTCGTCATCACCCGCCGCCGTCCAGGTCGGCGGTAAAGCCGTGCCGTCGTGGTTGTCGAAATAGCGGGCGAAGCCGACGCGGTCGCGGACCAGCTCCGGCTGCGGCAGCGGGAAAAACTCCCAGGATGGCAATTCCTGCATCGAGCGCGCCGTCCCGAGCATGTGCCGGTGCATGAAGAAAAAGTCCACGCCCGAGCCATTGCGATCCTTGCGCGGACCACGGGCATCGCGCTCCTTGTCGCGCGGGCCGGGCTGCCAGCCGATGCCGCGCAAGGCCTCGCGTTTGTCCTCGGGCAGTTTGTGCCACTTGTCCCGGGTCGCATGCCACAACTGGTGAAACAGGCGATGCTCGGGAGAGATCAACCACGCCAGCAACGTCGGGTTGAGCGGCGTGCGCTCGCGCGCTTCGGGAAACAGCCGCTTGACGGCGACGAAGCGATTGTCCTGCGCCGGCAAGGCCAGCGACCGGTCCAGGCGCAAGGCCTTGCCGCTGAGGGTGCCACTGCCGGCATTGCCGAAGTCGGCCCAGACCTCATCGAGGATCATCTCCAGCTCATAGCTGATCTGGCCGTCGGCACCGATCAGGCGCCAGCTCAGCTTCGCCGCATCAGCTTTCGCGAGGTCGCCCAGAATTCGGTAACGCGGTGTTTCAGCGGAACGCAGGCGCTCGGGCGTGTCGAGAAAACCGCACACGCCGCGCCCCTTCTGGCCGATGTCGAGAAACACTTGCAGACCCTTGAGCGGCAAGCCCTCGAGGCCGGCATCGGCACCTTCGAAACGGATATCCCACACCCCGCGCAACGCATTCGCCAGGCGCTGTCCGGCCATGTCGGCGACGTCGAAAGACGCTTCGCCCGGGGTGATCGTCGGGTCCGGCTTCGTCCATTCACGATGCCCGAAATACGCCGCAGGCACGGCAGCGCCGGTCAGCGCCAGGCCCGCCATGAACCATCGTCGAGAAATCTTCATTGCCCTACCTGTGTCAGCCATGAAGCAGGCTTTATCCAAGCTAGAACGTTTGTTGCCCCGACAAATTTAACGCGCCCGGCGATGATGACTTGTGGCGAGGGGATTCATCCCCGATGAGTTGCGAAGCAACTCCCATCCGACGCTGGCGGCGACACCAGAAGGGACTGCGCTGGCAGGCCTTGCGAGCGCTTCGCACTCGATCGGGGATAAATCCCCTCGCCACAGCACCAGGCTTAAATTTTGCCGCCAACCACTCGTTCTTCCCAGATAGCGAAGGCCCCCGCGCCTGCACCTCGATGGCGAACCTGACTGAGATGGCAATGACAAAACCACGTTCGAAAAAGGCTCTATTCATCGGCCTGCCGTTGGCCCTGGCGATCAGCGCCGGCGCAGGCTTTGCCGTGTGGCATCACTGGTTCAAGGACGACCTCGGCTACCCGGCCAAAGTCATGAAGCAGGCCGATGAGCTGCACGAACGCATGCTCTCTTTCGACAGCCATGTCAGCCTGACGCAAAATTTCGGCACCGATGGCCACGAAGCCGACAAGGACGGCGACGGCCAGTTCGACCTCGCCAAGGCCAACCGCGGGCGCCTGTCAGGCGCCGCGCTGACCATCTTCGGCTGGCCGGAAATGTGGAACGGCCCGAACGCCCCGCACAAGCCAACCCCCGGCTTCGTCGACGAGGCGCGCAACCAGCAGGAAATCCGCTTCAAGATCATCTCCGGGATGGTTCGCGACTACCCCAATCAGGTGGCCATCGCCTACACCCCCGATGACTTCCGGCGCTTGCACGGCGAAGGCAAATTCGCGATTTTCATCAGCATGCTCAACGCCTATCCGCTGGGCCACGACCTCAACCTGCTGGACCTGTGGACCGCGCGCGGCATGCGCATGTTCGGTTTCAGCTACATCGGCAACAACGACTGGGCGGATTCGTCGCGGCCGCTGCCATTCCTCAATGATTCGCCGGACGCCCTCGACGGTCTCTCGGATCTGGGCAAGCAGGCGGTCAAGCGCCTCAACGATCTGGGCGTGATCATCGACGTCTCGCAAATGTCGACCAAAGCCCTCGAACAAGTTGCGCAACTGAGCCGCACGCCGCTGGTGGCCTCGCATTCGGCGCCACGTGCGATGGTCGACATTCCGCGCAACCTCAGCGACAAGGAAATGCAGCTGATCAAAAACAGCGGCGGCGTGGTGCAGATCGTCGCGTTCTCGCAGTACCTGCGTCCGCTCACCCAGCAAACCCAGGACAAGCTCAACGAGATGCGCAAGGACTTCGACCTGCCGCCGCTGCCGAACCTGGCGATGGCGCTGATGCCGGGCGACCCGATCATTGCGGCGTGGTCCGAGCAGAAGTTTGGTCAGTACGCCAGCCGCCTGTACGGCATCCTTGAAGAAGAGCCGAAAGCCAGCCTCAAGGATCTGGGCGATGCCATCGATTACGCGGTGCGCAAGATCGGCATCGACCATGTCGGCATCAGCTCCGACTTCAACGAAGGTGGCGGCGTCAAAGGTTTCGAGAACGTCGGCGAAATCCGTAACGTCACCGCCGAACTGATCTCGCGTGGCTACTCCGAAGCGGACATCGCCAAGCTCTGGGGCGGCAACTTCCTGCGGGTCTGGGATCAGGTCGAGAAAGCCGCGAAACCGGCACTGGCCGCTGCGCCGGGAACTGCCCAGCCATGAGCAATCGTCGTGAGTTCTTGAAGCAGGCGGGGATTCTCGCGGCGGCGCTGCCACTGGGCGCGAGCCTGCCGAATGTCGCCTGTGCCGCGAACGCCGCGCCCGCGACCGGCAACAAGTGGACGCGGTTGCAGCAGCTGTTCGATCAGGATCCAGCGTATCTGCACTTCTCCAACTTTCTGATCACCTCGCACCCGAAACCGGTGCGCGAGGCGATTGAACGACACCGCGCCGCCCTCGACAAAAATCCCGGCCTGGCCATGGATTGGGATCTCGGCGTGATCGAACAGCGCGAGGAGAACGTGCGGGTCTGGGCCGGACGCTACCTGCAAGCCGACGCCAAACAGATCGCCCTGACCGGCAGCACCACCGAAGGTCTGGCGACGATCTACGGCGGCGTGCACGTGCGCCCCGATCAGGAAATCCTCACCACCGAGCACGAGCACTACGCGACCCACACCATCCTCGCCCTGCGTAGCGAACGCGACGGCACCCGGGTGCGCAAAATTCGCCTGTTCAAGGATTCGTACAGCGCCAGCAAGGCAGAAATCCTTGCTGCCATCGACGGCGCCATCCGCCCCGAAACCCGGGTGCTGGGCATGTGCTGGGTGCATTCGGGCAGCGGCATGAAACTGCCCATCGGTGAAATCGGCGCCATCGTCGACCGGCACAACCGCGGTCGCAGCGACGCTGACCGCATCGTTTACGTGGTCGACGGGGTGCATGGCTTCGGCGTGGACAACCTGAACTTCGCGCAGATGAACTGCGACTTCTTCATTGCCGGCACCCACAAGTGGATGTTCGGCCCGCGCGGCACCGGCATCGTCTGCAGTCGCTTTGCCGAAGTCAGATACGTCACCCCGATCATTCCGACGTTCTCCGAAGCCACGGCGTTTTCCACCACCATGACACCCGGTGGCTATCACTCGTTCGAGCACCGCTGGGCGCTGGACGAAGCGTTCAAATTGCATCTTGAGCTGGGCAAGGCCGAGGTCGAGGCGCGCATTCACGCGCTCAACAGCTACCTGAAACAACGCCTGCAGCAACGGCCGCAGATCGAACTGGTGACGCCACTGAGCCCTGAGCTGTCCGCCGGTTTCACCTTCTTCCGGGTCAAGGGCAAGGACAGCGACAAGATCGCCGCGCACCTGATGGCCAACCGCGTGGTGGCCGATGCCGTGCACCGTGACGTCGGCCCGGTGATCCGTACCGCACCGGGGCTGCTCAACGACGAAAAGCAAATCGACCGCTTGCTGGGCGTGCTCGATCAGGCCCTTTGACCCGGACGCTCCTTTTTTTCCTTTTAGCGAGACTCGCAATGAACAGTGAACTGCGTCGATTTTCCTTGAAGGCGCTGCCGGCGCTGATGCTCACCGCCCTCGCCGCCGGCCTGCTGCCGGGTGCCGCGCAGGCCGCCACCCCGCCTGCGCCGGGCAAGGTGTTCAAGGACTGCAAGGACTGCCCGGAAATGGTCGTGCTGCCCACCGGCACGTTCACCATGGGCACCCCGGAGGATGAGGTCGGCCGCGAGCCGGATGAAGGGCCGCTGCACCCGGTGACGTTTGCCAAACCGCTGGCGATCAGCCGTTTCCAGATTCTGCGCGGCGAGTGGGACGCCTACCTCAAGGACAGCGGCTACAAGATGCCCGACGGCGACACGCGCCCCGGTCGCGCCTGCAAGGCCGGGATCCCGGATTATCAGGGCAGCGACCCGCGCAAGCAGTACACCGACAAGCACCCGGCGGTGTGCATGGATTTCCCGGAGGTCGAAGCGTACGTGGCCTGGCTGTCGAAGAAGACCTGCCAGCAATACCGGCTGGTCAGCGAATCGCTGCGTGAATACGCCGCCCGCGCCGGCAGCACCGGGCCGTTCCCTTTCCCGTTTGACGAAGGCAAGGAATACAGCATCGCCAAACACGCCAACACCTATGGCGCCGCCGATGGCTACAACTTCACCGCGCCGGCCGGCAGCTTCCCGGCCAATGCCTTCGGCGTCTACGACATGCACGGCAATATTTATGAGTGGACCGCCGATTGCTACAACGAGAACTACGTCGGCGCGCCAAGCGATGGCAGTGCCTGGTTAAGCGGCAAGTGCGACGTGCGGCGCATCCGTGGCAACGACTGGGGCGAGGCCCCGGTGTTCTCGCGCTCGGGCAACCGCAACGCCACTTACACCGACACCCGTGGCGACTGGATCGGCTTCCGGGTCGCCCGTGATCTGTAACGCCATCGCCCGGCTAAATTAGCCGTCCTGCCAGTCGTTCTAAAAGTGGGCGCGATCCTCCATGGCGCGCCCACCGCCCTCTACGTCATCCAGGCGAACCCACGCGCAGTGCCGGTGTTCGCCGCTCCTTCAAGCAGGGAACCTCCATGAGCAAACCAACACGCGGGGTGATCAATGAATTGTTCGCCCTGCTCAAACCCTTTCGACTGATCGTCAGCGTGTCGATCCTGCTTGGCATGGTCGGTGGCCTGAGCGTCACCGCGCTGCTGGCGACCATCAACAACGTGCTGCACGCCGAGGGCGCACTGACCAGCACCATGGTCGCGGTGTTTGCCGGCCTGTGCCTGCTGGCGCTGACCAGCTCGATCTTTTCCGACATCGGCACCAATTTCGTCGGCCAGCACATCATCGCCAAATTGCGCAAAGAGCTGGGCGAGAAAGTCCTCTCGGCGCCGATCGAGCAGATCGAGCGCTATCGCAGCCATCGGCTGATTCCGGTGCTGACCCACGACGTCGACACCATCAGCGACTTCGCCTTCGCCTTTGCGCCGCTGGCGATTTCCCTGACCGTGACCCTTGGTTGCATGGGCTACCTGGCGATGCTGTCGTGGCCGATGTTCCTGATGATGGCGGTGGCGATCCTGATCGGCACGGTCATTCAATACATCGCACGCGGGCGCGGCATGCAGGGTTTCCTCAAGGCCCGCGACTACGAAGACGAGTTGCAGAAGCACTATCACGCAGTCGCCGAGGGCGCCAAGGAACTGCGCATTCACCGCCCGCGCCGGCATCGCATGTTCGTCTCGGGCATCGAAGGCACGGCCGACAAGATCTGCGACACGCAGGTGCGTTCGGTGAACATTTTCGTGGTCGCCAAGACCTTGGGTTCGATGCTGTTCTTCGTGGTGATCGGTCTGGCGCTGGGCCTGCAATCGCTGTGGCCGAGTGCCGACAAAGCGGTGATGAGCGGTTTTGTGCTGGTGCTGCTGTACATGAAAGGGCCGCTGGAACACATCATCGGCACCCTGCCGATCGTCAGTCGCGCGCAAATCGCGTTCCGCCGGATCGCCGATCTGTCCGAGCAGTTTTCCTCGCCAGAGCCGCACCTGCTGCTCAGCGATCAGGGCCACCAAAAGACCCCGGTGCACAGCCTGGAACTGACCGATGTCTCGTACAGTTTCCCGACGGTAGAAGGCGCCAAGCCGTTCCGGTTGGGACCGGTGAACCTGAAAATCGAACAGGGCGACATCATTTTCATCGTCGGCGAAAATGGCTGCGGCAAGACGACGCTGATCAAGTTGCTGCTGGGCCTGTACGCGCCACAGCAAGGCGAAATCCGCCTCAACCAGCAGCTTGTCGATGCCGCCAACCGCGACGATTACCGCCAGTTGTTCACCACGATTTTCGCCGACTATTACCTGTTCGACGACGTGGTCCAGGGCGATACGCATATCCCGGAAGACGCCAACCAATACCTGGAGCGCCTGGAAATTGCGCACAAGGTCAGTGTGCGTGACGGCTCGTTCACCACCACCGACCTGTCCACCGGCCAGCGCAAGCGTCTGGCCCTGATCAACGCCTGGCTCGAAGAGCGTCCGGTGCTGGTGTTCGACGAGTGGGCCGCCGATCAGGACCCGACCTTCCGGCGGATTTTCTACACCGAGCTGCTGCCGGACCTGAAGCGCCTGGGCAAGACCATCATCGTCATTTCCCACGACGATCGTTACTTCGATGTAGCAGACCAACTGGTGCGCATGAGCGCCGGCAAAGTGGTCACTGAGCTGCAACCCGCCTGACTGTGAAAAATTTGTAAAAAAATTGCGTTGAGCTTTCCGGTTTTCGGAAGGCTCAACGTCTTACTAACAGTTAATAGAAATAGTTCTCAGTCAACACTTTGAAGAGTAGAAGAACAATGCCCGCACCGCACGGACTCCACCCGCTCGCCAAGGCTCTGCTGATCCGCCGCTCCTTCCGTTGCACCTTGCCCGCGTTCTGCGCCATGGCCCTGACTGTGCCGATGACCGGCCAGGCCCAGGCCGCCGCCGTGGCGATCAATATTCCTGCACAGTCGCTGGGGAGCGCGTTGCAGGAATTCGGTCGCCAGACCAACCTCCAAGTGCTGTACAGCCCGGATGAAGTCAGTGGCCTGCGCAGCAGCGCCGTCAGTGGCAACCTGGAACCGACCGCCGCCATCGCGCAACTGCTGCAAGGCACCAACATCGCCTACAGCGTCGAAGGCAACAACGTCGCCTTGCGTTCGCGCAGCACCGGCGGTGCCAGCCTCGATCTGGCCCCGACCAGCATTTCCGCCACCGCCGAATCGGCCTGGGGCCCGGTAGACGGGATCGTCGCCAAGCGCAGCGCCACCGGTTCGAAGACCGATTCGTCGCTCAAGGAAATCCCGCAGACCATCAACGTCGTCACTCAAGACGAAATCAAGATGCGCGGCTCGAAGACCGTCACCGAAGCTCTGCAGTACACGCCGGGCATGACCGGCGGCGGTTTCTCGGACCGGGTGAAGATCTTCGACGAACCGACCTCCCGCGGCTTCTCCCCTACTCCGCTGTACCTCGACGGCCTGCACATGCCTTACGGCGGCGGCAGCACCGGTGGTTCGCTGCAGATCGACCCGTACACCCTGGAGCGCGTTGAAGTGCTCAAGGGTCCGGCCTCGGTGCTGTACGGCCAGAACCAGCCGGGCGGTATCGTCAACATGGTCAGCAAGCGTCCGACCGCGACCCCGCTGCACGAAGTGAAGCTCGGCGGCGGCAGCTATGACCGCAAGTACGGTGCCTTCGACCTCGGCGGCCCGATCGATGATCAGGGCGAATTCCTCTATCGCCTGACCGGTGTGGTCAACGACAGCGGCTCGGCCATCGACTACGCCAGCCAGAACCGCATGCTGCTGGCGCCAAGCCTGACCTGGCTGCCTAACGATCAGACCACCATCACCGTGTTCGGTCAGTACCAGAAAGACCACGATGTACCGGAAGCCCAAGGCCTGCCGGCCAACGGCACCGTGCATCGCAGCCAGGCCGGGCGCATCAGCCGCAGCCTGTTCCTCGGCGAGCCGGACGTGAACAAGTACCACCGCGAGCAGTTCGTCGTCGGTTACGAGATCGCTCACGAACTCAACGACGTCTGGACCCTGAAGCAGAACGCGCGTTACGCCGACATCAACGACCAGTACGTGGCGCCGCTGCACGGTTATGCGTTCCCGACCAACCCGGTTACCGGCCTCAACGACGGCAGCTACCAGAGCCGTTATGCGGTGGACTGGTCGCAGCACAACAAGGTCTACGGCATCGATAACATTGCCCAGGCCAAGTTCCACACCGCCGACGTCGAACACACCGTGCTGCTGGGCGTGGACTACTACCACTACAATTCGAAATTCCTCGGCCTGTACGACCGCACCGCTCCAGGTCTGGACCTGTACAACCCGGTGTATGGCAGCCAGATCAATTTCCGTCAGCCGTACAAATGGGACAACACCATCACCCAGACCGGCCTGTACGCTCAGGATCAACTGCGCTGGAACCAGTGGTTCCTGACCCTCGGCGGTCGGTATGACTTCGCCGAAACCGACAACAAGCAACCGCTGAGCGGCGGCCACAGCAACCAGAAAGACGAGAAGTTCACCGGGCGTGCCGGCCTGGGCTACGAGTTCGACAACGGCATCACGCCGTACATCAGCTACGCCGAATCGTTCCTGCCGCAAACCGGTACCGACATGAGCGGCGGCGCCTTCGAACCGACCACCGGCAAGCAGTACGAAGTCGGCGTCAAGTACGAGCCGAAGTCGATCGACGGCTTCATCCAGCTGTCGGCGTACCAGATCGACCAAGACAATATGCTGACCACCGACCTCAACAACCCGGGCTTCAGCACCCAGAGCGGCTCCGTGCGTTCGCGCGGTATCGAGCTGGAAGGCAAGGTCAACGTCACCCGCAACCTGCGCGTGCTGGCGGCGGTGTCGCGTAACCAGACCAAGTGGGAGAAAGACAACGACGGTCGCGAAGGTCGCACTCTGGCCATGCGTCCACCGCTGACCGCCTCCGCGTGGGTCAACTACGACTTCGACATCTCCACCGCCCTCGCCGGTTTCGGCATGGGCCTGGGCGCCCGTTACGTGCGCAGCAGCTACGGTTCGGATTACGAGTCGGACTCGTTCCAGATTCCGTCCTACACCGTGTATGACGCCATGGTCTCTTACGACCTGGAGAAATCGCCGCTGCATGTCAAAGGCGTGAAGCTGCAAGCCAACCTGCAAAACCTCACTGACGAGAAGTACGTTGCCGCGTGCAATGGCACCCTCGACTGCTACTACGGCGAAGGCCGGACCATGACTGCTGACGTGACCTATAACTGGTAATACGTTTAGCGCTCACTGAAACGCCGGCATTTTGCTGGCGTTTTTTTTGGGGACTTGGCGGCCTTTGGGCCGACCAGGCTCTTGGGGTTTTGGGTGAATATCCGTTGCTTCGGGTGCTGCCGCTGGCGGTTTCGCTCTTACAGCGAGTCACCTTTTCCAGACGCCGAAAAGGTAACCCAAAAGGCTTTGCCCCGGCGTACGGCACTTCGCTGAGGCTCAGTGTTCCCTCGCTACGG
>NZ_AZVL01000027.1:0-64652 GCF_000514195.1 Pseudomonas sp. URIL14HWK12:I6
AGCCGCATACATCGAGAGGAGGTGCAGCGAAGCAAACCGGAGGCGATGCCCCCGGATGGACACCGTAGCGAGGGAACACTGAGCCTCAGCGAAGTGCCGTACGCCGGGGCAAAGCCTTTTGGGTTACCTTTTCGGCGTTTGGAAAAGGTGACTCGCTGTAAGAGCGAAACCGCCAGCGGCAGCACCCGAAGCAACGGATATGCCCACAAACGCCCAAAAGCCAGTCGGCCCACAGGCCGCTGCGACCAGACAAACAAAAACGGCCTCTATATAAGAGGCCGTTCCCGATACAACTCAAAGACGTTATCGCAAGACAAGCCTTATTTGCGGTCTTCCAGCTTGGTGATATCACGCGACTCGTAGCCAGTGTACAACTGGCGCGGACGGCCAATCTTGTACGGGCTGGAGAGCATTTCTTTCCAGTGCGAGATCCAGCCCACAGTACGCGCCAGAGCGAAGATCACGGTGAACATGCTGGTCGGAATGCCGATCGCCTTGAGGATGATCCCCGAGTAGAAGTCGACGTTCGGATACAGCGAGCGCTCGATGAAGTACGGGTCGGTCAGCGCGATCTCTTCCAGGCGCATGGCCAGTTCGAGTTGCGGATCGTTGTTGATGCCCAGTTCCTTCAGTACTTCGTCGCAGGTCTGCTTCATGACAGTCGCGCGCGGATCGCGGTTCTTGTAAACGCGGTGACCGAAGCCCATCAGTTTGAACGGATCGTTCTTGTCCTTGGCCTTGGCGATGAACTTGTCGATGTTGGACACATCGCCAATCTCGTCAAGCATGGTCAGAACGGCTTCGTTCGCACCGCCGTGGGCAGGGCCCCACAGTGCGGCGATACCGGCGGCGATACAGGCGAACGGGTTGGCACCCGAGGAACCTGCCAGGCGCACGGTGGACGTCGATGCGTTCTGCTCGTGGTCGGCGTGGAGGATGAAGATCCGGTCCATGGCCTTGGCGAGTACCGGGCTGATCGGTTTGATCTCGCACGGGGTGTTGAACATCATGTGCAGGAAGTTTTCCGCGTACGTCAGGTCGTTGCGCGGGTACATCATGGGTTGGCCCATGGAGTACTTGTAAACCATCGCTGCCAGGGTTGGCATCTTGGCGACCAGACGGATCGCGGAGATTTCGCGATGCTGCGGGTTATTGATGTCCAGGGAGTCGTGGTAGAAGGCCGAGAGGGCGCCGACTACGCCGCACATGACGGCCATCGGGTGGGCGTCGCGACGGAAGCCGTTGAAGAAGGTTTTCAGCTGCTCGTGAACCATGGTGTGGTTTTTCACGGTGCTGACGAACTGGGCCTTCTGTTCTGCAGTCGGCAATTCGCCGTTGAGCAGCAGGTAGCAGGTTTCCAGGTAGTCCGACTTTTCAGCCAGCTGTTCGATCGGGTAGCCGCGGTGCAACAGAATGCCGTTGTCGCCGTCGATATAGGTGATCTTCGATTCGCACGAGGCGGTCGACATGAAACCCGGGTCGAAAGTGAAGCGGCCCGTGGCCGTCAGGCCCCGAACATCGATTACATCGGGACCAACGGTGCCGGTTAAAATGGGCAGCTCGACGGGGGCTGCGCCCTCGATGATCAACTGCGCTTTTTTGTCAGCCATGTGGCCTCCTATTTATGCTTGAACCATCAGACAGACCCCCCACGCAGGGCCCGCACCACTATAGTGAGATAAATTCGAATGTCAATTTGCCTAAAGTCTTGCTCCAGAAGGCTTTAAGCGCACTTTTTCCTCGAAATTGACTGCCATTTACGCCTTTTATGCGACTTGTGCAATCAGCTATTGGGGGTAGGTGATTGCGTTGTCATTAGTAGCCTAACTGTCTATACTCGGCCACCGACCGCCAAGGGCTTTTGGGCTTGCTTTCATTGGGGGTCGCATCCCTGGGTGGTGGTTACCTGACCAGTGCACTCCCCAACAACTTTGCCCTGATTGTTAGGGGCTCTTCAGTGTGAAAAAAAAGCCGTGAAAAGCCAACGACCTGTAAACCTAGACCTAAGGACCATCAAACTCCCAGTCACTGCTTACACGTCCATTCTTCACCGTATCTCCGGTGTCATCCTCTTCGTGTGCCTTGCCATCATGCTTTACGCATTGGACAAGTCGCTGAGCTCCGAGGAAGGCTTCGGTCAGGTGAAAGCGTGTCTGACCAGTCCGCTAGCCAAGCTAGTGATTTGGGGCATCCTGTCCGCTCTGCTGTATCACCTGGTTGCCGGTGTGCGCCATTTGATCATGGACATGGGCATCGGTGAGACGCTGGAAGGCGGCAAGCTGGGCTCGAAAATCGTTATCGCCGTTTCCGTGGTGGTAATCGTTCTGGCAGGAGTCTGGATATGGTAACTAACGTCACGAACCTCTCGCGTTCGGGCCTCTATGACTGGATGGCGCAACGTGTGTCGGCGGTCGTTCTCGCGGCTTACTTCATTTTTCTGATCGGATACGTCGTGGCCCACCCAGGCCTCGAGTACGCCCAGTGGCATGAACTGTTCGCCCACAACGGGATGCGTATTTTCAGCCTCCTGGCCCTTGTTGCTCTCGGCGCTCACGCCTGGGTCGGCATGTGGACCATCGCGACTGACTACCTGACGCCAATGGCGTTCGGCAAGTCCGCGACGGCTATACGTTTCCTTTTCCAGGCAGTATGCGGCGTTGCGATGTTCGCTTACTTCGTCTGGGGTGTGCAGATTCTCTGGGGTATCTGAGTCATGGCTAACATTCCAACGATTTCTTTCGACGCCATCATTATTGGTGGTGGCGGTGCCGGCATGCGCGCTGCGCTGCAGCTGGCGCAGGGCGGTCACAAGACTGCGGTGATCACCAAGGTTTTCCCGACCCGTTCGCACACTGTATCCGCCCAGGGCGGCATCACCTGCGCGATCGCGTCCGCTGACCCGAACGATGACTGGCGCTGGCACATGTACGATACCGTCAAGGGTTCCGACTACATCGGTGACCAGGACGCTATCGAATACATGTGTCAGGAAGGCCCAGCGGCCGTTTTCGAGCTGGACCACATGGGTCTGCCGTTCTCGCGTACCGAGCAAGGCCGTATCTACCAGCGTCCGTTCGGTGGTCAGTCCAAGGACTACGGTAAAGGTGGTCAGGCTGCCCGTACCTGCGCAGCGTCCGACCGTACCGGTCACGCACTGCTGCACACCCTTTATCAGGGCAACCTGAAAGCCGGCACCACGTTCCTGAACGAGTACTACGCTGTCGACCTGGTGAAAAACCAGGAAGGCGAGTTTGTCGGTGTGATCGCGATCTGCATCGAAACCGGCGAAACTTCGTACATTCGCGCCAAGGCCACCGTACTGGCTACTGGCGGTGCTGGCCGTATCTACGCCTCCACCACCAACGCCCTGATCAACACCGGTGACGGCGTTGGCATGGCGCTGCGTGCTGGCGTGCCGGTACAAGACATCGAAATGTGGCAGTTCCACCCGACCGGCATCGCCGGCGCCGGCGTACTGGTGACCGAAGGTTGCCGTGGTGAAGGTGGTTACCTGATCAACAAGCACGGCGAGCGTTTCATGGAGCGTTATGCTCCGAACGCGAAAGACCTCGCGGGTCGTGACGTGGTTGCCCGCTCGATGGTTAAAGAAATCATCGCCGGCAACGGTTGCGGTCCGAATGGCGACCACGTAATGCTCAAACTCGACCACTTGGGCGAGGAAGTGCTGCACAGCCGTCTGCCAGGTATCTGCGAACTGTCGAAGACTTTCGCACACGTTGACCCGGTGGTTGCTCCGGTTCCGGTTGTTCCGACCTGCCACTACATGATGGGCGGCGTTGCCACCAACATTCATGGTCAGGCGATCACCCAGAACGCCGAAGGCGTGGATCAGATCATTCCTGGTCTGTTCGCGGTAGGTGAAGTGGCTTGCGTATCGGTACACGGTGCCAACCGTCTGGGCGGCAACTCGCTGCTCGACCTGGTGGTATTCGGCCGCGCTGCCGGCCTGCACCTGGAAAAGGCGCTGACCGACGGCATCGAATACGACGACGCTACCGAAGCCGACATCGAAGCTGCCCTGTCGCGTTTGAACGCGCTGAACGGCCGTACCGATGGCGAAGACGTGGCTACCCTGCGTCGCGAGCTGCAAAGCTGCATGCAGAACTACTTCGGTGTATTCCGCACTGGCGAATACATGCAGAAGGGTATCGCTCAGCTGGCCGATCTGCGCAAGCGCATCGCCAACGTGAAGATCAACGATAAGTCGCAAGCGTTCAACACAGCGCGTATCGAAGCTCTGGAACTGCAAAACCTGCTGGAAGTGGCTGAAGCTACCGCCATCGCGGCCGAAGTACGTAAAGAGTCCCGCGGCGCTCACGCCCGTGAAGACTTCGAAGACCGTGACGACGAAAACTGGCTGTGCCACACCCTGTACTTCCCGGGTGAGAAACGCGTCGCCAAGCGTGCCGTAAACTTCTCGCCGAAGACTGTTCCGACTTTCGAACCTAAAGTCCGGACTTATTAAGGGTGATCGCCATGTTGCAAGTCAGTGTTTATCGCTACAACCCTGATCAGGACGCTGCGCCGTTCATGCAGGAATTCCAGGTCGATACCGGTGGTAAAGACCTGATGGTGCTGGACGTGCTGGCCCTGATCAAAGAGCAGGACGAGGGTTTCTCCTATCGTCGCTCTTGCCGTGAAGGCGTCTGCGGCTCCGACGGCATGAACATCAACGGCAAGAACGGCCTGGCGTGCATCACGCCGCTGTCCGCTGTCGTAAAAGGCAACAAGTTGATCGTTCGTCCGCTGCCAGGTTTGCCGGTCATCCGTGACCTGGTTGTCGATATGAGCATCTTCTACAAGCAATACGAGAAGGTTAAGCCTTACCTGCAGAACGACACGCCGGCTCCGGCCATCGAGCGTCTGCAGTCCCCTGAAGAGCGTGAAAAGCTCGACGGTCTGTACGAGTGCATCCTGTGCGCCTGCTGCTCGACCTCGTGCCCGTCCTTCTGGTGGAACCCGGACAAGTTCCTGGGCCCGGCTGCCCTGCTGCAAGCGTACCGCTTCCTGGCAGACAGCCGTGACACCAAGACGTCCGAGCGTCTGGCTTCGCTCGATGACCCGTTCAGCGTCTTCCGCTGCCGGGGCATCATGAACTGCGTCAACGTATGTCCGAAAGGCCTGAACCCGACTAAGGCCATCGGTCACATCCGTAACATGCTGCTTTCAAGCGGCGTGTGATTCAGCTGCTGTAACCGTAGAACCGCTGTAACGAAGAGGCTGTGGCGCGGGCTTCAACCCGCGTCATGGCTATAACCAGAGCAGTAGCCACAAGCTGCAGCTCTTATTTTGAAGAAATGAGACAAGCAGGGGCATCCGGGCTGGTACCCGGACTGTCAGCGTGATCCTAAGTGGCTTGTTTTGGTCGCTGCATTCGGACTTCTGCAAGTTTGCTCGGTATTGACGCCGATGGTGTTCCCCTAACCGAGGGTGACCAAGCATGCAAGAAAGCGTGATGCAGCGCATGTGGAACAGCGCCTACCTTTCAGGTGGAAACGCTGCCTATGTGGAAGAGCTTTATGAGCTCTACCTGCACGACCCTAACGCTGTGCCAGAAGAGTGGCGCACCTACTTTCAGAAGCTGCCTGCCGACGGCAGCTCTGCCACTGATGTTTCGCACTCCACAATTCGCGATCATTTCGTGCTGCTGGCAAAGAACCAGCGCCGCGCCCAACCGGTTTCCGCCGGGAGCGTGAGCAGTGAGCACGAGAAGAAGCAAGTTGAAGTGCTGCGATTGATCCAGGCCTACCGTATGCGTGGCCACCAAGCAGCCCAGCTTGACCCGCTGGGGCTGTGGCAGCGTCCTGCACCTGCAGACCTGTCGATCAATCATTACGGCTTGACCAATGCCGATCTTGATACGACCTTCCGTGCCGGCGACCTGTTCATCGGCAAAGAGGAAGCGAGCCTACGCGAAATTCATGAAGCGTTGCAGCAGACATATTGCCGCACCATCGGCGCTGAATTTACGCACATCACCGATTCCGAGCAGCGCCAGTGGTTCCAGCAGCGTCTGGAAAGCGTGCGTGGTCGTCCGACGTACTCCGCCGACATCAAGAGCCACCTGCTTGAGCGCGTGACTGCCGGTGAAGGCCTGGAAAAATACCTGGGCACCAAATACCCGGGCACCAAGCGTTTCGGTCTGGAAGGCGGCGAAAGCCTGATTCCGATGCTCGATGAGCTGATCCAGCGTTCCGGTTCCTACGGCACCAAGGAAGTCGTCATCGGCATGGCCCACCGTGGCCGTCTGAACGTGCTGGTCAACACCTTCGGCAAGAACCCGCGCGAGCTGTTCGACGAGTTCGAAGGCAAGAAGAAGGTCGAGCTGGGTTCCGGTGACGTCAAATACCACCAGGGCTTCTCGTCCAACGTGATGACCACCGGCGGTGAAGTTCACCTGGCCATGGCGTTCAACCCGTCCCACCTGGAAATCGTTTCCCCGGTGGTAGAAGGTTCGGTTCGCGCCCGTCAGGATCGTCGTAACGACCCGACCGGTGAGAAGGTGCTGCCGATCTCCATCCACGGTGACGCTGCATTCGCAGGTCAGGGCGTGGTCATGGAAACCTTCCAGATGTCGCAGACCCGCGGTTTCAAGACCGGCGGTACCGTGCACATCGTGATCAACAACCAGGTGGGTTTCACCATCAGCAATCCGTTGGACTCGCGTTCCACCGAGTACGCCACCGACGTTGCGAAGATGATCCAGGCGCCGATCCTCCATGTGAATGGTGATGATCCGGAAGCCGTGCTGTTCGTGACCCAGCTGGCCATCGATTACCGCATGCAGTTCAAGCGTGACGTGGTGATCGACCTGGTCTGCTACCGTCGTCGCGGCCACAACGAGGCCGACGAGCCAAGCGGCACCCAGCCGCTGATGTATCAGCAGATCACCAAGCAGCGCACCACCCGTGAGCTGTACGCTGATCGCCTGACTCAGGCCGGTGTACTGGACGCTGAACGTGTTCAGGCCAAGGTCGACGAGTACCGCAACGCGCTGGACAACGGTCTGCACGTAGTGAAATCGCTGGTCAAAGAGCCGAACAAAGAGTTGTTCGTGGACTGGCGTCCGTATCTGGGCCACGCCTGGACTGCGCGTCACGACACCCGTTTCGATCTGAAGACCCTGCAGGAACTGTCCGCCAAGCTGCTGGAAATTCCGGAAGGCTTCGTGGTTCAGCGTCAAGTCGCGAAGATCTACGAAGACCGTCAGAAGATGCAAGCCGGCGGCCTGCCGATCAACTGGGGTTACGCCGAAACCATGGCGTACGCGACCCTGGCGTTCGAAGGTCACCCGATCCGCATGACCGGTCAGGACATCGGCCGCGGTACGTTCTCGCACCGTCACGCTGTGCTGCACAACCAGAAAGACGCGGGCACCTACATTCCGCTGCAGAACCTGTACGACGGTCAGCCACGCTTTGACCTGTACGACTCGTTCCTCTCGGAAGAAGCGGTATTGGCCTTCGAATATGGTTACTCGACCACCACGCCAAACGCGCTGGTGATCTGGGAAGCCCAGTTCGGCGACTTCGCCAACGGTGCACAGGTTGTTATCGACCAGTTCATCACCAGCGGCGAACACAAGTGGGGCCGTCTCTGCGGTCTGACCATGCTGTTGCCACACGGCTACGAAGGTCAGGGCCCTGAGCACAGCTCGGCTCGTCTTGAGCGTTACCTGCAGCTGTGCGCCGAGCACAACATTCAGGTGTGCATGCCGACCACCCCGGCCCAGATCTACCACTTGCTGCGTCGTCAGGTGATTCGCCCGCTGCGCAAACCTCTGGTAGTGCTGACGCCGAAGTCGCTGCTGCGCCACAAGCTGGCCGTCTCGACCCTGGAAGATCTGGCTGAAGGTTCGTTCCAGACCGTGATCCCGGAAATCGATGCCCTGGACCCGAAAAAGGTCGAGCGCGTTGTTCTGTGTAGCGGCAAGGTCTACTACGACCTGCTGGAAAAACGTCGTGCCGAAGGCCGTGACGATATCGCCATCGTGCGTATCGAGCAGCTGTATCCATTCCCTGAGGACGACTTGAAAGAAGTCCTGGCGCCTTACACCAACGTCAAGCATGCCGTCTGGTGTCAGGAAGAGCCGATGAACCAGGGCGCCTGGTACTGCAGCCAGCACCACCTGCGTCGCAGCATCGGTAACCTCGACAAGTCTCTCGTACTCGAGTACGCGGGCCGTGAGGCTTCTGCTGCCCCAGCTTGTGGTTACGCATCGATGCACGCCGAGCAGCAGGAAAAACTGCTGCAAGACGCGTTTACCGTTTAACGCCTTCGCGCACCTGAAACCGAATTTAAGGAACCACAGATAATGGCTATCGAGATCAAAGCCCCCACTTTCCCGGAATCGGTTGCCGATGGCACCGTTGCCACCTGGCACAAAAAACCGGGCGACGCCGTCAAGCGTGACGACCTGATCGTCGACATCGAAACCGACAAAGTCGTACTGGAAGTGCTGGCGACCGCCGACGGCGTGCTGGGCGCAATCGTCAAGAACGAAGGCGACACCGTTCTGTCCGACGAAGTCCTGGGCTCCATCGAAGCGGGTGGCGCTGCTGCCGCTGCTCCAGCCGCCGCTGCTGCTCCGGCCGCTGCTGCCGCTGCCCCGGCTGCTGCCGAAGGCGAAGACGATCCTGTTGCTGCTCCGGCTGCGCGCAAGCTGGCTGAAGAGAACGGCATCAACATCGCTTCCGTTGCCGGTACCGGCAAAGGCGGTCGTGTGACCAAGGAAGACGTGGTGGCTGCTGTTGCCGCGAAGAAAGCCGCTCCGGCTGCTGCTCCTGCAAAAGCCGCTGCTCCAGCCGCTGCTGCTCCGGTATTCGCTGCCGGTGATCGCGTTGAGAAGCGCGTACCGATGACCCGTCTGCGTGCCAAGGTTGCCGAGCGTCTGGTTGAAGCCCAGTCGAACATGGCAATGCTGACCACGTTCAACGAAGTCGACATGACCGAAGTCATGGCGCTGCGTTCGAAGTACAAGGACCTGTTCGAGAAGTCCCACAACGGCGTACGCCTGGGCTTCATGTCGTTCTTCGTCAAGGCTGCCACCGAAGCGCTGAAACGCTTCCCGGCGGTCAACGCTTCGATCGACGGTGCAGACATCGTTTACCACGGCTACGCCGACATCGGTGTTGCCGTTTCCAGCGACCGTGGTCTGGTCGTTCCGGTTCTGCGTAACGCCGAGCTGATGAGCCTGGCTGAAATCGAAGGCGGCATCGCCACGTTCGGCAAGAAAGCCCGTGACGGCAAACTGTCGATGGAAGAGATGACCGGCGGTACCTTCACCATCACCAACGGTGGTACCTTCGGTTCGATGATGTCGACTCCGATCGTCAACCCGCCGCAGGCAGCGATTCTGGGCATGCACAACATCATCCAGCGTCCTATGGCCATCAACGGTCAGGTCGTGATCCGTCCGATGATGTACCTGGCACTGTCCTACGATCACCGTCTGATCGATGGCAAAGAAGCTGTAACCTTCCTGGTGACCATCAAGAACCTGCTGGAAGATCCGGCTCGTCTGTTGCTGGATATCTGATAGAAGCAGCCATGCGCTGCGGGTGGCGTACCGTCGGCAACGGCGGTACGGCCCGCAGCGCGCGGCTTGAAGCTTTTCGCTAAAGAGGATTTTTTGAATGTCGCAGAAATTTGACGTAGTAGTGATCGGTGCCGGCCCTGGCGGCTATGTAGCTGCCATCAAGGCCGCGCAGCTGGGTCTCACCACTGCCTGCATCGAGAAGTACACCGACGCTGAAGGCAAACAGGCCCTCGGCGGTACTTGCCTGAACGTCGGCTGCATTCCGTCCAAGGCGCTGCTGGACAGCTCCTGGAAGTACAAGGAAGCCAAAGAGAGCTTCAACGTTCACGGTATCTCGACCGGCGAAGTCAAAATGGACGTCGCTGCGATGGTTGGCCGCAAGGCTGGCATCGTCAAGAACCTGACTGGCGGCGTTGCCACCCTGTTCAAGGCTAACGGCGTTACCTCGATCCAGGGCCACGGCAAGCTGCTGGCTGGCAAGAAAGTCGAAGTCACCAAGCCGGACGGTTCGGTTGAAATCATCGAAGCCGAAAACGTCATCCTGGCACCAGGTTCGCGTCCGATCGACATTCCACCGGCTCCGGTCGATCAGAAAGTCATCGTCGATTCGACTGGTGCTCTGGAATTCCAATCCGTACCTAAGCGTCTGGGCGTGATCGGCGCTGGCGTGATCGGTCTGGAACTGGGTTCGGTGTGGTCGCGTCTGGGTTCCGAAGTGGTTGTCCTCGAAGCACTGGACACCTTCCTGATGGCAGCGGACACCGCTGTTTCCAAGGAAGCGCTGAAAACCCTGACCAAACAAGGTCTGGACATCAAACTGGGCGCTCGCGTAACCGGTTCGAAAGTGAACGGCGACGAAGTCGTTGTTAACTACACCGATGCCAACGGCGAACAGTCCATCACTTTCGACAAGCTGATCGTAGCCGTTGGTCGCCGTCCGGTGACCACTGATCTGCTGGCTGCCGACAGCGGCGTGACCCTGGACGAGCGCGGTTTCGTGCACGTTGACGATCACTGCGCCACCACCGTACCGGGCGTTTACGCCATCGGTGACGTGGTTCGCGGCATGATGCTGGCGCACAAGGCCTCGGAAGAGGGCATCATGGTTGTCGAGCGCATCAAGGGCCACAAAGCCCAGATGAACTATGACCTGATCCCTTCGGTTATTTATACTCACCCGGAAATCGCGTGGGTTGGCAAAACCGAGCAGGCCTTGAAAGCCGAAGGCGTTGAAGTTAACGTCGGCACCTTCCCGTTCGCCGCTTCCGGCCGTGCCATGGCCGCCAACGATACCGGTGGTTTCGTCAAGGTCATCGCTGATGCCAAGACTGACCGCGTATTGGGCGTGCACGTGATTGGCCCGAGCGCTGCAGAACTGGTTCAGCAGGGCGCGATCGGTATGGAATTCGGCACCAGCGCTGAAGACCTGGGCATGATGGTTTTCTCCCATCCGACCCTGTCTGAAGCCTTGCACGAAGCTGCTCTGGCTGTGAATGGCGGCGCCATCCACATTGCCAACCGCAAGAAGCGTTAAGACACACAATAAGAAACCACGGCGGTTGCGGCCCGTCGTGAGCCTTGCGAGCAAGTCTCACCGCGGAATGTCCGCTGGACGCAGTCTTGCGTAGCTGCACCGGGTATCCGGAAAGGCTACGCAAGCAGCAGTCACAGGTGGCGCGGCACTCATCAAGAGCGCAGCGCCGAATGCGCAGTACCTAACGAAGACGGTAAAAAGCATGAATCTTCACGAGTATCAGGGTAAGCAGCTGTTCGCTGAATACGGCCTGCCAGTTTCCACTGGTTACGCAGTAGACACCCCGGAAGCAGCAGCAGAAGCTTGCGACAAAATCGGCGGCAGCGAGTGGGTTGTCAAAGCCCAGGTCCACGCCGGTGGTCGCGGTAAAGCGGGCGGCGTCAAGCTGGTTCGCAACAAAGAAGACGCCAAGGCCTTCGCACAGCAGTGGCTGGGCAAGCGTCTGGTGACTTACCAGACTGACGCCAATGGTCAGCCAGTCACCAAGATCCTGGTTGAATCGTGCACTGATATCGCTAAAGAGCTGTACCTGGGCGCTGTCGTTGACCGTTCGAGCCGTCGCATCGTGTTCATGGCTTCCACCGAAGGTGGCGTGGACATCGAGAAAATCGCTCACGACACTCCAGAAAAAATTCTCAAAGCCACTATCGATCCACTGGTTGGCGCTCAGCCATTCCAGGGTCGCGAGCTGGCGTTCCAACTGGGTCTGGAAGGCAAGCAAGTTGCCCAGTTCGCCAAGATCTTCGTTGGTCTGGCCAAACTGTTCCAGGATCACGATCTGGCCCTGCTGGAAGTGAACCCGCTGGTGATCAAGGCTGACGGCGATCTGCACTGCCTGGACGCCAAGATCAACATCGACGCCAACGCCATGTACCGTCAGCCTAAGCTGAAGACTTTCCACGATCCGTCGCAAGACGATCCGCGCGAAGCGCACGCTGCCAAGTTCGAACTGAACTACGTAGCCCTGGAAGGCAACATCGGCTGCATGGTCAACGGTGCCGGCCTGGCCATGGGTACCATGGACATCGTCAACCTGCACGGCGGCAAGCCAGCCAACTTCCTCGACGTAGGTGGTGGTGCTACCAAAGAGCGCGTGACCGAAGCATTCAAAATCATTCTGTCCGACACCAACGTCGCTGCAGTACTGGTTAACATCTTCGGCGGCATCGTTCGTTGCGACATGATTGCCGAAGGCATCATCGGTGCAGTGAAAGAAGTCGGCGTGAAAATCCCGGTTGTTGTTCGCCTTGAAGGCAACAACGCTGAGCTGGGCGCTAAAGTACTGGCAGAAAGCGGTTTGAACATCATCGCTGCTACCAGCCTGACCGACGCTGCTCAACAAGTTGTCAAAGCTGCGGAGGGCAAATAATGAGCGTCCTGATCAATAAAGACACCAAAGTTATCTGCCAGGGTATTACCGGTTCGCAAGGTAGTTTCCACACCCAGCAAGCCATCGAATACGGCACCAAGATGGTTGGTGGCGTAACTCCGGGCAAAGGCGGCACCGAGCACCTGGGTCTGCCAGTGTTCAACACCGTTAAAGACGCAGTAGCTGCCACTGGCGCTACCGCCAGCGTGATCTACGTTCCGGCTCCTTTCTGCAAGGACTCGATCCTGGAAGCTGCTTTCGGCGGCATCAAGCTGATCGTCTGCATCACCGAAGGCATTCCTACCCTGGACATGCTGGACGCCAAAGTTAAGTGCGACGAGCTGGGTGTTACCCTGATCGGCCCTAACTGCCCAGGCGTGATCACCCCAGGCGAATGCAAGATCGGCATCATGCCAGGTCACATTCACTTGCCAGGCAAGGTCGGTATCGTTTCGCGTTCCGGCACCCTGACCTACGAAGCTGTGAAGCAGACCACTGACGCCGGTTTCGGTCAGTCGACTTGCGTCGGCATCGGTGGTGACCCGATCCCGGGTTCGAACTTCATCGACATCCTGAAGCTGTTCCAGGAAGACCCGAAGACCGAAGCGATCGTGATGATCGGCGAGATCGGCGGTTCGGCTGAAGAAGAAGCGGCTGCCTACATCAAGGCACACGTGACCAAGCCGGTTGTTTCCTACATCGCTGGTGTGACTGCTCCTCCGGGCAAGCGCATGGGCCATGCTGGCGCAATCATCTCTGGCGGCAAAGGCACTGCAGACGAGAAATTCGCTGCGCTGCAAGACGCAGGCGTAAAAACCGTGCGTTCGCTGGCAGACATCGGCAAGGCCCTGGCCGAGCTGACCGGTTGGGCTGTCAAGTAAGCCTCGTGCTTGACTGACGCTTCACCAGACAAAGGCCACCTTCGGGTGGCCTTTGTTGTTTCTGGCATCTGCGTTTTAGCGGGTATATGTGGTGAGGGGATTTAGCGAAACGTCGCACCGCCCCGATGGGCTGCGAAGCGGCCCCCTAAGCCGGTGAGTGCGCTCAGTCTGAAAAAACCATACGGTCTCAATCGGGGCCGCTGCGCGCCCCATCGGGGATAAATCCCCTCGCTACATGTCCTGGGTCTTCCTGCAGAGTGCTCCGCAGGAAAAATAGATGCGTAAACGCGACACAGACACGTCGTGTATCGGATAGTTCGCCCTCAAACAGTGCGTTTGTCAGACAAATTCGTTAGGCTAGCAGCCATTTTTGCGTCTGCCGCCCACAAGGTATGCAACGCGCTAAACGGGTCAGTCTTATACGGACTGACAGCATTTCCCTAACCCCACAGGGAAATCCCCCTCTAAATTCCGATTCAGTAGTGTGGTATTTCCTTAATGAAAGTTTTGAAAGGTCAGGACATCCTGGCACTGGGCTTTATGACATTTGCCCTGTTCGTCGGGGCCGGCAACATCATTTTCCCGCCTATCGTCGGCCTGCAGTCCGGACCTAATGTCTGGATGGCGGCGCTGGGCTTCCTGATCACGGCCGTCGGTCTGCCGGTGGTCACCGTCGTCGCCCTGGCCAAGGTCGGTGGTGCGATGGATGCGCTGAGCAGCCCGATCGGCAAGATCGCCGGTGGTGTGCTCGCCGCGGCATGCTACCTGGCGGTCGGCCCGCTGTTCGCCACCCCGCGGACCGCGACCGTGTCGTTCGAAGTGGGTCTGGCGCCGCTGACCGGCGAAAGCCCGCTGGCGCTGTTCCTCTACAGCTCGGTGTACTTCCTGCTGGTGTTCTTCATCTCGCTGTATCCGGGCCGTCTGCTCGATACCGTGGGGCGTTTCCTCGCGCCGCTGAAAATCATCGCCCTGGCGGTACTCGGCATCGCCGCGTTCGCCCTGCCGGCCGGGGATATCGGTCAGGCCACGCCGGAATACGTCGCGGCACCGTTCTCCCAGGGCTTCATCAACGGTTACCTGACCATGGATACCCTCGGCGCGCTGGTGTTCGGCATCGTCATCGTCAACGCGATCCGCTCCCGTGGCGTCGAGTCGCCTGCGCTGATCACTCGTTACGCGATCATTGCCGGCCTTATCGCCGGTGTCGGTCTGGCGCTGGTGTACATCAGCTTGTTCCGCCTCGGTTCCGGCAGCCATGAAGTCGCGGTTGGTGCCACCAACGGTGCGGCGGTGCTGCATGCTTACGTGCAACACACCTTCGGTTCGCTGGGCAGCGGTTTCCTCGCGGTGCTGATCTCGCTGGCGTGCCTGGTGACGGCGGTCGGTCTGACCTGCGCCTGCGCCGAATACTTCAGCCGCGTGCTGCCACTGTCCTACAAGACCCTGGTGATCATCCTGGCCGCGTTTTCGCTGCTGGTGTCCAACCTGGGCCTGACCAAGCTGATCGCGTTCTCGATCCCGGTGCTGACCGCGATCTACCCGCCATGCATCGTTCTGGTAGCTCTGAGCTTCTGCAAGGACTTCTGGCATGAACACGGGCGGATCCTCGGCCCGGTCATGCTGGTATCGTTCCTGTTCGGCACCATCGACGCGCTCAAGGGCGCCGGTCTGGCTGACTGGATGCCGTCGCAGCTGTCGCACCTGCCGCTGAGCGAGCAGGGTCTGGCGTGGCTGGTGCCATGCGTGATGACCCTGGTGGTCGCCGTGGTCTGCGATCGCCTGCTGGGCAAGCGCAGCGAAGCCGTTGCCTGACGTTGTCTGACCCGCCACAAGCGGGTCTTCAGCGCTTAAACAGAAATGCCCCGTATCAATCGATACGGGGCATTTTTTATGGGCGTCTGGCAGTGTCTTTTTCCGCGAGCTAACGTCGAAGCACTGCCGAGGTCTTAATGTGGGAGCGAGCCTGCTCGCGAAAGCGTTGTGTCAGCCGTCATCAATGTTGTGTGATACGCCGCTTTCGCGAGCAGGCTCGCTCCTACAGGTAGCATCCATACTCCACAGGGAATTGCATGTCGTTCATCCAAGCCAATCTGATCCACCTGCTGGCCGCGCTCTGGTTTGTCATTTGCTGGGGCGGCTACACCCGTTATGCGTCGTGGAAGGCCCGCGATACCGCGTGTCTGGCCAGTGTGCTGCACCTGTACCGCGAAGACTGGATGCGCCGCATGCTCCTGCGTGACAACCGTATCGCCGACGCCAGCGTGATCGGCAATCTTGAGCGCAACGCCTCGTTCTTCGCCTCCAGCACCCTGATCATCCTCGCCGGCATTCTCACCGTGCTCGGTGCATCCGAGCGCGCCGTGTCGTTGCTGGCGGATATCCCGATGGTGCAGCAGGCATCGCAGGGCATGTCGGAGATCAAGTTGCTCTGTCTGGCGCTGGTGTTCGTCTATGCGTTCTTCACGTTCAGCTGGTGCATGCGTCAGTACAACTTTGCTGCGGTGCTGGTCGGTTCCGCGCCGATGATCGGTGAGCGTCAGGTCTCGGAGCAGGAGCGCAAGGCGTTCGCACTGCGGGCGGCGCGAGTGATTTCGATGGCGGCGAACCAGTTCAACTTCGGTCTGCGTTCTTATTACTTCGGCATGAGCATGCTGGCGTGGTTTGTCAGCCCGTGGCTGTTCATGTTGATGAGTGCCGGGGTGGTCATCGTGTTGTACCGCCGCGAGTTTCATTCCGACGTGCTCGATGTGATGGTCTATACCCCTACAGAGGCGCCATTGCCCGAAACCAATAAAGAGGCCGCTTGATGAATATTCCGTTCTGGTGTGTGTTTATCAGTGCATTGTTGATCTACATCGCGCGCATGCCGGTGGGTAAAGCCATGAAAGAGCAGGGTGGTTACAACAACTATCTACCGCGCCAACAGCAGGCGCAACTCACTGGCTATGGCGCGCGGGCGCTGGCGGCACACCAGAACTGCATCGAAGCGTTCATCCTGTTCGCCGTGGGTGTGCTGATGGCGCACACCACGCAAACCCAAGGCTGGTTGATCGATGCGCTGGCGATCATCTTTGTGATCGCGCGAATTCTTTACGTGTGGTTATACCTGGCGGATAAGCCATCCCTGCGCAGCCTGGTGTGGCTGGTCGGCCTGATCTGCAGTTTGTTGCTGATGATTAGTCCGACTTTTAGAACCGTATTGCTCTAAGAAAGCTTCTAAGCCAAGACTGACAAAAAATCACAGGCAAAAGAAAACCCGCACTTGGCGGGTTTCCTTTTTTCTGCATCAAGTCGCAATTATTGCTTCTTGGCAGCTTCTTCCTGAGCAGCTTGATTCGATTCAGCCTGAGCTTTGGCAGCTTCGGCGTTTTCTTTTGCTGCGTCGTTCACTTTATCCTGAGCTTTGTTCATGTCTTGCTGAGCTTGCTCAGCATGTTGGTTTGCATCTTGAGCTTTGTCCTCGGATTTTTTATCGCAGGCAGCGAGACCGAGGGAAGCGGTCAACATCAAGGCAATAGCTAAAGTCTTACGCATGGGGTGTTTCTCCTTATGGAAAATAACTACTGGCCTTAAGAGCGCAGCGCCAAAGGTTAAGTTCCTCATTTCGTTCAGATATATAAGTTTGTTTTTTAGTGGAACTTTTGCGGCATTTCCTACTACTGGCAAAAGGCTCTAACGAGAGTAATTATCAAATGGCTGAAAACCCCGTTTTTGAGCGCGCGACACGATTTCTTTCGGCTCTGCGCCATTGTCAGGTGCTCGGTTTGACGGTACACAGCGCCAGCAGCGAAGGGCTGACGGTGAGGTTGCCGTACAACGCGCAAATCGTCGGCAATCCACAGACCGGGGTCATCCACGGCGGCGCCATTACCTCGCTGATGGACACCGCGTGCGGCATGTCCACGTTGTGCGTGCTGGCGGAGTTCGAAGTCTGCCCGACCCTGGACCTGCGTATCGACTACATGCACGCCGCCGAGCCGAACAAGGACGTCTATGGCTTTGCCCAGTGTTACCGGGTCACCACCGATGTGATCTTCGCTCGCGGCTTTGCTTATCAGGATGACCCGAATCAGCCGATCGCCCATGTCGTCGGCACTTTCATGCGCATGGGCAAAAACCTGAAAGGCACCCAGGGATTTGGCGGCAAGGTCAAAGGAGAGAATCGATGAGCGATGACTGGAAGCAACAGCTGCTGCAGGCTCACGCTCAGGGCGATTACGCGCCGTTGTTGCGGATAATTCCTTACGCCGGGCTGATCGGCGTCGAATGTTCCCGGGTCGGCGATGAATTGCTGTTCAAGCTGCCAGCGAACAAGGACAACATTGGTAACCCTTTATTGCCGGCGATCCATGGCGGGGTGATTGCCGGGTTTATGGAGCTGGCGGCCGCGTTACATTTGCTGATCTTCACCGGTTCGCCCGGGGTGCCGAAGATCATCGACTTTTCTCTGGATTATCTGCGCGCCGGGCAGTTTCGCGACACTTGGGCCAAATGTCAGGTCTGTCGCCAGGGGCGGCGCGTGGCCAACGTCGCCATCACGGCCTGGCAAAGCACCGAGAGCGAACCGATTGCCACCGCACGTGCACATTTCAAAATTGATGAGCCCTTGAAATCCTGAACGCTGCCCCCAACTCAGTGAACAACCCGCCGCCGACCCTCAAGGTCGCGGCCACTGCCATCTGATTGGAGTTTGATGACCATGAGTGTGGAAACTCAAAAGGAAACCCTGGGCTTCCAGACCGAGGTAAAGCAGCTGCTGCACCTCATGATCCATTCGCTGTATTCCAACAAGGAAATCTTCCTTCGCGAATTGATCTCGAACGCCTCTGACGCTGTCGACAAGCTGCGCTTCGAAGCCCTGGCCAAGCCTGAGTTGCTCGAAGGTGGCGCTGAACTGAAAATCCGTGTGAGCTTCGACAAGGACGCCAAGACCGTCACCCTCGAAGACAACGGTATCGGCATGAACCGTGACGATGTGATCACCCACCTGGGGACCATCGCCAAGTCGGGCACCGCCGATTTCATGAAGAATCTCTCGGGCGATCAGAAGAAAGATTCGCACCTGATCGGCCAGTTCGGTGTCGGCTTCTACTCGGCGTTCATCGTTGCCGACCAGGTTGATGTGTATTCCCGTCGCGCCGGCACTCCTGCCAGCGAAGGCGTGCACTGGTCGTCGAAAGGCGAGGGCGAGTTCGAAGTCGCCACCATCGACAAGCCAGAGCGCGGCACCCGTATCGTCCTGCACCTGAAGTCCGCTGAAGACGAGTTCGCCGACGGCTGGCGTCTGCGCAACATCATCAAGAAATACTCCGACCATATCGCGCTGCCGATCGAGCTGCCGAAAGAAGTCACTGCCGCTGAAGGCGAAGAGCAGCCTGCCGTTGAATGGGAAACCGTCAACCGCGCCAGCGCCCTGTGGACCCGTCCGCGCACTGAAGTGAAGGACGAGGAATATCAGGAGTTCTACAAGCACATCGCTCACGACTTCGAAAACCCGCTGGCCTGGAGCCACAACAAGGTCGAAGGCAAGCTCGAATACAGCTCGCTGCTGTACGTGCCGGCCCGCGCGCCGTTCGACCTGTACCAGCGTGAAGCGCCGAAAGGCTTGAAGCTGTACGTGCAGCGCGTGTTCGTGATGGATCAGGCCGAGTCGTTCCTGCCGCTGTACCTGCGCTTCATCAAGGGCGTGGTCGATTCCAACGACCTGTCGCTGAACGTGTCGCGGGAAATCCTGCAGAAAGATCCGATCATCGACTCGATGAAGTCGGCGCTGACCAAGCGCGTGCTGGACATGCTGGAAAAACTGGCGAAGAACGAGCCTGAGCAATACAAGGGCTTCTGGAAAAACTTCGGTCAGGTCATGAAAGAAGGCCCGGCAGAAGATTTCGCCAACAAGGAAAAAATTGCCGGTCTGCTGCGTTTCGCATCGACCCAAGGCGACGACGGCGAGCAAGTTGTCGGTCTGGCTGACTACCTGGCGCGCGCCAAGGAAGGTCAGGACAAGATCTACTACCTCACCGGCGAAACCTACGCGCAGGTCAAGAACAGCCCGCACCTGGAAGTCTTCCGCAAGAAAGGCATCGAAGTGCTGCTGCTGACCGATCGCATCGACGAGTGGCTGATGAGCTACCTCAGCGAATTCGACGGCAAGACCTTTGTCGACGTGGCACGCGGTGATCTTGATCTGGGCAACCTGGACTCGGAAGAGGACAAGAAAGCTGCAGAAGAAGTCGCCAAGTCCAAAGAAGGTCTGGTCGAGCGCCTGAAAACCGCGCTGGGCGACTCCGTTGCCGAGGTTCGCGTCTCTCACCGTCTGACCGATTCGCCAGCCATTCTGGCCATCGGCGAACAGGACCTGGGCCTGCAAATGCGCCAGATCCTCGAAGCCAGCGGGCAGAAAGTGCCGGAGTCGAAGCCGATTTTCGAATTCAACCCGAGCCACCCGCTGATCGAGAAACTCGACGGCGAGCAGAACGAAGGGCGTTTTGGCGACCTGTCGCACATCCTCTTCGATCAGGCCGCTCTGGCGGCTGGCGAAAGCTTGAAAGACCCGGCCGCGTACGTGACCCGTCTGAACAAGCTGCTGGTTGAGCTGTCAGCCTAATCACGATGTAGAAAAACCCGCTTCGGCGGGTTTTTTCATTCTGGTGTTTAACTAATCAGGAGTCAGAAATGAGCCAAGTTACTGTACGTTCCGTGGTCTATCAGCTGGATGGCCAGCCCTATGAAGGTCGTCTGGCGTTCGACGCCGAGCACAAGGGCGCGCGCCCGGGCCTGCTGATGGCGCCGAACTGGATGGGCGTCAGCGCCGGGGCGGAAGAGATCGCCAAATCGGTCGCGGCCAAGGGCTACGTGGTGTTGATTGCTGACGTGTATGGCCAGGCAGTACGTCCGCAGAACGCTGACGAGGCCGGCGCGGCGATGATGCCGCTGAAGAACGACCGCGCACTGCTGCGCAAGCGCATGCAGGCAGCGTTCGAGCAGTTGCAGCAGCAGGGTGAGGCGGCAGTCGATACATCGAAGCTTGCGGTGTTCGGTTTCTGCTTTGGTGGTTGCTGTGCGCTGGATCTGGCCCGTACCGGTGCGCCAGTGAAGGCTGCGGTGTCGTTCCATGGCACGCTGGATTCGCCGAACCCGGCGGATGCCAAGAACATCAAGGGTTCAGTGTTGGTGTTGCACGGTGCTTCCGATCCATTGGTGCCGAAAGAGCAATTGCCGGCGTTCGAAGAAGAAATGAACGCGGCGAAGGTCGATTGGCAGTTGCTCAGCTATGGCGGTGCGGTGCATTCGTTCACCGATCCACATGCCAATGTGCCGGGCAAGATGATGTACGACGCGAAGACTGCCAAGCGCGCGTTCAAGTCGATGCATGATTTGCTGGAAGAAGTGTTCAAAGACTGATTGTGCAGTCAGGTATTGACTCGGTCGGTGCCTGATCTGGCTTCATCGCTGGCAAGCCAGCTCCCACAGTGTTCGATTCGTTTTCTGGATATTTGTCCGGCACTAAACCTGTGGGAGCTGGCTTGCCAGCGATGGCTGACTAACAGGCGACACAGAGCTAAGGCAGTTCGATCCGCTCGACTTCCCCCGGCACCGTCGGCCAATCCCCGGCCGCCCACTTACGCCGCGCCTCATCGATCGCCGCCGGATCGCTCGCGACGAAGTTCCAGTTGATCCGCCGTGGCCCGTCCAGCGCTGCGCCGCCAAACACCACCGCGTGTACATCGCTTTCGGCAAACAGGCTCATCTGTTCCCCGGCCGGCAACACCGCCAGCGCATGGGGTTCGAGGGGCTCGCCATTCAACTGCGCATCGCCACTCAGCACATAAATCGCGCGCTCTGCGTGCTCGGTCGGGATCAGCAAAGTGGTCGCGGTCTGCATCTTTACTTCGGCGTACAGCGTAGGAGAAAGCACCGGCACCGGCGATTCCAGGCAAAAGCCTGACCCGGCGATCATCCGGATCTGCACACCAAGGTTATCGCTGACCGGCAAGGTTGCCGCCGGGTGATGGCTGTAATGTCCCGGACCTTGCTCGTGATCCTTGGGCGAAGCCAGCCAGATCTGCAAACCGTGCATCGTGAAGCTTTGCGCCCACAACGGCTCGGGCGTGCGCTCGACATGGGCAATCGCACTGCCGGCGGTCATCCAGCTGACATCGCCGGCGCTGACCACTTGATCGGAGCCAAGGCTGTCCTTGTGCTGGATCTGCCCTTCGAAGAGGTAGGTCAGGGTCGACAGACCAATGTGCGGATGCTGTCGGATGTTCATGCCTTTGCCCGTCGGATAAACCGTTTCGAGCATGTGGTCGAAAAACACGAAAGGCCCGACGCTACGGCATTTGGCTGACGGCAGCGGGCGCAGGATCGGCTGGCCTTCGACGTCTTCGGCGCGCGGGCGGATGATCAGTGGTTGCGTATCCATGGTGCATTCCAGGCTGAGCGGGTGATGCCAGAAGCATAACCCGCCGCTGGCAAGAGGGTGATTACTGGCTGTCGAAGCCTTGTGGGGCGTGGGTTTCGATGCTGACGTCGGTGGTGGTCATCAGTTTGTGGATCGGGCAGCGATCGGCGACGCGCAGCAGTTCTTCACGCTGGGCATCGGTGAGGACGCCCTTGAGGGTAAGCGTCACGTGCAGGGCGTATTTGCCTTTTTGCTCTTCGCTGTTGTCGCGTTTGACCTCGACACCCACGCCGGTCAGCGGGATGTCTTTCTTCTTTGCGTACATCTTCAGGGTCAGTGCCTTGCAGGCACCGAGCGCGGCGTCGAAGTAGTCGTGTGGCTCGGGGGCCGAGCCCTCGCCGCCGGCAGACTTCGGCACGTCGGCAAACAATTCGTGGTCATCGATCTGTACGGTGTGACGAAAACCTTCGGCGGAGACGGTATTGACGGTAACAGTCATGGCAACCTCACTGGCAGTAGGAAAAAGTCGTGCGATCAAAAAAGGACCTTGCAGTTATAGAGCATTCCTACAGAGCCGCGTTCCACTTTCCTGCAGGATGAACCCTTGTCATCGGCTCAGGGTCTAGGCTATGCCTACCTGCCGGAGATTACTTGTGTCCTTGTTTCGTTTGAGTCTTGCCTGCCTGCTGGCATTTGCCGGTAGCGCCAGCGCCCGCGATTACACCTACAGCGATGCGCACTTGCACTACGTGGATTTTTTCCAGGAAACCGCCGGCATGGCGAAATTGCTCACGGCCATGCAGGACAATTCCATCGACCATGTGATGATTTCCGGTATTCCCGTGGCGAAGAAATGGCATGAGGACGAACCCAAGCGTCCGCGTTATTACGCCGGCGATGATGCCGATGCCTACTGGTACAGCGCCACGGACGTGATCGTTGCCGATGCCGTGCAAAAGCTGACTCCGGAGCAGCGTCAGCACTTTCATCCGTTCCTGTCGGGCTTCAACCCCAATGACAAGAACTCCGCCGCGCACATCCAGCGCATGCTCGATCTGTATCCGGGGCTGTGGCAGGGCATTGGTGAAGTGTTCACCCGCCATGATGACTTGACGGCGTTGACCGCCGGCGACACGCCACGGGCCAATAACGAGGCGATGAAGCGGATTTATCACCTGGCTGCCGAAAACGATCTGCCAGTGATGCTGCATTCCAACATCACCTCCAAGCGTGAGAAAAATCCGCTGTACTTGAAGGAAATCGAAGAACCCCTGCGTAATCACCCGCACACCCGGTTCATCTGGGCGCACGCCGGCACCAGCGCGGAAATTCATCGGCACCAGACGCAACTGAAATTCCTCCTGCCGACGGTGAGTCGGATGCTTGAGGCTTATCCGAATCTGTTCATTGATCTGTCGTGGAGCATGCTCACGCCGTATCTGTTGGACGAGCAGGGCAAGCCGCGTGCGGAATGGCTGTCCTTGGTCGAGAAATACCCTGATCGGTTCATGATCGGCTCGGATGTTGTAGGCCGTTTCACCAAGCTCGGTCAGGAAATGCGCAGCTTCACGCCGTTCCTTGATGCCTTGCCTGAAGAAATTGCGCGTAAGGTCGCCCGGGATAACTTCTTGGCGATATTGCCGCGAACAGCGGCAAAGTCCGGGAAACCGCGCTGAATCGTTAATGCCGAGGGTTCGAAGTATCAAGGCCTTTTGATATCACCTTTTGGTCTTACGCAAATTTTCGCCGGGCCGATACCTTCTAAAGCAACCAGCTGCAGGGTTGATGCAGCGCTTTTGGAAGGAACCAGAGTCATGAGCATCCGTAGTCTCAATATCGCGCCGCGAGCCGGCCTGGGTTTTGGTGTGTTGGCGCTGATGGTGTTTGCCCTGGGGGCGTTCGCCCTGCTGCAAATGTCGAACATGCGCGCCCAGTCTGATGAGGTCGACAACAACTGGCTGCCGAGCGTGATGGCGGTCGGCGAGATGAGTCAGGACATGTTGCGCCTGCGTGCGCTGACCATGCGCCTGCTGCTCAATCGCGACCCGCAGGCGCTGGCGCAGAATGTCGCCAAGCTCAATGACCTGCGCGGTGTCTTGAGCGAAGCGCAACAACGCTATGACGTGTTGATCGTGCTGCCCGAAGAGCGCAAGTTGTTCGACCGCTTCAAGGTCGCCGAGCACAAGTACCTGGAGTTTCAGGCGCAGGTCATGCAGTTGTCCGCACAGAATCGGGTGGAGGAGGCGGCGGCGATTCTCAACGGTGAAATGAGCCCGTTGGCCGACGACATGGCGGTCACCCTGAAGGAGCTGGTCGAGCTGAACAAGCACAACGCCAATCTTGCCACCGAAGCCGCGCGCCTGGTTTTCATCAATTCGCGGGTGTGGGTCGGGGTGATGATCGGCATTACCGCGCTGATCACCATCGGTCTGGCGCTGCTGCTGACCCGCAGCATCGTCCTGCCGCTGGCGCAATCACTCGGCGTGGCGGAAGTGGTGGCCGGCGGTGACCTGACGGGCGATATCAGTATCTCCGGCAAGGACGAACCGGCGCGGCTGCTGCAGGCGCTGAAAAGCATGCAGCACAATCTGCGCGACACCATCCGGCAGATTTCCGAGTCGTCCAGCCAGTTGGCGTCCGCCTCGGAGGAACTGAGTTGCGTCACCGAGGACGCCACGCGCGGGCTGCACCAGCAAAGCCTGGAGATCGAGCAGGCCGCCACGGCGGTCAATCAGATGACCGCTGCCGTGGAAGAGGTCGCGAGCAACGCCGTGGCGACTTCCGAGGCGTCGCGCGAGTCTGACCGGATTGCCCAGCATGGGCGCGAGCAGGTCAACCAGACGGTGACTTCGATCCAGTCCCTGGCTGACGACGTCACGTCCAATGCAACGCAGGTCGAGGATCTGGCGCAGAAGGTTCACGGCATCAGCAAAGTGCTCGACGTGATCCGCTCAATTGCCGAGCAGACCAATCTGCTGGCACTGAACGCAGCGATTGAGGCGGCGCGGGCCGGGGATGCCGGGCGTGGCTTCGCGGTGGTGGCCGATGAGGTGCGGGCGCTGGCCCATCGCACCCAGCAATCGACCCAGGAAATCGAGCAGATGATCGGTGGCATCCAGCAGGGCACCGATTCGGCGGTCAGTTCGATGCAACAGAGCAGCGTCCGCGCCAATTCGACTCTGGAACTGGCCAAGGCTGCGGGTTTGGCGCTGGAGGAAATTGCCTCGGCGTTCACCTTGATCGACGAGCGCAACCTGGTGATCGCCAGCGCCTCGGAGGAGCAGGCAGCGGTGGCGCGGGAGGTGGACCGCAACCTGATGAACATCCGCGATCTGGCGATGCAGACGTCGGCGGGGGCAAATCAGACCAGTGCGGCGAGCCAGGAGCTGTCGCGGCTGGCGGTGGATTTGAACAATATGGTGGCCAGATTTTCGGTCTGATCTGACCCTCGAAGATCGAGCTGAACCCTGTGGGAGCGAGCCTGCTCGCGAAAGCCGTGTATCAGCCATAAACAAGTCGGCTGAACTGACGCCTTCGCGAGCAGGCTCGCTCCCACAGGGGATATGTGTCGTCGCGAAAACTGCAGGCATAAAAAAGCCCCGCAATTGCGGGGCTTTTCGGTGCAGCGGCGGATCAGCTGCCTTTAACGGTTTTGCCGTTGACCGTGCCGTCCTGGAGCATGATGTTGTACTCCTTGCCGTCGGTTTCAACCTGTTGCAGGCGGACCAGCAGGTAATCCCAATCCTTGGCGAACCACAGCACAGTGATGCGCTTGCTTTGTGTCGGGTCACGCACGCGCTCGACCTTGATTGCATCGATCTTGCCGGCCTTGGTGTCGACTTTCTCGGCACCCAATACACGGAAGTCATAGGTGTCGACTTCACCGTCGTCGACCACCTGATAGCTCATGGTCTTTTTGCCGGAGGCGACGTCGTGCTGCAGCGCCAGTTGATAGGTCGACTTGTCGACCATGCCACGGTTCAGCGGGATCTTCACCGCGTCGCCCCGGTCAGTGCCGGTGACCATCTTGCTGTTCCAGTCGAAGTCCAGATCAGCCTTTTTTGCTTTGCCCAGACCACCACGTTCGAAGTGGTAGGACTGTGGCAGCAGGGTGTCCTTGTCCAGGGTCAGCGTGCTTTCTTCGGTCAGGCTGGCGATCATCATCGACGCTTTGAAGCTGAGTTTCCAGACGCCGTTGGCTTCCTTGGTCAGGCTGCGTTCGGCGGTGCCGCTCATGGGCAACTGTTTCCAGTCGGCGGTGTAGCTGGCGGAGAACGGTTGAAGGTCTGCCGCCTGCGCGAAAGGCAGGGCGAGCAGAGCGCAAGCGAAGAGCAGGGCGCGACGCATAAAATCTCCTAGTGTCGAATCAAGTGGCCGCTGGCCGCGAGTAACTGGCCATCCAGTAAAGCACCTTGCTTACCGAGTGCCAGTCGGCCTTCGGCAAACCAGCGTACAGCCATCGGGTAGATCAGGTGTTCCTGGACATGCACTCGCTGCGCAAGTGTCTGCGGCGTGTCGTGCAACTCTACCGGTATTACTGCCTGTACGACCAGTGGTCCACCATCGAGTTCCTCGGTGACGAAGTGCACGGAGCAGCCGTGCTCGGCATCGCCGGCCTCGAGCGCGCGCTGATGAGTGTGTAACCCTTTGTATTTGGGCAGCAGCGACGGGTGGATATTGAGCAGACGACCCTGGTAGTGACGCACGAAATCAGCGCTGAGAATGCGCATGAAGCCGGCCAGTACCACGAGTTTCGGTTTGAATTCGTCGATCAGTTCGATCAGGGCAGCATCGAAGGCCTCGCGACCTTCGAAAGCCTTGTGATCCAGCGAGCGGGTGGCGATACCCGCGTCACTGGCGCGTTGCAGGCCGTAGGCGTCGGCGCGGTTGGAAATCACCGCAGCGATGCGGACCGGGCTGTCGCCGGTCCGCGTGCTGTCGATCAGAGCCTGCAAGTTACTGCCGGTGCCGGACAACAGCACCACGACATCACAGGTTGCGGACATTAATGAGCCTTAAGGTTCTGCAGATCAACCTGGGCAGCGCCTTCGGCAGCGGCAGCGATCTGGCCGATGACCCAAGGCTGTTCGCCGGCGTCACGCAGGGTGTTCAGGGCCACTTCAACGTGCTCCTGAGCCACGCAGATCACCATGCCCACGCCGCAGTTCAGTACGCGGTGCATTTCGGTCTCGTCGACGTTGCCTTTCTCTTGCAGCCAGTCGAAGACCGCCGGGCGAGTCCAGCTGGCCACGTCAACCACGGCCTGAGCGCCTTTTGGCAGAACGCGCGGAATGTTGTCCAGCAGGCCGCCACCAGTGATGTGGGCCATGGCTTTGACCGCGCCGGTGTCTTTGATCAGCTTGAGCAGCGGCTTCACGTAGATGCGGGTTGGGGCCATCAGCAGTTCGGTCAGTGGCTTGCCGTCGAGCTGAACGGTTTCAATGTCGGCACCCGACACTTCGATGATCTTGCGGATCAGCGAGTAGCCGTTGGAGTGCGGGCCGGACGATGGCAGGGCGATCAGTGCGTCACCGGTGGCGACTTTCGAGCCGTCGATGATTTCGGCTTTTTCCACGACGCCGACGCAGAAGCCGGCCAGGTCGTAGTCTTCGCCTTCGTACATGCCAGGCATTTCAGCGGTTTCGCCGCCGACCAGGGAGCAGCCAGCCAGTTCGCAGCCTGCACCGATACCGGTGACCACGGTGGCAGCTACGTCGACGTTCAGCTTGCCGGTGGCGTAGTAGTCGAGGAAGAACAGCGGTTCTGCGCCGCACACCACCAGATCGTTGACGCACATGGCGACCAGGTCCTGGCCGATGCTGTCGTGCTTGTTCAGGTTCAGCGCCAGGCGCAGCTTGGTGCCGACGCCATCAGTACCGGAAACCAGCACCGGCTGTTTGTAGCCGGCCGGGATCTCGCAGAGGGCGCCGAAACCGCCCAGGCCGCCCATGACTTCCGGGCGCGCAGTGCGCTTGGCGACGCTCTTGATGCGTTCGACCAATGCTTCACCGGCGTCGATGTCTACACCGGCGTCCTTGTAGCTCAGGGAGGGTTGCTTGCTCATGATCCAGGCCTTTAGGGGAGGGGATTCAGGGGTAACGACCGAGTTCAGCGGGAACATCGAAATCGAGAGGGCGATGGCCTTACGCGAATTTCGGGGTGCCCGGCTGTTGCCGGTCTGCGAAGGCGCGCGATTTTATCAGGCTTGAGGGGCAGCGGCCATCCTCGCGCCGACGGGCAGGGGCATAATCGACTGAAATTTTTTGCAATTGTGCCGGGCGGCTGCCTGTATAAGGTGTGCCGATTAACCGTCTATCGTTATCACTGTGCAAAAACTTACCGCTAGCGTGTGAATGTTTTGCGATGGCAGATTGTCACAGCCTTGCTTAACCGGTTCACGCGGCCTGTTCCAGCCGCTCCTGTCGACGGGAATTTTCCATGCGTTTTTGTAAATTGTTGGTTGTGGGTTGTTTGTCGTTGGTCAGCCTGGCGAGTCATGCCGAAAACCTCAAAGGTCTCTATCAAGTGCGCCAGCCAGTCAGCAGCCAGGCGCCGGAAGAGCGTGATCGCGCCACGCAGGCGGCGCTCGATACGCTGGTGTTGCGCCTGACCGGTGACCCCAAGGCGCCGCAAAATCCCGGGCTGGCAGCGATTCGCAAGGATCCGCAGCAGATCATCAGTCAGTTCGGTTTTGATGCCGGGCCGCCGGAGGTGCTCAAGGTCGATTTCGATCCGGCCACCACTGAGCAGGCGCTGCGCCGGGCCGGGCTGTCGTTGTGGGGGGCGAGTCGGCCGTCGATTCTGAGCTGGTGGCTGAACGATTCGACTGAAGGTTCGAGCCTGGTCGGCGACGGTCAGGCAGCGGCTGCACCATTGCGTTCTGCGGCTCAGCATCGCGGCTTGCCGCTGCGTCTGCCGCTAGCGGATCTGAGTGAGCAACTGGTGGCTACCGCGCCAGTGCTGGATGGCACCGATCCCGCGCCATTGCGCGGCGCTTCGGAGCGTTACGGCGCGGATGCGTTGCTGGCGGTGCATGCGCACGAAGAGGGCGGGCAGTGGCAGGCCAAGTGGCATCTGTGGCTGGGCGATCAGAAAGAGGCCGGCAGCGTACAGGGCGCCGATCAGGCTGCCGTGGCCGATGCGGTGATGCTGGCGGTGGCCGAGCGTCTGGCGCCGCGATTTGTCGCCAAGCCTGGTGCTTCGGGTCAACAGACCCTGGAAGTGCAGGGTATGAATCTTGAGCATTACGCCACACTGCTGCGGTTACTCGAACCGTTTGGTGTGCGTCTGCAAAGTGTCGATGGTGATCGCATCGTGTATCGGGTCAACGGCAGTGCCGATCAGTTGCGCGCGCAGTTGTCGTTGGCGAAGTTGCAGGAGTTGCCGGCCGAAGCACCGACGCCAGTGGCAGCGCCGCAGCCAGCGGTGGCAGGTGCAGCGCCTGTTGCGGCTCCAGCGCCTGCACCGGTAGCACCTTCGTTGCGGTTTCGCTGGTAAGTCTTTCCTTATATAGAAGCAGTGGGAGTGGTAAATGGCCGATACGCGGCGTTGGTTCTGGCTCGGTGGGGTAGTCCTGCTTTGCGCGTTTGTCTGGTTGCTGCATCCGATCCTCACGCCGTTTCTGGTGGCGTTGCTGCTGGCGTATCTGTTCGATCCGCTGGTGGATCGGTTGGAGAAACTCGGTTTGTCGCGAACCTGGGGTGTGATCGCGGTGTTCGCCTTGTTCACTCTGATCGTCACCACGTTGCTGTTGGTGCTGGTGCCCATGCTTGCCAAGCAGTTGGTGCGTTTGTATGAGTTGGCGCCGCAAATGCTTGACTGGCTGCAGCATACGGCGCTGCCGTGGGCGCAATCGAAGCTGGGCCTGTCTGACGGCTTCTGGAAGTTCGACAAGGTCAAGGCGGCGATCAGCGAACACATGGGGCAGACCACTGACATCGTCGGTGTGGTGCTGAGTCAGGCGACGGCCTCGAGTCTGGCGCTGATCGGCTGGCTGGCGAATCTGGTGCTGATTCCAGTGGTGAGTTTTTATCTGCTGCGCGACTGGGACGTGATGATGGCCAAGATCCGCAGCCTGTTGCCGCGTGATCGTGAAGAAACCATCGTCTCGCTCGCCGGTGAGTGCCACGAGGTACTCGGTGCGTTCGTGCGCGGGCAGTTGCTGGTAATGCTGGCGCTGGGGGTGATCTACGCAGCGGGTCTGATGATTGTTGGTCTGGAACTGGGGCTGTTGATCGGCCTGATCGCAGGCCTGGCGGCGATCGTGCCGTACATGGGCTTTGTGATCGGTATTGGCGCGGCGCTGATTGCCGGGCTGTTCCAGTTCGGTGGCGACCTGTACCCGATGATCGGCATCGTTGCGGTGTTCATGGTCGGGCAGGCGCTGGAAGGCATGGTGCTGACGCCGCTGCTGGTCGGCGACCGGATCGGCCTGCATCCGGTGGCGGTGATCTTCGCGATCCTGGCCGGCGGCGAGCTGTTCGGCTTTACCGGAGTGCTGCTGGCATTGCCGGTGGCGGCGGTGATCATGGTGCTGGTGCGTCACGTGCACGATTTGTACAAGGACTCGGATATTTACAGCGGGGCAGATGAGCCCGAGTTGTAATCCGATCACGGGCGGCCCGGCATTGTGCCGGGTTGGCCCGGGTTTTGCGGCGGGTTCGTTCGATACCGCGTCAGAGAAACTGTCATAAAACCAGCGTGTTAACGCAAACCTTTGATTTTGCTTGGGGTCTGTCGCATTGTGCGCTCAGCTTCACGGGTATAAACTTCGCAAACTTTACACAGAGGCCACTAACGGTTCCTTGAGAACTGTTCAGTCAGCATGAAACCGATTCAGCTGCCCCTAGGTGTGCGTCTGCGTGACGACGCCACCTTCATCAACTACTACCCAGGCGCCAATGCCGCTGCACTCGGCTATGTCGAGCGCCTATGCGAAGCCGACGCCGGCTGGACCGAAAGCCTCATCTACCTGTGGGGCAAGCATGGGGTAGGGCGTACGCATCTGTTGCAGGCGGCGTGTCTGCGTTTCGAGCAGATGGGTGAACCGGCGGTGTATCTGCCGCTGGCCGAGCTGATGGATCGTGGTATCGAAATCCTCGACAACCTTGAGCAGTACGAACTGGTCTGCCTGGACGACTTGCAGGTGATTGCCGGCAAGCCGGACTGGGAAGAGGCGATGTTTCATCTGTTCAACCGCCTGCGTGACAGCGGTCGACGTTTGCTGATTGCCGCTTCAACCTCGCCGCGCGAGCTGCCGGTGAAACTGGCTGACCTCAAATCGCGCCTGACCCTGGCGCTGATCTTCCAGATGCGGCCGCTCTCCGATGAAGACAAATTGCGTGCCCTGCAATTGCGCGCGTCGCGTCGCGGTCTGCATCTGACCGATGAAGTCGGACACTTTATTCTGACTCGCGGCACCCGCAGCATGAGTGCATTGTTCGACCTGCTCGAACAGCTGGATCAGGCCTCGTTGCAGGCGCAACGCAAGCTGACGATTCCGTTCCTGAAAGAGACCCTCGGTTGGTAGTCAGCCCTTGAAATACGAGGCTTTCAGCACGTTTCGACATATTTCAGGCGCCAGAAAATCCGCGTTTCCGCAACGTATGCAGACCGCGTATCGAGTCAAATGGGCTTAAGCGCTTAGATGTAAACGAGAAACCGGGAAGTCACAAAAAGATCGATTGAATTTGCAAATGAGGCCGATAGCGGGCATAGTCTCGGCTTCTTTACAACTTCAGCCACGGTCGTGCCCATGCTAAATCGCTTCGCACCCCTCGTGCCTCTCGCACTCGTCACCCTGTTGTTCGGTTGCGCTGCTCATTCTCCAGTTCAAGAGCAGCCTCAGCAGGTTAAAAATTCTGCCACTGCCCAGTCTTCTGTTATTTACCAGGAAGAGCTGGACACCGAAAAAGAACTCTCGGACTTCAACAAGAAGCCGTACGAGCTCCCGGTTCTGGCCGACAGTATCCTTGAACGCGGCATGTCCCTGATCGGTACACGTTACCGTTTCGGCGGTACCTCTGAAGCCGGCTTCGACTGCAGCGGTTTCATCGGTTATCTGTTCCGCGAAGAAGCCGGCATGAATCTGCCGCGCTCCACCCGTGAAATGATCAACGTCGATGCGCCTCTGGTCTCGCGCGGCAACCTTGAGCCGGGCGATCTGCTGTTCTTCGCCACCAATGGTCGTCGCGGTCGTGTAAGCCACGCCGGGATCTACCTGGGTGACAATCAGTTCATCCACTCCAGCAGTCGTCGCAGCGGCGGTGTTCGCATCGACAGCCTGGGTGACAGCTACTGGAGCAAGACCTTCATCGAAGCCAAGCGCGCCCTCGCGATGGCTCCGACCGTGGTCACCGCTCGCAAGTAATTCCCCCGTTGTCGCCACGTCCGTGGCGACAAAAACGGTGCCCGGCAAGGGAGTAGACCTAGACTTTACAAGGTGAAGTTAAAGTCTTACTTGAAGTTTGCCGCGTAGCCGCTAGAATCCTGTATCTATATTGATGGCAAACCGCCTGCGTGCTCCGCAGACGGTTTTGTTTCTGTCCATTCGGCAGAGAAAGCCGCAGCCAGATCAGGATGTTCTGCTTATGACGATGTCGGCCCGCCTCACAGTGATTTTCTTCGCAGCGCTGCTCAGCGCCTGCGCCAGCCGCACTCCGCCGCCTGCGCCAGTGGTACGCGCTCCGGTGGTATTCGGGCCTTCCCAAGCTTTTTCGCCTGCTGCTGAAGACGTGCTGTTTCGCGCGCTGGGCCTGGTTGGCACGCCTTATCGCTGGGGCGGCAACACACCGGATTCCGGGTTTGATTGCAGTGGTCTGATCGGTTTCGTCTACCGCGATGCCGCCGGTATCTCCTTGCCGCGCTCCACCCGCGAGATGATCGTGATGCAGGCGCCAAATGTCGGCAAAGAGGGTTTGCAGACTGGCGACCTGATCTTCTTTGCCACCAATGGCGGCTCGCAGGTCAGCCATGCGGGAATCTACGTCGGCGAAGGGCGCTTCGTGCACGCGCCAGCCACCGGCGGCACGGTGAAGCTGGACAGTCTGTCGAAGGCGTACTGGCAGAAGGCGTACCTGAGTGCCAAGCGGGTGTTGCAGCCGGAGCATCTGGCGCATAACCCGTAGTAAAAATCGCAGCAATCCTAATGTGGGAGCGAGCCTGCTCGCGAAAGCGGTGTATCAGTCAACCCAATGGAGACTGACACTACGCATTCGCGAGCAGGTTCGCTCCCACAGTTGTTTCAGGTCAGGCAAAAGTTACTTGGCAGACGAAACCCGCCAAACCTTGTTCCCCACATCATCCGCCACCAGCAAACCACCTTGCTGGTCGATCACCACGCCTACCGGGCGACCCAAAGCGTTCTCGTCCTTGTCGAGGAAACCGGTCAGCACATCCACCGGTGCTCCGTTCGGCTTGCCGACCGCGAACGGTACGAAAATCACTTTATAACCACTGTGCGGTTTGCGGTTCCACGAGCCGTGTTGACCGATGAACGCGCCTTCCTTGAACTGCGCCGGCAGGCTGTTGCCTTCGGCGAAGGTCAGGCCCAGCGAGGCAGTGTGCGGGCCGACGGCGTAGTCCGGGGCGATAGCTTTGGCCACCAGATCCAGATTTTGCGGCTTCACCCGCACATCCACGTGCTGACCGTAATAGCTGAAGGGCCAGCCATAGAAGCCACCGTCCTTGACCGAGGTGATGTAGTCCGGCACCAAGTCGCTGCCGATCTCGTCACGCTCATTGACCGCTGTCCACAGCGCACCCGTGGTCGGTTCCCACGCGAGGCCGTTGGGGTTGCGGATGCCCGAGGCGAAGATCCGGTGGTTGCCGGTGGCGCGATCGACTTCCCAGATCGCCGCGCGACCTTCTTCTTTATCCAGACCATTCTCGCCGACGTTGCTGTTCGAGCCGACAGTGACGTACAGCTTGCTGCCGTCCTTGCTGGCGATGACGTTTTTGGTCCAGTGATGGTTCAGCGTGCCGCCCGGCAGATCCGTGACTTTGATCGGCTGGGTCTTGATCTCGGTCGCGCCGGATTCGTAGTGGAAGCGCAGCAGCCGATCGGTGTCGGCGACGTACAAGTCGTTACCGACCAGGGTCATGCCAAACGGCGAATTGAGATTTTGCAGAAACACCGTGCGGGTCTCGGCCACGCCGTCGTGGTCGGCGTCGCGCAGCAGGGTGATGCGGTTCGGGCTCGGCACACCAGCGCCGGCCTTGCCCATGACTTTCTTCATCACCCAGCCACGAATGCCGCTGCTGTCGTCAGGCTTGGGCGGGGCGTTGGTTTCCGCCACCAGCACGTCACCGTTGGGCAGCACGTAGAGCCAGCGCGGATGATCGAGGCCTTCGGCGAATGCTGCGACTTGCGTACCGGCTACGGCGGTCGGTTTACCGCCTGCAGGCCAGCCGACCGCCGGGGCGATGTTCACCGTCGGGATCAGGGTTTTGTTTGGTTCAGGCAGCTTCGGTGACGGACCGGTGCCGTCAGAAACTTGCAGGCTGGAGGATTCACCGCAGGCGGCGAGCCCTCCGGCGAGGGCGATGACGAGAGCGAGTTGGGTTTTGCGCATTACTGATCTTCCCTATGAATGCATGCCTAATCATAGAGGAGTGCGCGCACCCGATGGTTCAACCGCTCAACCACGGGCCTCTTTGAACAGCACGGCGATGCCCGGGTGATAGTTGCCCGCTTCGCTGCGCAACTTGCGGTAGGCATAGGGGAAATACCAGGCTACTGCGCAGCAGTGTTCCTTTTGCAGGTCGTCGACCATGTCCTGCAACTCTTCGGGGCTGGCGCTGTGTTGGGCTTTTTGCGGGGCGACGAACAGGCAGCCGAGCTTGAGGTCGCTGGCGAAGCTGATGCGTTTGGCGTCGCTGGTGATGTCCAGCAGGGCCTGGGTCAGATTGAGGTTGTTGACCCGTGGCCAGCGCTGGGTGGCCTGAAGGTAGGCGCGGTCTTCGGCGCCGGCGATGAACAGATCGGCGCGGGCATTGCGCTCGCCATCCTCGTTCTGCTTTCGGGTCGAGGTATCACAAAGGGTCACCAGCTCGGCCATCCAGGCTGCCGCGGAGAGCAAGCCGAGATTGGCTTTCTCGTCATGCCAGTAAGGGGTGTCGTTGTCGCCGCGAATGGCGTTGTAGCGGTCGATACAGTCAAACCAGCGTTCCAGCATCGGGCGCAGGAATTCCAGGCGCGGGTTGCTGATGATCATGCCTTGCATCGTCATCATCCTTATTGTTGTGATGTGCTTTTCAATCAAAAGCATGGCTCTTTGATATCACTTGTCTCAGTGTGGCACAAGATTGGCGTCAGATAATTGATCGACGGCAGTTATTCGCCCGACGGCCCCCTCTTTAATTGACGCTCCACCCCCAACCCTCTAACCTTCGCGGCTTGTTTCAGGTGCTCTGTGACGCATGTCGACAGAGTGAAACAGGGAAGCCGGTGAGGGTTGTCTTCAGGCGAAGCACGATCACGATCCCGGCGCTGCCCCCGCAACGGTAAATGAGTGAAAACTGCGCATTGAGCCACTGGGTCGACAGACACGGGAAGGCGCGCAGTCAGGCGATTCGCCGCTCATGAGCCCGGAGACCGGCCTGATCCATCCAGCGGCATCACGGTGGGCGATGCCAGGCTTTTTGCCGTCTATTCTTGTGCCTGCCCGCCGTTATCCAGCCTCAACGGAGAGCTCCCCCATGACCGATTCCCCCGAGCGTGACGAACGCCATCTGGCGCGTATGCAGCGCAAAAAAGCCGTGATCGACGAGCGCATCGCCAATTCGCCTGACGAGTGCGGCCTGGTGCTGGTGCTGACCGGCAATGGCAAAGGCAAAAGCAGCTCGGCGTTTGGCATGCTCGCTCGCGCCATGGGCCATGGCATGCAGTGCGGCGTGGTGCAGTTCATCAAGGGCCGCAACAGCACTGGCGAGGAGCTGTTCTTCCGCCGCTTCCCTGAACAAGTGCGTTTTCACGTGATGGGCGAGGGCTTCACCTGGGAAACCCAGGATCGCCAGCGTGACATCGCCGCCGCCGAAGCCGCGTGGGAAGTGTCCCGCGAGCTGCTGCGCGATCCGTCGATTGGCCTGGTGGTGCTGGACGAACTGAACATCGCCCTCAAGCACGGCTACCTCGATCTGGATCGAGTGCTCAGCGACTTGCAGGCGCGTCCGCCGATGCAGCACGTAATCGTCACCGGTCGCGCGGCCAAGCCGGAAATGATCGAGATGGGCGATACCGTCACCGAAATGGGCATGCTCAAACACGCCTTCCAGGCTGGCATCAAAGCGCAGAAAGGCGTCGAACTTTGAATCAACCACGTCACTGCCCGGCGGTACTGATCGCCGCGCCGGCCTCCGGTCAGGGCAAGACCACCGTCACTGCCGCGCTCGCTCGCTTGCATCGCAACCGGGGGCGCAAGGTGCGCGTGTTCAAGTGCGGCCCGGATTTCCTCGACCCGATGATTCTCGAGCGCGCCAGCGGTGCGCCGGTGTATCAACTGGACATGTGGATGGTCGGCGAGCAGGAAAGCCGCCGCCTGTTGTGGGAAGCCGCCGCCGAAGCCGATCTGATCCTGATCGAAGGCGTGATGGGCCTGTTCGACGGCACGCCGTCCAGCGCCGATCTGGCGCGGCATTTCGGCGTGCCGGTACTCGGCGTGATCGACGGCACCGCCATGGCCCAGACCTTCGGCGCATTGGCGTTGGGGCTGGCGCGTTACCAGCCGGACCTGCCGTTTGCCGGCGTGCTGGCCAACCGTGTCGGCACCTTGCGTCATGCGCAATTGCTCGAAGGCAGCCTCACCGAAGGTTTGCGCTGGTACGGCGCATTGTCCCGCGAGACCGGGATCGAGTTGCCGAGCCGCCATCTCGGTCTGGTGCAGGCCAGTGAACTGAATGATCTGGATCTGCGTCTCGACGCGGCGGCTGAAGCACTGGCCAGCAGTTGCGAGGTAGCGCTGCCACCGGCCGTGGAATTCGCCGCGCCTGAAATGATCAGCGCTGAACCGCTGCTCGACGGCGTGCGCATTGCTGTCGCTCGCGATGAGGCCTTTGCCTTCACCTACGGCGCCAGTCTCGACCTGTTACGGGCGATGGGCGCCGAGTTGAGTTTCTTCTCGCCGATCCGCGATACCCAACTGCCCGAGGCCGACAGTCTGTATCTGCCCGGCGGTTATCCGGAATTGCACCATGTCGCGCTATCGCAAAACGTGGCAATGCTTGATGCAATCCGTGCGCACCACGCCGCCGGCAAACCACTGCTCGCCGAGTGCGGCGGCATGCTCTATCTGCTCGACGCGTTGACCGACGTTGACGGCACCCGCGCCGAACTGGTGGGGCTGCTGCGCGGTGAGGCGGTGATGCAAAAACGTCTGGCGGCACTGGCACTGCAAGCGGTGGATCTGCCGGAGGGCTCGCTGCGTGGGCACACCTATCACCATTCCCTGACCAGCACCGAACTGACGCCGATTGCCCGGGGCATCAGCCCGAATGGCGGGCGCGGGGCCGAGGCGGTTTATCGGGAAGGGCGGATGACGGCGTCGTACGTGCATTTCTACTTTCCGTCGAATCCGAAGGCGATGGCCGCATTGTTTGCGCCAGAATGTCAGGCCGCCTTCGCGAGCAGGCTCGCTCCCACAGGGGATCGCGTTTCTTGAGCAAGCACCCCGTCCAATGTGGGAGCGAGCCTGCTCGCGAAGAGTCCATGACCGACAACACATTCTCCGAAGCCGAGCGCCAAGCCGTCTACCGAGCCATCGCCGAACGCCGCGACATGCGCCACTTCACCGGCGGCACGGTCGAACCGGAGCTGCTGCGCCGTCTGCTGGAAGCCGCGCATCAAGCGCCCAGCGTCGGCCTGATGCAGCCATGGCGCTTCATCCGCATCAGCGATCGCGCCCTGCGCGGGCAGATCCAGAACCTCGTCGAAGAAGAACGCATCCGCACCGCCGAAGCCCTCGGCGAGCGCAGTGACGAGTTCATGAAGCTCAAGGTCGAAGGCATCAACGACTGCGCCGAAGTCCTGGTCGCGGCGCTGATGGACGATCGCGAAAAACATATTTTCGGCCGTCGTACGCTGCCGGAAATGGACATGGCCTCGCTGTCCTGCGCGATTCAGAATCTGTGGCTGGCGTCCCGAGCCGAGGGGCTGGGCATGGGCTGGGTGTCGCTGTTCGAACCGCAGGCACTGGCCGATCTGCTGCAGTTGCCGGCCGGGGCCAAGCCGTTGGCGGTGTTGTGTCTGGGGCCGGTCAAGGAATTCTATCCGGCGCCGATGCTGGTACTCGAAGGGTGGGCGCAGGCGCGGCCGCTCAATGAGTTGCTGTACGAAAATTATTGGGGAGTGAGTCAATGAGTGTGGCGTTGTTGAGTGTCGCCGCGGTCGCGCTGGATGCGCTGCTGGGTGAACCGAAACGCTGGCATCCGCTGGTGGCGTTCGGCAATTTTGCCGGGCGCATCGAGCGCCGTTTCAATGCGGGCGGGCGTGGCTGGCGCAGTCACGGGGTCACCGCCTGGGTGATCGCGGTGCTGCCGCTGACCTTGCTCGCCACCGCGTTTTCCTGGGCACCGTATGTAGGCTGGATCGTCGAGATTCTTGCGCTGTATTGCGCCCTCGGCATGCGCAGCCTCGGTGAGCATGTCGCGCCGGTAGCCGCCGCCTTGCGCGCTGATGATCTGGAAGAGGCGCGCAAACGCGTCGGCTATCTGGTCAGTCGCCAGACCAGCGAACTGGACAGCACCGCCGTCGCTCTCGCCGCGACTGAATCGGTGCTGGAAAACGGCAGTGACGCGGTGTTCGCCGCGCTGTTCTGGTTTGTCGTGGCCGGCGCGCCGGGCGTAGTGCTCTATCGCCTGAGCAATACGCTCGACGCTATGTGGGGCTATCGCAACGAACGCTTCGAACGCTTCGGCTGGTGCGCGGCAAAAATCGACGACGTGCTCAACTATATTCCGGCCCGGCTGGTGGCGCTGACCTACGCGCTGCTGGGCAACACCCGGCTCGCCTGGAAATGTTGGCGCAGCCAGGGCCCGCAATGGGACAGCCCGAATGCCGGTCCGGTGATGGCGGCCGGTGCCGGTGCATTGAATGTCGAACTGGGCGGCCCGGCGATCTATCACGGCGAACTGCATGAGCGTCCGCAACTGGGCGAAGGTTCGCCGGCCGATGCCGATTCGATTGATCGCGGCTGGCAATTGGTCCAGCGCGGGGTATGGTTATGGCTGCTGATTCTCTGCGTGGGGGCTGAATTCTATGCTTGAGCACGGTGGCCGGCTGCGCAAGGCTGCACTCGATTACGGGATTGCCGAGGCTGACTGGCTCGACCTCTCCAGCGGCCTCGCGCCGTGGCCGTTTGCGGTGCCGGAAATTCCGCTGCGCGCCTGGGCACGCTTGCCGGAAACCGATGACGGGCTGGAACAGGCCGCGTGTGATTACTACGGCGCTTCGCAGGTGCTGCCGGTGGCCGGTTCGCAGATGGCGATTCAGTTGCTGCCGCGTTTGCGCCGCGCCGGCAAGGTCGGTGTGTTGTCGCCGTGTTATGCCGAGCACGCCGAAGCCTGGCGCCGCAGCGGTTACATCGTGCGCGAAGTGCTGGAGCAGGAAGTCGAATTCTTCCTCGACAGCCTCGACGTGCTGGTGGTGGTCAATCCGAACAACCCCACCGGCCTGAGCCTGACCCCGGCGCGACTGCTCGACTGGCACGCGCGGCTGGCCCAGCGTGGCGGCTGGCTGGTGGTCGATGAAGCGTTCATGGATAACACACCGCAGCTGAGTCTGGCGCCGCATACCCACCAGATCGGTTTGATTGTGCTGCGTTCCTTCGGCAAGTTTTTCGGTCTGGCCGGTGTGCGTCTGGGCTTTGTGCTGGCCGAGCGCAAGTTGCTCAGATTGCTCGCGGAACAGGTCGGACCCTGGGCGGTCAGCGGGCCGACGCGGGTGCTCGGTCAGGCTTGCCTGCAAGACACCGAAGCGCACACCCGGCAACGCATTCGCAGCGATGAAGCCAGTGAACGCCTCGCGTTGTTGCTGGAGCGCTATGGCTTCAAACCTCAGGGCGGTTGCGCGTTGTTTCAGTGGCTGATCACCGAGCACGCGCCTGCGCTGCACGAGTTCATGGCCCGACGCGGCATCCTCCTGCGCATCTTCACCCACAACAGCAGCCTGCGTTTCGGCCTGCCTGCCAACGCCGCTGAAGAAGCGCGTCTCGAACAGGCGCTGCAAGCTTTCGCCAAGGAAACCCAATGACAACCTTGATGGTTCAGGGCACCACGTCCGATGCCGGTAAAAGTACGCTGGTGACGGCGCTGTGCCGCTGGGCCACCCGTCAGGGTGTGGCGGTGGTGCCGTTCAAACCGCAGAACATGGCGCTCAACAGCGCGGTGACCGCCGACGGCGGCGAGATCGGCCGGGCGCAAGCGGTGCAGGCACAAGCCGCGCATCTCGAACCGCACACCGACATGAACCCGGTGCTGCTCAAGCCCAACAGCGATACCGGCGCGCAGGTGATCATCCATGGCCGCGCGGTCACCAGCATGAACGCGGTGGCGTATCACGACTACAAAGCCATCGCCATGCAGGCGGTGCTCGCGTCGCATCAACGGCTCAGCGCGGCGTATCCGCTGGTGATGGTCGAAGGCGCTGGCTCGCCGGCCGAGATCAATCTGCGTGCCGGGGACATCGCCAACATGGGCTTTGCCGAAGCGGTGGATTGCCCGGTGCTGCTGATCGCCGACATCAATCGCGGCGGCGTTTTTGCGCATCTGGTCGGCACGCTGGAGCTGCTGTCGCCGAGCGAGCAGGCGCGGGTCAAGGGCTTCATCATCAACCGTTTTCGCGGTGACATCGCCTTGCTCCAACCGGGCCTCGACTGGCTGGAACAGCGCACCGGCAAACCGGTTATCGGTGTGCTGCCGTACGTGATGGACCTGCATCTGGAGGCCGAGGACGGCATCGACCAGCGCCAGACCGACAAGGCCGAGCAAGTGCTGAAAGTGGTGGTACCGGTGCTGCCGCGCATCAGCAACCACACGGACTTCGATCCGCTGCGTCTGCATCCGCAGGTCGATCTGCAATTCATCGGCCCGGGGCAGGCTATCCCTGCCGCCGACCTGATCATCCTGCCCGGCTCGAAAAGCGTGCGCAGCGACCTCGCGTATTTGCGTGCTAATGGCTGGGACACGGCGATCAATCGGCACCTGCGTTATGGCGGCAAGTTGCTGGGGATCTGCGGCGGTCTGCAAATGCTCGGAGAGCAAGTGCACGATCCGCTGGGGCTGGAAGGCGCGTCGGGTTCGAGTGCCGGCCTGGGTTTGCTGGCGTTCGACACCACGCTGGAAGCCGAGAAGCAGTTGCGCAATGTCCGTGGGCATCTGGCGCTGGAAAACGCCGAGGTCAGTGGCTATGAAATCCATGCGGGCGTGACGGTGGGGCCGGCGCTGGAGAATGCGGCGGTGCATCTGGATGACGGTCGTTGCGACGGCGCGCAGAGTCTGGACGGGCAGGTGTTCGGCACTTATCTGCACGGCTTGTTCGAGTCGCCGCAAGCCAGTGCCGCGTTGCTGCGCTGGGCCGGGTTGAGCGAAGTGCAGGAGGTGGATTACCACGGCTTGCGCGAGCGCGATATCGAGCGGCTGGCGGATCTGGTGGAGCAGCATCTGGATACCGGGCTGCTGCGTCAGCTCTGCGGGATTTAGGCTGGCTGTTACGGCCTCTTCGCGAGCAGGCTCGCTCCCACGTTGGAACGCATTCCCATGTGGGAGCGGGCTTGCTCGCGAAGGGGCCGGTTGCCTCAATACATAAATGACAGAACATCTCCATCCACCACAGGGGAGTGAGGTGTTTCAGCCACTGCGGTCACTGTGGGAGCGGGCTTGCCCGCGAAGAGGGCGATTGCCTCAACACATAATTTTCAGGATGTCCCCATGCTCCAACTGATCCTCGGCGGCGCCCGCTCCGGCAAAAGTCGCCTGGCGGAAAAACTCGCCAGCGACAGCCATCTGGCGGTCACTTACATCGCCACCAGCCAGCCGCTGGACGGTGAAATGAACGAACGCGTCGCCCATCACCGCGCCCGGCGTCCGGCCGAATGGGCGCTGATCGAAGAACCACTGGAGCTGGCCCGCGTCCTGCGCGAGAACGCCAGTGCCGAGCGTTGCTTGCTGGTCGACTGCCTGACCCTGTGGCTGACCAATCTACTGATGCTTGATGACGCCGCGCGTCTCGCCGCCGAGCGCGACGCCCTGCTGGACTGCCTGGCGTCATTGCCGGGGGAAATCATTTTTGTCAGCAACGAGACCGGAATGGGTGTCGTGCCGCTGGGCGAATTGACTCGCCGCTACGTCGATGAAGCCGGTTGGCTGCATCAAGCTCTGGCCGAGCGTTGTCAGCGAGTCGTCCTGACCGTCGCCGGCCTGCCCCTGACCCTGAAAGGACCTGCGTTATGACTCAAGCGTGGTGGTTGAACCCGTGCCAATCCGTGAATGCCGAGATCGTTGAACAGGCGGCGGCGCGCCAACAGCAACTGACCAAACCGGCCGGCTCCCTCGGTCGCCTCGAAAGCGTGGCGGTGCAATTGGCCGGATTGCAGGGGCAGATCAAACCGACGATTGAACAGGTGTGGATCGCGATTTTTGCCGGTGATCACGGGGTGGTCGCGGAAGGCGTTTCCGCGTTCCCGCAGGAAGTCACCGGGCAGATGTTGCTCAACTTCGTCAGCGGCGGTGCGGCAATCAGCGTGCTGGCGCGGCAGCTCGATGCGCAGCTGGAAGTGGTCGATCTGGGCACCGTGACACCGACGTTGAATCTGCCGGGCGTGCGTCATCTGAACATCGGCTCGGGCACTGCGAATTTCGCCAAGGGCGCGGCGATGACCCAGGCACAGGGCGAACTCGCCTTGCAGGCCGGTCGCGACAGCGTGCTGCGCGCCAAAGCGGCCGGCACACAGTTGTTCATCGGCGGCGAAATGGGCATCGGCAACACCACTGCCGCCAGTGCGCTGGCGTGTGCCTTGCTCGACTGTCCGGTGGAGCACTTGACCGGTCCCGGCACGGGGTTGAATGCCGAGGGCGTCAGCCATAAAGCACAAGTGATCGAGCGCGCACTGGCGCTGCACGCGGCGCAACGTGGCGATGCGCTGCAAACCCTGTTCAACCTCGGCGGTTTTGAAATCGCCGCACTGGTCGGCGCGTACCTGGCGTGTGCGCAGGAAGGCGTCGCGGTGCTGGTCGACGGCTTTATCTGTACGGTCGCCGCGTTGGTCGCGGTGCGGCTGAACCCGGCCTGCCGCGAGTGGCTGCTGTTCGGTCATCGTGGGGCCGAGCCGGGCCATCGCCATGTGCTGGAAACCCTTAACGCCGAACCGTTGCTGGAGCTCGGCCTGCGTTTAGGCGAGGGCAGCGGGGCGGCGTTGGCCGTGCCGCTGTTGCGTCTGGCCTGTGACCTTCACGGGCAGATGGCGACGTTCGCCGAAGCTGCGGTGGCGGATCGTCCGGCATGACGTTGCGACTGGACCTGTTGCGCCACGGTGAAACTGAACTGGGCGGCGGTTTGCGCGGCAGTCTCGATGATGCGCTCACCGAAAAGGGGTGGGCACAGATGCGTGCCGCGGTGCTGGCGGGCGGGCCGTGGGATCGGTTGATCAGTTCGCCGTTGCAGCGTTGTGCGCGGTTCGCTGCAGAGCTGGGCGAGCAACTGAATCTGCCGGTGCAGCTGGAAAAGGATCTGCAGGAGCTGCATTTTGGTGCCTGGGAGGGCCAGAGCGCAGCGGCGTTGATGGAGACTGATGCCGAAGCGCTGGGGTTGTTCTGGGCCGATCCGTATTCGTTCACGCCGCCGCAGGGTGAGCCGGTCAGCAATTTTGCTGAACGTGTGCTGGGCGCGGTTGCGCGGTTGCATCAGGCCTATGCCGGTGAACGTGTTTTGTTGATCAGTCATGGCGGCGTGATGCGTCTGTTGCTGGCGCAAGCGCGAGGTTTGCCGCGTGAACAGTTGCTCAATGTCGAAGTCGCGCATGCTTCGCTGTTTGCGCTCAGCGTCGAAGCAGATGGCGTGCTCAAGGAAGGTCACTGAGATGCTGCCACTGTGGATCGCCCTGCAATTTCTCAGCAGTTTGCCGATTCGTCTGCCGGGTATGCCGGAGCCGCAACAGCTCGGGCGTTCGCTGGTGTTTTATCCGCTGGTGGGGTTGCTGTTCGGAGGGATCCTCTGGGCATTCAACCTGGCGTTGGCCGGCGCGCCGTTGTTGCTGCATGCGGCGCTGTTGCTGACGGTGTGGGTGCTGCTCAGTGGCGCGCTGCACCTCGATGGTCTGGCTGACAGTGCCGATGCCTGGCTTGGCGGTTTCGGTGATCGCGAGCGCACGCTGACGATCATGAAGGATCCGCGCAGCGGGCCGAGTGCCGTGGTGACGCTGGTGTTGGTGTTGCTGCTGAAGTTCTGCGCGTTGCTGGCGCTGATCGAGCAAGGGTACGCAGTGATGTTGATCATCGTTCCGTTGTTGGGGCGGGCGGCGCTGCTAGGGCTGTTTCTGACCACGCCGTATGTGCGCGCGGGTGGGTTGGGGCAGGCGTTGGCTGATCATTTGCCGCGTAGAGCTGGTTGGTGGGTGCTTGGGGCGAGTGCGCTGGGTTGTTTGTTGATCGGCGGGGTGAAAGCGATTGTTGCGCTGGTTTTCGCGTTGGTCGGGTTTGTCTGGCTGCGGCGGGTGATGATGCGGCGGTTGGGCGGGACTACGGGCGATACGGCGGGGGCGTTGCTGGAATTGCTGGAGATGGTGGTGTTGGTTGGGGTGGTGTTGGTCTGACATATTGCCAAGACACCGCCGGCCTCTTCGCGAGCAGGCTCGCTCCCACATTTGGAATGCATTCCCCTGTGGGAGCGAGCCTGCTCGCGAAAGCGGCCTGTCAGGCGCTACAAATGTAGTGGTAAAACTCATGTGTAACTTGATTTAACACAGTCGCGGGTATATACACGCATCATGCTTCCTTCTCAGTGTTTGTGCACCAACCTGCGTCGCGCCGCTCGTGGCGTCAGCAGGCATTACGACGGCGCTCTCGACGGCTTCGGGATCAACGTTGCCCAGTATTCTTTGCTGTGCAACCTGCAGCGTCTGGATCAACCGAGCATCTCGGAACTGGCCGAAGCCATGGGTCTGGATCGCAGCACCCTGGGGCGCAACCTGCGGGTGCTCGAAGGCGAGGGCCTGGTGGCGCTGGCCGAGGGCGAGGACATGCGTAACCGCATCGTCCGTCTCACCGAAACCGGTGCACAACGCCTCGCGGCGGCGCTGCCGGCCTGGGAAGCGGCGCAACAGCGATTGATCGATCGCCTGGGCGCCGAGAAGCGTGAAACCTTGCTGCGACTGTTGGATGAACTGGCCTGAGGGCCGGTTTTTCCGGATTTAAGCGGGTATATACCCGCGAACGGAGAATAACAATGACATCGATGTGGCGTACGTGCGGTTGGGTGTTGCTGGGAAGTGCGCTGATTCTGGCGTTGTCATTGGGCGTGCGGCACGGCTTCGGTCTGTTCCTGTCGCCGATGAGTGCGCAGTTCGGCTGGGGGCGCGAAGTGTTTGCCTTCGCGATCGCCTTGCAGAACCTGATCTGGGGTCTGGCGCAGCCGTTCACTGGCGCGCTGGCTGACCGTTTCGGGGCGGCGAAAGTGGTGCTGGTCGGCGGCGTGCTTTATGCCGCGGGCCTGGTGTGCATGGGGCTGTCCGATTCGGCACTGACCCTGTCGCTGAGTGCCGGTCTGTTGATCGGTATCGGTCTGTCCGGTACGTCGTTCTCGGTGATTCTCGGCGTGGTCGGTCGTGCGGTGCCGCCGGAAAAACGCAGCATGGGCATGGGCATCGCCAGTGCTGCCGGTTCGTTCGGCCAGTTTGCGATGTTGCCGGGCACGCTGGGTTTGATCGGCTGGCTCGGCTGGTCGGCGGCGCTGTTGGTACTCGGTTTGCTGGTGGCGATGATTGTGCCGTTGGTGAGCATGCTCAAGGACAAACCGCTGCCGGTGCTCGGCCATGAACAGACCCTGTCTGAAGCGCTGCGCGAAGCCTGCTCCCACTCGGGGTTCTGGCTGTTGGCGTTCGGCTTTTTCGTTTGCGGCTTCCAGGTGGTGTTCATCGGTGTGCACCTGCCGGCCTATCTGGTCGATCAGCATCTGCCGGCGACGGTCGGTACCACGGTGCTGGCGCTGATCGGGCTGTTCAATATCTTCGGCACTTATACTGCCGGCTGGCTCGGTGGGCGCATGTCCAAGCCGCGTCTGCTGACGGCGTTGTACCTGCTGCGTGCGGTGGTGATCGTGCTGTTCCTGTGGCTGCCGGTGACGACGACCTCGGCGTACCTGTTCGGCATGGCCATGGGCTTCCTCTGGCTGTCGACGGTGCCATTGACCAACGGCACGGTGGCGACCTTGTTTGGCGTGCGCAATCTGTCCATGCTCGGCGGTATCGTGTTCCTCTTTCATCAGCTCGGCTCGTTCCTCGGCGGCTGGCTGGGTGGGGTGGTGTATGACCGTACCGGGAGTTATGACTTGATCTGGCAAGTGGCGATTCTCTTGAGTCTGCTGGCAGCCGCGCTGAACTGGCCGGTACGCGAGCGTCCTGTGGCACGTCTGCAGCCGGCTGTCGGCGCCGTATGAAACGCTCCTGGCCTCAAATCGCCTTCACCGCACTCGGCGCGCTGTTGCTGGCGCTGGTGTGGTGGGGCTGGCATCAGGGCGGCCTGGCGTTAATGCAGTTGGGCCTGGGCGCTTGCTTGTAGGCTTGGATGGCGAGTAACGTCGGGAGTCTGATGACTGCTCAAAGGATGCCCCGACATGCTCATGCGCTGGTGTGCTGTACCCGCGTTGCTGATGGCGTTGACCGGACTGGCCCAGGCCGCTGACTGTCCGGAGGCGCTGCAAGGTTCGTTGCCCAAGTTGCGCGCCAAGGAATCCGTCGATCTGTGCCAGCGCTACGCCGGCAAGCCGCTGGTGGTGGTCAATACCGCCAGTTTCTGCGGCTTCGCCCCGCAGTTCGAGGGCCTCGAAGCGCTCAATCAGCATTACAAGGCGCAAGGCCTGGAAATGCTCGGCGTGCCGTCCAATGACTTCAAGCAGGAGTCCAGGGACAGCGCCGAAACCGCCAAGGTCTGCTACGCCAACTACGGCGTGACGTTCACCATGACCGAACCGCAGAAGGTCCGTGGCGACGATGCTACTCACCTGTTCAAGGTGCTGGCCGAACAGAGCAGTGCGCCGAAGTGGAATTTCTACAAGTACGTGATTGATCGTCAGGGCAAGGTGATCGCGAATTTCTCCAGTCTGACCAAACCCGATGATCCGGAGTTTATTGCGGCGGTTGAAAAGGCTATCGCCTCAAAACCTCTCAATTGATAACACACGCTTTTTGTGGGAGCGGGCTTGCTCGCGAGGGCTGCGGATCATTCAGCACTTGTTCTGGATGTCAGACCGCATTCGCGAGCAAGCCCGCTCCCACATTTGATCTGGGGTGTTTGAACAGGTATTAAAAAGCCCCGCTTTCTGTAAAGAGAGCGGGGCTTTTCTGTGGGCGAGGGGTTAGCCTCGCCGTGCAGCATCAGAAGCGGTAAGTTGCGCCAACACCGAAACCGTTTGCCGAGTTTTCATACTTGGCATCGTAGGTCTGGCCACGATCGTTCTGGTTGTGGATCTTGACCGACTCTTCCTTCAGGTACGAGTAAGCGACGTCGATGGTCAGGTCTTCGGTCGGGCTCCAGCCGGCACCGATGCTGAAGATCGTGCGGTCGCCGGTCGGGATGCGTGGCGAACGGTCGACGTTGTTGGTCGGCGACTGGTCGAAGGTCAGACCGGTACGCAGTACCCATTCCTTGTTCAACTGATACGAAGTACCCACGGCGTAAGCCCAGGAGTCGTGCCAGTTCTGCTCTTCGGTAATCTCGCCGAACTGACCGGCCAGCAGCGGCTGTACGCCCGAGTTTTCAACGGTGATCTTCTTCAACTGGCTCCAGCGGGTCCAGGTCGAACCGGCGTAAACGTTCCAGCGATCGTTGATCGCCTGAGTAACCGAGAAGTCCACGGATTCAGGGGTGGTGATCTTCAGCGAAGCGTCGTACTTCTGCTGGGCGCTTAGGCCGACGGCGCCCAATACGCCGTAGTTGACCTTGGTGTTGCCTTCGAGCTTGTAATCGACTTTCGAGTGGTAGGTCAGACCCAGACGAGTGGTGTCGGTGGCCTGTACCAGCACGCCGATGTTGTAGCCCAGCGCGGTGTCGTCACCCTTGATCTTGACCTTGCCGTCCGGCGCAGCCTGAGTGATCGACAGGTTGGATTCCAGCGTGCCGTCGATGCGGTTGATGGTCGGACCGAAACCGATCGACACCACGTCGTTGAACTTGTAGCTGACAGTTGGCTGGAAAGTGATGACTTGTACTTCGGACTTGCTGCCGAAGTAACGGCCGCCAAAGCCTTTTTCGTAGTCGGTAATCAGACCGAACGGCACGTACACGCCGAGGCCGAATGCCCAATGCTCATCGATCGGTTTGACGTAGAAGCCCATAGGTACGGAGGTGAAGGGCACCATGTCGCCTTTGTTGCTGCCGCCGTTAGGGCTGGAGCTGGCGTCGCTGATATCGGTCTTGGCATCGAGGAATGCAACACCGCCGGTGACTTGTTCGCGCGTGAGGCGCGACATGCCGGCAGGGTTGCCATAAACAGTGCTTGCGTCGTCGGCAGAAGAGGATCGCCCAGCGTAACCAGTGCCCATCCCGCTGATGCTGTGTTCGTTGATGGCAAAGCCAGCTGCGAAGATCTGGGTGGATGCCATGGTAACGGCGAGGCTAAGGGTGGTTTTGAGCATGACTTTTTTCATTATTAGAACTCCTGGTGATCACCGGGGCGAAAATTACCAACATTTTCGTCCCAGCGCTATAGTCCGTATGGCTTGAGTTAGAGCGGTTTTGTAGGACAATCCGACCAGATTCGCGACCTGTTGAGCGATCTTCTGAAACTCGCCAGTCAACACGCGACCTGATTCACCGGTGAAACACAGGTTTGCCAGGCGTAGGTGAAGTCGCGCAGACGACCTTGCGGCTGGAAGGTCTGACGCCAGATTCGCGCCATGCCCAGCAGATCGTCCGGGGCGGGGAGGGGGGTGTGTTGTTCTTCTACCAGCAGCCAGGCGATGGCGGTGGCGTAACGCAGGTTGACGGTCAATTCTAGGTGCGGGCCGCTCAAAAAGGCATGTTGGCTGGCGAGGCCGCGAACCAGGCTCGCACGCTCCGGATCGAGTGCCAGATAGTGATCCCAAAGGGCCTGGTGGCGGTGCTCGGCAATCCGGTAGAGGCCGTGGCCACGGCGGTCATGCAGGGCGGAACCGAGGGCGGACTGGCTGGCGGCAATGCCCAGTAGCAGGGATTCGGCAGTTGCGCAGTGGCGTCCCAGATAGATCAGTGTGGGACGGATCACATAGCGGCACAGTTCGCTGGCAGCGATACCCATAAAACCCTCGGATCTTGTAATTGGCCGGCGATACCTGAAAGGGCCTTGGCAGCAGTGGATCGACTCAGGCTCGCCGAAAGCGGATCAAGCCGCTTGAGTTGAAGTGTAGTGTCATATTCGCGACGTAAAGGCCTGTTTTTAAAATATTTCCGGCAGCGAGCCACAGGCGTTATATCCGAAGGTGCTTAGGCGTGAATGGCTAAAAGCGAAATATCGGGCAATAAAAAACCCCGCATTTTGTGCGGGGCTTTTGCTTTTGCAGCCTTTTCGGCTCTCAGGCAATCAATGCCTGACGCGTACGATCAATAATGGCCTGCAGCGGTTCGGCGCTGGAGTACTGATCTGGGTACAGACGCTCGCTGTGGCGAGCGATCCCGTGTTCATTGACCACGGTGAAGCTGAAGCAGCCTTTGCGAGCGGCCATGATCAGGCAGTTCATTGGGGCAAAAGCGTTGGTTAGGGTGCGAATGGCATCCTGAGTCTGGATTTGAGTAGACATAGTTATTAGGTGTTCCTACAAATGACACGGATAAGAACCGTGCAACGTTAAAACGTTCCAGTAATGTCGACCACCATTGGTCGAACAAAGAACCCGACTGGAACAAAGCAGCCAGTTTGAAGCGCTATTAAGTTGGCGCGCTTGGGCTGGCAGGTAGGTACTTAGGAGGACAGGCAACACATCGAGGGCAAAGGTTCTGGGCCCGGGGTGAAGATCCTGATCAATTTGCAGGCTGGTTCGGTCAGAGTAAGTGGTCTTCGCAACACCCTTTGCATTCATTCAAAGGCAGTGTCGGCGGAAGATTTACCTGGAAACCATCGAGGGGTCGTTCCCGCTTTTTTCGGTGAAGGGCTTCTGGGAAGAAGGTTGACCGTGGGGATGTGTTCGACCGGAATTGACTTTCAGCTTGGTACTAACGCCGCGAATAGTAACGGAACGTCCTGGGCAATGCAAACCCGGCGGCAAAAAAAGATTTCGGTCGGTGGCGCGGATCACCGGGGACAGGGCTGGCCCCTTCGCGAGCAGGCTCGCTCCCACAGGAGAACGGGGCCGATTGCAGGAGCGAGCCTGCTCGCGAAGAAACCATCCGTCGCCACAAAAGCGTGCAGCCATGTCCATCGTCAGCCCGCTTATCCCCAGTCCGAGGCGCCAAAAGGGCCAAAAAAGCGCATCGATATAACCGGGTAACAGGTACTTGTGCACATTAGTTGCGCAGACGGTAACCTTGCTGTCATATCAATCCTGACCCCGATGGCTGCCTGTATCAAAAGTTTAAGTCAATGAAAAATATCGTCTTTTTTTGTTGGTGAAAAAATCGTCAGTTTGACTGCGAGCCCCATTCCACAAGGCTTTGCGGAGGTTCGGGAGCGGTTGTCCACTGAGTTATCCACAGCTTCTGTGGATTGTCCCTAGCGCTTGCTCTAGGACGGGCGTGCCGGGTTTTTTTCGACTTTACCTGTACGAAAAAGAGAGTAGAGTGGCGCGCCTTCCGATCTGTCCCACAGTGTTTTATGAAGTTTCGCTCAGTATCAGACTCTGTTACCTCCGAACACCCTCGTGTTACCCCTCCCAAGCGATTTTCCGTGCGTGTGGCCGAATGGCTGCTCGACAGCCCGCGCCTGGGCGATAGCCGTAATGCCAAGCATCTGGCGGGGCGCCTGCTCAAGCAACCGGCGCGCGAAGGCGTGGTCGCCGCGCAAAGTCGTCTCGGCCAATTGATGTGCCGCGAGTGCGGCAATGCCCGTGATCGGCGCATCGGGCAGGATCTGCTGCGCCAGGCCGCCCGCGCCGGCGACCGGCGTGCACAACGGGAACTCGGACTGCTCGAAGACTGAGCTGTCCAACGCCCCACGGCTTGGTTAACCTTCAGGCTTTATCGAATCGGCAGGAGTGGCTATGGCTATGGACTTGACCAGCGTGTTGCTGGGTCTGGCGGGCGCGGGATTGCCGCTGCTGGCGCTGGCCTGGCAACTGCAACGGCGGGCCAGTGATCGGCAAGCCGAGGTCGCCTTGCTCGAAGAGCGTCTGGCCATGGCGCAACTGGCGCAGGACGGGCTCAACGCCCAACTTGAAGCCAGCCGCGATGAAATCGTCGACCTCGGCCAGGCCAATGCCGCCAAACAGGCGGAGCTGGCGGCCCTGCGCCGCGAAGTCGAGCTGCTGCAGATCGAGCGCGATGATGCCCGTGACGCTTCCCACGCGTGGAACATCGAGCGCGCCAACAAAGAAGCCGAATTGCGGCGTCTCGACGCTCAGGCCGCGTCGCTCAACGCCGAACTGCGCGAGCAACAGGAAAGCCATCAACAACGCCTCAACGACCTGCAAGGCTCGCGCGATGAGCTGCGCGCGCAATTCGCCGAGCTGGCAGGGAAGATCTTCGATGAACGTGAACAGCGTTTTGCCGAGACCAGTCAACAGCGCCTCGGGCAGTTGCTCGATCCGCTGAAAGAACGCATCCAATCCTTCGAAAAACGCGTGGAAGAAAGCTATCAGGCCGAAGCCCGCGAACGCTTCTCGCTGGCCAAGGAGCTGGAGCGTCTGCAAGCGCTGAATCTGCGCCTGAGCGACGAAGCGACCAACCTGACCCGCGCCCTCAAGGGCCAGAAGACCCAAGGCAACTGGGGGGAACTGATTCTTGAACGGGTGCTGGAACACGCGGGTCTGGAGAAGGGCCGCGAGTACCAGACCCAAGTCAATCTCAAGGGGCCGGACGGCGAGCGCTTCCAGCCGGATGTGATCATTTACCTGCCGGGCGACAAGCAGGTGGTGGTCGACTCCAAGGTCAGCCTCACTGCCTATCAGCAGTACGTTGCCGCCGAAGATGACACCCTCGGGCAGGTCGCGATCAAGCAGCACGTGCTGTCTCTGCGCAGCCACGTCAAGGGCCTCGCCGGCAAGGATTACAAGCGTCTGGAAGGCCTGCACAGCCTCGATTTCGTCTTGCTGTTCGTGCCGATCGAAGCGGCGTTTTCGGCCGCATTGCAGGCCGAGCCGGCGTTGTTCCAGGAAGCGTTCGACCGCAACATCGTGATCGTCAGTCCGACCACGTTGCTGGCGACGTTACGGGTGATCGACAGCCTGTGGAAGCAGGAGCGGCAGAGCCAGAACGCCCGGGAAATCGCTGAGCGTGCCGGCTGGCTGTACGACAAGTTCGTACTGTTCATTCAGGATCTGGACGAAGTCGGCAATCGCCTGCAACAGCTGGACAAGGCCTACAGCTCGGCGCGCAACAAACTCACGGAAGGGCGCGGCAACCTGGTCAGCCGCAGTGAGCAGCTCAAATTGCTCGGCGCGCGGGCCAGCAAGAGTTTGCCGGCGGATCTGCTGGAGCGGGCGATGACCGATGTCGATGGGCTGGTCGAGCTCCCGGAATAACCCGAAGAGCTTCGCGAGCAGCCTCGCTCCCACAGTGAATGCATTCCAAAAGTGGGAGCGGGCTTGCTCGCGAAGGCGTCAGTGGTAGCGCTGCAACACTCAAGTCGAACGGTTACAACGGCACATACCGACTCAACAACGCCCGCAACGCCGCCGGTTTCACCGGTTTGGCCAGATAATCCAGCCCCGCCGCATGCACCTGCGCCACCGTCTCCGGACGACCATCGGCGCTGATCACCACCCCTGGTACCGGCTCACCCAGCGTGGTGCGCAACCACGCCATCAGCTCGGTTCCAGTGTCGCCGTGGTCCAGGTGATAGTCGACCAGTGCCAGTTGCGGTCGCACACCCTCGTTCAGCAACGCCGCGCATTCTTCGCGATTGCGCGCCGTCCACACCTGACAGCCCCAGCGGGTCAGCAGGCTGTTCATGCCAATCAGAATGCTGTCTTCATTGTCGATGCACAGCACCTGCGCGCCGCTGAGCAGCTTGCCGTTCAACTCCACCGCAGTTTTCTGTGGCAGAGATTGCGCCCGGGCCAGCGGCACACTGACACTGAACACGCTGCCGCGCCCCGGCCACGAACGTACGCGCAGGGTATGGCCGAGCACGCGACATAAACCGTCGGCAATCGCCAGGCCCAGCCCAAGACCTTTTTCGGCGCGGGTCTGATGGCTGTCGAGGCGCTTGAACTCCTCGAAAATCACTTGTTGTTTGTCTTCCGGAATTCCCGGCCCGCGATCCCACACTTCCAGGCTCAACTCGCCATCGCGCCGACGTACGCCCAGCAGCACCGGGCCCTTGGCATAGCGGAAAGCGTTGGTCAGGAAGTTCTGCAGAATCCGCCGCAGCAATTTGATGTCGCTGTCGATGCGCAACTGGCTGCCGCGCACACGGAACTTCAGGCCTTGTTCCTGGGCCAGCGCCTTGAATTCGGCGCCGAGCGTATCGAACAGCTCATTGAGCGCGAACGGTTTGCGATCGGGGTTGATCTTGCCGTTTTCCAGGCGGGAAATATCCAGCAGGTCGCTGATCAGGTCTTCTGCCGAACGCAGCGAACTGTCGAGGTGTTGCACCAGTTTCTGCGCCTCGCTGCTCAAGCCGTCGTCCTGATGGGACAGGGCGGCAGAGAACAGGCGCGCGGCGTTCAACGGCTGCATCAAGTCATGGCTGACGGCGGCGAGGAAACGGGTTTTCGATTGGTTCGCCGCCTCGGCATGGCCCTTGGCTTCGGTCAGTGCGACGTTGAGCTGCGACAGCTCCTGCGTACGCTCGCTGACCCGTTGCTCCAGGCCTTCGTTGGCCTCAGTCAGCGCCTGCTCGGCTTCGCGGAACGCGGTGATGTCGGTGAAACTCATGACGAAACCGCCGCCGGGCATCGGGTTGCCGATCAGCTCGATCACCCGGCCGTTGGGGAACAAGCGTTCGGAGGTGTGCGCACGGCCCTGACGCATCCAGTGCAGGCGCCGGGCGACGTGGACTTCCGCCTCGCCGGGGCCGCACAGGCCACGTTCGGCGTTGTAGCGAATGATGTCGGCAATCGGCCGGCCGACGCTGATCAAACCGTCCGGGTAGTTGAACAACTCCAGATAGCGGCGGTTCCAGGCCACCAGCTTCAGCGACTGGTCGACCACGCTGATGCCCTGGGTAATGTTTTCGATCGCGCCTTGCAGCAAGGCGCGGTTGAACTGCAGGACTTCCGAGGCTTCGTCGGCGATGCGCACCACGTCCTCCAGCTGCATTTCCCGACCTTCAATCGCCGCTTTTACCACCGCCCGTGTCGAAGACGCGCCGAGCACGCCGGCCAGCAAGCGTTCGGTGTGGGCGATCCATTCGCCGTCGGCGTTCTGGTTCGGGTTGAAGCCCTTGCCCTGCCGGTAGGCGAAACGAATGAAGCTCTGCCGCGCACGTTCTTCACCGACAAAGCGTGCCGCTAGTTGCAGCAAATCATCGATCTGCACTGCGAGCATCGAACGCGCACTCGGCCGCGCGCTGATTTCCTGACCGATGAAGCGCCCGGCCTGCCAGTGCTCCGAAACCCGTGTACGCGACAGCACCGAGACCCAGGCGAACAACGTGAAGTTGCCCGCCAGTGACAGCACCACGCCTTGGGTCAGCGGGGTGATCGGCAGGTTCAGCGGGTTGCTGTGCAGCCACGAAAGGCCCGGGAACGTGCTCAGCGACCAGCCGAGACTGTGGGCGGCAATCGGCAGGATCAGCGTGTAGAACCAGAGGAACGTACCGGCGGCCAGACCGGCGAACACCCCGCGACGGTTGGCCTGTTTCCAGTACAGCGCGCCGAGCATCGCCGGGGCCAGTTGGGTGACGGCGGCGAAGGCGATCTGGCCGATGGTCGCCAGACTCGCGGTAGAGCCGAGCAAGCGGTAGCTGACGTAGGCCAGCAGCAGAATCAGCACGATGCTCACGCGGCGCACCGAGAGCATCCACTGGCGGAACACTTCGAACGGGCGCTCGGCGTTGTTACGTCGCAGTAACCACGGCAAGAGCATGTCGTTGGAAACCATGGTCGACAGTGCCACGCTGGCCACAATCACCATGCCGGTGGCCGCCGACGCACCGCCGATGAACGCCAGCAACGCCAATGCCGGATGGGCCTGGGCCAACGGCAGGCTGATCACGAACGAGTCGGGCAACACGTGACTCGGCAGCATCATCTGCCCGGCGAGGGCGATCGGCACCACGAACAGCGCGGCCAGCGCCAGATACGCCGGGAACACCCACTTGGCCAGACGCAGGTCCTGCGGGTCGATGTTCTCCACCACCGTGACGTGAAACTGCCGTGGCAGGCAGATGATCGCCATCATCGCCACCCCGGTCTGCACTACCATCGACGGCCAGTTGATGGTTTCCTTCCAGTATTCCTCGAGGCGTGGCGCGAGCATCGCCTGATTGAACAGGTCGTCAAAACCGTCGTACAGGCCATAGGTCACGAACGCGCCAACGGCGAGAAAGGCGAACAGCTTGACCAGCGATTCAAACGCAATCGCCAGCACCATGCCGCGGTGGTGCTCGGTGGCATCGAGGTTGCGCGTACCGAAGACGATGGTGAACAGCGCCAGTACCAGCGACACGATCAGCGCGGTGTCCTGGGCGCGGGTGCCCATGGCGTCGGCCCCGGCGCCGATCAGCAGGTTCACGCCAAGGACGATGCCTTTGAGTTGCAGAGCGATATAGGGCAGGACGCCGACCAGACAGATCAGCGCCACCACCACCGCCAGCGATTGCGATTTGCCGTAGCGCGCGGCGATGAAGTCGGCAATCGAGGTGATGTTCTCCTGCTTGCTGATCATCACCATTTTCTGCAGGACCCACGGCGCGCCCAGCAGCAACAGGATCGGTCCGAGGTAGATCGGCAGGAATGACCACAGCTGTTCCGCCGCCTGACCAACCGCGCCAAAGAACGTCCAACTGGTGCAATAAACCGCCAGCGACAGGCTGTACACCCACGCGCGCATCCGCGGCGGCAACGGTGTGCTGCGACGGTCGCCGTAGAAGGCGATGGCGAACATGATGGCCATATAGGCCAGGGCGACGGCGGCGATCAGCCCGGTGGACAGCGACATGCAACACTCCCGACAAAAGACTCCCCGGCAGTCCTGCCCGGGCGGACAGTCTCGCATGAGTATGGCGGTTAGTCAGTGTCGACCAAGGTCGTGGCGTGGCGGGGTGTCGCAGGTTTGAAACCGGGTGGTTCTGAGGTGACTGGTCAGGCCTCTTCGCGAGCAGGCTCGCTCCCACATTTGGAATGCAATCCCCTGTGGGAGCGAGCCTGCTCGCGAAAGCGTCAGTCCTGTCGCAGTGCGATATCGATCAACCGATGCAGCTCATCCACCTCCAGCGCCGCCGCCGAAAACAGAATCCGGAACACCACCGGCGCCACCACCAGATTGATCAACCGATCAACGCTCGGCGCTGCTTCATCGGGGTGGCGGTCAATGATGGTCTGCAACTGCCCACCAAGAATCGTCACGCAGTACCCCGGCGTGGCGCTGGCCTGCACATCGCGCATCATGTTGCGCCCCGGCTCTGAGCTCATCTCGTCGAGATACTGTTCAGCCCAGGCGCGAATGTCACCACGCAGGTCACCGGTCACCGCCGGTTCGCTGTCCGGGCGCATGCGAGCGAGGGCTACGTCGGCGAGCAACGCCGCCAGATCACCCCAGCGCCGATAGATCGTCGACGGCGTGACCCCGGCGCGCGCCGCGATTTGCGGGACGGTCACGCTGCTGCGCTCCTGTTCTTGCAGAAGCGCGCGAACTGCCGAATGAATCGACTCTTGCACCCGGGCACTGCGGCCACCGGGGCGTAAACTTTCTTTAATAGCCATGCGTCAGACCTTAACACAAAGAATTTGCTTTAAGCCAAAGCCGGGAGCACACTCCGCAAAAGCAAAAAATTAGCTTTTGCGGAGTGTGCCCATGACCAGCCTTGCTTCCAACCGTGGCAGCCTGATTTTTCTGGCGATCACCTTACTCAGTTTTCTCGCCGCTTCCACGGCGCCGACGCCGTTGTATCACCTGTATCAGGATCAACTGCACTTCTCGGCAGCGGTGCTGACCCTGATTTTCGGCGTGTATGCGCTGAGTCTGCTGGCGGCGCTGCTGACGGTCGGATCGCTGTCCGATCACCTGGGACGTAAACCGGTGATTTTCACTGCCGTGCTGCTCAATGCGCTAGCGATGTTGCTGTTTATCAGCGCCGACAGTGTTGCCTGGCTGATCAGTGCCCGCGTATTGCAGGGTTTTGCCACCGGCATGGCCACCGCTGTTTTGAGCGCGACGCTGCTCGACACCGACCGTCAGCAAGGGCCGTTGATCAACAGCGTCGCACCGTTGCTCGGCATGGCGCTGGGCAGCATGGGCTGCGGCTTGCTGGCCGAGTTCGCCCCGGCGCCGTTGCAACTGACTTACTGGCTGCTGCTGGCGCTGTTTGTGTTGCAGGCGGTGTATGTCTGGCGTCTGCCGGAAAGCGTCACCCCGCAATCCGGGGCTTGGGCTTCACTGCGGCCGACCCTGCATGTGCCGGTTCAGGCGCGTTCGACCTTATGGCGTGTGCTGCCGCTGAACACCGCAACCTGGGCCCTCGGCGGCTTTTTTGCCTCACTGGCACCGTCGCTGGTGCGCACCGCCACGGGCTCGACGTCGAACCTGATCGGCGGCGCGACTGTCTCGGCGTTGACCGTGACCGGGGCGCTGATGATTTTCACTTTGCGCAATCGTCCCGCCGGCAAAGCCCTGCAAATCGGCGCCAGTCTGCTGCCTATCGGCGTGCTGCTGATTCTGCTTGGGGTGCACAGCGCCAGTCTGGCGCTGTTTTTCCTCGGCACACTGGTCGCCGGTTGCGGCTTTGGCTCGGGGTTTCTCGGCGCGGTGCGCAGTCTGGTGCCGTTGGCCCTGCCGCATGAACGGGCCGGTTTGATGTCGGCGTACTACGCGCTGAGTTATCTGGCGTTCTGCCTGCCGGCCTTGTTGGCCGGGCATTTGACCCGAGCCTATGGGTTGCTGGCGACCACCGACGGCTACGGCGCCGGATTGATCGTCCTGGCCGGCGCCGCGCTGTTGCTCAGCCTGCGCCCGCAAGCAGTGAAGGCTTGCAGCACTCCATAAACGTGATGGTTTCAGCTACCTTTGTCCGGCCTTCTTTTCACGGATCGACAGATGAAGATTATCCGCAGCAAGTCGTTCACCGCCGAGCGTGCCTGGGGTGCGCTGGACATCGCCAACATGAACGGCATCACCACGCGCCTGCACTGGACTGATCAGCCGTACAAATGGCACGTCAACGATGGTGAGGAAGTGTTTGTGGTGCTCGATGGTCAGGTGCAGATGCGCTATCGCGAACAGGGTGAAGAAAAGCAGGTGCTGCTTGAGGTCGGCGATATCTTCTACGCCTCGGTCGGCACCGAGCACGTGGCGCATCCGCAGGGCGCGGCGCGGATTCTGGTGATCGAAAGCGAAGGCAGTGTCTAGACGATTATCTGTAAAGTAGATAACAGATAGAGAAATTACCCGTTATATAGATATTCGATTCGGTTCTACCATGGACTCAACCTCACCTGAGGACAGGAGTTCATGATGACTTGCCCCAACATAGCCAAACCCGGCATCAAGCCGTTCAGCCAGCTTCAGCATCCGCGTGAAGTGATCCGTCAATTCACCCCGAACTGGTTCGCCGCGACCATGGGCACCGGCGTGCTGGCCCTGGCCCTGGCGCAACTGCCGGTGGCGATCCCCGGGGTGCACGCGGTGGCCGAAGGGTTGTGGCTGTTCAACATTCTGTTGTTCACCCTGTTTACCTTTGCCTATGCCGCGCGCTGGGTTCTCTTCTTCGATGAAGCGCGGCGGATCTTCGGCCATTCCACCGTTTCGATGTTCTTCGGCACCATCCCCATGGGCCTGGCGACCATCATCAACGGCTTTCTGCTGTTCGGTCTGCCACGCTGGGGTGAGGGGGTGATTCATCTTGCCGAAGTACTGTGGTGGCTCGACGTGGCGATGTCGCTGGCCTGCGGCGTGTTGATCCCCTACATGATGTTTACCCGCCAGGAACACAGCATCGACCAGATGACCGCGGTCTGGCTGTTGCCGGTAGTCGCCGCAGAAGTGGCAGCGGCCAGCGGTGGCTTGCTCGCGCCGCATCTGGCTGATGCCCATGCGCAACTGGTGGTGCTGACCACAAGCTACGTGCTCTGGGCATTTTCCCTGCCGGTGGCGTTCAGCATTCTGACCATCCTGCTGCTGCGCATGGCCCTGCATAAACTGCCCCACGAAAACATGGCCGCTTCGAGCTGGCTGGCCCTCGGCCCGATCGGTACCGGTGCGTTGGGCATGTTGCTGCTGGGCGCTGATGCACCGGCGATCTTCGCCGCCAACGGCCTGCCGGGCATCGGTGAAATCGCTGCAGGCGTGGGGCTGATCGCCGGTATCACCCTGTGGGGCTTCGGCTTGTGGTGGATGTTGATGGCGCTGCTGATCACCGCGCGTTACCTGCGTGACGGCATCCCGTTCAACCTCGGCTGGTGGGGTTTTACCTTCCCGCTGGGCGTGTATTCGCTGGCGACCCTCAAGCTCGCCAGCACGCTGAACCTCGGTTTTTTCAGCGTGGTCGGCTGCATGCTGGTGAGCTTGCTGGCGGTGATGTGGCTGATCGTCGGTAAACGCACCGTGCAAGGCGCGTGGCGCGGTGGGCTGTTTGTCTCACCTTGTATTGCAGGGTTGAAGAAATAACCTGAAAAGTTTAGGTAAGGTGTGGCCTGGAACGCCGATCGAGATTCCAATAAGCAGATCCAGGCCATTCTCTACCGACCTCAGGGAAACACGGAAGATGAGTCACCCCTCACAGTTCAACCTGCTTCGCACTCGGCGCTTCCTGCCGTTTTTCATCACGCAGTCGCTGGGCGCGTTCAACGACAACGTGTTCAAGCAGTCGCTGATCCTCGCCATTCTGTATCGGCTGACCATCGAAGGTGACCGTTCGATCTGGGTCAACCTGTGTGCGCTGCTGTTTATCCTGCCGTTCTTTCTGTTTTCGGCGCTGGCCGGGCAGTTCGGGGAAAAATTCGCCAAGGACGCGCTGATCCGTCTGATCAAACTCGCGGAAATCGCGATCATGGCCGTCGGATCGATCGGTTTCCTGTTCGATCACCTGTCGCTGATGCTGGTGGCGCTGTTTGCCATGGGCACGCATTCGGCGCTGTTCGGGCCGGTGAAGTATTCGATCCTGCCGCAGGCGTTGCGCGAGGATGAGCTGGTCGGCGGCAACGGTCTGGTGGAGATGGGCACGTTCCTGGCGATTCTCGCCGGGACCATCGGCGCCGGGATCATCATGTCCTCGACGCACTACGCGCCGCTGGTTTCGACCGCGATTGTCGGGATTGCGGTGCTGGGATATCTCGCCAGTCGCAGCATTCCGCGCGCGGCCGCCGCGTCGCCGGAAATGCGCCTGAACTGGAACATCTTCAGCCAGTCCTGGGCCACGCTGAAACTCGGTCTGGGCCAGACGCCTGCGGTGTCGCGTTCGATTGTCGGCAACTCGTGGTTCTGGTTTGTCGGGGCGATTTACCTGACGCAGATCCCGGCCTACGCCAAGGAATGGATGCACGGCGACGAAACCGTGGTCACCCTGATTCTCACCGTGTTCTCGGTGGGGATTGCGCTGGGTTCGATGCTTTGCGAGAAACTCTCCGGGCGCAAGGTCGAGATCGGACTGGTGCCGTTCGGTTCGTTCGGTCTGACCGTGTTCGGCCTGTTGCTGTGGTGGCATTCCGGCGGAATCCCCGAGAGCGTCACCGGCCACAACTGGACTGAAGTGCTGGGCTTTGCGCATACCTGGGCGGTGCTGGTCGACATTATCGGCCTGGGTATTTTTGGTGGTTTCTATATCGTGCCGCTGTACGCGCTGATCCAGTCGCGCACCGCCGAAAACGAGCGGGCGCGGGTGATTGCCGCCAACAACATTCTCAACGCTCTGTTTATGGTGGTCTCGGCGATCGTTTCGATCGTGTTGCTGAGTGTGGTCAAACTGTCGATTCCGCAGCTGTTCCTGGTGGTGTCGCTGCTGAACATCGGCGTCAACGCCTACATCTTCAAGATCGTCCCCGAGTTCAGCATGCGTTTCATGATCTGGCTGCTCAGCCATTCCATGTACCGCGTCGAGCACCGCAACCTCGAGGCGATCCCGGACGAGGGCGCGGCGCTGCTGGTGTGCAACCACGTGTCGTTCGTCGATGCGCTGCTGATCGGCGGTGCGGTGCGTCGGCCGATTCGCTTTGTCATGTACTACAAAATCTATAACCTGCCGGTGCTGAACTTTATCTTCCGCACGGCGGGAACAATTCCGATTGCCGGACGCAACGAAGACATCCAGATCTACGAAAAGGCCTTCACCCGGATTGCCCAGTATCTGAAGGACGGTGAGCTGGTGTGCATCTTCCCCGAAGGCAAGTTGACCACCGATGGCGAGATCAACGAGTTCAAGGGCGGGCTGACGCGGATTCTCGAAGAGACGCCGGTGCCGGTGATTCCGCTGGCGTTGCAAGGGTTGTGGGGGAGTTTCTTCAGCCGCGATCCGAACAAGGGGCTGTTCAAGCGGTTGTGGTCGCGGGTGACGTTGGTGGCGGGTTCGGCGGTCGAGGTTGAGGCGGCGCAGCCGGCGAAATTACAGGGTTTGGTGGGGGCGTTGCGCGGCACCGTCAGGTAATCGGTGACTTCAAGGGCCCCTTCGCGAGCAGGCTCGCTCCCACATTTGAAATGCACTCCAGTGTGGGAGCGAGCCTGCTCGCGAAAGCGCTAGTTGCTTAAGCGCTGACCTTGAGGCCAATCAACCCGGTAATGATCAACGCCACACTGGCCAGCCGAATCAATGCCATCGACTCGCCAAACAGAATAATCCCCGCAATCACCGTGCCCACGGCGCCGACCCCGGTCCAAATTGCATAAGCCGTACCCAGCGGCAATTCCTTCATTGCCAGACCCAGCAGGCCAAGGCTGATGGCCATGGCCGCAACGGTCAGGACGGTGGGGAGCGGGCGGGTGAAGCCGTCGGTGTATTTCAGGCCGACGGCCCAGCCGACTTCGAACAGGCCGGCGAAAAACAGAATGATCCAGGACATAAGAGACCTCCATCGATTGACGGGGCCGTCCCCAGATTGATAACTCGATCGAGCCGCAGGGTCGTCCCCGCGTAGCGCAACAGTCTGCCGAGCATTAATCCGGGGATCAAGTTTGCCGGTCAGTCGGCCGGCTGCTGCGCTAGCGCCTCACGGTCTTCTTTCTCGCTCATGCGCTGGAAGTACGTCGAGAGCAACGCCCCGGAAATGTTGTGCCAGACGCTGAACAACGCGCTTGGCACCGCCGCCAGCGGCGAAAAGTGCGCGCTGGCCAAGGCCGCGCCCAACCCCGAATTCTGCATGCCGACTTCCAGCGCCAGCGACTTGCGCTGCGCCAGTGGCAACTTGAACAGGCGCCCGGTGAAGTAACCCAGCAGGTAGCCGAAGCTGTTGTGCAGCATCACCACGGCCATGATCAGCAGCCCGGATTCGGCAATCTTCGCCTGACTGGCGGCCACCACGGCGGTGACGATGATCACGATGCTGACCACCGACACCAGTGGCAGCACGTCCACCGCGTGGCGCACCCTGTCGCCGAGCACGCGTTGCGCGACCACGCCGAGCACGATCGGCAGCAACACCACTTGCAGGATCGACCAGAACAACTCCATGAACGACACCGGCAACCATGCCGAAGCCAGCAGCCAGATCAGCGCCGGGGTCAGCAGCGGGGCGAGGAGGGTGGTGACGGCAGCAATCGCCACCGACAGCGCCAGATCGCCGCGTGCCAGCCAGGTCATGACATTGGAGGAGGTGCCGCTTGGGCAGCAGCCCACCAGAATCACCCCGACCGCGATTTCCGGTGGCAGATGGAAGATCTGGCAGAGCAACCACGCCACACCGGGCATGATCACGAAATGTGCGACCACGCCTAACGCCACACGCCACGGATGGCGGGCGACGGCAGCAAAGTCGTCAAGTTTGAGGGTCAGACCCATGCCGAACATCACCAGCCCCAGCAGCGGCACGATTGCGCCTTTGAGGTCGAGGAACCACGCCGGTTTCAGGAACGCGATCACCGCGAAAATCAGAACCCAGTAAGCGAAGGTATTGCCGACAAAGCGGCTGAGTGCAGCCAGTGCGCGCATGGCCTGTTCCTTATTATGTGAAAGCGTTAGGAAGCTAAGCATACGGTGCCAGCAAAAAGATCGCAGCCTTCGGCAGCTCCTACAGGAAAACATATTCCAAATGTAGGAGCTGCCGAAGGCTGCGATCTTTGTTTTTCAGGCACCTTCTATAAGAAGAGGGTGCATGCCAGGGCCCTTAGATCCCCTGCGGAGTCTCTTCCCCACCCAACGCTTCCACCAGTGCCGGCAGGAAGTCGCCGAAGGTCAGCATCATCAGGGTGAAGCTGGCGTCCAGTTGGCCCAGAGCCTCGTCGCCACCGTCCTGTTCCGCCTGATCCTGCAGCAGGTCTTCGAACTTCAGGCGTTTGACGGTCATCTTGTCGTCGAGCATGAACGACAGTTTGTCCTGCCAGGCCAGCGACAATTGGGTGACTACTTTGCCGGTGCTCAGGTGCAGCTGGATTTCTTCGCTGGTCAGGTCCTGACGCTTGCAACGCACGATGCCGCCGTCTTCGTGGGTATCGCGCAGCTCGCATTCGTCCAGTACGAAGAAGTCCGGTGCTGCTTGCTGGGTGGTGACCCACTCGGTCATCACGGCGGTCGGTGCGGTTTTCACGGTCAGCGGACGCACGGGCAGGGTGCCGAGCACTTCACGCATTGTGGAAAGCAGGTCTTCGGCACGTTTCGGGCTGGCCGAGTTGACCAGGATCAGGCCCTGTTTCGGCGCGATGGCGGCGAAGGTCGACGAGCGACGGATAAAGGCGCGCGGCAGGAACGCCTGGATGATTTCATCCTTGATCTGATCGCGTTCCTTCTTGTAGACCTTGCGCATCTGCTCGGCTTCGATCTCTTCGACCTTCTCCTTGACCGCATCGCGCACGACGCTGCCCGGCAGAATGCGTTCTTCTTTACGCGCAGCGATCAGCAGGAAGTCACCGCTGACGTGCACCAGTGGCGCATCTTCGCCTTTGCCGAACGGCGCGACGAAACCGTAGGTGGTCAACTCCTGGCTTGCACATGGACGCGCCAGTTTGGTGGCCAGTGCAGTTTCCAGCGCCTCGGCATCGACAGGCAGGTCTTGGGTCAGGCGATAGATAAGCAGGTTTTTGAACCACATGGGGTGAGTCTCTCCTTTATACAAAGGGGGGCATTATTGTCTTCGCCGGGTCATAGGCCAACCCTTCTCTAAGCCTTTGGAAGGCCTGAGAAAATTAATTAAAAAAGTGCTTGCCAGAGGTTGGGTCGCTCCGTAGAATGCGCGCCACACCGAAGCGAAGGGTGATTAGCTCAGCTGGGAGAGCGTCTGCCTTACAAGCAGAATGTCGGCGGTTCGATCCCGTCATCACCCACCATTCGTTTCAAG
>NZ_AZVL01000028.1:0-54021 GCF_000514195.1 Pseudomonas sp. URIL14HWK12:I6
TACATCTTTGATTTCTCGCGGAGTAACTTGTGATGCTGATAATCTTGTTGACTATCAGTCTGACCCCACAAGCACCCACACGAATTGCTTGATTCAGTTGTTAAAGAGCGGTTGGTTAAGATCTTTCGTCTCAACCGAGGCGCGCATTCTACAGCAGCCTCATTTGCTGTCAAGTGATTATTTTCAGAAGCTTTCGAAGAATTCTTCAACAACTTCAACCACTTGCGCTTCCGATCTCTCGTTAGCGGGAGGCGAATTCTACAGCGTTACACGCTGCTGTCAACACCTCTTTTTCTCCGCTTTCGACCGAGAAGATCGAACCGTCAAAAGAGCCAAACATCACCGCCCTTTCAACTCCTTCCAGGCTTCGATGAACTGAAGCAAGCCGCCGCCGAAAACTGCGCAACTCATTGAATCTAAAGGAGTTTTCCGTTTCGACTGCGCCGGAAGTGGGGCGAATTATAGACTTCCAGAGTCTGCCGTCAACCGTTAATTTCAGTTTTATTGCAAAACCTGCTTTTTAGTCAGCAAACGCGGGATTCGACGCGCAACCGCAGGTACACGCATCAGTAAAAGCACCGCACCTATAAAGGCATAGATCGCCCACTCCTTGAGATCAGCACGCACGACCCACAGCATATGCAGCAATCCCAGCCCGAGAATCACATACACCAACCGATGCAATTTCTTCCAGCGCACACCCAAACGGCGCTGACTGTAGCGATTGGAAGTCACCGCCAACGCCAACAGACCAAGGAAACCCAACGTCCCCACAATAATGTACGGCCGCTTACGCAACTCCACGCCCAACTGCGACCAGTCGAAGCCGAGGATAAACGCCATATAGCTGAACAAATGCAGAACCACATAGGCAAAACACCAAAGTCCCAACTGACGGCGCACAGCAATCCAGCCCGCCCACCCCGTCAATTTCTGCAACGGCGTCATGCTCAATGTAATCAACAGCAATACCAACGTCCCCAGCCCCAATCGATCAACCAGGACTTTGCCAGGATCCGGCCCGAGCAAATCGGCGAACGCTTGATAAAACCAGAGCAATGGCCAAATCGCCGCAGCGATAAAAACGCCTACACGCCAGAACGGATATCGCATCAGTAGTTCTTCCGCAGATCGAGCCCTGTATATAAAGAAGCGACTTCATCCGCATAGCCGTTGAACATCTGTGTATCACGCACATTCGGCTTGAACAGACTGTTCGGCAGACGCCGCTCCCGTGCCTGAGTCCAGCGCGGGTGATCAACCGTCGGATTCACGTTGGCATAAAACCCGTACTCATCTGCCGCGATGCTCTGCCAGGTAGTTTTCGGTTGCTCGCTGACCAGACTTATACGCACGATGGACTTCACACTCTTGAAGCCGTACTTCCACGGCACTACCAGGCGCAGCGGCGCACCGTTCTGATTCGGCAACTCACGGCCATACATGCCAACCGCCAGAATCGCCAGCGGACTCATCGCCTCGTCCAGGCGCAGGCCTTCTACATATGGCCAGTCGATCAGGGCGAAACCTGAGCGCTGACCCGGCATGCTTTTGGGATCCTGCAGAGTCTCAAAGCGAATGTACTTGGCGTTGGAGGTGGGTTCGACCTGTTTGAGCAGCGCAGAGATCGGAAAGCCGATCCACGGGATGACCATCGACCACGCCTCAACACAGCGAAGGCGATAGATACGTTCCTCCAACTGGTACGGCTTCATGAAGTCTTCCAGCGCGTAACGCCCGGGCTTACCCACTTCCCCATCGACGACAACGCTCCACGGCTCGGTTTTCAGCGAACCGGCATTGGCCGCCGGATCACCCTTGTCGGTGCCGAACTCATAGAAGTTGTTGTAATGGGTCGCGTCTTTATAAGGCGTGATCGCCTCATCCTTGACGTTGACGGCGCCCCACTTGGTAGAAGGGAGCTTCTCAGCAAACCAGGCAGGCGCCCTGCCCGGCTCGACATCGACATAACGCGACGCATCCCCGGCAGTGGCCCAACGCGGCAGGCTGCTCACGGCGATACCGGCAGCGGTAGCTCCGAGCAATTGGCGACGAGAAAGATAAATGGATTCAGGCGTGACATCCGACTCATGGCAGTCGGACGCTTTGGGGATTTTGATCAGCATGGCAACTCCGCAGTTTTGGAGGACAGATGCACCCATAGACTGCGGAGTATGCGGGAAATTACATCATTCGGCGTTTTTGTGACGACGAAGACGCAACAGGTATTGCACAGGGCCGGAAGCGGCGTAACCGAGGAACACCAGCAGTAGAATTCGCGGTGGATCGCTGAACACCACGGCGAACACCAGCACCACGGCGAGGATCGCCACGAACGGCACGCGCCCCTTCAAGTCCAGCTCCTTGAAGCTGTTGTACTTGATGTTGCTGACCATCAACATGCCGGCAGCCGCCACCATCAAGGCGACCAGGAACGACATCTTCGAACCCTGAATGCCGTAATCGCTGAACGCCCAGACGATACCCGCCACCACGCCTGCAGCCGCCGGGCTGGCCAGACCAATGAAATAGCGCTTGTCCGCCGTACCGACCTGGGTATTGAAACGCGCCAGACGCAATGCTGCACCGGCGACATAGATGAAGGCGACCATCCAGCCGACCTTGCCCATGTCGCCCAATGCCCAGCCAAAGGCCAGCAGCGCCGGCGCTACACCGAACGCGACCATGTCCGACAACGAGTCATACTCGGCGCCGAAGGCACTTTGCGTATTGGTCATGCGCGCTACACGGCCATCAAGACCATCGAGCACCATGGCCACGAAAATCGCGATCGCGGCGAAGGCGAAATACTTGCTCGCATTCGCAGAGTCACCGGCGCTCAAGGCAGCCTGGGCACTCATCGAGTTGATGATGGAATAAAACCCTGCGAACAGGTTCGCAGTGGTGAATAGATTCGGCAGCAGATAGATACCACGATGCCGGACTTTACGGCCTTCCGCGTCGTGCCCTTCCTCGACATGTTCATCGATGGGCAGCAGGCTTTCGGCGTCAGAAGCCTGGTTCGGCTCTTCGGGACGTTCGCTCATGGACATTACCTTGCAACGGTTTGGAAAGTTTCGACAGGTGCCTGTGACGACGGTTCGGCCACAAACGATGCAGCTTTATACCAGAACCATCGGTTTCAAACGAAAAAACGCGGCCGAGGCCGCGTTTTTCGTACAAGGATGACGACTTAGTTTTTGGCTTTGTCGACGATCTTGTTGGCACCGATCCACGGCATCATGGAGCGCAGTTGCTCGCCGATGATTTCGATACCGTGAGCGGCGTTGTTACGACGCTTGGCGGTCATCGAAGGGTAGCCGGTCGCGCCTTCGCTGATGAACATTTTGGCGTATTCGCCGTCCTGAATACGTTTCAGGGCATTGCGCATGGCCTGGCGGGATTCGGCGTTGATCACTTCCGGGCCGGTCACGTACTCGCCGTATTCAGCGTTGTTGGAGATCGAGTAGTTCATGTTGGCGATACCGCCTTCGTACATGAGGTCAACGATCAGCTTCAGTTCGTGCAGGCACTCGAAGTAGGCCATTTCCGGCGCGTAGCCAGCTTCAACCAGAGTTTCGAAACCGGCTTTCACCAGCTCAACGGTACCGCCGCACAGTACGGCTTGTTCGCCGAACAGGTCGGTTTCGGTCTCGTCCTTGAAGGTGGTTTCGATGATGCCGGTGCGACCGCCACCCACGCCAGCTGCGTAGGACAGTGCAACGTTTTTGGCGTTGCCCGAAGCGTCCTGGTAGATCGCGATCAGGTCAGGGATACCGCCGCCCTTCACGAACTCGGAACGCACGGTGTGACCCGGCGCTTTCGGCGCGATCATGATCACGTCGAGGTCGGCACGCGGAACAACCTGGTTGTAGTGGATCGCGAAACCGTGGGAGAAGGCCAGGGTGGCGCCTTTCTTGATGTTCGGCTCGATTTCGTTCTTGTACAGCTGGGACTGGAATTCGTCCGGGGTCAGGATCATGACCAGGTCGGCGCCGGCAACAGCGGCGGCCACGTCGGTCACTTTCAGGCCGTGAGCTTCGGCTTTGGCAACGGTAGCCGAACCTTTACGCAGACCGACGGTTACGTCGACACCGGAATCTTTCAGGTTGCACGCTTGGGCGTGGCCCTGGGAACCGTAACCGATGATGGCAACTTTCTTGCCCTGGATGATCGACAGGTCGCAGTCTTTATCGTAGAAAACTTTCATGAATTTCCCCTATATATCCAGGCCGTTCAGGCCATTCGCTAATTTGGTTTAGATGCTGAGTACTTTGTCGCCGCGGGCAATGCCGGTCACGCCACTACGGACAGTTTCCAGAATCGATGCGGTGCCGATGGACTGAATGAAGCTGTCGAGCTTGTCGCTGGTACCGGTCAGTTGAACGGTATACACGCTGGCGCTGACGTCGACGATCTGTCCACGGTAAATATCGGTGGTGCGTTTGATCTCGGCGCGCTGGGCGCCAGTGGCCTTGACCTTGACCAGCATCAGCTCGCGCTCGATGTGAGCGCTTTCCGACAGGTCCACCAGCTTGACCACTTCGATCAGCTTGTTCAGGTTTTTGGTGATCTGCTCGATGATTTCATCGTGGCCGACAGTGGTCAGCGTCAGACGCGACAGCGTCGGGTCTTCGGTTGGCGCCACCGTCAGGCTTTCAATGTTGTAGTTGCGCTGCGAGAACAGGCCGACTACGCGAGACAAAGCGCCGGGTTCGTTTTCCAGAAGCAGGGAAATAATGTGCCGCATGATTAAGTACGCTCCGTCTTGCTCAGCCACATATCGCGCATGGAGCCGTCTTTGATCTGCATCGGATAGACGTGCTCGCTGGTATCGACCGAAATATCGATCACCACCAGACGATCTTTCATGGCGAACGCCTCTTCCATCTTCGACTTCAAATCCTTCGAATCGGTGATGCGCACGCCGACGTGACCGTAGGCTTCAGCCAGTTTGACGAAGTCAGGCAGCGACTCCATATAAGAGTGCGAGTGGCGGCTGCCATAGCTCATGTCCTGCCACTGACGAACCATCCCCAGAACACCGTTGTTCAGGATGACGATTTTCACCGGCAAGCCATATTGCAGGCAGGTCGACAGCTCCTGGATGTTCATCTGGATGCTGCCTTCACCGGTGACGCAGGCAACGTCGTCATCCGGGAAGCTCAACTTGATGCCCATGGCCGCCGGGAAACCGAAGCCCATGGTGCCCAGACCACCGGAGTTGATCCAGCGGTTCGGCTTGTTGAACGTGTAGTACTGCGCCGCGAACATCTGGTGCTGGCCCACGTCGGAGGTGATGAAGGCATCGCCCTTGGTCACTTCGCACAGGGTCTCGATCACGGTCTGCGGTTTGATCAGGCTGCCGTCGCCCTTTTCATAAGGAAACAGGCCGCGATCACCACGCCACTCATCGACTTGCTTCCACCAACTGGCAACGGACTCCTTGTTCGGGGTCTCACCGATTTCCTTGAGGATCGCGACCATTTCGGTCAGGACGCTCTCCACCGGGCCAACGATTGGCACGTCGGCCTTGATGGTCTTGGAGATCGAAGCCGGGTCGATGTCGATGTGGATGATCTTGGCGTTCGGGCAGAACTTCGCCGCGCCGTTGATCACACGGTCATCGAAACGCGCGCCGACAGCCAGGATCACGTCGGCATGGTGCATCGCCAGGTTGGCGGTGTAGCTGCCGTGCATGCCGAGCATGCCGATGAACTGCCGGTCGGTGCCAGGGAAACCGCCCAGGCCCATCAAGGTGTTGGTCACTGGCAGGTTGAGCATTTTCGCCAGTTCGGTCAGCGGTGCGGAACCGTTGCCGAGGATCACGCCGCCACCGGAATAGAGCACTGGGCGTTTGGCTGCCAGGAGCATTTCTGCCGCCTTGCGGATTTGCCCGGAGTGGCCGCGGACGGCCGGGCTGTAGGAACGCAGCTTGGCTTTTTTCGGGAAGATGTATTCGAACTTCTCGGCCGGGTTGGTCATGTCTTTCGGGATATCGACCACGACCGGGCCCGGACGACCGGATTGCGCCAGGTAGAAGGCCTTCTTCATGACTTCCGGGATTTCCGAGGCGTGCTTGATCATGAAGCTGTGCTTCACGATCGGCCGGGAGATACCGATCATGTCGGTTTCCTGGAACGCGTCGGTGCCGACCATGGTGCTTGGCACCTGACCGGAAATGATCACCATTGGAATCGAATCCATATAGGCGGTGGCGATACCGGTGATGGCGTTTGTGGCGCCAGGACCTGATGTCACCAATACCACGCCGGCTTTACCGGTGGCACGGGCATAGCCGTCAGCCATATGGGTAGCCGCTTGTTCGTGACGAACCAGGATGTGGGTCACTTCCGGTTCTTTGAACAGGGCATCGTAAACATGAAGAAGAGCACCACCCGGGTACCCGTAGATATATTTGACGCCTTCGTCACGCAAGAAGCGGACGAGCATCTCACCGCCAGATAAAAGCTCCACGTTGTTCACCTCTAAAACGCCAGAATACCGTCCACACAAAAGGGGCGGGTCTTAATAGGTTTACTTCTCGGCAGAGCATGAGCGACGGTGGTCGCCGACTACGTCAGCACTGACTGAGCAAGTATTGGGATCGTCCCAAGTGTTGCGGGCCTTTCCCACCCAGCGCGAGGTAACGCGTTGCGGGTGTAACAGGTCGACGCGGATATGCGCCTCATGATCTACCGAGTGGGTCTGCTTCTGGCAGTCCCTCTACAGCGGACTTTGGATTCTTCTGTTTCGCCCTCTCCAAGTCAAGCCGTCAATGTGCTTAATTGTGGGTAAGCACATGAGAACGCAAGAAAAAACCTGAAAACAGCTACTCTGTTAGCGTCAATTGCGCAATTTTGCCAAGGAATCAGCATGCGAACGCTTCTGCTAACTCTGCTGATCGGCCTCAGCCCCTGGTGCTCGGCCGCTCAAATCTACAAATGGGTAGATGCCCAGGGCGTCACGCACTTCGATGCGCAGCCACCGCAAGGGCTGCCGGCGACGACTGTGCAGACGCCCTCCTCGCCCCCAACGAAACCTGCCGCCATGCCTGGCAGTGGTGCGCTGGGCGATCAGAAAGCCATCGACGACAAGGTGAAGAAACAGGTGGCGGAGCAGCAGGCGCAGCTCAAGGCATTTTGCGAACAGGCACGGACGAACCTGGCGCAATTGCAGAACAATCCGCGGTTGAGGGAGGAAGTGGAAGGACAATTAAGGCGGCTGGATGATGCGCAGCGGCAGGAGCGCATTGTCGAAGCGCAGAAGCAGATTGCGCAGAACTGCGAATAGACACCTGTAGGAGCTGCCGCAGGCTCGGGCCGCGATCGGACGATCTTTTGACCTTGCTTCCAAGAGCAGATCAAAAGATCGCAGCCTGCGGCAGCTCCTACAGGGAGATCGGCACTAGCGCGAGGCGGTAATCAGCAGGTCGAACTCTTTGAGCAGCACCTGCAGCTGTCGATCCTTGCCCTGCAGATTACGCTGGGCGAAGACCATTTCCGCCATTTCCTGAATGCCCGAGGCGTTGGGCAACGGCAGATCCTGCTCAAGGATCATTTTCATCCGTGGCAGGAAGATCCATTGCAGCCATTGCTCGAAATCCAGCGTGTCGACCGAAAACGGTTCGACACTGCTCAGGGCTTCGGCCGATGGCTGGACCTCGTCCCACCAACCCTGCGTGCGCAGTTCGCGCTCGATCAACAGCAACTGATCAGCGATTTTCGGGAACCGGGAATCCATCACAGCGAAACCTTGGCCTTCTGACGAGCCAGCGCTGCGCCGGCGGAATCGCCTTGTTTCTCACGGGACTCCGCGATGATCTCCCATAGGTTGGCCTGCAAGTCCGGACGACCGTTGGCCATGGTCAGTGCACGACGGGCGAACTGCTCGGCCTGTGGCGCATCACCTTGAGCCATGCGTACTTGCGCCAGACGATAGAGCACTTGCGGCTCACGCGGGGCAACGCGTTGAGCGCGCTCCAGACTGGAAGACGCACCGTTGAGGTCGCCACCGGCCTGCTGCTGTTGCGCAGTGGTCAGCAAGGCGAGAACCGGGCCATCCAGTTGCTCGTCCGCCGACAGACCACCGCCACTGCTGGCCGAAGGAATCCCGCTTGGCGTCGAAGGCATGCTGTAGCTGCCGGAGTTGATCGGTGCCGACTCGACCGGCGACGGGTTGTACGGCCCTGCGGTGATACCGCCGGAAGCCGGGCCCGGAACGATCGGCGAGGAGCTGATCGGCGCCGATGTCGTGGCGCCACCACCCGGCACCATCACCACCACGCCGGTATCGCCTTGCGGGATGGCCTGGGATTGCGCCTGGCCCTGGACTGGGCGTGTGACTGTCGTCTTGCGGAAACCGCCGTTGGCCGACAGCCGTTCGCTGTTGGATACGGCCGTGCCGGAGTCCACCACCGGGATCGAACCACGCTGTACGGTAGAGCAGCCGCTGAGCAAAGCCACGGCAGTCACCGCCGGAATCAACCACTTGTTCACTTGAAACCCTCTTTGCTTAATTCATCCAGCCCTTGACCCAATCCATCACCGACTCCGGCGAGGCAGGCGTTTCGCTTGCACACGCGGCGCCGGGTGGCGGTTCGCTGCCGCGAATATACGGCATCTGCACCGCCCCCGGACAGTTGGCATCGGAGCCTTGCCCGGTACGCGAATCGACCCACGCCTGCACGATGTTGTCCGGCTGTGGCATGTCCAGCGGCAGCGGATCGGCCTTGCGCATGAAACTGGTCCACACCTGCAGCGCACCGGTCGCCCCGGTGAACGGAGTTTTGCCGTTGTCGTCGCGACCGAGCCAGACCACGGCCAGCAGATCCTGACTGAAACCGGCGAACCAGCTGTCACGCGAATCGTTACTGGTACCGGTCTTGCCGGCCAGCGTCAGGGTCTTGGGCAGCACGTTGTAAACCGAGCTGCCGGTACCTTCACGCATCACCCGCTGCATGGCGTTCTGGATCAGGTAGATGGACGCCGGATCGAAACGCTGCTCGATCTGGAACGGATAACGCTTGAGTGGTTCGCCCTCGGCGGTCAACACACTGCGAATCCCGCGCATCGGTGTATTGAAACCACCGTTGGCGAGGGTCTGATACATGGTCGCCACTTCGATCGGGGTCATGCCGCCAGCACCCAGCAACATCGACGGGAACGCCGGGAATTCCCGGGTCACGCCCAGACGCGCAAGGGTCTTGAGCACATTCGGCACACCGACTTCCAGACCCAGGCGCGAGGTCGACAGGTTGTACGAATGCGCCAGCCCTTGATAGAGGAAGACTGTGCCGTGGGAGCGACGGTCGTAGTTCTGTGGCTTCCACACCTGGCCGTCCGCGCCTTTGATCGACAGCGGATCATCCGACAGCCAACTGGTCAGCGTGTAACGGCTCGGTTTTTCCAGTGCGGTCAGATACACCGCTGGCTTGACCAGGGAACCGATCGGCCGCACGGCGTCCAGCGCCCGGTTGAAACCGGCGTAACTGGCCTGACGACTACCGATCATCGCCTGCACTTCGCCGGTTTCCGGGTTGGTCACGACCATCGCCGCTTCCACGTCATCGGAGCCCTTGCGTCCAGCCAGGCGTTTAAAGGTGTCATTCACCGACGCTTCGGCCTTCATCTGCAGAATCGGGTCGAAACTGGTGAAGATCCGCAAGCCTTCTTCGGTCAAGTCCTCGTCGCGATAGTCTTCGCGCAACTGGCGTTTGACCAGATCGATAAAGCCCGGGAACGAGCTGTCGGCAAGCTTGCCGCGCGTGGTCACACCCAGTGGCATTTTCTTCGCCGCTTCGACCTGTTCGGCAGTCGCCACGCCTTGCTGCTCAAGCACGTCGAGCACCAGGTTACGCCGCTCCAGCGCACGCTCGGGGTTGCGGCGCGGGTTGTAGTAGGACGGGCCCTTGACCATGCCGACCAGCAAAGCGACCTGATGCAGCTTCAGCTCGGACAGTGGCTGACCAAAGAAGAACTGGCTGGCCAGACCGAAACCGTGCACGGCACGCTGACCGTCCTGCCCGACGAAGACTTCGTTGAGGTAGGCCTCAAGAATTTCCTTCTTGTCGTAGTGCAGTTCCAGCAGCATCGCCATCATCGCTTCGGTGAGTTTGCGGCTCAGGCTGCGCTCATTGGTGAGGTAGAAGTTCTTGACCAATTGCTGGGTCAGCGTACTACCACCCTGGGTCATCTTGCCGCCAGAGGTGTTGACCCAGATGGCCCGGGCAATCGACTTCGGCGACACGCCCCAATGACTGTAGTAGTCCCGGTCTTCCACTGCTACCAGGGTTTCCAGCAGGTACGGTGGCACCTGATCGAGCTTGATCAGGATGCGGTCTTCGAGGTTTTTCGGGTAAATGCCGCCGATCATCAGCGGCTCAAGCCGCACCACGGACAATTTTCCGCCATTGAGCCCGGAGAGTTCGGCCACATAGTCGCCGGAGAAGCGCACGCGCACCGGCTGCGGTTTCTCCAGGCCTTCATAGAACTGGAAGCCGCGAGTATTCAGATCAACGGTATTGCCGTTGACGGCGGCGGCACCTGGGCCATTGCTCACGGCTTCGCGGCGATAGCCCAAGGCGTCGAGTTCGGTGAGGAAATCATCCTTGCTCAGCTTTTGTCCGACGAACAGCTCCAGCGGACGCGCGTAGACCTTGGCCGGGATGGTCCAGCGCTTGCCGGAGAACTTCTCCTGCACCACGGCATCGAGGTAAACGGCGAAGCCGGCCAGCACCACAAGGCCGACCAGGCTGAGTTTAATGGCCCAGCTCAACCACGGGCTGAGGCCCTTGGAGACTGGTTTTTTCTTGGTACGGGGGGATCGAGTTCGAGTCATGGCGGCGGATTATACGCACTTTATTCATACTCAACAGGAGCGCTCCGAGGTTTGCGTCAGGCTGGCGAGCGGCCATAATGGCGACCTCGAATTTCCCAGTCTCTGAAGGATCGCCCGTGAGCCAGTCCCTGATCGCTGCCCTGCAAAACCCGGCCCTCTACCCGCACCCCGTCGAAGGGTTCCAGGTCATCGAAACCCATATCTCGTGGGTGATCCTCACCGGCCCGTTTGCTTATAAAGTGAAGAAGCCAGTGAATTTCGGCTTCCTTGACTTCACCGGCCTCGAATCACGCGCACATTTCTGTGCTGAAGAGCTGCGCCTGAACCAGCGTCTGACCGACGATTTGTATCTGGACGTGTTGCCGGTGACCGGCAGCGTCGAGGCGCCACAACTGGGTGGCGACGGCCCGGTGATCGAATATGTGCTGAAGATGCGTCAATTCCCGCAGACCGGCCTGCTCAGCACCCTGCAAGCCAACGGTGAGTTGACCACCCAGCACATTGATGAAATGGCCGAGCAGATCGCCAAATTCCACCTCAGCGCGCCAAAAGTCCCGGCCGAACACGAGGCCGGCACCCCGGACAGCGTGATGGCCCCGGTGCGCCAGAACTTCGAACAGATCCTGCCGTTCCTCAGCGACAAAAATGATCTGCTGCAACTCGAGGCACTGAAAGCCTGGGCCGAAAGCAGCTTCGATCGTCTCAAGGCACTGTTCAGCCAGCGCAAGGCCGAGGGTTTCACTCGCGAATGCCACGGTGACATTCACCTGGGCAACGCCACTGTCATCAATGGCAAAGTGGTGATCTTCGACTGCATCGAGTTCAACGAACCGTTCCGCTTCACTGACGTCTGGGCCGACACCGGTTTCCTGGCGATGGACCTGGAAGACCGTGGCCTGAAATCCCTCGCCCGCCGCTTCATCAGCCAGTACCTTGAGCTGACCGGCGACTATCAAGGCCTGGAAGTGCTGAACTTCTATAAAGCCTACCGCGCACTGGTTCGCGCCAAAGTCGCGCTGTTCAGCATGCCGGCGGATGCCACCCCGGTGCAGCGCGCCACCACCCTGCGCCAGTACCGCAACTACGCCAACCTGGCGGAAAGCTACAGCACCATTCCTTCGCGCTTCATGGCCATCACCCACGGCGTATCGGCTGTCGGCAAGAGCCACGTGGCGATGCGTCTGGTCGAAGCGCTGGGCGCGATTCGCCTGCGTTCCGACGTCGAGCGCAAGCGCCTGTTCGGTGAGCAGACCGTAGCCAACGACGTGCAGGCGGGGATTTACAGCGCCGATGCCAGCGCCGCCACTTATGCCCGCCTGCATGAGATTGCCGGAGTGATTCTGCACGCCGGTTTCCCGGTAGTGATCGATGCGACCTACCTCAAGCGCGAGCAACGCGACAACGCCGCTCAAGTCGCCGAGGCCACCGGCACGCCGTTCCTGATTCTCGACTGCAACGCACCGCAAGCCGTGATCGAGAGCTGGCTGGCGATTCGTCAGGCCGACAAAAAGGACCCTTCCGACGCCACGCTGGCCGTGATCGAGGCCCAGCAATCTAGCCGCGAAGCCCTGACGCCAGAAGAGATTCTGCGCAGCAAACGCGTGCAGACCAATGAAAGCGGAACCCTCGACACCGTAGTCGCACAGATCCGTCAGCGCCTGCCAGGCCTGTAAGAAACTATTTCGGCCGTGAAGCCCTCGCTTGCTTCACGGCCGTCAAATAGTGGCACTATACTGGCGTCATAAAACCAACAGGTGATTTGACATGAGCCAGCCGAAACTTCTCGACACCCCGCTTTATGCCCTGCTGCACAAAGACGACATCGCAGGCTTCAACAAGGAACGCCCGAACGACGGCCCGATCGACATGGTTGGTGGCGACTTTCGTGGTCTCGACTTGCGTGAACTGAACGCCGATGGCGTGGATTTCCGGGACGCCTACTTCCGTTCTGCCGATTTGCGTGGCATCGACTTCCGTAATGCATCACTCGAAGGCGCGAGCCTGGCCCATGCGCAAATTTCCGGCGCGTACTTCCCGCCGGAACTGAGTGCGGACGAGATCCTGATGTCGATGAATTTCGGCACCCGCCTGCGCTATCGCACTCGCTGATAATTTTTATCTTTCTCTGACCCGACGCCTTTCCTCTGTGGGAGCGAGCTTGCTCGCGAAGGCGTAGTGTCAGTCGATACATCTGTTGGCTGAAAGCCCCCCTTCTCGAGCAAGCCCGCTCCCACATTATTTCCGCGTTTCTTCCCTCCTTTCTGCGTTCGCAGCCCCTTTCTTAGAAGCGTTTGCGTCTAATCCGACCAAACAACCACGCTTTTCCTACTGATGGCTACACTCCTGAGAAGATCGCCCACGCACCATTCGGCCGTCGCAAGGAGGCTTGATGAATGATGAACTGCAACACCTGAAGAATCTTGGCAAGACGTCGGCGCAGTGGCTGCATGCCGTGGGCATTCACAGCGCCTCGGACTTGCGTCGCCTGGGGGCGGTGGACGCCTATCGGGCCGTGCGTACCCGCGGGTTTCGCGCGTCAAAGGTGTTGTTGTACGCGATCGAAGGGGCGCTGATGGATGTGCACTGGAACGACATCCCGGCCGAACGCAAAGATGCCTTGAACAAGCAGCTCGAAGCCATCTCCTCGCGTCACAAGAACTGAACAGGCGCTGACGGCCATGTATCTGCTCGGGGAACAATCGGCACCGGTCGATGCACTGATCAATCGTTTGCAGAGCTTGCCCGCGCGCTGGCTGGAAGGCCTTGCGCCGTGCGGGCCAGCCTTTGAGCCAGAAATCTCTGACGACCTGATGGAGCAGCTCCCACACGATCAGCTGTTTCTGCTGACAGAAGGCGTGATCCACGGTTACATCGGTGGCCGTGCGCTGTTTTACTGGCAAGAGGGCGATCTGATCGGTCTACAGCAAAGTGACGCCTGGGCCGATTGCCGACTGCGCAGCGACGGACCATCGCGCTTGTTGCCCTATCGGCGAACCGAACTGTTCCAGCATTTGTATGCCGAACCGGATCGGGCCGAGCAATGGCTTGAGTATCTGCTGGGGCAGATGGCGCTGCTGGCACACGCGGTGGCCGAACTGAAACCGCGGGAGTTTCGCAGCACCAATGGCTTCAAACGGGTCGAGAGTGGTGAGGTGTTGATCCGGCAGGGCGATGCCGCTGATCACGTCTTCGTGATCATTGAGGGGCATGCCGAAGCGTTTGTTGATGGGCACAAGGTCGGCGAAGTGCCCAAGGACGAGATTTTCGGCGCCATGGCGGTGTTCACCGGTGAACCGCGCAATGCCACTGTCATCGCTCACGAGCCAAGCACGGTGATGCTGATTCCAGGCGAGCAGTTTCTGAGCATGACCCGCAACAATCCGAAGATTGCCCACAGCCTGATTGAGAGCATGGCCCGGCGCATTGGCCAGCTCAATCAACAGATCACGCAACTGAGTGCGATCAGGGCTGCGCGTTAAGCCCCCTGTTTCCGGGACATTCCGGCCATTTGCACGACTAAATCACGCGAATGGAAAAACAGTGGTTGACTCGCTAATGAGAATCGCTATGATTATCACAACTGGTCGCGAGATCAGTCGATATTCTGAAAAGCCCTTGGTTCGGACTCTCAGATTATCTCCTCATCAGGCTAATCACGGTTATTTGACCCGGTTTTTACCGGGTCTTTTTTTGCCTGTGGAAAAGTCATTGCCCGAACTGTTTGCGCATCTGTGCGCAGTAATCCTGCGCGGGCGTGGCCGGGGTGTACCAGACGTAATCGGCCATCGCCGCAGTCACCTCGGCGCCCTGCTCGGCCAGCATCAGCACCGTTGGCGCTTGGGCTGCGCCCAGATCCAGAACATGCAGCGGCACGCCAGCATCCTTGCGCGCATGCCAGGCACCCGCCAGCAGCAAGGCTGGCGTCGGCGCTGCCAGCAAACGTTCAGCCATGCGTCGATCACGCTGTTGCTGAACCGCGAGCATCGCCGGCATCTGCGATTTGGGCAGCAAGCCGCAATGTGAATCGCTGATCTGCTCAAGCAGCGCGGACTTCACCGATGCCGCATTGCTGCGAACTCCAATCAGGGCTGGCGACTGACGATAGAACGCGCGGATTTCACTGTCGTCCAGATTGGCCGCCAACAGCGGATAGCCTTGCGTGAGGGCGAACCGAACGATCGGTCCATAAAGATTCCAGTCCCAGCCATCCTGCCAGGCCAGTGCGGCGGGAAGATCAGTGGGGGGCGTTGCTGCGCGGCGAACTTGATCAACTTTCGGCTGTTGATTCGGCGTAAGCATCTCAAGCAGCAGACTGCCCTGAGGGCGCTGTTCTCCAAGCGCTTGCAGCAACCATAACTGCACGGCGTGGTGATCGGCATTGTCATGCTGTTCGCCGATGATCAGTTGGTGCGGCTTGGCCAGATGCGTCAGCAGTTCCTGAGCCGTCAACACCTGGCCGCTGTGCAGATCGCGAATCTCACCGCTGACCGGTGGCGGCGCAGCAACATGCTGACACCCCGCAAGCCACAATACGGCTACCAACCAGATCCCGCGCATAGCATCACCTCGATAGAAATCAGCGGGCGATGATCAGCGGATGCCCGCGCTCCGGGTGCGGCTGCACCAAAACCTCAAGGCCGAACACGGCCTTGAGCGTATCCGGTCGCAAGACTTGCTGCGGCGTATCCAGCGCCACCGGGCGCCCGCCCTCAAGCAGCAAAACCCGGTCACAATAGCGCGCCGCCAGATTCAGATCATGCAGGATGACCAGCACTGCCGCGCCACGGTCGGCAAATTCACGCACCGCTTGCAGCGTCGTATGCTGATGCAGTGGATCAAGCATCGAGGTCGGCTCATCCAGCAACAGCGTTTGCCCGGCCTGCCCCGGCCATAACTGCGCCAGCACCCGCGCCAGATGCACGCGCTGGCGCTCGCCACCCGATAATGCCAGATAACTGCGCCCGCTCAGATGCCCGGCATCCGCAGCGGCCAGCGCTGCCGCAACGATCTCGTCGTCGCGCGCCCGACCGCTCTGATAAGGCAGACGGCCCATGCCGACCACTTCTTCCACGCGAAAGGCAAAATCCAGCGTCGACACCTGCGGCAACACCGCCAGGCGCTGAGCGCGCTGCGTACCTGTCCAGTGACTCAGCACATTGTCGTCGAGCAACACCTCACCGTCACTGGCCGTCAGCTCACCGCACAAGGCACCGAGCAAGGTGCTTTTGCCGGCACCGTTCGGCCCGAGCACACCCAACACCTCACCGGGCTCAAGTTGCAGGGTGACGTCGCTGAGCACGGTCTTGCGTCCGCGACGGATGTGCAGATTGTGCGCACGCAGCATCAGGCACGACCTCGCAACAGCAGGTAGAGGAAGAACGGCGCGCCGATAAACGCCGTGACGATACCGATCGGCAACTCCGCCGGCGCCAGCGCCAGCCGCGCCACCAGATCCGCCAGCAACAACAGGCTCGCACCCGCCAGTACCGACGCTGGCAGCAACACCCGGTGATCGGGCCCGGCCAATAAACGCACCAGATGCGGCACCACCAGCCCGACGAAACCGATCATCCCGGCTGCCGCTACCGCCGCGCCAACACCCAACGCCGTGCAGAACACCAATTCACGTTTGAGCCGCTCGACATCGATCCCCAGATGCCCCGCCTCGGATTCACCGAGCAACAGCGCATTCAGCGCCTTGGCACGCCGCGGCAACCACAGCGCAACGCCGGTGCTGATGATCAGCAACGGCCACAAACGCGCATAACTCGCACCATTGAGGCTGCCCAGATTCCAGAAAGTCAGCGTACGCAAAGTCGCGTCATCCGCCAGATAGGTGAACAGACCCACCGCCGAGCTTGCCAATGCCGTCAGGGCGATCCCGGCCAGCAGCATGGTCGCGACGTTAGTCTGGCCGTTGCGCCGACCGAGCCGATAGACCAGCGCCGTCACCCCCAGTCCACCGAGAAACGCGCACGCCGACAACAGGTACGGCCCGAACCACTCCGGCAAACCGCCAAAAAATGACCCGCCGACAATCGCCACCGCCGCACCCAGCGCTGCCCCACTGGAAACCCCGACCAACCCGGGATCGGCCAGCGGATTGCGAAACAAGCCCTGCATCGCCACACCCGACAGTGCCAGCACACCGCCGACGGCCAGACCGAGCAAGGTGCGCGGCAGACGGATCTGCCCGAGGATCAGCTCGGCCTGCTCCAGACCGTCCGGCGCCAACGGCACGCCGACCATGCGCAATGCAGCGCGTAACGTATCGAACAGCGGCAGGCTCACCGGCCCCAGCGCCAACGACAGCCAGATGGCCAGCAAACACAGGAGCGTCAGGCCGATAAACAGGCTTCGTGGTTTGACCAGTACGGTCATTGGCCGCTCGCGGTCGGGTAGAAGCCGTCAGACAAATTCTTCAGTGCCGCCGGTAAACGCGGCCCGAGCCCGCCGACCAGCAGCGTCGGATCCAGCTCCAGCACCCGTCCGGCCTTGGCCGCGCGGCTTGAATTGAGAATGGGGTTTTCCTTGAACAGAGCGGCTTTCGCCGCCTCGCCGCTCAACGCGCGATCAGCAAACACCAGCACCTCAGGATCGAGCCCGGCCAGCGACTCCACGGAGAACGGTTTGTAACCGGTATGCGTCGCCAGGTTATGTCCGCCGGCCCGTTGCAGCAGCCAGTCGGCGGCAGTGTCCTTGCCGGCAATCAAAGGTTTGCCGCCGGCATGCCCGATCAGCACCAGCACACCGGGCGCCTTTTGTTTGGTCTGCAACTCGGCGACTCGGGCTTTCTGCGCGGCGAGCTGCTGTTGATAACTTTCCAGCAACTGCGCCGCCTGCGCTTGCGCGCCCAGCAACTGCCCCAGATGCGTGACGTTTTTTTCCAGGGTCGGCAGATCCGGCTGTGCCGAGAACAGTTCGACCCGCACCTTCGCGCTCTTCACCTGGGCGATGACCGGCGGCGGGCCCATTTCCTCGCTGCCGATGAGGATATCCGGGCGCAGACTGAGAATGCCTTCCGCCGAAAGGCTGCGTTGATAGCCGATGCTGGGCAGCTTCTTCAGCGATTGCGGATGCTGGCTGGTGGTGTCGACGCCCACCAGTTTGGATTCGCCGCCCAACACGCTCACCCACTCCGATAGCGCGCCACCGGCACTGACCCAACGTTGTGGCAAATCGGCAGCTGTCGCCTGAAGGCTGGCGAGCAGTCCGACACACGGCACGGCAACGCGGGTAATCAGGCGCATACGCAGCTTTCCTTGAAAAGTTTTCCCGGGCAGCGAACCGGCGGGCCAAGTATCCTTGACGGCGGTTGCGCGCAGTGGGCGAAGGCGGCCATTTGATAATTGTTTGCATTTAAACGTCAAGCTCGGACATTTCCTGAAACGAGCTGACATTTGAGGATAGCCATGAAGTTTTTGTGCGCCGGCGCCGATCTCGCTGAGGCGGGCAGCCGCGGTTTCGACATCGACGGCAATAAACTGTTTGCCGTGCGCCGCAATGGTCAGGCCTATGTTTATCTCAACCGTTGCCCACATCGCGGCGTCGGTCTGGAATGGCACCCCGACCAGTTTCTCGACCCGAGCAACAGCCTGATCCAGTGCGCCACCCACGGCGCACTGTTTCTGATCGAGGACGGCGAATGCGTCGCCGGGCCCTGCGCCGGGCAATCCCTGACCGCCATCCCCTGCCGCGAAGACGCACAGGGGCTGTGGATAGATGTTTAACCGTTGAGCAAAACGTCCAGCCGCCGGTCGATCACCATCTCTTCGTGGTTCAAGCGCACGCCGTAGGCCAGCACTTCGACCCCGCATGCAACGGCCTCGCGCAGGGCATCCGCGTAGGCCGAATCGATTTCCTCGGCCGGCCGCACCGCCTCGATGCCGCTGAGATTGACGCAATACAACTGCACCGCACGAATACCGTCACGGGCCAAATGCGCCAGTTCACGCAGGTGCTTGGCACCGCGCTGGGTGACCGCATCGGGAAACGCGGCCACGTTGGTTCCCTCGAAGCCTAACGTGACGCTTTTTACTTCCACGTAGGCCGGGCCACTCGGGTATTCGAGGCGAAAATCGATACGGCTCTTTTCCTGACCGTACGCCACTTCACGCTTAAGCGTCGTAAAGCCGTTCAACTCGCTGATGACTCCGGCTTGCAGCGCCTCCTCAACCAAGGCGTTGGCGCGGCCGGTATTCACGCAGAACAGCCGGCCCTGCGGCGTTTCCCCGATTTCCCAAGTGCCGGGCAGTTTGCGCTTCGGGTCGTTTGAGCGACTGAACCACACTTGCCCGCCTTCGACCTGACAGTTGAGCATCGAGCCGGTGTTCGGGCAGTGCAGGGTCAACAACTCGCCATTGACCGTTTCAACGTCCGCCAGAAAACGTTTGTAGCGACGAATCAGCCGCGCCTCTTCCAGAGCCGGATAAAAGCGCATCAGCCTTGCCAGCTCTTCAAGCCGCGAGCGATACGTTCCACCGCTTCCTGTAAGCGAGGGAGGTTTTGCGTGTAAGCAAAACGCACATGGTGACTGGCCTGATAACGCCCGAAGTCCAGCCCTGGAGTAAAGGCAACATGCTCGGTTTCGAGGAAATGTCGACAGAACGCGAAGGCATCACCGCCGAACTGACTGATATCTGCATACAAGTAGAACGCACCTTCAGGCTCGACGGCGATATTGAAACCCAATTCGCGCAACGCCGGCAGCAGGAAGTCGCGGCGGCGGCCAAATTCGGCGCGGCGCTCTTCAAGAATGCTGATGGTGTCCGGCTCGAAGCAGGCCAAAGCGGCGTACTGCGCCATGCTCGGGGCGCTGATGTAGAGGTTCTGTGCGAGCTTTTCCAGCTCACTGACCGCAGCCTCCGGCGCCACCAGCCAGCCGAGCCGCCAACCGGTCATGCCGAAATATTTGGAGAAACTATTGAGGACAAAGGCACTGTCATCGACTTCCAGCACGCTCGCGGCATCAGTGCCATAAGTCAGGCCGTGGTAGATCTCGTCCACCACCAGATGCCCGTGGCGCGCCTTGACCGCTGTGGATAACCCGGCCAGTTCATCGCGGGTCAGGATAGTCCCGGTGGGGTTGGCTGGCGACGCCACCAACGCACCAACGCTGTCGTGATCCCAGTGACGTGCCACCAGATCCGGGGTCAGTTGGTAACGCACCTCCGGCCCGACCGGCACCAGTTGCGCCGCGCCTTCGACCAGACGCAGGAAGTGCCGGTTGCACGGGTAGCCCGGATCTGCAAGCAGCCAGTGTTTGCCGGGATCCACCAGCAAGGCACTGGCCAGCAACAGCGCACCGGAGCCACCGGGGGTGATCAGGATCCGCCGCGGATCGATGTTCAAACCGTAACGCGATTGATAGAACCCGGAAATCGCCTCGCGCAGTTCAGGAATACCGCGCGCCGCGGTGTAGCGGGTCTTGCCCGCCGTCAGCGCAGCCTGCCCGGCACGGATGATCGGCTCGGCCGTGGTGAAGTCCGGCTCGCCGATTTCCAGGTGGATCACGTCGTGACCTTCGGCCTGCAGTTCGTTGGCCCGCGCCAGCAGCGCCATTACATGGAACGGTTCGATCGCACGACTGCGCGCACTGTAAGGCTGAGCCATTGGTTTTCCTTCGACGGGGAAAAAGAGACGATTCTACCCATCTGCCGGAACGAGCGAGAACCCGTCGCGGTCACAGCCTCAAGAACGCTGGACTGTAACGATATGCGCGTACGCTCCAGGATTGACTAAAATCAGAGATTGATCAGGTCTCCATCACTGTCAGACATGGCTTGCCAGACTTCTGCAAGCGCCACCCGCCGGGGCCTCGACATCCGGGAGTAGCGCAGGCCCAATTGATCTGGTAAGTTCGCCCGCTTGCAGCCGCAGGGCCGGCAGGTGTCGGTGATGGAGCAATCCTGCGCAATGGATTACAAGAGTAGAGGCGGTCCATTTCATGCCCACCCAAGCAAAGCAACAGCAGCAAGTGACGATCAGCGGCTTCGAACCTTACGTTCCGAAGGAAGGCGAGGAGTACATGGGCGCCCCGATGCGCGCGCACTTCACCAAGATCCTGAACAAGTGGAAACAGGACTTGATGCAGGAAGTCGACCGTACTGTTGATCACATGAAAGACGAAGCGGCCAACTTCCCTGACCCGGCCGACCGTGCCAGCCAGGAAGAAGAATTCGCACTCGAGCTGCGCGCCCGCGATCGCGAGCGCAAACTGATCAAGAAGATCGACAAGACCCTCGAACTGATCCAGGACGAAGAGTACGGCTGGTGCGAGTCCTGCGGCATCGAAATCGGCGTCAAGCGCCTCGAGGCCCGTCCTACTGCGGATCTGTGCATCGACTGCAAGACCCTGGCGGAAATCAAGGAAAAACAGGTCGGCAAGTAATCTCGACCTGAATGAAAAACGGAGCGTGCGAACGCTCCGTTTTTGTTTCTGCCTTTTGCCTTTGCCCTTTATGCCTTGCTTTTGTGGGAGGGGGCTTGCTCCCGAATGCGGCCGGCAATTCAACATCCAGGTTGTCTGAACTGACGCTTTCGCGAGCAAGCCCGCTCCCACAAGGGTAATGTTTCTACCTTTTGCCCTGTTTGCGCTTTTGGTGGGAGGGGGCTTGCTCCCGAATTCGGTGTGTCATTCAACATCAAAGATGTCTGAGCCGACGCTTTCGCGAGCAAGCCCGCTCCCACAGGGGTAATCTGCGCGGATCCTGAAAAGTTATATTGTCCACATGACTGCCAAAACCGCCCCCGCCTACATCGGCCGCTTCGCCCCGACCCCCAGTGGCCATCTGCACTTCGGCTCGCTGGTTGCCGCCCTCGCCTCTTATCTCGACGCGCGCGCGGTCGGCGGGCGCTGGCTGGTGCGCATGGAAGATCTCGATCCACCCCGGGAAGAGCCCGGCGCACAGGCGGCGATTCTCAAGGCGCTGGAAAGCTACGGTTTCGAATGGGACGGCGAGATGGTGCGCCAGAGTAACCGGCACGCTGCCTACGCCGAAGTCCTCAACAATCTGTTCAATCACGGCCTGGCCTACGCCTGCACCTGTTCGCGCAAGCAACTGGAGCCGTATCACGGCATTTACCCGGGCTTGTGCCGCAATGCCGGGCATGAGCAGCAAGACGCGGCGATCCGCCTGCGCGTGCCGGAACTGGAATACCACTTCATCGACCGCGTGCAGGGCGAGTTCCGCCAGCATCTGGGGCGCGACGTCGGCGATTTCGTGATTCGCCGCCGCGACGGCCTCTACGCCTATCAACTGGCCGTGGTGCTGGATGACGCCTGGCAAGGCATCACCGACATCGTGCGCGGTGCCGACCTGCTCGATTCCACGCCGCGCCAGCTCTACCTGCAAGAACTGTTGGGCCTGCGTCAGCCGCGCTATCTGCACCTGCCATTGATCACGCAGCCGGACGGCAACAAGCTCGGCAAATCCTACCGTTCGCCGCCGCTTGAGGCGGATCAGGCCACTCCTTTGCTGCTGCGGGCCCTGCGAGCGCTGGGACAAAACCCCGGTGCCGAACTGGCCCATGCCACACCCGAGGAATTGCTGAAATGGGGCGCAGCCCACTGGGATGCATCGAAGATCCCGCGCACACTGACCCTGCCCGAAGCGCAACTGCAATGACGACACTTGCAGTGGCGCGCCCATCCGTTACCATCGCCGCACGTTTTCGGGCACGCGCATAAAAAAGAGAGGCCGGGATGTACATCTATCGCTTGGTCCTGCTTCTGGTCGTGGGAATCTATCTGTTTTCACCAGCCATCATGGATTGGTGGATCGACGCCACGGGCGCCTGGTATCGGCCGTATCTGCTCTGGTTGATCCTGATTGTCGTGACCTTCATCCTGCAGAGCCAAAAAGATGCCGATGAGCTTTAGCCTGACCCAGATGATCCTGGTCAGCGCCGCGTACCTGACGGTGCTGTTCGGCGTCGCCTGGATCAGCGAACGGGGCATGATCCCGCGAGCGATCATTCGCCACCCGTTGACCTACACCCTGTCGCTGGGGGTCTACGCCAGTGCGTGGGCATTTTACGGCACCGTGGGCCTGGCCTATCAGTACGGCTACGGCTTTCTCTCCAGCTACCTCGGGGTGTCCGGCGCGTTTCTTCTGGCGCCGGTGCTGCTGTATCCGATCCTGAAAATCACCCGCACTTATCAATTGTCGTCGCTGGCGGATCTGTTCGCTTTCCGCTTTCGCAGCACCTGGGCCGGCGCGCTGACCACGATCTTCATGCTGATCGGCGTACTGCCGTTGCTGGCGTTGCAGATTCAGGCGGTGGCCGATTCCATCGGCATCCTGACCGGCGAGCCGATCCAGAGCCGCGTCGCGCTGGCGTTCTGCGCACTGATCATTCTGTTCACGATCTTCTTCGGCTCCCGGCATATCGCCACCCGCGAGAAACACGAAGGGCTGGTGTTCGCGATTGCCTTCGAATCGGTGATCAAACTGATTGCCCTCGGCGGCGTCGGCCTCTATGCGTTGTACGGCGTGTTCGACGGCCCGCAACAGCTTGAACTGTGGCTGCTGCAAAACCAGACCGCCCTCGCCGCGTTGCACACGCCGCTGCAGGAAGGGCCGTGGCGCACGCTGTTGCTGGTGTTCTTCGCCTCGGCGATCGTGATGCCGCACATGTATCACATGACCTTCACCGAAAACCTCAATCCGCGCTCGCTGGTCAGTGCCAGTTGGGGCCTGCCGCTGTTCCTGTTGCTGATGAGTCTGGCGGTGCCGTTGATTCTCTGGGCCGGCCTGAAGCTCGGCGCCACCACTGACCCGGAATACTTCACCCTCGGTATCGGCATTGCTGCCAACAGCAAACCGCTGGCCCTGCTCGCGTACGTCGGCGGACTGTCGGCCGCCAGTGGCCTGATCATCGTCACCACCCTGGCGCTGTCGGGCATGGCGCTGAACCACTTGGTGCTGCCGCTGTACCAGCCACCGGCCGAAGGCAATATCTACCGCTGGCTGAAGTGGACCCGCCGGGCGCTGATCGTCGCGATCATCATGGCCGGTTTCTGCTTTTACCTGATGCTCGGCGCCGGGCAGGACCTGGCCAACCTCGGCATCGTCGCCTTCGTCGCGACCCTGCAATTCCTGCCCGGCGTGCTCTCGGTGCTGTACTGGCCGACCGCCAACCGTCGCGGCTTTATCGCCGGCTTGCTGGCGGGGATTCTGGTGTGGGTGGTGACCATGCTATTGCCGCTGGTCGGCAATCTGCAGGGTTTCTACATTCCGCTGCTGAACATGATTTACGTGCTGGACGACACCAGTTGGCACATGGCGGCCATCGCCTCGCTGGCGGCCAACGTGCTGATGTTCACCCTGATCTCGCTGTTCACCAACGCCAGCCCTGAAGAAGCCAGCGCCGCCGAAGCCTGCGCGGTGGATAACGTGCGTCGCCCGCAACGCCGCGAACTGCACGCTGCTTCACCCCAGGAATTCGCCACGCAACTGGCCAAACCGCTGGGCGCCAAGGCAGCGCAGAAAGAAGTCGAACAGGCCCTGCGCGATCTCTATCTGCCGTTCGACGAACGCCGTCCTTATGCGCTGCGCCGCTTGCGCGACCGGATCGAAGCCAACCTCTCCGGACTGATGGGCCCGAGTGTGGCGCAGGACATGGTCGAAACCTTCCTGCCGTACAAGGCCGGCGGCGAAAACTATGTGACCGAAGACATCCACTTCATCGAAAGCCGCCTCGAGGATTACCACTCGCGCCTCACCGGGCTGGCCGCCGAACTCGACGCCTTGCGCCGCTACCACCGCCAGACCCTGCAGGAGCTGCCGATGGGTGTCTGCTCGCTGGCCAAGGATCAAGAGATCCTGATGTGGAACAAGGCCATGGAAGAACTCACCGGCATCGCCGCACAACGGGTGGTGGGTTCGCGCCTGAGCACCATCGCCAATCCGTGGAAGCAATTGCTGCAGGGCTTCATCAACCTGCCCGACGAACATTTGCACAAACAGCACCTGGCCCTCGACGGCCAGACCCGCTGGCTCAATCTGCACAAAGCGGCGATCGATGAACCGTTGGCACCGGGCAACAGCGGCCTGGTGCTGCTGGTGGAAGACCTGACCGAAACGCAGATGCTCGAAGACAAACTGGTGCACTCAGAACGTCTGGCGAGCATCGGTCGACTGGCGGCAGGTGTGGCTCATGAAATCGGCAACCCGATCACCGGTATCGCCTGTCTGGCGCAGAACCTGCGCGAAGAACGTGAAGAAGATGGCGAACTGACGGAAATCAGCGGGCAGATTCTCGAACAGACCAAGCGCGTGTCGCGCATTGTGCAGTCGCTGATGAGCTTCGCCCATGCCGGCAGCCACCAGCACAGCGACGAACCCGTCTGTCTGGCCGAAGTCGCGCAGGACGCGATTGGCCTGCTGGCGCTGAACCGGCGCAACTTCGAAGTGCAGTTCTACAACCTGTGCGACCCCGATCACTGGGTCGAAGGCGATCCGCAACGCCTCGCCCAGGTGCTGATCAATCTGCTCTCCAATGCCCGCGACGCCTCGCCGCCGCACAGTGCCGTACGGGTCAAGAGTGAAGCCGGCGAACACACGGTCGATCTGATCGTCGAAGACGAAGGCAGTGGTATTCCGCAGAACATCATGGACCGATTGTTCGAACCTTTCTTCACCACCAAGGATCCGGGTGAAGGTACCGGTCTGGGCCTTGCACTGGTCTATTCCATCGTTGAAGAGCATTATGGACAAATCACCATCGACAGCCCGGCTGATGTACAAAGCCAGCGCGGCACCCGTATCCGGGTGACCTTACCGCGTCATGTCGAAGCGACGTCCGCTGTGAACTGAGACCGTCGAGAGTATCGAATCAATGCCGCACATTTTGATCGTCGAAGACGAAACCATTATCCGCTCCGCCTTGCGCCGCCTGCTGGAACGTAACCAGTACCAGGTCAGCGAAGCCGGTTCAGTGCAGGAAGCACAAGAACGCTTCAGTATTCCCACATTCGATCTGATCGTCAGCGACCTGCGCCTGCCTGGCGCCCCCGGCACAGAGCTGATCAAGCTTGGCCAGGGCAAGCCGGTGCTGATCATGACCAGCTACGCCAGCCTGCGCTCGGCGGTCGACTCGATGAAGATGGGCGCGGTGGACTACATCGCCAAGCCTTTCGATCATGATGAAATGCTTCAGGCGGTCGCGCGGATCCTGCGTGATCACCAGTCGACGCCTGCCGCCGGCGAAGTGCCTGCCGGCAAAGCAGCCAATGGCAGCGGCAAGTCGTCTGTCGACAACAGCAACGGCGAGATCGGCATCATTGGCTCGTGCCCGCCGATGCAGGATCTGTACAGCAAGATCCGCAAAGTTGCGCCGACCGATTCCAATGTCCTGATCCAGGGCGAGTCCGGCACCGGTAAAGAGCTGGTGGCCCGCGCCCTGCATAACCTGTCCAAGCGTGCCAAGGCACCGATGATTTCGGTGAACTGCGCTGCCATTCCGGAAAGCCTGATCGAGTCCGAACTGTTCGGCCACGAAAAAGGCGCGTTCACTGGCGCCAGCGCCGGTCGCGCCGGTCTGGTGGAAGCGGCGGACGGCGGCACGCTGTTCCTCGACGAGATCGGCGAACTGCCGCTCGAAGCCCAGGCCCGTCTGCTGCGCGTGCTGCAGGAAGGCGAGATTCGCCGCGTGGGGTCGGTGCAGTCGCAAAAGGTCGATGTGCGTTTGATCGCCGCGACCCACCGTGACCTCAAGAGCCTGGCGAAAATCGGCCAGTTCCGTGAAGATCTGTATTACCGCCTGCACGTGATTGCCCTGAAATTGCCGCCCCTGCGTGAACGTGGCGCCGACGTCAACGAAATCGCCACCGCGTTCCTCGCTCGCCAGAGTGCGCGCATCAACCGTACCGACCTGAAATTTGCCGCCGATGCCGAACAGGCCATCCGGCACTATTCCTGGCCGGGTAACGTGCGCGAGCTGGAAAACGCAGTCGAGCGCGCAGTGATCCTGAGCGAAAGCCCGGAAATCTCTGCCGACCTGCTGGGCATCGACATCGAGTTGAGCGATCTGGAAGACGACGAGTTCATCGGCTTGCCTGCGCAAACCGCAGGTAACACCAGCAACAGCAGCCATGAGCCGACGGAAGACCTGTCGCTGGAAGATTACTTCCAGCACTTCGTTCTTGAGCATCAGGACCACATGACCGAGACCGAGCTGGCGCGCAAACTGGGCGTCAGCCGCAAGTGCCTGTGGGAACGCCGTCAGCGCCTGGGCATTCCACGGCGCAAGACCGGGGTCGCCAGCGAGAGCTGAACGTTACCTGTCGAGTGTGCGCGTAACGCTTGAAGATGTGAAAAAACTGTTACCTCAGTCCTTTCACGTAACAGAAGCCGGGGTTATCGGTAACGAAACCCCGGCTTTTTTTCGCCCCGAGAAAACCGTTATATCGACCTAACCCCTTGTTTTATTGGGCTTCGCAAAAGTTGGCACGGCACCTGCTATATGTTTGGTACAAGAACAATAACAAGCAATGCACAAGACAATAAAAATAAGACGAATCGACTCACGCACAATAAAAACAAGACGGCGAGAGGCGCAGCTAACTGATTCTTTTGGAGAGGCGTTGTATTTGGGGCTAGCCCCACGACCAGGCCGAGAACAACAAAAACTGTCCTAAGACAGAGCCTGTACTGGTTGGATCGCAAGATCACTGCAACACAGCGACCAAAGCAATCCGTTTGCTCTTGGCTCCCGATTGGGAGGGTCATGAAGGAAAAGCTTCATGGCGAGGGCACTCAACAAAAACAAGAAGCCCGAATCAATAATAAAAAGAGCACGCAACTACTTCTGGGGGAGCTTCGGCTCCCCTTGTAGTTTCTTCCCCCCCCCCGCAAAAACCCGCCCCCAAAGCCTTTAGCCTGCGACTTACAGCGCAAATCCGCTGCGTCCTACACCATCCCCCGACTAAATGCTAGAATCTGCGCCCATCATGCGGTCATTCTTTGGTATGGCCGAACATTCCTTCAAACAGTGCATCCCATGCTGAAGAAGCTGTTCCAGTCATTCCGAACTCCCGTGCGTCGTACGCAACACATCCGCAGCACCCCTGAAGTGCTCAACAGCGGCCAACATTCGCTGCAGAAGGGGCAATTCAGCCGCTATGCGGTCAATATCGTCGAACGCTTGCAGGGCGCCGGCTACCAGGCCTATCTGGTCGGTGGTTGCGTGCGTGACATGCTGTTGGGCATCACGCCCAAGGACTTCGACGTCGCCACCAGCGCCACCCCCGAGCAAGTCCGTGCCGAATTCCGCAATGCGCGGATCATCGGTCGCCGATTCAAACTGGTGCACATTCATTTCGGTCGCGAAATCATCGAAGTCGCGACCTTCCGCGCCAATCACCCGGTCAATGAAGACGACGAGGACAGCAACCAGTCTTCGCGCAACGAGAGCGGGCGGATTCTGCGCGACAACGTCTACGGCACCCTGGAAGAAGACGCGCAACGCCGCGACTTCACCATCAACGCCTTGTATTACGATCCGGTCAGCGAGCGCATTCTCGATTACGCCAACGGCGTACACGACATCCGCAATCACCTGATCCGCCTGATCGGCGATCCGAAGCAGCGTTACCAGGAGGACCCGGTGCGCATGCTGCGTGCCGTTCGTTTCGCCGCCAAGCTGAATTTCGGCATCGAAAAACACACTGTGCAACCGATCCGCGAACTGGCGCCGATGCTGCGCGAGATCCCGTCGGCCCGCCTGTTCGAGGAAGTGCTCAAGCTGTTCCTCTCCGGCCATGGCGCAATCACGTTCGAGATGCTGGTCGATCTGCAGCTGTTTGCCCCGTTGTTCCCGGCCAGTGCCGACGCACTGGAGCACAACCCGGAATACACCCACACGCTGATCAGCGAAGCGCTGACCAACACCGACCTGCGCATCAAGCAGAACAAACCGGTGACCCCGGCGTTCCTGTTTGCCGCCCTGCTGTGGCCTGCCCTGCCGGCCCGCGTGTTGCGTCTGCAAGAGCGTGGCATGCCGCCGATTCCGGCGATGCAGGAAGGTGCGCACGAGCTGATCGCCGAGCAGTGCCAGCGCATCGCCATTCCAAAGCGCTTCACCATGCCGATCCGCGAAATCTGGGACATGCAGGAACGCTTGCCACGCCGCAGCGGCAAACGCGCCGACCTGCTGCTGGACAATCCACGTTTCCGCGCCGGTTACGACTTCCTGCTGTTACGTGAAAGCGCTGGCGAGCAGACCGATGGCCTGGGCGAATGGTGGACGGATTATCAGGACGCCAACGACAGCGAGCGTCGCGAGATGATTCGCGAACTCAGCGGCAAGGGTGATGACGCCAGCGGCGCGCCGCGCAAACGTCGCCGCAGCAGCGGTTCCAAGCGCAAGCGCGCCGGGGCTCCGAGCGCATCGGGCGAATAAGGCATGGAACGCATCTATATCGGCCTGGGCAGCAACCTCGCTGACCCGGCCGAACAATTGCGCAGCGCGCTCAACGCGCTGGGGCAATTGCCGCAGACCACCCTCGCCGGCGTCTCGGCGTTCTATCAGAGCGATTCACTGCTGCCAGGGCAACCGCGTTACACCAATGCGGTCGCCGCCCTCGACAGTGATCTCGCGCCGCTCGATTTGCTCGATGCGCTGCAAGCCATCGAGAACGACCAGGGCCGCGAACGCCTCGAACGCTGGGGCCCGCGCACGCTTGATCTGGACATCCTGTTGTTCGGCGATCGCCTGATCGATGAGCCACGCCTGAAAGTCCCGCATTATCAGATTCAGGAACGGGCGTTCGTTCTGTATCCGCTGGCCGAACTGGCTCCCGCAGACCTGCGCCTGGCCGATGGCCGCGCGCTGTCCGATCTGCTCGCCGCCTGCCCGTTCGTAGGCCTCGAACGCCTCGCGCACGCTTGAAACCACACCTCCTGTGGGAGCGGGCTTGCTCGCGAAAGCGTCGTGTCAGTCACTCAATCAGTCAACAGACCCACCGCTTTCGCGAGCAAGCCCGCTCCCACATCGAGTATTCCAATTCTTATTTTTTGTCGGACAAAAAACCCGCCAATCAGGCCCGCCGCGCCGCTGAATCGCATCAGTAACGCCGGTAACACTCCCCTCGTAACAATGCGGTAACACACGCAATTGACTTCCGCTTGGCTCCTCACGACTATAGGCGTCCCGCTGCCGCCAACCCGGCACATACGGGCGCAATCCAGGCCTTATAAGCACGACAAAAGAGCGTGCGCCTGAGTAGACGAAGAATCACGCGCGTTACTCGCAGTAGTTTCCAGAGCGCCTGAACGAGGATTTTTTACATGCCAGCCATCACCCTGACCACGCTCCAGAGCCTCAAGCAGAAAGGTGAAAAGATCACCATGCTGACCTGCTATGACGCGACCTTCGCCCACGCCTGCAACGAGGCCGGTGTCGAAGTGCTGCTGGTGGGCGACTCCCTCGGCATGGTTCTGCAAGGGCACGACAGCACCTTGCCGGTGACCACCGCAGAAATGGCCTACCACACCGCCTGCGTCAAACGCGGCAACACCGACGCCCTGATCCTGGCTGACCTGCCGTTCATGGCCAACGCCACCCTCGAACAAACCATGACCAACAGCGCCATGCTGATGCAGGCCGGTGCGCACATGGTCAAGGTCGAGGGTGCGCTGTGGCTGGCGGAGTCGATCCGCCTGCTGGCCGAGCGCGGTGTGCCGGTCTGCGCGCACATGGGCCTGACTCCACAAGCGGTGAACATTCTTGGTGGCTATAAAGTGCAGGGCCGCAACGAGAACCAGGCGCGGCAGATGCGTGCCGACGCGATCTCGCTGGAACAGGCCGGTGCTTCGATGCTGCTGCTCGAATGCGTGCCGAGCGAGCTGGCTGCGGAAATCAGCCAGGCGGTGAAGATTCCGGTCATCGGCATCGGCGCCGGTAGCGATACCGACGGCCAGGTGCTGGTGCTGCACGACATGCTCGGCCTGTCGATCACCGGCCGCGTGCCGAAATTCGTCAAGAACTTCATGCAGGGTCAGGACAGCATCCAGTCCGCACTTAAAGCCTACGTCAACGAAGTCAAAGGCGTTACTTTCCCTGGGATCGAACACGGATTCTCTGCATGAACACCGTTAAAACCGTACGCGAACTGCGCGCCGCCGTGGCGCGCGCCCGCAGTGAAGGCAAGCGCATCGGCTTCGTGCCGACCATGGGCAACCTGCACAGCGGCCATATCGCGCTGATCACCAAAGCCACTCAGCGCGTGGATTTCGTGGTCGCGAGCATTTTCGTCAACCCGCTGCAGTTCGGCGCCGGCGAAGACCTCGACAAGTACCCGCGCACCCTGGCGGCGGATCAGGAAAAGCTGCTGCAAGCCGGCTGCCACTTGCTGTTCGCCCCGACCGTCGAAGAGATGTACCCCGACGGCATGGCCGGGCAGACCCGGGTCAGCGTTCCGCAACTGTCCGAAGGCCTGTGCGGCGCCAGCCGTCCGGGGCACTTCGAAGGTGTGGCGACGGTGGTCAGCAAGCTGTTCAACATGGTCCAGCCGGATCTGGCGATCTTCGGCCAGAAGGACTTCCAGCAACTGGCGGTGATCCGCGCGCTGGTGCATGACCTGAACATGCCAATCCAGATCATCGGCGAACCGACCGTGCGCGCGGCTGACGGCCTGGCGCTGTCATCGCGCAACGGCTTCCTCAACGAAGATCAGCGCGCGGTGGCGCCGGTGGTCTATCGCACCCTGAGCGCGATTGCCGAGTCGATCAAGCAAGGTGAGCGCGACTACCCGGCGCTGATCGCCGCTCAGGTACAACAGCTGGAAGCCGCCGGCCTGCGTCCGGATTACCTGGAAATCCGCCACGCCCTGACCTTGCGTCCGGCGACGGCAGAAGACCGCGATCTGGTGATTCTGGTGGCGGCGTTCCTCGGCACCACGCGGTTGATCGACAACCTGCACCTGAACCTCGATAGCCCGACTTAACCAACACCGCAATATCCCCTGTGGGAGCGAGCCTGCTCGCGAATGCGATCTGTCAGCTGACAACGATGTCGACTGTTCCGACGCTTTCGCGAGCAGGCTCGCTCCCACAGTGGTTTCTGGTGTCCACACAGACCATATTGCCGCCCCCAAAGCCTTCGGGCACACTGCCCGCCGTTTGCTTCCAACCCGGGAAATCCCTCATGCACGCCATCATGCTCAAGGCCAAGCTGCACCGCGCCGAAGTCACTCACGCGGTACTCGATTACGAAGGTTCCTGCGCCATTGATGGCGAATGGCTGGACTTGTCCGGCATCCGTGAGTACGAGCAGATCCAGATCTATAACGTCGACAACGGCGAGCGCTTCACCACCTACGCGATTCGTGGCGAAGAAGGTTCGCGGATGATTTCGGTCAACGGCGCAGCCGCGCATAAAGCCAAGGTCGGCGACCGCGTGATCATTTGCGCCTACGCCCATTACAGCGAAGCGGAACTGCTGAACTTCAAGCCGCGCATGCTCTACATGGCCCCGGGCAACGAGCTCAGCCACACCAGCAACGCCATTCCGGTTCAGGTGGCCTGAGCCGCTTCGACGCGCCACTCCCCTTCCGTTGGTCGGCCAGTTCCCGGTATTGATGTTAAAAAAGTACAGGGAACAGGTCAGAAGAAGTCAAGACAGATCGCAGCGCGAGGTTTACTGTATTCGCCCTGCGTTGAAAAATCGTGTCGACGCATTTGACCCTCGCCCAAACATGGCGTATCGGTCTGTTCTGTGTTCAAAAGGCCGTTCAAGTAAAAAGGAAAACCGCAGCGATGGCGTACTACCGCACTCCTCATGACGTTACCGCTCTGCCTGCCTGGCAAGCGTTGAAAGATCACCGCCAAGCCATGCAGGATTTCAGCATGCGCGAAGCCTTCAACGCCGATCCGCAGCGCTTCAATCAATTCACGCTCAGCAGCTGCGGACTGTTTCTCGATTATTCGAAGAACCTGATCAACGCCGAGACCCGCAACCTGCTGGTGGGCCTGGCCAATGAAGTCGATCTGAAAGGCGCGATCAAAGCGCTGTTCGACGGCGAAATCGTCAACGCCTCCGAAGGCCGCCCGGCGCTGCATACCGCCCTGCGCCGTCCGGTCGGCGACAAGCTGTCGGTCAACGGCGTCAACGTGATGCCGGAAGTGCACAAGGTGCTGAACCAGATCACGGATCTGGTCGGCCGCATCCATGACGGTCTGTGGCGTGGTTACACCGAGAAGCCGATCACTGACGTGGTCAACATCGGCATCGGTGGTTCTTTCCTCGGCCCGGAGCTGGTCTCCGAAGCGCTGTTGTCCTACGCGCAGAAAGGCGTGCGTTGCCATTACCTGGCGAACATCGACGGCAGTGAGTTCCACGAACTGACGCAAAAGCTGCGCGCCGAAACCACGCTGTTCATCGTTTCGTCGAAATCCTTCAACACCCTCGAAACCCTGAAGAACGCTCAGGCCGCCCGCGCCTGGTACCTGGCTCAGGGCGGTTCGGAAGCCGAGCTGTATCGCCACTTCATCGCGGTATCGAGCAACAATGCTGCGGCCGTCGCGTTCGGCATCCGTGAAGAAAACATCTTCCCGATGTGGGACTGGGTCGGCGGTCGTTACTCGCTGTGGTCGGCCATCGGTCTGCCGATTGCCCTGGCCATCGGCATGTCCAACTTCAAGGAACTGCTGTCCGGTGCCTACACCATGGACCAGCATTTCCAGAGCGCACCATTCGAACAGAACATGCCAGTGCTGCTGGCCCTGCTCGGCGTGTGGTACGGCAACTTCTGGGGCGCGCAAAGCCACGCGATCCTGCCGTACGACCACTATCTGCGCAACATCACCAAGCACTTGCAACAGCTGGACATGGAATCCAACGGCAAGAGCGTGCGTCAGGACGGCACCTCGGTGTCGACCGATACCGGCCCGGTGATCTGGGGCGGCGTCGGCTGCAACGGTCAGCACGCTTATCACCAGTTGCTGCACCAGGGCACCCAACTGATCCCGGCTGATTTCATCGTGCCGATCGTCAGCTTCAACCCGGTCTCCGATCACCATCAGTGGCTGTACGCCAACTGCCTGTCGCAAAGCCAGGCGCTGATGCTCGGCAAGACCCTGCCGGAAGCCGAAGCCGAACTGCGCGAAAAAGGCATGAGCGAAGAGCAGGTGCACAAACTCGCACCGCACAAGGTGATCCCGGGCAACCGTCCGAGCAACACCATTGTGGTCGAGCGCATCAGCCCGCGTCGTCTCGGCGCGCTGGTCGCCATGTATGAGCACAAAGTGTTCGTGCAAAGCGTGGTCTGGGGCATCAACGCCTTCGACCAGTGGGGCGTGGAACTGGGCAAGGAACTGGGCAAAGGCGTTTACAACCGTCTGGTCGGCAGCGATGAAACCGTTGCTGACGATGCTTCTACCCAGGGCCTGATCAACTACTTCCGCGGTCGTCACCGCGGGTGATGTGAATGGGTTGCCCACAATTCCTGTGGGCAACCCATTTCCAATGTGGGAGCGAGCCTGCTCGCGAATTCGGTGTGTCATTCAGCATCTTTGTGACTGATACACCGCATTCGCGAGCAGGCTCGCTCCCACAGTTGTTTTAGGGATGACTTGAACCTCCGGGCCGCTCGGCGCATCTTTATTCCTGTCGCACAACAAGAATAAGTAACCGTCATGTTCGATATCAGCACGTTCCCCAAAGCCGATGCCGTCCGCCGGGCTGCGCAGTTGAGTCAGGACGACTACAAGCGTCTGTACCGCGAATCGATTGAACACCCCAGCGCCTTCTGGGCCGAACAGGCCACCCGCTTCCTCGACTGGAGCACACCGTGGCAGACCGTCCAGCGCTACGACCTGAAAACCGGTGAAGCGTCCTGGTTTGCCGGCGGCCAACTGAACGTCAGTTACAACTGCATCGACCGCCACCTCGCCCAGCGCGGCGAGCAGACTGCGATCCTCTGGGAAGGCGACGACCCGGCCGAATCAGCGCAGATCACCTACAAAAAACTCCACCATCACGTCTGCCGCCTGGCCAATGTGCTGAAAAGCCGTGGGGTGAAAAAAGGCGATCGGGTGTGCATCTACATGCCGATGATCCCCGAGGCGGCCTACGCCATGCTCGCCTGCGCGCGGATCGGCGCGATTCACTCGGTGGTGTTCGGTGGCTTCTCCCCGGACTCATTGCGTGACCGCATTCTCGACGCCGACTGCCGCACGGTGATCACCGCCGATGAAGGCGTACGCGGCGGCAAGTTCGTGCCACTCAAGCACAACGTCGACAAGGCCCTGCAAAGTTGTCCGGACGTCAGCACCGTCGTCGTAGTCGAGCGCAGCCAAGGCAAAGTCGATTGGGTCGAAGGCCGTGACCTCTGGTATCACCAGGCCGTGCGTGACGTCAGCGATGACTGTCCACCGGAGCCAATGGACGCCGAGGATCCGCTGTTCATCCTTTATACCTCCGGCAGCACCGGCAAACCCAAGGGCGTGCTGCACACCACCGGCGGCTACCTGCTGCAGGCGGCGATGACCTTCAAATACGTGCTCGATTACCGCGAGGGCGAAGTGTTCTGGTGCACCGCCGATGTCGGTTGGGTTACCGGCCACAGCTACATCGTCTACGGCCCGCTGGCCAACGGCGCGACCACGCTGATCTTCGAAGGCGTGCCAAGTTATCCGAGCACCTCGCGCTTTTGGCAGGTGATCGACAAACACAAAGTGAACATCTTCTACACCGCACCGACCGCCCTGCGTGCGCTGATGCGCGAAGGTGCCGGGCCGCTGCAGGAAACGTCGCGCCAAAGCCTCAGATTGCTCGGCAGCGTCGGAGAGCCGATCAACCCGGAAGCGTGGGAATGGTACTTCAACGTGGTCGGCGAGCAGCGCTGCCCGATTGTCGATACCTGGTGGCAGACCGAAACCGGCGGGATCATGCTCAGCCCGTTGGTCAGTGCGCAACGCATCAAGCCGGGTTGCGCCACGCAGCCGATGTTCGGCGTGCAACCGGTGCTGCTCGACGAGCACGGCAAGGAAATCAAAGGCGCCGGCAGCGGCGTGCTGGCGATCAAATCCAGTTGGCCGGCGCAGATCCGCAGCGTCTACGGCGATCCGCAAAGAATGGTCGACACCTATTTCAAACCCTACCCCGGCTATTACTTCACCGGTGACGGCGCACGCCGCGACGAGGACGGCGATTACTGGATTACCGGGCGCATCGACGACGTGATCAACGTCTCCGGCCACCGCATCGGCACCGCCGAAGTGGAAAGCGCGCTGGTGCTGCACGACAGCATCGCCGAGGCGGCCGTGGTCGGTTACCCGCACGACGTCAAAGGCCAGGGCATCTACGCCTTCGTCACCCCCATGAACGGCGTCGAACCGAGCGACGAGCTGAAGAAGGAACTGCTGGCCCACGTCAGCAAGGAAATCGGCAGCTTCGCCAAACCGGACCTGATCCAGTGGGCGCCGGCCTTGCCGAAAACCCGTTCAGGCAAGATCATGCGGCGGATCCTGCGCAAGATCGCCTGCAACGAACTCGACAGCCTCGGCGACACCTCGACCCTGGCCGACCCGAGCGTAGTACAAGGCTTGATCGACAAACGACTGAATCAGTAACGTCCCCGGCGCGGTCAACCGGCCGCGCCCGTCCACCACCAATGAGTTGTCATGGAATTCATCCGCAGCCGTATCGAAAACCAACTCATGAGCCTGACCGGTCTGTCCCTCGGTCAGCTCGACCTGGAAAATCCCAAGGGCGATCCCGGGCTGTTCGGGCCGGACTCGGTCAGTTGGCAAGTGCACGGCGATTTCAGCAGCATGCTGATCGGCGGCATCAGCGCGTTGTTGCTGCAAGCCCTGCATCCGCTGGCGCTGGCCGGGGTCTGGGACCATTCGAATTTTCGTCAGGACATGCTCGGTCGTTTGCGCCGCACCAGTCAGTTTGTCTCCGGCACCACCTTCGGCTCGCGCCGCGACGCCGAATGGCTGATCGACAAAGTGCGCAGCATTCACCTGCAGGTGGTCGGTACCGCGCCGGATGGCCGGCCGTATGCCGCCAGCGATCCGGACCTGCTGACCTGGGTGCATGTTGCCGAGGTCAGTCACTTTCTTGCCGCGCATCTGCGTTACCGCAACCCGCATTTGTCGGCGGCGGATCAGGATCGTTACTACGCGGAAATCGCCGTGGTCGCCGAGCGCCTGGGTGCGCGGGACGTGCCGAAATCGCGGCAGGCCGTGGCCGACTATCTGCAACGCATGCGCCCGCAATTGCTCTGTGATGAACGCAGCCGCGAAGTCCTGCGCTTGCTGCTCGACGCCCCGGCTCCGAGCGTGCTGGCCCGACCGTTTGGCGACTTGATGATGAAGGCCGGCATCGACCTGCTGCCGGACTGGGCAAGCGCCATGTTCGGCATACGGCAGAACCCGCTGCAACGCCAGTTGATCCGCGCCAGCGTGAAGCGCAGTGCGCCGATGCTGCGCTGGGCGATGCGCAACGGTTCGGTGCAGCGCGCCAAACGCCGAATGGGACTGCTGACCTAAAAGCTTCGCGAGCAGGCTCGCTCCCACAGGAGATTTGATTTGCAGCATAGATCCTGTGTGGGAGCGAGCCTGCTCGCGAAGGGCGCAACTCGATTGCCCGCCAAGCTGCTAAACTCCCGCGCCCCCATTCTCATCAGCAAGGCGCACGCATGTCTTCCTTGAATCAGGCGCTGCGCGCCGCTCTCGATAAACGCCAGAATCTGCTCGCTGAGCTGCACAGCCAAGGCACCGATTGCTATCGGCTGTTCCACGGCAGCCAGGAAGGCGCCGGTGGCCTGACCGTCGACCGCTACGGTCCGCAATTGCTGGTGCAGAGTTTTCACCAGACGCTGGAGCGTGACGACCTGGTGCAACTGCACGCCATGGTCAATCAGACCCTGGGCTTCGAAACCCTGCTGGTCTACAACGACCGCTCCCGGGGCAACTCGCGGATCGACCGCGAAGACAGCGTCTACAAAGCCGACGCCGCCGCGCTGGCGGATCTGGTCGGTCACGAATGGGGCCTGAACTATCGCGTGCGCGGGCGGCATGCCGGGCAGGATCCGCTGCTGTTTCTCGACCTGCGCAACACCCGTGGCTGGGTCAAGGATCACGCCAAGGGCAAAAGCGTGCTCAACCTGTTTGCCTACACCTGTGGCGTCGGCCTGAGTGCCGCTGCCGGCGGTGCGCGCGAGGTGTGCAATTTGGATTTCGCCGAGGGCAATCTGGCGGTCGGCCGGGAAAACGGTCTGCTCAACCCGCAATTGCCCGAGATGCAATTCATCCAGTCCGATTACTTCCCGGCGATCCGTCAGCTCGCCGGCCTGCCGATCAGCCAGCGGCGCGGGCAGAAACTGCCGAGCTATCAGCGACTCGACCAGCGTCAATACGATCTGGTGCTGCTCGACCCGCCCGCTTGGGCCAAGAGCGCCTTCGGCACCGTCGACCTGCTGCGCGACTATCAGAGCCTGCTCAAGCCGGCGCTGCTGACCACCGCTGACAACGGCGTGCTGATCTGCTGCAACAACCTGGCAAAAGTCAGCATGGACGACTGGCGCGAACAGGTCCTGCGTTGTGCAGAGAAGGCCGGGCGACCGGTCCGCGAATGGAGCGTGATGACTCCGGGCGCGGACTTCCCGTCGCTGGATCAACAGCCACCGCTGAAAACCCTGATCCTGCAGTTGTAACCCTCCTCTGTGGCTGACAGCTGCCCACTGTGGGAGCGAGCCTGCTCGCGAAAGCGGTGTATCAGCCACCAGACGGGGTGACTGATAGAACGCCTTCGCGAGCAGGCTCGCTCCCACAGGGTTTTGTGTTGCTGCAGAACAATCTGAACAATCCTGCCCCCCACGATGTACTTCGGAACCAGAATCGCGTGCCATACTCCAAGGCACTCCGATTCAGAGATGACGCCGCACATGCCCAAAGGATTGATTCGCGCGATTGGCGCCTTGTTGACTGCTCTGGCCCTCTACAGCCTGCTGGGGTTTCTGATTTTGCCGGGCATCGCCCTGCGTATCGCCAACCAGCAACTGGCGAACTACGCCACGGTGCCGGCGCATATCCAGCGCATCGAACTCAATCCGTTCAGCCTGGAAGTCACCCTATGGGGCTTGGTCGTCGGTGAGCCGGGCAAGGAGCAGGTCGGCTTCGAGCGGCTGTACGCCAACCTGCAACTCGACAGCCTGTGGACCAAGGCGCTGCACCTGGCCGATATCGAGCTGGACAAGCCCAAGACCGAAATCCTCTTCGCCAAGGACGGCCAGCTCAATCTGCTGGGCCTGTTCAAGATTCCCGCCAGCGAACCGACCCCGGCCGATCCGAATGCCAAGCCGTTCCCGCTGCGCATCGATCGCATCCAGCTGGCCGGTGGCAATGTACATTTCCAGGACGCCCGTCCGAGTGAACCGATCGAGTTCATCTACGACAAGCTCGACTTCGAGCTGAAAAACCTCAGCACTCTGCCCGACGACAACGCCGACATGACACTGGTCGCCGCCGGCCCGGCCGGTGGGCAGATCGACTGGAAGGGCAACTTCAGCCTGATCCCGTTCACCTCCGAAGGCACACTGAAAGTCACCGACGGCAAGATGAAGTCATTCTGGCCCTACGTGCGTGACGCGCTGCCGCTGGTACTCGAAGACGGCGTGCTGAATCTCAGCACCGAGTACAAACTGAATCTGTCGAAAGAAACCGAACTACAGCTGAACAACGTCGCGGTGAGCATTGCGCCGTTCGCGATCAAGGCGCCGGACGGACGCCAATTGGCGAAACTTGAACGACTGGACGTCAGCGAAACCTCGCTGGACCTGGCCAAACAGCAAGTGGTAGTCGGCAAGATCCGCAGCAACAAACTGGAAACCTGGGCTGCGCTCGAAGCCGACGGCCAGCTTGACTGGCAGAAACTGTTCGCCAGCCAGCCATCGAAACCTGCCGCCAAGGCCGCCGCCGAACCCAAGACCACTCCGGCCGCCGCCGACTCGCCAAAAGCGCCGGCCGCGCCGAGCAAGCCCTGGCAAGTGCTGCTCAAAGACGTCCAGCTACGCAACTACACCGTGCATCTCGCCGACCGTTCGGCCAACCCGCCGGTGGCGCTGGATGTGACGCCGCTGAACATTGATCTGCAGGATTTCGACAGCCTCAACGGTTCGCCCTTCAAGGTCAGGCTCGACAGCGGCCTGGGCAAGCAAGGCAAGATCAACGCCGACGGCGTGGTCAACCTCGCGCCGGTCACCGCCCAGCTCAATGTGAAAACCCAGGACATCGACCTGCGTGTCGCGCAGTCCTACATCAATCCGTTCATTCGCCTGGAACTGCGCAGCGGCATGCTTGGCAGCGACCTCAAGGTCAACCTCAAGAGCACCGAACCGCTCGCACTCGGCGTGACCGGGCGCGCGCAGATCGATCAACTGCACACCCTCGACACCCTGAAAACCCGCGACTTCCTCAAGTGGCAGCAAGTGGTGGTTGAAGGCATCAACTATCAACACGGTGACAGCCTGTCGATCGACAAAGTGATCCTGTTCCAGCCGTACGCGCGATTCATGATCAACGACGACCGCACCACCAACATCGACGACCTGCTGATCCCGCAGCCCGCCGACAATGGTGCGAAAACCGCTGCGGCGAAACCGGCCAGCAAAGACAAACCACTGGGCATTCACATCGGCGCGATTGCAATCAACGATGGCTCGGCCAACTTCGCCGATTTCAGCCTGACGCCGAATTTCGCTACGGCGGTCCAACAGCTCAACGGCCAGATCGGCACCATCGACAGTCGTCAGGCGAAACCGGCCAGCGTCGACATCAAGGGCAAGGTCGACCGCTATGCCCCGGTGACCATCAAAGGCGCGGTCAATCCATTCGACCCGATGGCCAGCCTCGACATCGCCACCAGTTTCAAACGCGTCGAGCTGACCACCCTGACCCCGTACTCCGGCAAGTTCGCCGGTTACCGCATCCGCAAGGGCCGGCTCAACCTCGACCTGCATTACCTGATCACCAAGGGCCAGTTGAAGGCTGAAAACAAAGTGGTGGTCGAGCAACTGCAACTCGGTGAAAAAGTCGACAGCCCGGATGCCGTGAGCCTGCCGCTGAAACTGGCGATTGCCCTGCTCAAGGACGTAGACGGCAAGATCTCCATCGAACTACCAGTGACCGGCGACCTCAACAACCCGCAGTTCAGCGTGATGCCGATTGTCTGGCAGACCCTGCGCAACCTGATCGTCAAGGCCGCCGCCGCACCGTTCAAGATGATTGGCGGGCTGATCAACGGTGGCGGCTCCGAAGACCTCGGTACCGTGTCCTTTGCCCCGGGTTCGAGCGACCTGAGCAAGGATGCCGAGTCGGCGCTGGATAAACTGTCCAAGGCCCTCAAGGAACGTCCGGCCCTGCGTCTGGAAATCGAAGGCACTGCCGCACAGAGCAGCGACGGCCCGTTGATTGCCGAGCAGCGTCTGGAGCGCGAATACCAGTACAACTACTACAAGATGCTCCAGCGCCGTGGCGACAAGGTGCCGGCCCAGGCTTCCCTGTTGCAAGTGCCGGAGAACGAGAAAGGCCCGCTGCTCGAAGGCATTTACCGTACTCGACTGAAAACCCAGCCACCGGCCGAATGGAAAGATCTGGGCAAGGAAGAACGCACGGCGAAAATGCGTGATGGTGTGATCAAGTTCTGGAGTTCCAGCGATGTACTGCTGCGGCAGTTGGGTCAGGAACGCGCCAGCAGCATCAAGGACTATCTGGTCGACAAAGGTCAACTGGCCGATGATCGGGTGTACTTCATCGATGCCAATCTGGGCGAAGCCGAGAGCGATGGCCGAGTGGTGACGCAAATGCACCTGGACGCCGAATGATGAACCACAAGTGGCTGCTTGCGCTGATGCTGGTGCTCGCCGCCAGCCCGGCTCTGGCCTCTGACACGCTGCGTTGTGGCAGTCAGTTGGTCAGCCTCGGTGACCGCGCCAGCGAAGTACTGCAGAAGTGTGGCGAACCGGTCAGCCGCGATGTCCTCGGCTACAAGCGCAGCGCCAACCGCCGCGAAGAATTTCAGGTCGAGGAATGGACCTACGGCCCGAGCAACGGCATGTATCAATACCTGCGCTTTGAAGGCAATCGCCTGCGGCAGATCAACAGCAAGCGCGGTAATTGAACCAAAACCTATATCCCTGTGGGAGCGGGCTTGCTCGCGAATGCGGTGGGTCAGTTAATGAATATGCCTGCTGACACACCGCATTCGCGAGCAAGCCCGCTCCCACATTTCGTTTTTTATCACCTGAAAATAGAACAGGCCCCGACACAAGTGCCGGGGCCCGTAATGGTCACATCCGTGTGACCGTTCGCATGAACTCTAAAGTTGCGGCAGACGTATTGCTCGGCCCGTCTGTCGCGTCTTCTCCCGGTCCAGGCGAGAAGTCATGCCTTACTCGGCTTTCAGGCCGTCAGCGGAGACCGCTTTGACGCCTTTGATTTTCTTGGTGATGTTCACAGCGGTGGTTTTCTGAGCTTCGGTGACAGCGACGTCAGAAGACAGGGAAACCACACCCTTGTTGGTTTCGACTTTGATGTCGGTACCAGGAATGCCTTTTTCGGTTACCAGGTCGCTTTTGACTTTGGTAGTGATCCAGGTATCGGAAGTAGCTTCTTTAGCCTTGGTCATTTCACCAGCAGCCAGAGTCATTGGAGCCTGAGTAGCCTGGGTGGATTGTGCGAAAGCACCGGAAGCCATGGTCAGGGTCAGCGCGGTAGCAGCAGCGGCAGTGATAGCGAACTTCTTCATACGAGTAACTCCTGTTTTTCTGGAAAGTCTGCTGGTTGTCTTGTCAGCAGGGTTACTGGGTATATTGCGAAGGCTGTGCCAACTTTTCGAAAGACAATAAATCCTTTTAAATCAATGATTTACGAATTAAGCAAATTTTCGGAATCATGCAATTTGCATGACAAGTGCATTATCGACATGCAAGTTGCGGCTTTTCGGAAAGTTCCTAACACGCTGAAATTCTTGAAGCTTTTTTCCAGCGTCAAAAGACAAAAAAATGCCCCGCAAAGCGGGGCATTTTCCTTCAGACCATCGCATCAAGTGCCGCTGGCGGTGCAGCCTTTTGGCGAATAGTCAGCATTGACTGTTGTGGCGCAGGTCCACACACCAGAGGTGTTGCCTGTTGCGGCACCCGAACGGCTGAGTGTGATGGTTTTGCCCAATACCGGACCCGGTGCGTTCACCAATGTGCAAGTAATCGAGCCGGCACCGGTCGAGGCAGTTCCCGACGCCGCCAGCGTGCAGTTGGAGGTAGTGGCTGAAGCGCCCCCCGCCACCAGTGTCAGCGTAGGGTCAGTACCTTGATTAATGGTGTCCTCGAACGGCACCTTCAGCGCACTGATTTCGGCCAGACCTGCCGTCACTTTCGAACGCGCCTGGTATTTTGAGTATTGCGGCAAGGCGATGGTCGCCAGAATCCCGATGATCGCCACCACGATCAGCAGCTCGATCAGAGTGAAACCTTTTTGGTTGTTCATAGACAGGCTCTCCATGCATGAGTCGGAATCTCATGATCTGCAAAGGGCTCAGCATAGGCCGTGCCAACCGCTTGCAGACCCCGCACGTTCGGCATAAAGGTGCCGTGTCGCGCTTTCCTACAACCTGTAACCGCACTATCTGACACTTTTTGTCACCTGTACCGGGCGTGTTTGGCGCTGTCACTTGACTAGGCTATAAGTCATGAACTGTCAGCATCCGGAATCCCCATGAATGACATCGCTCTGAGCGGTCTGGCCAAGCAATTGGTGCAGGCCGAACTGCTTACGGAAAAAAGCGCCCAGCAGGCCTGGCAACAGGCGCAGCGCAATCGGCTGTCGCTGGTCAGCTACCTGGTGCAGAACAAACTGGTGAAGAGCTCACAGGTGGCCGAGATCGCTTCCGAGCATTTCGGTATGGCCTTCATGGACCTCAATTGCCTGGACAAGGAAACCCAGCCCAAAGGCCTGGTCAGTGAAAAACTGGTGCGCCAGCATCACGCCCTGCCCTTGTGGCGCCGTGGCAACAAGCTGTTCGTGGGCATTTCCGACCCGAGCAATCATCAGGCGATCAATGACATTCAGTTCAGCACCGGGCTGAGCACCGAAGCCATTCTGGTGGAGGACGACAAGCTCACCGAGGCCATCGAGAAATTCTTCGACACCCACGCCAGCGGCCTCGAAGAAATGGCCGACGTCGATCTCGACGGCGTGGATGTCGAGTCCGTCGACGACAGCCGCCAGGACGCCATTGGCGGACTCGACGCCGATGACGCGCCGGTCGTGCGTTTCGTGCACAAGATGCTGCTCGACGCGATCAAGAGTGGCTCCTCTGATCTGCACTTCGAACCTTACGAAAAGACCTTCCGGGTGCGGGTGCGCACCGATGGCATCCTGCGCGAGGTGGCCAAACCGCCGATCCAGTTGGCCGGGCGAATCGCCGCACGCCTGAAAGTCATGGCCAGCCTGGATATCTCGGAACGGCGCAAACCCCAGGACGGGCGGATCAAGATGCGCCTGTCGAAGACCAAGTCCATCGACTTCCGGGTCAACACCCTGCCGACCCTGTGGGGCGAAAAAGTGGTGATCCGGATTCTCGACCCGTCCAGCGCGCAGATCGGCATCGATGCATTGGGTTACGAACCGGCGCAGAAAGAGCTGTACATGGCAGCGCTCAAGCAGCCCCAAGGGATGATTCTGGTGACCGGACCTACCGGGTCGGGGAAAACCGTATCGCTGTACACCGGCCTCAATATCCTCAACACCGTCGACATCAACATTTCCACCGCCGAAGACCCGGTGGAAATCAACATGGAAGGCATCAACCAGGTCAACGTCAATCCGAAACAGGGGCTGGATTTTGCTCAGGCCCTGCGTTCGTTTCTGCGGCAGGATCCGGACGTGATCATGGTCGGCGAGATCCGTGACCTGGAAACCGCCGAAATCGCGATCAAGGCCGCGCAGACCGGCCACCTGGTGCTGTCCACGCTGCACACCAACAGCGCCGCCGAAACCCTGACCCGCCTGCACAACATGGGCATTCCCGGGTTCAACATCGCCACCTCGGTGAGCCTGATCATCGCCCAGCGCCTGGCGCGCAAGCTGTGCAGCCACTGCAAAAAACCGATCGAGATCCCCCGCGAAACACTGATCAAGGAAGGTTTCCCGCCGGAACAGATCGGCAGTTTCACGATCTATGAGCCGGTCGGTTGCGACCTCTGCAACGGCGGCTACAAGGGACGCGTGGGGATTTACGAAGTGGTGAAAAACACCCCGGACCTGCAACGGCTGATCATGGCCGAAGGCAATTCGCTGGAAATCGACAGCCAGATGCGTCGCGACGGCTTCGACGACCTGCGCACCTCTGGCCTGCGCAAGGCCATGCAAGGCATCACCAGCCTGGAAGAAATCAACCGGGTCACCAAGGACTGAACATGGCGGTCAAGGCAGCGAAAATCAGCATCTACGCCTGGGAAGGCACGGATCGCAAAGGCAGCAAAGTCACGGGCGAGTTGAGCGGGCAGAACCCCGCGCTGATCAAGGCCCAGTTGCGCAAGCAGGGGATCAACCCGGGCAAGGTACGGAAGAAATCCACCTCTTTGCTCAACCTCGGCAAACGCATCAAAGCGCAGGACATCGCCCTGTTCACCCGGCAGATGGCAACCATGATGAAGGCCGGCGTACCGCTGTTGCAGTCGTTCGACATCATTGGCGAAGGCTTCGACAACCCGGCGATGCGCAAACTGGTAGACGAGGTGAAGCAAGAGGTGGCGGCCGGCAACAGCTTCGCCGCCGCCTTGCGCAAGAAGCCGCAGTATTTCGATGAGCTGTATTGCAACCTGGTGGATGCCGGCGAGCAATCGGGCGCGCTCGATACGTTGCTCGAACGGGTCGCGACCTATAAGGAAAAAAGCGAAGCACTCAAGGCCAAGATCAAGAAAGCCCTGACCTACCCCAGCGCCGTGGTGCTGGTGGCAATGGTCGTCACCGGGATTCTGCTGGTAAAAGTCGTGCCGCAGTTTCAGTCGGTATTTTCCGGCTTCGGCGCCGAATTGCCGGCCTTCACCCTGATGGTGATCAGTCTCTCGGAGTTCATGCAGCAATGGTGGTGGGTAGTGCTTGGTGCTTTGATCGCGGCGGTGTTCGGTATCCGTCATGCGCTGAAGAAATCCCAGGCATTGCGCGACCGCAAAGACACCTGGCTGCTGAAGCTGCCGCTGGTGGGCACGCTGATGTACAAATCGGCGGTGGCGCGATTCGCCCGCACCCTGTCGACCACCTTCGCCGCTGGCGTACCGCTGGTGGAGGCACTGGATTCGGTGGCGGGTGCCACCGGTAACGTGGTGTTCAAACGCGCGGTGCTGCGCATCCGTCAGGACGTCGCCACCGGCATGCAGCTGAATTTCTCGATGCGCAGCACCGGAGTCTTCCCCAACATGGCGGTGCAGATGACCGCCATCGGTGAGGAATCGGGCGCGCTGGATGACATGCTCGACAAGGTCGCCGGTTTTTATGAAGAGGAAGTGGATAACATGGTCGACAACCTCACCAGCCTGATGGAGCCGTTCGTCATGGTGGTGCTCGGGGTCATCGTCGGCGGGCTGGTCGTGGCCATGTACCTGCCGATCTTCCAGCTTGGCTCAGCGATCTGACATGCCTATCGACGAACTCTTCAGTCTGTATCCGCTGGCCTTTGTGTGCACCGCTCTGCTGTTGGGTCTGGTGGTCGGCAGTTTCCTCAACGTACTGGTCTGGCGCCTGCCGAAAATGCTCGAGCGCGATTGGCGCCAGCAGGCGCAGGATGTCCTCGGCCTGCCGAGCGAAACACCACTGCCGACCTACAACCTGATGCTGCCGCACTCCCAGTGCCCACACTGCGGCCACCGGATTCGGGCTTGGGAAAACATTCCGCTGCTCAGTTACCTGGTGCTGCGCGGACGCTGTTCGGCGTGTGCCGCGCCCATCAGCAAACGTTATCCTCTGACCGAACTGGCCTGCGGCCTGCTTTCGGCATTCGTCGCCTGGCATCTGGGGTTCGGCTGGCCGGCTGGTCTGTTGATCGTCCTCACTTGGGGGCTGCTGGCGATGAGCCTGATCGACACCGAACATCAACTGCTGCCCGATGTGCTGGTGTTGCCGTTGTTGTGGCTGGGGCTGATCGTCAACAGTTTCGGGCTGTTCGTCTCGCTGAACGCGGCGTTGTGGGGTGCGGTGGCCGGTTACATGGCGCTGTGGTCAGTGTTCTGGCTGTTCAAGCTGCTGACCGGCAAGGACGGCATCGGCCACGGCGATTTCAAGCTGCTTGCGCTGCTCGGGGCCTGGGGCGGCTGGCAGATTCTGCCGCTGACGATCCTGCTGTCATCGCTGGTGGGGGCGATTGTCGGGGTGGTTCTACTGCGTCTGCGTGAGCAGAAAACCTCGACGCCGATGCCCTTCGGCCCGTATCTGGCAATTGCCGGCTGGATTGCCTTGCTCTGGGGTGGTCAAATAACCGACTTCTATTGGCAGTTTGTCGGTTTGAAATGAATACCCGTGTGGAAAAACCCTGGATTCTTGGCCTGACCGGCGGCATCGGCAGCGGCAAAAGCGCCGCGGCCCAGCACTTCATCGATCTCGGGATCCATGTGGTCGACGCCGACCACGCGGCGCGCTGGGTGGTCGAGCCGGGGCGTCCGGCACTGGCGAAGATTGCTGAACACTTCGGTTCCGGCGTCCTGCAAGCCGATGGCACGCTGGACCGTGCGGCCCTGCGCAAGTTGATCTTTGAAGTGCCTGAAGAACGCCGCTGGCTCGAAGCCCTGCTGCATCCGTTGATCGCCGAGGAAATCGCTCACCATCTGGCGCTGGCAAAATCGCCTTATGCGATTCTGGTGTCGCCGCTGCTGATCGAATCCGGGCAATACGCGATGACCCAGCGCATCCTGGTGATCGACGCCCCGCAACAACTGCAGATCGAACGCACCTTGCAGCGTGACCAGACCAGCGAACAACAGGTCCAGGCGATCCTCAAGGCCCAGTCCAGCCGTGAAGACCGCGTGAGCCGTGCCGATGATGTGGTGGTCAACGACCGCGACCTCGCCTCGTTGCACAGCGAAGTCGAGCGCCTGCATCACTTTTACCTGACTTTATCCGGAGGCCAGTCATGAGCCCTACAACCGTCGAATGCCCAACCTGCGGCGCCCCCGTGGAATTTACCCCCGAGAACAAATTCCGCCCGTTCTGCTCCGATCGCTGCAAGCTGATCGACCTCGGCGCCTGGGCGTCCGAAGAGCACAAGATTCCGGTCGCCCCGGATGCCGAAGACGAAATGTTCTCCGGCGATTTCGACCCGCGTCACTGATCGCGATCAGGGCCGCATGAAGCCGTAGTCCTGATCGTCGTCGAGGTTTTCCGCGAGAAAGCGCAACTCGTCGGCCAGGTCTTCGGCGTTGCGCACCGTCTTGCTCTGTTGCACCACCGCGCTGAGCAAGGCGCGCAGACTCAGGCCCGGATCGAAGCCCACCTCCAGCGCCATGTCCAGACTCTGCCGCGTCTCCTGCCTCGCCCACTCGTAAACACTCATGCCGCTGCTCCTGAAGGAATTTGGCCGAGCATGAAATGCCGCGTGGATGACGGATTTGATGTGGATCAAGACTTGGGATCGTCGTCCTTCCACGGCGCCGAAAGGTAGCGGGTGCGGTTGAAGGTTTCCAGCCACTCGGGGCTGAACACCACCAGCGCGCTGATCACCATGCCGTTGATAAAGGCTTCGGGGAAAATCAGCAGCCACAGGTAGCCGATGAAGTCTTCCAGCCATTCCGGCATGGCGAACAGACCGTCGTACCACAGCAGGCCCAGACTCAGCGTCAGACACAGCAATGCGGACAACGCTGCGGCAAAGAACCCGGAACAGAAGATATACACAAACGGATTACGCGGCTGGGCACGCTCGACGAGGATCGCCACACACTCGGTGATCAAAACCGGCAACAGGATCAGCGACGTACCGTTGACCCCAACCGCCGCCAGATCCTGACGTCCGAGCAACACCAGCCCGAGCTGCGCCACCAGCCCTCCGATGATCGCCAGCGGCCAGTCGAGCAGCAACGTCACGGCGGTCATACCGATGAAGTGATAAGAAACCCCGGTGTCGAAATCCCTGCGCACCATCCACAGCAGAAACAAGGCGAACACCGTGCCGAACAGCAGATGCTGGCGGCGACTGTCAGTGAACAACTCGACCCACGGCGTACGACAGATCGCCCACAACAACACCGGCAGGTAAATCAGCCAGCCGAGTGTCAGGCTCGTCGACGACAGCAGTTCTGCACCGATCATGAATCCCTTACCTTCTCCATGGGTTTAATTCCTTCATCGGAGTCTACACCGCCCTCTTCCGGGCATCAGCCGATGCAAAGCTTTCTGCTTGTCGCATTTGAACGCTAAGCTTGGCCTATGGATGACTCAGATTACTTACGCCTGCTGACCATTGCGGCCGAGCAAGCCAACGCGTTCCTGTCCAATGCCCGCAAATGGGAGCGTGAGCGTTGGGTCTGCCAGCGCCTGCTGCAAGGCTTGAACATTCCCTACCGTGTCGATGAGTTCGCCCCCGCCGGCGAGCCGCCGGACGTGCTGTTTCGCGATGCCAATTTCGAAGTGTTCTTCGTTCTCGATGAAGGCCGCAGGCTCAACGACGAATGGCGCGATGAACTGCAACGCCGCCGCAGTGCGTTCTCCCTCAGCCAGTTGGTGCGTCGTGAAGCCAAGCCACGGCGGATCCCGGCCAATGAGTTCTTGCTGCGACTGGCGCCGACCTTGCGCAAAAAAGCGCACAACTACAAGGAACGCGGCATGGATCTGGGCGAACTGGACATCATCGCCTTCGCCAGCCTCAAGCGCGAAGTGCTGGACCTGAACAGCCATTTTCCACCGCCGACCGAGTATCTGCGTCAGGGTTGGCGTTCGCTGTCGCTGGTCGGCCCGACCTTCGCCCGGGTGCTGTTCGCCCATCCCGATGCGCCGGACTTTCTGCGCAGCAACCTCGGTCGCAGTATCGTCTTCGATGTCGGGATCAGCCTGTGACGCCGCTGCAGCAGTTGATTGCCGACGTCCCGCAGACTGGCCGCGTACGCTGGATCGGCGTGCGCCCCGAGTCTCGCGGCCCGATGATCGAGCTCGACGCCGTCGAGGCACGGCTCGAAGCCGGATTGACCGGTGACCACGCCCGCCCCGGCGTGCGCAACGCGCGGCAAGTAACGTTGATTCAGTTCGAACACCTGGCGGTCATCAGCGCGTTGATGGGCCGGCCTGAAGATCAACCCGTGAGGCCTGAAGACCTGCGGCGCAATCTGGTCATCAGCGGCATCAATCTGTTTAGTCTGAAGGGTCGGCGCTTTCGCATCGGTCAGGCAATATTCGAGACCACCGGTTGGTGCCAGCCCTGCGCGCGCCTGCAAAACGACCTCGGTCCCGGCACCTTTCAAGCGGTGCGCGGGCATGGCGGAATAACCGCGCGGGTGTTACAAAGCGGGATCATTCGCCTCGACGACGGTGTGTCTGTCGAACCGGTTCCGGACAGCGGCTATGCTGCGTTCAACCCCGGTTGAAAACCGCTGTAGCTTCTGCACATTCAGCAACGTCTACCTGACGAGGCCTTTATGACCAGCCGCCTGAACCCCGAAGACCAAAAGCATGTCGAAGAGTACCTGCAGTTGTCCCAACACCGTGTCGAGCGCCGGCCTTTCCGGCCGTGGATGCTCCTGGTGCTGGTGCTGGCAGTGACCATTGGTCTGGGCCTGCTGAGCCGACTTATCAGTTACCTGACGCTATGAGCAGCATTGCGCTCGCGAAGGTGATTGCACCGATTTCCTTTAAAAACCTTGCGAGTTATCCCTATGTCCCATCGTATTGTTATTGTCGGCGGCGGCGCCGGCGGTCTGGAGTTGGCTACCCGTCTGGGTAAGACTCTGGGCAAGCGCGGCACGGCCAGTGTGATGCTGGTCGACGCGAACCTGACGCACATCTGGAAGCCTCTGCTGCACGAAGTGGCCGCCGGATCGCTGAACTCTTCCGAAGACGAACTCAACTATGTTGCCCAGGCGAAATGGAACCACTTCGAGTTCCAGCTGGGGCGCATGAGCGGGCTTGATCGCGCGCAGAAAAAAATCCAGTTGGCCGCCACCTACGACGAGAACGGCGTAGAGCTGGTTCCCGCGCGTGAAGTAGCCTACGACTCGCTGGTGATCAGCGTCGGCAGCACCACCAACGATTTCGGCACCCAGGGCGCAGCGCAGCACTGCCTGTTCCTCGACACCCGCAAACAGGCCGAACGCTTTCACCAACAATTGCTCAATCACTACCTGCGCGCACATGCCGGGCAGACCGATGTGATCGAACAGATCAGCGTGGCGATCGTTGGTGCCGGCGCCACAGGCGTCGAGCTGGCGGCAGAACTGCACAACGCCGCACATGAACTGGCCGCTTACGGCCTCGACCGGATCAAACCGGAGAACATGCACATCACCCTGATCGAAGCCGGCCCACGGGTGCTGCCAGCGCTGCCAGAGCGCATCAGCGGCCCGGTGCACAAGACCCTGGAGAAACTCGGGGTCAATGTGATGACCAACGCTTCGGTCAGCGAAGTGACCGCCGACAGCCTGATCACCGCTGATGGCAACGTGATCAAGGCCAGCCTGAAAGTCTGGGCCGCCGGCATTCGCGCGCCGGGTTTCCTCAAGGACATCGACGGTCTGGAAACCAACCGTATCAATCAGCTGCAAGTGTTGCCGACGTTGCAGACCACCCGCGACGAAAACATTTTCGCCTTCGGTGACTGCGCCGCCTGCCCACAGCCGGGTTCGGATCGCAATGTGCCGCCGCGTGCGCAAGCCGCGCACCAACAGGCGTCGTTGCTGGCCAAATCGCTGAAGCTACGTATCGAGGGCAAAACCCTGCCGGAGTACAAATACACCGACTACGGCTCGCTGATTTCGCTGTCGCGTTTTTCGGCTGTGGGTAACTTGATGGGTAACCTGACCGGCAGTGTGATGCTGGAGGGCTGGCTGGCGCGGATGTTCTACGTGTCGCTGTACCGCATGCACCAGATGGCACTGTACGGACCGTTCCGCACGGCGATGCTGATGCTGGGCAGCAAGATCGGCCGCGGCACCGAGCCACGCTTGAAGCTGCATTGATCTAAAACTGTGGGAGCGGGCTTGCTCGCGAAGAGGTCGTGTCATTCAACATTCATGTCGACTGATACACCGCTTTCGCGAGCAAGCCCGCTCCCACACTGTTCTGCGCAGCTCAAAAATCCAGCTCACTCCTGCAATCGGTCTCTGCACATCAGAGCTGGAAGCGCCGCACCATGCCTTGCAGCGCGTTGGCCAGTTGCGACAGTTGGTGACTCGACGCGCTGGTCTGATCGGCACCCGCTGCCGAACGCACCGACAGGTCGCGAATGTTCACCAGATTACGATCCACTTCCCGCGCGACTTGCGCCTGCTCCTCCGCCGCACTGGCGATCACCAGATTGCGCTCATGAATCTCATGCACTGACGCGGTGATGGTTTCCAGCGCCTCCCCGGCGCGCTCGGCCAACGCCAGCGTGGTCGTGGCCCGTGCAGCGCTGGCCTGCATAGAGTCCAGCGCCAAGCTTGAGCCACTGCGCATGCCCTGCACCATCTGCTCGATCTCCTGCGTCGATTGCTGAGTGCGATAGGCCAGCGCCCGCACCTCATCGGCAACCACCGCAAAACCGCGTCCGCTCTCCCCTGCGCGTGCTGCCTCAATGGCCGCGTTGAGCGCAAGCAGGTTGGTCTGCTCGGCAATCGCACGGATGACATCCAGCACTTTGCCGATGTCCTGTGACTGGTTGGCCAGCGATTGCACCAACTCGCCGGTGTGCTGCACGTCGCTGGCCAGCGCATTGATGGCCGACGCGGTGTCACTGACCCGCGCCTGCCCCAGTTGCGCCGACTCACTGGATTGGCGGGTGGCATCGGACGTCGACACCGCGTTGCGCGCGACTTCTTCAACCGCCGTGGTCATTTCATTGACCGCCGTGGCGGCCTGTTCGATTTCGTTGTTCTGCTGCTGCAGGCCTTGTGTGCTGTCGAGCGTCACCGCGTTGAGCTCATCGGCAGCGGTGGCCAGTTGCGTGGCCGAACCGCTGATGCCTTGCAGCGTTTCCCGCAGGTTCTGCTGCATGGTCGCCAGCGCCTTGAGCAATCGGCTGACTTCATCGTTACCGTGGGTTTCAATCGGTCGGGTCAGGTCGCCCCGGGCCACACTTTCGGCAGCGCTGACGGCGCTGCTCAGCGGACGGACGATGCTGCGGGTGAGCAACATCGCCAGCGCCACCGTGGCCAGCGCCGCCAGCGCGATGAACAGACTGACGATGGTGCGTGAGGTCTGATAGTGGTCAGCGGATTTCTGACTTTCCGCGGCAACCTGCCTGGCGAACAGATCCGCCAGGTCATTGAGCTGCTTGCCGGAGCCGTCGACCACGGTCTTCATATCAACCAGCAACAGTTTGGTCAGCTCGTCACGCTGGCCTTGATCGGCCAGGGTGAAGGATTGCGCGATGCCGGTGCGATACGCGGCGAAGGTTTTTTTGAACTGGCCATAGAGCTGCTGGCCTTCCGCCGTGGTGACCAGTTTGTCGTAGGCGGCGATCTTCTCGCTCAGCTCCTTGTCGCGGGTATCCATCTGGCTGCGGTAAGTCGCGACGTTCTTCGGATCCTGATCAAGCGCCATGCGCAGGGAAATCGTGCGGATCCGCAACATCAGCTCGCGAATCTCGTCACCGCCGCGAATGCTCGGCAACCACTGGCTCTCGACCGCGACCTCACTGTCACGGATGCTCGACATCTGCCCCAAGGCGAATACCCCAAGCAGCGCCACCAGGACCGCGATCAGGGCAAAACCCAATGCGGCACGTGGTGCAATATTCAACTGACGAAGCAACATGACGGACGCCCTTATTCTTGTATTGGCCAGATTGAAGGGGCGAACAGCGGCAGTCCCCTCTCGTTAGCGGGCTATCGGCAAGTTGTACGATGACTTGAAGGGAATTGTCTTTCGCGAGGACAAAAAAAATCCCCGTATCTTTCGATACGAGGATTTTTAATATGGTCGGGGTAAGGGGATTCGAACTCCTGACATCCTGCTCCCAAAGCAGGCGCGCTACCGGACTGCGCTATACCCCGGT
>NZ_AZVL01000029.1:0-52796 GCF_000514195.1 Pseudomonas sp. URIL14HWK12:I6
TTTTGTAGGTCGATGGGCAAGAGCAACAGATCGGCAGCGAGAACTTCTTGGAGTTATCGCGGAACTTGACCACTGTGATGGAGAGTTCTCTGTTCAGGACGTGACAGTAAAATCGAAGGAAGTACTAGAGAAACCTTTCGGAAGCAGTCACGTCAATCAAATGCTATCTAGCTTGGCTGAATCAGGTTTGATATATAAAAACCGACATGGCAAATACTCATTTGCGGTTCCTTTGCTGGGTCAATTCATTAGACGCCAAAAAGAGTACCTTTAAATTATCTGGCTGCGAGCTGACGACTAGTCAAAAGCCAGAAGCGACCCCCCCCCCCCCCCCTAGGAAGGAGGGGGGCCTCCAATACCAGGTGGCAGCTGCGGAGGGAGCTCATGAAAAAGCACCACCCTGATATGGGGTAGTGCTAGCTGAGGAGATTTATGAAGCTCGATACAAAAAAAAAGCCCCTAAAAAAGGGACCTTTTTTTTGCACAGGATCGCATCAGCCGAATACGCGAGCCATTGCGTCCTTTAGACGGTGCTCATCCTCAGGCGTTGGACGATTGAACATCGCGTCACATGGTGCGTTGAGGGTGATCTGCCCGCTGGCGATCTTGTCGCATAGATCCTTGACGCGTGCGTCATTGGCCGCGGCTTCTTTAACGGGCACAGGAGTCTGACTATTAGGCTTAAACATAACCATTCCCTTCTCTATGAATGCCTTGCTCATGTCCGAGAGGTCAATCTGTGCATTCAGATTGTGTTCTCCAGACAAAAGTTCGAAATATTTGATCTCGCCGCCGCTAAAAGTATCCAAGCTCTTCGCGGAATCCACGGCCTTGCGGGCGCATTGATTGCTTTCCCAGCACAGAGCAGCGTGTATTGAGCCAGACCCTGCAAAACTTATAGTCGGCTGAATCGAATCTGGCAATCGAATATCCTGACCATATTCAAAAACAATCTCACCAGTGCTCACAACGACGACCAAAAGCGCGATCCCGTCACAAGAAGGGCTCGCCGTGCCAGGCGCGGGATTGGAACGGATGAACGTTTTCCATTGCTGGATCACTCCAGAATTACCGGCGAACAAAAAAACGTAGCCTATGCCATGCATCCCCGGCGCCGCCTCGATTTTGTCAAAACCGATGTCGTCGACGTACAAGACACCGAAGTCACGGTCATAAGACCATCGAGAATCACTGGTCAGGAGCTTGTTGGTTTTATCGTACACCGTCGTGGTCATAGACTTTTCTCATTCCCTTGCCATCATCACCCCAGGCTAACGGCCATCATTTGGCCTCCATTAACCGGGTCGCGCATTATAGAGATATGCATAGAAATAACATCTTGTTTATTTGTCCAGTCATCTCGACGCCACCACAGGTGCTTTGTGACGCTAATCCGCCATATACGCGGCGCCTGGCACTCCTTTGCAACGGAATGCACAACTAGATACGGTTACCGTTCGTCGGGGATGGAGCGCCGAACCCTGATCGCTTTTGAGGAGATGCAAAAGGGCCAACAAATGCTCTAGCAAAGAGCACCGTGTATCCCCTCCTGTATCCCTGCAAAAGCAGAAACAAACAAAACTCAACGTTAACAGGGGTTAAAACTTCGAGTTCAAACGACCCCGGCCCACCAACTCTCGACGACAAAGCCCGCCTTGTGCGGGCTTTGTCGCATCTGGACATCAGCCAAACCGGCCACACAAGCCCACAGCCTGCAAGCGATCGAACTCGATAACCCCGGCAATGCTCTGCCTACTCACAAAAAAGGACGACACGATGTCGTCCTTTTCGTACCCGCATTCATCAAAATCAATGAACCGCGCTGATCAGATCCGGGCGGCTGGATTTGAGCATTGCCTCATTGACCTTGCCTTGAATCGAGCAGGTAAACATCCCCTTGCTGCCAGTCGTCAGCTCTTGCGGAGCAGGCTCGATCAGGAACACGCGCTCGGCACTGTCGACAACCAGCTTGCCCGCCGTTGCGGATGGGTCTTCCGGCTGCCAGTTGGATTTGCCGTGGGACCAGATTTCCGCGCGTGCGTAGAGTCCCTGCGACATGTCCATACGCGGCCCGCCCGCTTTTTCCAACTGGGTGTGGAGTTCATTCGGCGTCTGTTTGGCGTAGAACCCCCAACTGATGATGCGAGTGCCCATCAGGTCTGTATCTTCGGCGTAGAAGCCGGTCAACGACATGCCGTCAATTTCGACCGGCTTGGCGAACATCCAGCGCTGCCCCATATCGCTCTTGGTGCCGCCGGACAATTTGATCTGGCCATTTTCGACCGTGCTCGGCACCAGATCCTTGAACAAAGGTGATTGCACGACTGCCAGGGAGTGATCGTCACAAGCGGCAAACGACGCCACCGGCGAAGGTGCAGCGGCAACGCTGAAAGCAGAAAAAAGGGCCGCAATGGGCAACAACAGGAAAATTGGTTTCATGGAATGACTCGAGTGAAAGACTGAAGAAATCGACAGCGACGATATCACAATGACATCAATCGACAGACTTCAGAGTTTCAATCAATGCCCATGCCGATGATGCACATCCGGAAAATGCGCATGACTGTGCCGCATCGGCGTATGCACATGCGGATGGCTATGCGGCTCCGCCCCATCCCAGTCAAAACCATGCGTATGTTGATGATGCTCATCGTGTGTATGCCGATGATCATGCTCAAGCGGTTCGTGCTGATGCTCATGAACATGGTTTTCCATCAGATGAATCCATACCCCCACGGCCATTAACGCCGCTGCGAGCAGAAACATCAGCGATATCGACTCGCCGAGCAGCAGAATCGAGATGCCTGCGCCGAGAAACGGTGCGGTGGAAAAGTAGGCGCCGGTGCGTGCGCTGCCGAGGCCGCGCAGGGCGAGGACGAACATTACCAGGCTGACGCCGTAGCCGAGAAAGCCGACCAGCATGATCGGCACCAGCGAGGTGGCGACGGGTAGTTGGGTGCCGATGAACAGGGCCAGTGTGCAGTTGACCAAACCGGCCACGAGGCCTTTGCTGCCGGCGATGAACAGTGCGTCCGAAGCCGAGACTTTACGGGTCAGGTTGTTGTCGATGGCCCAGCAAAAGCAGGCGAAAGCGACGGCCAACGGGCCGGTCCAGTCTTGCGCCGAAACGGTCTCTTGCGGCCAGGACAGCACGACACCGCCGGCGACGATGGCGAGCATGCCGATCACGATTCGTCGGTCGGCATTTTCCTTGAACACCACCCACGCCAGCAGCGCCGTGAGCACGGATTCGAGGTTGAGCATCAGTGACGCGCTCGCGCCGGACGTTCGGGTCAGACCGAACATCAGCGCCACCGGCGCCAGCACTCCGCCGAAGCCGATGGCGCCGAGCAGCCATGGCCATTCACCGGTGCCGAGCCCGGAAGGCTTCCAGCCACGATCGCGGACAAAACGCAGGGCGGTCAAGCCCAGACCGCTACCGAGATAGAGCAACCCGGCCAGCAGAATCGGCGAAACCTGTACCCCCAACAGTTTGGCGAGAGGCGTACTGGCGCCAAACAGCGCCGCCGCAATCAATGCGTGGAGAACGCTCACATTCATGCTGGGATCACTCGCTGGGGCCGATGGAATACCGACGCCCATCATCGCAAAACTCAGGTGAGAATTATGTGAACAGCTGATTCGTGTCAGCGAACATCATCTCTGGCTTGTGCTCAAATCCAGCAACATTTAATCCGCGCAATCTCTGGGCGGTCGCTCGACGCAGGCTCTATGCTGCGAACATCGAGATGTAATGGAGTTGAAGATGAAGAGCTGGATTGCCGTAGCGCTGGCCGCGCTGATTTCCTTGTCCGTCCATGCGGCCGACGCCCCCACCGTGCGCGTCGAGCCGATCGCGTTCACAACCAGTGCCGACAGCATCCAGCGCAAACAGTCGATCAAGGGGGACCAGACCGCGCAGTACACATTCAACGCCAAGGCCGGCCAGATACTGACCGTCGACTTCAAACCGTCCAACACCTCCGCTTACTTCAACATCCTCGCCAAGGGTGCGGATTACGCGCTGTTCAACGGCTCGATCATGGGCAATCACTTTCTCGGCCCACTGCCCGGCGATGGCGAGTACACGGTTCAGGTCTACCTCATGCGCAACGCCGCCCGGCGTAATGAAGTGGCCAACTATCAGTTGTCGCTGAGGCTGGTCAATGGCGATGCCATCAGCCGGCAGCAGCCATTCGACCAGACGCTGGAATTGCACGGCATCGCTTTTCACGTCAGCACCGAGCAGGTCGATGGCAAACCGACGCTGCGTATCGCTCCCAAGGGGCTGGAGATCGACAACACGGTCATCAGCCAGGCGCTAACGGGTGATGTGGTACGCGCCGAAGTCGCCGACATCAATAACGACGGTTCCCCCGAACTCTACGTTTTTACCCGCTCGCCCGGGCGCGGCATGCCGGGCGAACTGATCGCCTATTCAGCCAACAACAAGAAATCCCTGAGCGCAATCTACTTGCCTCCGGTCAGCGACAACCCGAAGACCGCGTCGGGCTATCAGGGCGAGGACTCGTTTGCGGTGGTGGAAAGCACCCTGGTGCAACGTTTCCCGGTGTATGACAGTGCCGACGCTGGCGCCGGGCGTACTGGGAAGATGCGTCAGGTTCAGTACAAGTTGGTGGCGGGTGAAGCCGGGTGGATTTTGCGCGAGGACAAGGTCACGGAATTCTGAAATGACCTGGCTCGTTACGGCCGACCCGGAAGCCGATTTCGCCGCGGATCATCTGCCCTGAGGCGTTGCAGAGCGGTCGCCGCCGAGATGAATTTTTCTTCACTGCCCCCGTTCGATCAACACGGTACAGTCCGCTCGCTCATTCAAGAAACTACGGTTCGCCCGCGCTCTCCCGCGGGCTTTTTTTTGCCTGGCGTTTGCTGTCGAAGCGATACACCCAAGTGTCCTGCACGCCGTGCTGCTGCGATTGCCGCGCCTGTGGGTGAACCCTGATCAGCGCAAACCCCGCCGCTTCAGCCAGACGCTGACTGCGAGCGTTGGCCGACGATGTGGTCAGGTAAAAGGTGAACTCAGGCAGGCGCCTGACCAGTTGCTGGAGCACTTCGCGCATGTAGCCCTTGCCGGCAAACGCGCTGTTGGCCCAATAACCGACGACATAACGCTTGCGCCGACGCGGCACAAGACCGATGCAGCCAACGACGGCTTGTCCGTCTTCAGTCACGATGAATAGGCGCCGCTCACCGGTCTCGCTGGCGAAATCATCCCTTGCTCGCAGCATGGACGACAGCGTCCGCTCCTCACTGGTGTGTTCAACCGCCCACTCGAGAAAAGGCGCATGCTCGCGGTAACTGGCGTTCAGCGCCTCCCGCACCGGAGCGACCAGCGCTGGGTCCGGCGCCCGAACACGCAGCGCCAACCCATTTACCGTCAATGCAAAGTCCATTGCTTGTTCCTCCAATCCCGGAAATGCCGCAGTCGATAACCCTGTGCACTCAACCAAAGAAATTTACAGAGCGCCAGCGCGGTTTGTTTTTTTCCATCTCCTAGGCAATCCTGTCCCTCAACCCTGCCCACCGGAGCGCCCGATGTCACTGCTGAGCCTGCCCTGCCAACGCCTGACGCTCGCCATCCTCGCCCCGGAACAGGCCGAGCTGGAAAGTGACTTTTATGCACGCAACCAGCGCCATCTCGCCCCCTGGTCGCCGATTCGCACCACCGAATACTTTTCTACCGAACAGATTCGTCGACGCCTTGAAGTTCAGGCCAGTGCTTTCGAGGCCGGGCTGGCGATGCATTTCGCCCTGCTGACGCTGGATGGCCAACAGATGATCGGCGCGTGCAATTTCAGCGGGATCATTCGCGGCGCGTTTCAGGCGTGTTATCTGGGTTATCACATTGACCACGCGCATCAGGGTCAGGGTTTGATGCAGGAAGGCCTGGAGGCTGGCATCGGCTACATGTTCGACGCGCAGAACCTGCATCGGATCATGGCCAACTACATGCCCGGCAACGAACGCAGTGCGCGGTTGCTGGAGCGCCTGGGTTTCGAACGCGAGGGCTACGCCAAGGCGTACCTGAATATCGCCGGGCGCTGGCAGGACCATGTGCTGACGGCGCTGGTCAATCCGCTGTTTGAAACGCCGGAGAAGCGTTGGTCGCGTCAACTGGCGTGAGTTTCACAATTTGTTAAGCATTGGCGAAGTATGCTCAAGGCTCCTGCCCTTTCCGGTTGCCTGAAATCCATGCCGCGTGCCGCCACTTCACTGTTTCTACTCGCCGCCCTGCTGTTTTTTTTCGCTTTGGGTAACCACCAGTTGCAAGGCTCTACCGAGGCCCGGGTCGCCGGGATCGCCATGGAGATGCATCTGGACGATGACTGGGTGACGCCGCGCCTGTTCGGCGAACCGTTTCTGGAAAAGCCGCCGCTGAGCCTGTGGCTGGACGCCGGCGCCATGCGCGTGTTTGGCGTTTCGCCGTGGGCAGTGCGGCTGGCGTCGGCGGTGGCCGGGTTGCTCAGCGTGATGCTGCTGTACGGCATGCTGCGCCGCTTCGGCCGGCCAAAAGCGGTCGCGTGGACGGCGGGGATTCTGCTGGCGACCATGGCCAGCTACTGGAGCAACGTGCGCGGGGTCGGCGAAGATGCGCTGCTGGCGCTCGGCGTGACCACGGCGCTGCTGGCGTTCTTTCAGGCACAACGCGCACCGAACGCGGCTAACTCGCTGCTGTTTATCGTCGGGATCGCTATCGCCACTTTGAGCAAGGGCGTGCTCGGCCTGGCGATGCCTGGGGTAGTGATTTTCGCCTACCTGCTGGCCGACAACCTGATCGACAAACGCCTGAAGGTCGGCGCGTGGCTGCGTCCCGGCCTGCTCACGCTTGTAGGTCTGATTCCGTTGCTGATCTGGCTCGCCGTGCTCTATCAGCGCGGTGGTTCGCACGCTGTCGCTGAAGTGCTGCTGACCAACAGCGTCGGACGCTTCAGCGGCTCGTTCGTCGAAGCCGGGCATTACGAGCCGTTCTATTACTACCTGGCCAAACTGCCGGAAGCGTTCCTGCCGTGGAACATTCTGGTGTATCTGGGACTGTGGCATTTCCGCAAAGAACTGAAGGCCAACCGTTACCTGTTGTTTTTCAGCCTGTGGATCGTCGCGCAGTTCATCATGCTGACCCTGGCCTCAAGCAAGCGCACGGTGTACCTGATGTCGATGACCCCGGCGGCGGCGGTGATCGCCGCTGAGTACGCACGCGTGTTGTTCGAGCGCTTGCAGGCGCGTGAAAACGCAGACCGCTTCATCGGAAAAGTCGCCCGCCATCGTCAGGCGATTGCCGCAGGATTGCTCACGGTGGTGATCGCCAGCTACCTCGGCGCCGCGCAGTGGGCACTGCCCAACGCCGACAAGGAGTTGTCGTTCCTGCCTTTGACCGAACACATTCAGAGCTTGCAGGCCAACGGTCAGCAGGTCGCACTGTTCCAGGCCAATGAACGAGTCGGCGGCGCCAGCGTGTTCTACACCCAAAGCGTGCTCAAGGGGCTGGATACTGACGCGCAACTGCACGACTTCCTCAGCGCTTCCCCCTCGAACGTCGCGGTGATCTCGGCAGACAGCGAACCCGCCGCACCACTCAAAGTGCTCAAGACCATGATGGTCGGGCGTCAGGCGTATTACTTCGTCGGCTACTGACGTCCTTCGCACCAGACAATAAAAAAACCGCCGTCACTGGCGGGTTTTGTTTGCGCTGAAGCTTGGCAAACGTCGTTTCATCGGGTGCTCACTGAGTGCCAGTCGGAGGCTTCGATGAAGCCAAGCACCCGCGGGTCCGCTTTGTTTGCGGCAGACACAAACAGTGAGGAACCGTAGCCAGGGTCAGAAACCGGTGTATTCAAGTCCTTTTCCAGCTCCGCCATGCATTCGCTGTGGGTCACCAGGATCAGGTTGCGCCCCGCAAGCTTGTGCGCCAGCGCTTCCTGCAGGATGTGGCCCTTGCAGCTGATCAGCCAGTCTTCGCCGCTGGCTGCGCGGTTGAACATGTAACCGGCGGTCTGCACGGTGCGCAGCATCGGGCTGTTGTAGATGTCGGCGTTATTCAGGCCCAGATGTTCAAACTGCGCACCGACACCGACCGCAACACTGCGCGAGCGGTCGGTGATGCCGTCGTCGCCACTCAGGCACGGCGCCGGCGAGTGATCGCAGCGCTCGACGTGACGCACCAGCACAATCATGTCGCCCTTGGCCCACCCGGCCGCCAGTGCCCGGTCACCGGACACATTGCCATGGGCCAGGTCCGGCACCGCCGCCGGGGCGAGCAGCCACAGGGTCAGCGGAATCACCAGCAGCGACGCGCCGAGCACCACCCAGGTATTGCGATAGCGGGCCAATCCGCTCAGGGAAATCGAGCGTTTGACGCCGAACAGACTCAGTCTCAATTCCACATCGGGCCGCCTCGTCGGCATCCATCACAGTCAATTCGATGCGGCGAGGGTAGAGAGACGGGCGTAAGTGACGAGTGAAACGCATGTGAAAAAAGTCTTGAAGCGCCCTTGTTACAAATTCCGTCGGACAAAAACCTTTCAGCTCTCGTGTTTGCGGCCGATACAGACCTGCTAACACCCTTGCTGGCTCAAAAAAACAACAATCTTCCAGCCTGACCGACGATCAAGTAGCTCTACGTTCCTGGAGGAATTGTGATGAATAGCTGGTTCGGCAACATCAGCGTGAACATGAAATTGGGCCTGGGCTTCGGCCTGGTCCTGGCCCTGACCTGCGTGCTGGCCCTGACGGGCTGGACCAGCCTCGGCGGCCTGATTGACCGCAGCAACTGGATGAGCGACATCACCCAGCTCAATGCCGGTCTGACCAAGCTGCGCGTGGTCCGCCTGCAATACATGCTGACCAACGGCGACGAAACCGCCGCGCAGAATGTACAAACCACCCTCGAAAGCTTCGCCGCGCAACAACAGGCGCTGATCAACAAGTTCAAGAGCCCGGAAAACGTCAAACTGCTGAAAGAGCAGGCCGCGACTATCGCCGAATACCAGACCTCGCTGAACAAGATGCGCAACGCCTACCGCACCGGCAACAGCGCCCGCGACGTGATGGGCACTAACGCCGACACCGCTTACAACCTGATCGAAACGATCAGCAAGCGCGTGCAGCAAATGGACATGAGCGAGCAGCGCTTCGAGCAGTTCCAGGCCATCACCCAGGCCAAGGAAGCGTTCATCCTGGCGCGCTATGAAGTGCGCGGCTACACCGCCACCACCAACGCCGAAACCGAGCAGAAAGCCGTCGGCCAACTGGACGCAGCGATCGCCAGCCTCAAGCAACTGAACGTGCATTTCGCCGCCACCCAGCAAGACGCCCTGCGTCAGCTGGAAACCGCTTTGACCAACTACCGCAGCGCGTTACAGGCGTACAAGAACGCCAACAGCGAAGCGGTGCAGGCGCGTAAGGAGATGACCGATCAGGGCACCGCGATCGTCAACACCAGCGAGCAGCTGTACCAGATCCAGCTCGACCGCCGTGACATCGAAAGCGCCCAGGCCCGTACCTTCCAGCTGATCAGCACCCTGCTGGCGCTGTTGGTCGGTGTGATTGCTGCAGTGATCATCACCCGTCAGATCACCCGTCCGCTGCAGGAAACCCTGGCCGTGGTCGAGCGCATTGCCAGCGGCGACCTGACCCAGAACGTCACCGTCACCCGCCGCGACGAACTCGGCGTGCTGCAACAAGGCATCGCCCGCATGGGCGTGACCCTGCGCGACCTGATCAGCGGCATCCGCGACGGCGTCACCCAGATCGCCAGCGCCGCCGAAGAACTATCGGCCGTGACCGAGCAGACCAGCGCCGGCGTAAACAGCCAGAAGGTCGAGACCGACCAGGTGGCCACCGCCATGCACGAGATGACCGCCACTGTGCAGGAAGTCGCGCGCAACGCCGAAGAAGCCTCGCAAGCCGCAGCCGCCGCTGACGGCGAAGCCCGTGAAGGCGACAAGGTGGTCAACGAAGCCATCGCGCAGATCGAGCGTCTGGCCAGCGAAGTGGTGCGTTCCACCGAAGCCATGAGCGTGCTGCAACAGGAAAGTGACAAGATCGGCAGCGTCATGGACGTGATCAAAGCCGTGGCCGAACAGACCAACCTGCTCGCGCTCAACGCCGCGATCGAAGCGGCGCGTGCCGGTGAAGCCGGGCGTGGTTTTGCCGTGGTCGCCGACGAAGTCCGTGGTCTGGCCCAGCGCACGCAGAAATCCACCGAAGAAATCGAAGGTCTGGTCGCCGGTCTGCAGAACGGCACCCAGCAAGTGGCCGCCGTGATGAACAACAGCCGCGCCCTGACCGACAGCAGCGTGGCCCTGACCCGCAAGGCTGGCGACTCCCTGGAAAACATCACCCGCACGGTGTCGAATATCCAGTCGATGAACCAGCAGATCGCCGCCGCGGCCGAACAGCAAAGCGCCGTGGCCGAAGAAATCAGCCGCAGCATCATCAACGTGCGCGACGTGTCGGAACAGACCGCCGCGGCCAGTGATGAAACCGCAGCGTCCAGCGTTGAACTGGCGCGCCTGGGCGGTCAGTTGCAGCAGATGGTCAGCCACTTCCGCGTCTGACCTCAGTCAGCGCCAAAGGGTAAATCCAATCGCGGGCAAGCCCGCGATTGCGTCAGTCCAGTCAGCCCATACTCACTGCCCCAACGCTCACACCTCCCACGGATTCATCACTTCCACTCCCGAGAACTGAAAGTCCTTCACGTTCCGCGTGGCGATTGCCGCACCATGAGCACGGCAGATTGCGGCTATCTGCGCATCAGCCATCGACACCGCCCGCCCCTTTGCTTCGCAATCTGCGACGAGTGACGCGTACTCGACAGCGGCATGCGCATCGAACGGCAAAATGCGTCCAGCGAAGTCTTCCTCGAACATAGCCATCGCATGAGCTTGAAGATTCTGTTTGCGTTTGCCTGAGGGAAGTCGGGCGATGCCGTGGAGTATCTCAGCCACCGTTATCGCACTGATGGCCAGATCCATGGCGGGCTGCGCATCAACCCAGGCCAGCACCCTGGCTTCAGGTTCGATACGCATAAACTCTGAAAGCACGTTGGTATCGAGCACTATCATTCAGAAAAATCCACCCCGGTGGCTTTCTCTGAGCGCTCTGGCAGATCAAGTTCTGCTCCGCCGAGAGCACTGAATCTGTTGCGTATCCGGCTTCCAAGTCCGCCGGCACGATCCACCGTTGCCAAGGCTCGACCGAGAATCAGGCGCGCCTCTTCCTCCATGGAGTGTCCGTTGTGTGCAGCGGTGATACGCAACTGTTCCTTGAGCTTCTCGTCAAGGTTTCGAATGGTGATGCTGGCCATGACGCCTCCTGCAATCAATGAAATCATTGATTGCAGGCTAGCACATCCGTTCCGGCTCACACCGGGCAATCTTCCGAACGGCCATTCTTACTGCAGCAGATGGTCAGCCATTTCTGCGTCTGACCTTCACCTCTGCGCTGAACGAAAGATCGATTCGCGAGCAGGCTCGCTCCTACAGGGGTTGCGTTGGATCAGCAGGCCGGTGCGCGTGTTGCCTGACTCTAGCGAGTCCCGCGCTGGCGCAACGCCGAGGGCATGAAATACGCGTCTTCCGGCACCGGTTGCGAGAAGTCCACGGTGGAGGCTTCTTCGTTGTCGAGGTTCTGCACGTAGTAACGGCGGGCCTGCAGGTCGTGGAACACGTCCAGTGCGCTCCAGGTGGTCGGCAGATCGTAGAAGTTTTTAAGGTAGGCCATCGACACCCGCCACAGCTCCCCTCGCCCATCGTATTGATCAACCAGCGCCGCCCCCCAGCTGTCCTCGTCGAGGAACAGCACGCGTTTGGAATAGACATGCCGCGCGCCCGGTTTGAGATTGCCTTCGACCACCCACACGCGGTGCAGCTCATAGCGGGTGAATTGCGGGTTGAGGTGGCCCGGGGTAAGCAGTTGCGCGTACTTCACGTCGGGGCTGCCGACCTTGTAGTTGTTGTAGGGAATGTAGATTTCCTGCTTGCCCTTGAGCTTCCAGTCGTAGCGGTCCGGCGCGCCGTTGAACAGGTCGGTGTCATCGGCGGTGCGCAGGCCATCGGACGAGGCGATCGGCGTGTCATACGCCAGGTTCGGCGCACGGCGCACGCGGCGTTGGCCGGCATCGTAGACCCAGGCTTGGCGCGGGTCCTTGAGCTGATCGAGCATCTCGTGCACCAACGCCGCACCGCCGGCCAGCCGCGCCGGGCTTTTCACGAAAGCGAGGTAGTAGAACAGGATGTTTTTCAGGTCGGCGTACTGCCCGCCCGGACGGTAGAAGTTGAACAGCGCTTCCTGCTGCGAGGTCACCAGCGCAAAGCTGCCGTTGCGCTGCACCGGGGCTTCGGACGCGCGACGTACCACGTAGATTCCGCGATAACGGGTGATGTGGTTCCACAGCACTTCGATGCCGTCCTTGGGCACCGGGAACGGTACGCCGCCGTAGGCATCGGCGAATCCGCTGCCGCCCTCCAGCAACTTGGCCGAGGTCGCGTTCTTCAGGGTGTTGTCATACAGCCACTGCGGCGCCGAACCGGAACGACGCGACGGGTAGACCGGCATCTGGAACGTGTCCGGGTAGCTGTTGAACAGCGCAATCTGACCGGGGCTGAGGTGGGCCTTGTACTGGTCGAGATTGGCCTTGGTAATGGTGAACAACGGCTTGTCCGCCGCATATGGATCCGGGTGATGTTGGCCCGGTTTGTAGCCGGCGGGCGCCTGGGTGATGCCGCCGGTCCAGGCCGGAATGGTGCCGGCGGCGTTGCCGGCGCGCTCGGCGCCCATAGGCGTGAGGGTGGTTTTCAGTTGTTCGGCTTGTTGCGGGGTGATGGCGGCGAGGGCGCTGCCGGCGGTGAGGCCCAGAACCAGCGCCAGCGAAATTCGGGTCATGCTTGAAGTGTGAAACATGATCTTCTCCAAAGTACAAAAACCTGTGGGAGCGAGCCTGCTCGCGAAAGCGGTGTATCAGTCGACATCAATGTTGAAGGTGCCTGCCTCTTCGCGAGCAGGCTCGCTCCCACAGGGGGGATGAGGTGTTGCTGAAATCTCGTGTAGTCCCTTAAAGGAAATACTTGAGATTGAACCCGACGTTGTCGCGGTCGCGAATCCCGTTGTTCTGCCCGCCGCCCCAAAAGTTGGTGTACTGCACCTCGGCTTCGAGCTTGTTCTGGTAGTTGGCCTTGATCCCCAGGGTGTAGGCCTTGCGCCCGTCGATGGTGTTGCCGGCCTGATAGCTGTTGCCCTTGAAGTCGTCCTTGTAGACGACGTAAGGCGACACGTTGACCCCGGCGTACACGTCGTTCCAAGTGCCGTTGAACATCACCGTGTAGCTGTAGGAGTTGCGGTTGACCTGATCATCACGATCACCGCCGGACACATAAGAGGTGTTGCCGGTACCGGCGTAATAACGCGTGCTGCCGTCGTAGGCGGTGTATTGCAGACTGCTGCCGCGCAGGTGTTCGGAGGCCAGTTCGAAGATGCCGAACATCGAGTCGAACGACAGCGTCGGGCCGAAGTTGTAGATGCTGCCCAGTGAGGTGTTGAACGCTTCCACGCGCTCGGCGTTGTTGATCTCGCTGTCGAGGGTGACCATCTGCCCGCCGACATTGACGGGTTTGCCGGTCACCGCCACAGCGGCGCCGTTGGCCAGGTCGCCGATCAGATCGTTGGTGGCAGCGACACCGATCGGCAGGTTCGGTCGATAGGCGATCTCGCCGAATACTGAAGCCTGACCCAAAGTGGTGTTGAAGCTGAAACCATACATGCGGATGTCTTCGGCATAACGCCGATGTGCCTGAATGTTGCCCATCACATCGGCCGTCGCCAGACCGTTAGCCAGCGCCCCGGCCTGACTGCCAGCGACGCTGGAGAGCATGTTGGTCAGGGCATTCATGTCGATGCCCTTGTAGCCCCCCAGATCAGCGGCGATGGTCGGTTCCTTGGCGTGGTAATTGACCAGGTACAGGCCGAACTCAGTGCTGTTGAGTTCCTCGGCGATGTAGCGGAAGGCGAAGCCGAACTGGCCGTCGTTGCGCGCGTTGTAGTCCTTGCCGATCGACGCCACTTTCAGCGTATTGCCGTAGGCCGGCGTCACACCGTTGGCGTACAGGCCAGTGCTTTTCAGCGCCGGGCCGAGCAATGGGTTGTTGCCCAGTGCGCTGTACAGACCGATGACGTTGCCGAAGCCCGGCACCGGGGTATCGAGCGCGGTGCCGCTGAAGTTGTTGTAACCGGTGTTGCCGCCATCGGCGAACAGGTCGGTCTGTGAGTAGAAAGTGCCAACCGGGTCGATGCGGGTTTCCTTCCAGTTGGTCTGGTAGAAGCTTTCCAGGGTCAGCGAATCGCTGAGGCCGATGTTGAAGCTCACGGCCTCCACCGGCATCAGCACTTCCTTGACCTCGGCCCCCGGCAAACGGTATTTGGCCGCGTCCACCGGGTTGGTGGTATTGATCCCGCCGCGATAGAAAATCCCCTCGCCCCAGTTGAACACCTGACGACCGACCCGCGCAGTGACCGGCATCTGCGCCACGTCCCAGTTACCGTAGACATAAGCGTCCAGCATTTCGATCCGGCTGCCGGCGATGTCGCGGGTCTGGCTGGTGAAGCGGTCGTCCTGCGGGTAGCTCTGACTCGGCTGCGACGGGTTGTTGTTGCGGTAGTAATCGTTGCGCTTGTCCATCAACTGGGTGTCGTAGAACGCCGTGCCGCGCAGGAACATCCCGTAGTTCTGGTAGTTGGCCTCAAGCTCGGAAGTGATCTTGTACACCTCGGAAACCAATCCGGTGTCGAAGTTGCGATTGCCGTCGTTGGTGTTGACGTCGTCGTTGTTCTTGTCACGGCCCTGCACCCGCCACAAACGCCCATAGGACAGGGTCGTGTCGATCGAGCCGGTGACTTGATTGTCCAGCACGCTGAACTCGGCAGCCTGCAACGCATCCACCGCACAGAGTTGCAGCAGCCCTGCCAGGCCGACACCGGGCAGGGCCACGCCGGTGAGGCGCAATCGAGTGTTGATCATGGGTTCCTCCTTCCTTGTTCTTATTGTTTTTTGCGTGACCGCGATGGCTACGGTGCCAGTCCCGCACGGACATAAATCCGGCTGTGCGCGCCGAAATGCCCGAGCAGTTTGAACAGCTGCTGATTGAGTGCTGGATGCTCGAAGGTCTCGCGCTGCATCTGATTGCCGCTGCTGAAATCACTGGTCACCGGGGCCGTCTCCAGCCACTGGCCGATGGTTTCATCGAACGCCGCCGAGTCCTCGACCGACTCGGCGCTGACCACGTCGCGCAAGTAGTCCACCGAGTACGGCGGATAGTGTTGGTCTTGAGCGACATCGGCGTAGGCCGCGAGCATCGGATGCGCCAGACCGGTGCGCAGCACGCGGCGCAGCCAGGTCGATTGATACTTCTCGATTTCCATATGGCGGGTGGCGACCCGTTCGATCGAGGCTTTTTTATCGTCGGCAAAACCGGCTAGCGCCTTGCCTTCCAGCAACAACAGACTCGGCAGCTCGACCCCGGGCAGCGGCTTGGCGTGATACGGCTGGGTCAGGTCCTGCACGTGATGCACGCCCCAACCGAGGAACCGGTAGCCCCAGTAAGGATGGCCACTGGCGAACGCCAAACGCGCCAAGCCCAAGTACTGATAAGCGCGCCAGTCCGGCCAACTGCGCTGAAGAAATCCGGCAGCGGCATACACCACCGGACTCTCATGGAAGAAGCCCATGTGGAACGGCGCCTGCGAGCTGTACTGAAAACGCGCATCACCAAACGGCTGCGGGCCGAAGCCATACAGCGCGCCGACCTCGCCGGGGTTATCGCTGAACAGGTTGATGTCATGACCGTAATCCGGCTCGTCGGCGGCGCTCGCCAGTACCGCCAGCGCCGCGACTTTATCGCCGTCCGCCACGCGAATGAAACGCTGACGATTCCATGGCGAAAGCGTCTGTTCGACCATCACCTGATCGGCACTGAGATGTTCGCGCTCGGGGATGTCTTGGCCCGACAGCGGCTGAATGACCATCGCCAGATGAATGCGCGGATTGAGTCGCAACGCGGTGAGAAAATCGTGGCGCAGATCGTCACTCGGTACGGCGGGCAGCTTCAGATTGTCGGGTCGCGGCGGGTACTGGGTGAAGTGTTCACGGGCGAAGTTTTCCTGTTGTTCCAGCAGCGCGACCACTGCCGGATACTGCTCGGCGAGAAAACGCTCCAGCGGCTCGACCTCGACCGGCGGCGCATCGCGCAGCGCCGGCAGTTCCTGCAACGCCAGATAGCTGCCCACCGTGTGGTTCGACCAGCCCCACGCCGTCGGGGCCGTTGCACAAAGCAGCAACAGGAGAAAGGTCAGCTTCATTGCTTTTAATTCTTATTGGAGGTGCCGTGGGGGTGAGCCTAACAACCGCCCCCGGCGCTGACACTGTCCGATCTCACCAGAAAAAGTCTCCGATAGCGCCATGTGCACAATAGCGAGAACACCACTGTTCCCCTGTGGGAGCGGGCTTGCTCGCGAAGGCGGTGTGTCAGCTTGCACATGAGGTGACGGGCAGGCCGCCTTCGCGAGCAAGCCCGCTCCCACAGGAGATCACCACCGTACTTTTAAGCGGGGTAACCGGTGATTTTGCGGATGCTCTGGTACAGCGGCTTGAGCTGGCGATACATGCGCAGGTACACCTCGTTGTACAAACGCTCATAGACCTGCTGTGCCTCGGGCTGCGGGGTGAATACCGTCCCGACGCGGGTCATCGCGGCGATTGCCGTGGGGAAATCCGCATACAAGCCCAACCCCACCGCACAGCAAATCGCCGCGCCCAGACCGGACGCCTCGTACACATGCGGACGCTCCGCCGGCAGACCAAAAATATTCGCCGTGAGCTGCATCGCTGCATCACTCTGCGAACCGCCACCGGCCACCCGCAGACGCTTGATCGACACCTTCGAACGCCTCTCGATGTTCTCCAGTCCCTGGCGCAACGCATACGCCAGCCCTTCCAGAATCGCCCGGTAAATGTGCGCGCGGGTGTGCACGTCGCCGAAGCCGATCATCGCGCCTTTGGCTTCCACACCCGGCTCACGAATCCCCGGCGACCAGTACGGTTGCAGCATCAGCCCCATCGACCCCGGCGGCACCGCGTTGACCAGCGCATCGAACAGTTGCTCGGGCTCGATGCCCTGCTCTTTCGCCTGCTGCATCTCACGCAGACCGAACTCGTTCTTGAACCAGCTGACCATCCAGTAACCGCGATAAATCATCACCTCGCAGTTGTACTGATCCGGCACCGCCGAGGGGTATGGCGGGATCAACGGGACGATTTCCAGATAGCGCGAACGGGTGCTGGTGATCGTCGCGGTGGTGCCGTAGGACAGGCACACCGTGCTCGTATCGACCACGCCGGAGCCGACCACTTCGCAGGCCTTGTCGGCGCCCGCGGCAATCAGCGGCAGACCCTCGGGAATCCCCGTGTGACGGCTAGCTTCGGCGCTGATGTAGCCGAGGGTTTCGCCGGGTTTGTGCAAGGTCGGCAATTGCTCGGGACGCACCGCCAGCGCCTGCCATTTCCAGTCACTGGGCGCGGCCCATTTCAACCGTTTGAAGTCGAACGGCAGATAGCCGACGCAACAACCCACCGAGTCGACAAAGCGCCCACACAAACGATGGGTGAGAAACCCCGAGAGCAGCAAAAACTTGTCGGTCGCCGCCCAGATTTCCGGTTGATGTCGGGCGATCCAGTTGGCCTCGGCCTGAGCGCGAAAATAATCCACCGTCGCCTGCGCGCCGACCAGTTTGAATAGCCAGCCCCACGGCCCCTTGATCCCGCCCTCGACTTCGCTCTGGCGCTGATCGAGCCACAGAATGGCCGGGCGCAGCGGCTTGCCCTGAGCATCGACGTTGATCACCGTGCCGCGCTGAGTGGTCAGCGACACCCCGGCAATCTGCGAGCGATCAATCCCGGTTTGCGCCCACACCTGCTGACAGGCTTCGCCGAGTTTTGCCCAATAATATTCCGGGTCCTGTTCGGCCCAGCCCGGTTGCGTCGAGTAATACGCCTGCAACTCGATCTTGCCTTTGCCCAGCAGATTGCCCTGCAAATCGAAGAGCAATGCGCGCACGCTCTGGGTGCCGTTGTCGATCGCCAGCAGGTAGCGCTTGTTCGAGTGGTTATCCATGGCGCTCTCTTCAAGGGGCATCAAGGCGTGGCATCCGGCAGACCGTGATGGCGTTGCCACAACGCCCGGTAACGCTGCAGCTCTTGCTGCCAGTGTGCATCGTCCCAGCCCAGGCGTGGCTGGCAGAGTTGGCGGATGGCAGCGAAATGTTCTTCACCACCGCGCGCCAGCAACAGGCCCAGACGGGTGCGGCGCAGCAACAGATCATCGAGGTGCAGCACCATTTCCGCCTCACAGGCGAAGGCCAGTTCTGCCCACAAGGTGTCGGTGTTGCCGACCGTTTCGTGACCCAACTCGGCGATCAACTGCGCCAGCCGCGGCAGGTCGCGACCGTGGCGTCCGGCCAGACGTCGCCACTGTTGCGGGCTGAGTCCGGGGATCGGCAGCGGCGGCACCGGTGCGAACACTGGCGCGGCATCATCTTCGAAAGAGCGACCGAGCATATCGGCACAAGCCTTGAGCACTTCGATGGCTTGCGGGCGAAACGTCGTCAGTTTGCCGCCGGCCAACGTGACACAACCCGGCTCCTGCCACAGCACATGTTCACGGGTTTCATTCGACGGCTTGCCTTGCTGTGCACCCGCCGCGCTGCCCACCACCGGACGTACGCCGGACCAGGTCGACAGCACATCGCTCGCCGTCACTTCGGCACCTGGAAATTGTTGCGTGCAAGCCGCCAGCAGATAGTCGAGTTCGTCGGCGCTGATGCTCGCGCTCTGATCCAGATTCTCGCGATGATCGAGGTCGGTAGTGCCAACCACCGTCGCGCCTTCCCACGGAAAAACGAACACTGGCCGACGGTCGCGCTCATGCAAAAAAGTGAAGGCCTGCGCCACCGGCAAACGCCAGCCCGGCAGCAGCAGATGACTGCCGCGCAATGGCCGTAGTTGTCGCGGTGCCTCGGGCAAACGCAAACGCTCAGCCCACGCGCCCGTCGCCACCGCCAGCACGCCGCAACGCAATTGCAGCGATCCACCCGCTTCGCAGTCCTCGATCTGCACCCCACACACCCGACCGTTTTCGCGCAGCAAATGCTCGACGCGCACCCCGTTGAGCACTACCGCGCCATCGGCCCGCGCTTCGCTTAACACGCGCATCACCAGCCGTGCGTCATCGGTCAGCGCATCGATAAAACAGGTGCCGCCTAGGAGGTGATTTTCCTTCACCCCCGGCGCGAGAAAACGCAGTTGCTGCGCGTCATGAAAACGATGGCTGCGGCGTCCCGCCAACGCGTCGTAAACCGTCAACAAGCCACCGAGCACACGCGGCCCGGGAAAGCCGCCGCGATAGTGCGGCATCATGAAACTCATCGGTTCCACCAGTCCCGGCGCTTCGTCGAGCAGACGCTGACGCTCGCGCACCGAATCGCGGGTCAGGCGCCACTGGCCCTTGGCGATGTAACGCAAACCGCCGTGAACCATTTTCGACGATCGGCTAGAGGTGCCCCAAGCGAAATCCCGTTGCTCCAGCAGCAGACAACGCCAGCCACGCCGCGCCGCTTCGCGCAGAATTCCAGCACCGCTGATGCCGCCGCCAATCACGATCAGGTCCCAGGTTTCGTCGGTCAATGTCGGCAAGGTTTGCTGGCGCCACGCGGCGTTCCAGTCCGGGGGCATGATCGTCACTCCTGCAACAGCGTGCCGGGGTTGAGGCGCCCGGCCGGATCGAAGTGCCTGCTCAGCGCCTGCAAGGTATCCATCGCCAGCGCGCCTTTTTCGCGCGGTAGATACGGCGCGTGATCCTTGCCGACCCCATGCTGGTGGCTGATGGTGCCGTGGTTGTCGACGATGGTCTGGCTGGCCGCGTGCTTGAGTGCCTGCCAGCGCGCCAGCGTCGCCGGATAATCCGCCGCCGGGCGAAACACGTAAGTGGTGTAGATGCTCGAGCCTTCGCCGTAAACGTGGGACAGATGGTTGAACACATGCACCCGCTCGCCTTGCGCTGCCAAGGCATCGCGCAGGCTGTTTTCGATCAGGTTGAGCAGGTGGTCGACGTTGCTCCAGTCGGTGGCGGTTTCCAGGGTGTCGACCACGTAACCGGCGTTCCACAGGTTCTCGCGCAGGTAGGGGAAACGGAAGCGGTTCTGCGCCCACTTCTTGCCGAGCAAGGTGCCGGTGAACACGCCGCCGAAAGCTTTCAGATGCTGCCGCGCCTGGCTCAACGACAGCGCGTTTTGCCGACGGTTGCCGGTCACGCCGAAGGTTAGCAGGCACTTGCCTTCACCGGCACCGCGCAGGTTCAGATACTTTTCCAGCCAGGCGATCTGCTGCGGATGACCGGCCAGCGCCAGTTGGGTTTCGGTCTCCACCGCGTTCGACAGGCGCAGCATCGACAACGGCACTCGCGCCTGGGCCAATTGGCGGATCGCTTGCAGCGCCTTGCTCCAACTGGGCAGGAACACCCCGTAGAAACGCTCATCGGCGGGCAGCGGACTGACCCGAACTTTGACCTGGGAAATGATCCCGAAGCGGCCCTCGCAACCGAGCACCACTTCGCGCAGATCAGGCCCCGCCGCCGAAGCTGGGAACGTCGGAATTTCCAAGGGCCCGGCGAAAGTTTCCAGGGTGCCGCCAGCGAACAATTGCTCGATGCGCCCGTAGCGCAACGACTGCTGACCACTGGAGCGACTGGCCACCCAACCGCCCAGCGTCGACAACTCCCACGACTGCGGGAAATGCCCCAGCGTATAGCCGCGAGCGCGCAGCTGACTTTCCACCTGCGGGCCACTGGCGCCGGGGCCGAACGTCGCCAGTTGGCTCTGCTCGTCGAGGTCGATCAGGCGATTCATCCGCGCCAGCGACACAGTCACCACCGGCCGCGCCGAATCCGGCGGATTGATATGCCCGGCCACCGAGGTGCCGCCGCCGTAGGGAATCAGGCACAGGTCCTGCTCATGGGCGAGCGCCAGCAATTGACGGATCTGCGCGGCAGTCTCGGGAAACGCCACCGCGTCCGGATAATTGCCCAGCGCACCTTCGCGCAGCGCCAGCCAATCCGGCAGGCTCTGGCCCCGGGCGTGCAGCAGGCGGTCATGGGCGTCGACGCTGTACAAGGTGTGCGTCGCCAGCCGCGAGACCGGCACCCGCGCCAATGCCGCGTCCAGCGTGGCATCGGGCAACACGTGCCCGGCCCCCAGTCGTTCATGGAGAAAACTCGCGCCCTGGGCCGGCAGTTCGACCACCGTGGTTGCATCTCCCCAGCCGTTCCAGCGTCGCATGCGTGTGTCCTTCTTATGCAGTCTGATCAGTGATGTGGCAGGCCTCCATACTAGTCAGCGGCCGCAAAGTGTCACGGTCGCATCCGGCCAGTTCGAGTAGCCAATTGAGTCAAACGTCGCGCAAGTGCCAGCCATTTACTTTAGTCGGGGTTTCAAATTACCTTTCAGGCATTCATTCGCTCACGCAGGCCTTGATCAAGGGATTCGGATCATGCAATCGCTCGGCTTCACCTCGGTTCCGCCGCTGCTCAAATACGTGCGCCATGCCGAGCAACTGGGCATGGCCATCGAGCCGGCGTTGGCGGCAGCCGGATTGCAGGCGCAGCAACTGAGCGACAACAGCCTGCGCCTGCCGGGCGAAACCCATGAACGCCTGCTCGATTATTTCTGCGAGCACTCGGGCGATCCGCTGTTTGGTCTCAACGCGGCCAATTTCGTCCTGCCCAATTCCTGGAGCGTGCTCGGTTACATCACCATGAACTGTGCGACCCTGGGCGATGCCATGAGCCGGATCATGCCGTTCGAAAAACTGGTGGGCGACATGGGCGTCAGCCGCGCCGAGGTGCAGGACGGTCATGTACACCTGATCTGGACTTGCCGCTACGAGCGTCCGCGGATTCGTCGGCATCTGGTGGAAAACGTCCTCGGCTCCTGGCTGCAATATGCACGCTGGATCGCCGACACGCAGATGTCGCCCGCCGCCGTGTGGCTGGAACATCCGTGCCCGCCAGATGCTACCCAGGCGCAGTACGAAGCGTTTTTCGATTGCCCGGTGCTGTTCGAGCAGGCCTATTCAGCGCTGATCGTGCCGTTGGCGTATCTGCAATTACCGCTGCGCCAGGCCGATGCGCAATTGCTGCGTACGCTGGAAGAACACGCGATGGGTTTGATGGCGACGCTGGAGGATGCATCGCTGGAACAACGGGTCAAAAGCATCCTGCGCCAGTTGCTCAAGGAAGGCTTGCCGCGCAAGGAACAGGTGGCCGAGCAGCTCGCGGTGTCGGTGCGCACGTTGCAGCGCCAGTTGCATCAGGCGGGGACGTCGTATCAGCAGATTCTTGATGACTTGCGTCAGGAGCTGGCCGAGCATTATTTGCTCAACAGCACCTTGCCGATTCAGGACATTGCGCAGTATCTGGGGTTTACCGAACCACGGTCGTTTCATCGCACGTTCAAGAGCAGGCGCGGGATGCCGCCGGGGGAGTTTCGGCAGATGCATCGCGGGTGATTATTCTGGCCTCATCGCTGGCAAGCCAGCTCCCACAGTGACCGGGTCGTACACAAAATCTGCGGCTCGCACATAACCCTGTGGGAGCTGGCTTGCCAGCGAAGGCGCCAGTGGCCACACCAAAAACCCGACAGACAATTCCTCAATTTCAGCAACCCAATAAACCCACTGCAACCCCCGTGTTTAAAGACACTCAGTGTTACGCCCTACTGCCTACAAATCCTTGCGCCACTGCCTACGGCTACGCCAGAATCCGCCGGCTTGTGCGCCCCGGAGGCCGTCGGTAACTTGAGTCCGTCACTGATTTCCAGTGATCGGGTTTAGTAGCCCGAGGTTCTTCCAGGGTGCATTGCACATCAAACAGTCAGGCATTTTCCGTCTGCGCTCTATGGTGGCTGTGCGCAGGGCGCTTTCGAGCGCGCCGGTTCCCTGGGTCCCCGGTCTACTAACCTGCGCACAGCTGCCACCTCTTCTTATTAGTAGAGAAGCGGTGATGGCTCCTACTTCAGGACCCAAAATCATGTTCAAAGTTACGCCCAACCCGCCGCCCACCGACGCGGCCTCCCCCTATGAATCCCCCGAATCAAGGAAATTCCACGAAGCCGCCGAGCGCGCCCTCGACCACTACCTCGGCCCACCGAGGCCCGCGATCATGGCCACCCCGTACCAGCCCAATCGTCTCTACATGGCCAATCCGGCCAGCGGCACCGAACCGTTGCTGGCCGACGCCTGCGAATCCCTCGGCTCGGCCACCGTGATGCTCAACGACTTCGCCGGGCTACTGGAAGGCTCGCACCGCAAGACTCTGCAAGGCATCGCGCAAGTAGTGATGGTGGCGGAGATCGCCGTCAACCGGGTGCTGGACAAGTTAGTGCCGACCGAATAAACGAAAAAGCCCGCGGCCAGACCTTGATGGTATGGCAGCGGGCTTTTTTGCCTGTCTCGAATCAGACACTGATCGCGTTGGTGAACACCAGTCGATTACCAAACGGATCGGCAATGGTCATGTCCTGACTGCCCCACGGCATCGCCTGAATCTGTGGGTGCGAGAATTTATATTCCTTGGCCATCAGTTGCTGCTGAAACGCCTCCAGCTCATCGGTCTCGATGCGCAACGCCGAGCCAGGCGTCGCATCGCCATGATGCTCGGACAGGTGCAGCACGCACTCGCCACGGGACACCTGCAGATACAGCGGGAAGTTCGCTTCGAAACGATGCTGCCAGTCGATCTTGAAACCGAGGAAGTCGACGTAAAACTCCAACGCCTCGGCTTCATCGAAGATCCGCAGGATCGGGGTGGTTTTGCCGAAGCTCATGGGGTGCTCCCTGACTTGTTTGGCCCAAAAGTGTAGACGGGCTGGATGTCAGCAATTCGGCTTGGCGGTGGCTTTCTTTAATTGCAATGTGCCACCACTGTGACGCACTCCGCGAAACGTCAGCGAAAGTTGTTGCGCAAATCCCCGTCCCGCGCCAGAAACCGCCCTTCCCGGCGACCATTCGCCTGCCCGTCGCGATAACTCAACACACCATTGACCCACACCCCATCAATCCCCTGCGCCGCCCGCTGCGGATCAGCGAAATCTGCCACATCGCGCACCGTCGCCGGATCGAACAGCACCAGATCCGCCCAGTGCCCCTCGCGAATCTCGCCGCGCTCTTTCAAGCCAAACCGCACCGCCGACAGGCCGGTCATCTTGTGTACCGCCGTGTGCAGCGGAAACAACCCGAGATCGCGACTGAAATGGCCGAGCACTCGTGGGAAAGCGCCCCACAGGCGTGGATGCGGGAATGGGTCTTCCGGCAGTCCGTCAGACCCGACCATCGACAGTGGATGCGCGAGGATTTTTCGTACATCGGCCTCGTCCATGCCGTAGTACACCGCGCCCGCCGGTTGCAGGCGCTTGGCGGCTTCGAGCAGTGGCACGTTCCATTCGGCGGCGATGTCGATCAGGTCGCGACCGCTGACTTCGGGGTGCGGCGTCGACCAGGTGATGGTGATGCGGTGGGCGTCGGTGACTTGCTTCAGATCCAGCGTCGAAGAACTCGCCGCGTAGGGATAGCAATCGCATCCTACGTGCTGGGTTTTCGCCGCTGCTTCCAGCGATGCGAGCAACTGCGGACTACGCCCCCAGTTGCCGACACCGGCGCATTTGAGGTGGGAAATGATCACCGGGGATTGTGAGTGACGGCCGATGCTGAACGCTTCCTCCATCGCCTCCAGCACCGGCTCGAACTCACTGCGCAGGTGGGTGGTGTACACCGCGCCAAATGCGGTCAGTTCTTCGGTCAGTTGCTTCACTTCGTCGGTGGAGGCGTTAAAGGCGCTGGCGTAGGCCAGGCCTGTGGATAAACCGAGCGCGCCGGCTTCAAGGCTTTCACGCAACTGCTCGCGCATCGCGGCGATTTCGTCAGGCGTGGCGGTGCGCAACAGGTCGTCGAGGTGATTGCTGCGCAGTGCGGTGTGGCCGACCAGTGCGGCGACGTTCAGCGTGGTGTTCGCCGCTTCGACGGCGGCGCGGTAATCGCTGAAGCGTGGGTAAACGAATGCGGCAGAGCTGCCGAGCAGGTTCATCGGGTCCGGCGGATTGCCTTTGAGACTGACCGGCGAGGCGCTGATCCCACAGTTGCCGACAATCACCGTGGTCACGCCCTGGCTGAGCTTGGGCAGCATTTCGGGCTGGCGGATGACCACGGTGTCATCGTGGGTGTGCACGTCGATGAAACCCGGGGCGAGCACGCGGCCGGCGGCGTCGATTTCTTCGGTCGCACTGGCGTCGCGCAAGTCGCCGATGCGTTCGATGCGCCCGTTGAGAATCGCCACATCAGCGCGGTAGCCGGGGGTGTTGCTGCCATCGATGACGGTGGCGTTGCGGATCAGCGTGTCGTACTGCATGTCTGTCTCCCGGCGGGAGTCAGCGTCAACTCCTGCCCTTGATCAAATGGTGATCGAAGCCTTGCTCCACCAGATACCGCCAGGCTACCTGAACCTCTTCGGGGATCGCCTGTTCGACCTGAAAACCCAACGCAGGGTAAACCATGATGCGGTGCACATCGCCGACCATTTCGTCGATCAGGCCCAGCACCCCGATCAGGTTGCTGACGTCATCAGGAAAATCGAACGACGGCGCATCCACAAAGGCTTCCAGTCCGGGCCACTGCACGGGCAGGGTCAACGCCACGCGCCGGATCGAATTGGGTTTGGTCAGAAACGTCGCACGACGCACGTCGGGAAACATCGCTCGGGCAAACGCGATGTTTTCGGCAAAGTTGGTCGCGCGGGTTTCCAGGGTGAACTGCTGCGCCGTCACCCCTTGCGCCAAGGCGCGTTGGGCAAAAATATCGGCTTCGGAGCGTTCCCACAAATGCCTGGTCCAGTTGCCGGTATTGCCGGTGAACAACAGGTGGGGGGCCACGCCGTCTTTCAATAGTTGGCAAGCGTAATCGCAGACCCGCAGGTCGTAGGAGCCGCAGACCACAATCAATTCACAAGCGCTGTGTTGGCGCCCCGCACCGAGGAATTTCCAGAGCACGCTGGCGTGCTGCAACGTCAATGTCATGACCGGGCAAACCTCTGGCTCGGGTGCGCGTTGATGAACAGCGCTCCATCGGCATAACCGTGGGCGCCCCTGCCGTCCAGCCTGAGCGCAAGCCGAGTGAAATCGGCATACACGCCTGCAGCACCATGCGCGGTCAGCGTCGGGTCGTCGCCAATGCCGATGCACAGTGCGCCGCTGCTGACCGCCGACTGCACGCCGCTGACAGAGTCTTCGAACACCAGGCATTCATCACTTTGCCGACCCAGTTGTGCCGCCGCCAGGCGATAGGGATCGGGGGCCGGTTTGCCGCTGCGTACGTCGTCGCGGCAGATGATGCTGTCGAACGCCGACGTCAGGTCGTGTTGCTGCAGAACGTGCCCGACCCGCGCCCGCCAACTGCTGGTGACCAGCGCCAAGGGCACGGCGTGCTCGCGGAGTCGGGCGATCAACGCCGCGACGCCCGGCACCAGCGCACAGTTCGTCACCTGCTCGATGGCGTCGACTTCACGCTTGATCGCCACCCGCTGTGCTTCGTCGAACTCGGCAAACAAGGTCTTGAGGGTGTAACCACCGGGGCGGCCGTGGATGTGCTCGTCAATGAACGCCTGATCGACGCTGAGCCCGTACTCGCGCGCCACGGTGGTCCAGGCGTGTTCAATCACCTCGCGCGACTGAATGAGCACGCCGTCCATATCAAAGCAGACGGCTGTAAACGTTTGTTGAGCCATGAGTTGAACTTCGCATTTTCTGATGAGCAATGAACGCCAGCACCGTTCCGACCAACGCGAACAGCGCCATCACGTAGTAGGACCACTGCGGCCGGGTCTGGTACAGGTAGCCGGCGAAAGGTGTGGCCAGGCCCATGGGCAAGGCCACCGCCAGGGAGTAATAGACCCCTTGAGTAAAGACCTGAATATCCTGCGGTGCCTGGTCGCGAATAAAGCGCATGATCGCCGCGTGGTAGGCGGCAAAGCTCAGCGCGTGCAGGCACTGGCCCAGAATGATCATCGACACCGCATCGCTGTTGGCAAACAGCGCCCAGCGCAGCGCCGCACACACGCTGGAAAACATCACCAACGACAACGGCGCGCAAAACGCCAGGACTTTGTTGGACAGCGCGAACCAGGTGATTTCCGCAATCACGGCCACCGCCCAGAACATGCCGATTGCCGAGGAAGAAAAACCCTTCACCCCCCAACCAATCGAAGCCGTGGAAAAGTACAGGGTGTGACTCAGTTGAATGAAGCTGGCGGCAGCAATCGCAATCAGCAGGCTTTTGTGCGCCAACAGAGCTTTCCAGTCAGGCCGTTTGCGCGTCGGACCGGACGGCGCCAGATGCGCCCGCGACACCTGGCGCTTTAGACGCAGACACGCCACAGCGGTGATCAACATGCTCGATGCGATCACCAGCGGCACCCACGACTGGCTGTACTGCGCAAACAGAAAACCACCGAGGGTCGAGGTCAGGATAAAGGCCGATGAGCCTACCGCCCGCACCCAACCGTAATTCTGCAGGGCCAGTTTGTCGCGCTTGAGCAGATAGGACTCGGACAGCGGCAACACCACCATCCATACCCCTCCAAACAGCACACTCAGGCACACGAACATCCATAAGTGCGCCGGGATGAAGTAGAACAGCAACGTACATAACGCGGCGGTAACGCTCAGCACAGCGGCGAGCCGCAACTGATCCACGCGCCAGTCGGCCACATAGGTGATCAGCACCCCGGTCACCACCTGCGGCCAATACGCCGCGGCGATCAGCAAGCCGATTTCACTGGCACTGAAGCCCAGGGAATCCAGCCAGGTCGGCCAGAACGGATAGATGATCCCTTCCGCCGCAAAGAACCCGAAAAAGATTAAATACATTCGTCAACCATACGCCTGACACTCCAGAAGCAGGGCTCCCCAGGAGCCCTGAATACCATCCATTATTCGAAGCGTTGCTGGGTGAAGCTGTTTTTGCCCTTGCGCCAGACGATCAGCGATTCACTCATGACCACCAGATCGACCATGCCTTCTTTCAGCGCATCCAGTGCGTCCTGGGAAGAGCACACGATCGGCTCTTCATGGCGGTTGAACGAGGTGTTGATCAAGGCTGCCTGACCGGTTTTCTGGTGCCAGGCCGTCAGCAGGCGATGCATGAACGGGTCGCTCTGCGGGCGAATGATCTGCGGGCGCGCGGTGCCGTCGATGTGCACCACGGCCGGACTCGCCTCGCGAAATTGCGGATGGCAGTCGTAGGTCATGGTCATGGTATCGGCGGCCACTTGCTCCTCGTCCCAACCGACGTAGCAGGCCGGTGCTTGCTCAATGGCGGTGACCGGGCCGAACGGCATGAACTCGGTGCGGTGCATGCGCTTGTTGAGCCAGTCGTTCACCTCGGCATCCTGCGCGTGATAGACGATGCTGCGGTTGCACAGCGAACGCGGGCCGAACTCCATCTTGCCCTTGAACATGCCCAGCACCTGATTTTCCGTCAGGGCCTCGGTCAACACCTCGATGATGTTCGACGGCGTGTGATAACCGAGTTCAGGGTAGTCGCGATTGATCAGGTTGATGTTCTGCGAAACGCTGCGCGATTCCGGGCCAAGCATCATTGACGGATTCTTGAAGCGGGTGCCGTTTTCCAGGTACGCGGTACCGACCGCAGCAGCCAGTGCCAGGCCGCCATCGCCCATGCACGGCAGCACGTAGACGTCTTTGACGCCCGGGATCTCACGCAGACGCTGGTTGAGTTTGACGTTGCCAAACACGCCGCCGGCCAGGCACAGGTTGGCACTGCCGCGCTGGGCCAGATGATGGCTGACGGTGGCCACCAGCAGGTCTTCGCTGTGACGCTGTACAGCGGCGGCGATGTCCTCGGGGGTTTCCCGGGCAAACAGGGTTTCCAGCGGCTCGCTGTAGGTGTTGTAGGACGGCAGGAACATATCGCCGCAGCGCGCCTTGATGCGGCCGTCTTCGAAACGGATCATCTGCTGCATTACGCCCAGCAGTTTCTGCGGATCGCCGAATGCGGCCAGACCGGTGACCTTGCCTTCGTGGCGGTTGGGTTTGTAACCGAGCAGGTGGGTGATCCGGCCGTAGAAATAACCGAGGCTGTCGACACTGGTTTCGCGTTGCAGCACCGTGGTTTCTGACGGGCTGTACCAGGTGACGGTCAGCGACTGAAAGTCGCCGCGTCCGTCGCACGTCAGGGTCAACGCGTCCTCGAATGGCGAGCAGACATAGGCACCGAGCGCATGGCACTCGTGGTGATCAATGTAGTACGCCTTGCCTTGCAGACCGTTGTCGACAATGAACTGGTCGAATTCGCCGCGCTTGGCCTTGTCGTTGTTGATTTCATCGGTCACACGCTGACGGAACTGCGCAAGGCCCTGGGGGTTGCTCCGGACTTCCTCGACGATGCGATCGAAGTACAACGCCAGATGTTTGTCGGCACTGAAACCGGCGTTCCATCCATAGGCGACATGATCGACGTCTTCCAGCGACACGCCGGCCTGGCTCAACACAAACTCGATGGACTTGGCCGGCCAGATTTTATGATCCTTGATGCGGGTGAAGCGCTCTTCACTGACCGCTGAAAGAATCTGACCATCACGTACCAGGCAAGCACCCGCCAAATCATTGTTTGTAATACCCAAAATGATCATAACTATTCCTTGTTTTCGCCAATTGAGGTGACGGCTTCGCCCACGCGCGTAGCGTGCAATGCAATAACCAGAGTCAATGACAGATGCCGGCCGTCATGGCCGACCATTTCTCATCGGGAGATCGCGGATTCATGTAGGTCCGCCGGGGGGATACGCCTTTACGAGAAGGCATCAATGTGTCTCGCCATCGCAAATTCCTTTTGCCAAAAAACTCCATGGGCGGTGCCGTGCTGCACGGGCCTCATGCCTGCAATACGTGGAGGGCGACATCCATCGCAGCCGTCCTCGTTTCATCGCGGTAGCAGCCTAGCCGGTAATTTCCCGAGCACCCGGCGAAGCACCCGCTAAAAATTAAATTCCACTGGCATGCGGCGTATTTGCGGGGGTTTACCGGGACAAAAAAACGGACGATGACGGCGTGCCATTCAACTTTTCTGTTTTTGTTCCACCGCTTTCGCGAGCAAGCCCGCTCCCACCGGTTGATCGCATTCCGTCAGCCAGAATGCGGTTAACCTGTGGGAGCGGGCTTGCTCGCGAATGGCTTCACGCGGTGCAGCGTGAACTCACACCATTTCGTTACGAATCCACTCCACCACCGACGTACGCTTTGGCGCCCAGCCCAGCAGTTCACGAGCGTGTTTGCCGCGTACGCGGCTGTTCGAGCCAAGGCCGTAGTTGGCCATTTCGTAACCCCACTCCGCTTCGGCATCTTGCAGCGGCCAGTCTTGTGGCTCGCCGAGATTCAGCGCTTCGGCCATGGCAGTGGTCATGTCGATGAACGAGGCTTCGCCGCTTTCGACGAAGTAGAAAGTGCCCGGTACGTTTTTGGTCAGCGCCAGCAGGTACAGGGCGACGACGTCTTCGATGTGCACGTTGGACCAGATGTTCTGGCCAGTGCCGACATGGCGCACCACCCCACTTTTGCGTGCTTGTTTGAGCAGGCGCGGCAACTGCACGCTGTCGCGATTGACGCCCAGGCTGTGGCCATAGATCAGGGTGTTGCAGATCACCGCCGAGTTCACGCCGTCCTTCGCGGCGGCGAGGATCAGGTTGTCGATGGCCACACGGGCAGCCTTGTCGACGGTGGGTTCCGGCAGGTTGTCTTCGTAGTAGATGACATCGCTGGACTTGCCGCCCGAAGCATCGCCGACGATGCTCGAACCGCTGGTGTGCAGGAACACTTTGTTCGAACCGCGCAGGGCATCGAGCAACGCTTCGACCGCGCCGCGATGGTCACTGCTGGCGGCGTTGATCACCGCATCGGCGGCGCGGGCCTGTTCAGCCAGCAATGTGCTGTCTTCGAGGGTGCCGATCACCGGGGTGATGCCCAAAGCTTTCAGCTCATCGGCCTGTTCGGCGCTGCGCACCAGGCCCGTGACACGGTGCCCGGCCTGAACCAGACCGGTAGCGATCGAGCCGCCGATAAACCCGGCAGCGCCGGTGATGAATACGTTCATGGAGAAACTCCCTGCGTGAATAAGTGATGCAGCGAGTATCGACCGGCCACTCCGATGGAAAAACCCGCCCTCGCCCAAATCACTGTTGCGCAGGGATCACGAATCAACCCTTGAAATCGGCGCTGGCGTACGCCGCGAGTTTGCTCTGGATGAAATCGAGGAAGCACTGGATGCGCAGCGCCAGTTGCGAGTTCCGGTAGTACACCGCGTTGATCGGCTGGCGATAACCGCTGTTGAACTCCGCCAGCAAAACCTTGAGGCGCCCGGCGCGGATGTCGTCGATGGTCATGAAGTGCGACAGGCAGGCAATGCCCTGGCCTTCCAGCGCCAGATGGCGCACGGTCTCGCCGCTGGAAGCGCTGATCGCCGGGGTGATCGGCCAACGGTCACCGTGCACGTAACGCAGCGGCCACTGATTGAGGCCTTCGTTGTGGGTGAAGCCGAGCAGGGTGTGTTCGCTCAAGTCGGCGACCTGCTGCGGCGCGCCGTGCTTTTCCAGATACGCCGGGCTGGCGACGATCAGCAGCGGGCTGCAACCCAGTGAGCGCGCATGCAACGTCGAGTCGGCAAGAGTGCCGATACGGATGGCGACGTCGGTGCTTTGTTCCAGCAGGTCAATGATCAGGTCATTGCTGTTGAGTTCGAGCTGGATGTCCGGGTACAGACCACGGAATTCGTCGATATACGGCACGATGGCGTGCAGCATGAAGGGCGACGCGGCGTTGATTCGCAGGCGCCCGGACGGGGTTTGCTGGCGTGAGGACAGTCGCTCTTCGAGGGCGTCCATCTGATCGAGAATCAGCTTGGCCTGCTCGAAGAAATACTTGCCCTCCTCGGTCAGGTCCATGCGCCGCGTGGTGCGGTTGATCAGCGTGGTGTCGAGCTTGGCTTCCAGCCGCGACAGTGTGCGGCTGACCGCCGAAGGGGTCTGGCCGACCTGCTCGGCAGCGGCGGAAATCGAACCGCATTCGATCACGCAGACGAAAATCTGCAACTCATCGGATCTGGCTTTCACGGGTGTCCCTTATTGATCAACTGCACAAATCCATTGTGGAGAGAGAACACCCCTGTGGCGAGGGGATTTATCCCCGATGGACTGCGCAGCAGGCCCCGCTTTTCGAGATCAAGATCAGGGGGCCGCTGCGCGACCCATCGGGGATGAATCCCCTCACCACATTTACAACCCTCACCACAGTTACAACCGTAACCACATGAAATCACCTCAAGCCTTGAGGCCAAATACCTGCTTGAGATGCTGCTCATACCGCGCCACATCATTCTCGATGTTCGGGCGCTTCATCACGTCCACACACAGGAACGTCGGCAACCCGCTCATGCCCAAGAACTCGTTGGCCTTGTGGAACGGGAAATACACCGCATCCACACCTTTGGCTTCAAAGAAATCGCTCGGGTCGTCAAACGCCTGCTGCGGCGCGTTCCAGGTCAGCGACAGCATGTACTGCTTGCCCTGAATCAGACCGCCGCTGCCGTACTTCTGCGACGCATCGGAACGGGTCCGACCATCGCTGGCATAGAGGCTGCCGTGGCCTTCGGTGAAGACTTCGTCGAGGTACTTTTTCACCGTCCACGGCGCGCCCATCCACCAGCCCGGCATCTGATAAATGATCACATCGGCCCAGAGGAATTTGGCCACTTCTTCAGCGACGTCGTAACCCTCGTCGATGAACGTGGTTTTGACATCCAGACCGCCACGATCCAACACGCTCAGCGCGGTTTCGTGCAGGGTGGCGTTGTAACGACCGTCGGAGTGGGCGAATTTCTTGCCACCATTGAGCAACAACACTTTTTTCATCGGAACGCCTCGCGCAGCCATTGGGCTGGAGAAAGATGGGAAAACGAATGGCGGCAGGTTAACCATCCATCTCGCGCGGAATAAGCCGCGTCGGCGCAAAATACATTTGATCAAAAAGCACGAATCGAATGCCGATTGTTGCAATAGCATTCCCGGCCATCTGCATTTGAGGAGTTGTTTTGATGAGTGAACGCCACGGTTTCATCCTGCATGCCAAGACCCGCCCGGAAAAAGCCGAGGCCTTCGAAGCGCTGTTTCGCGCCTATGTCGAGCCGAGCCGCGCCGAGCCAGGCTGCATCGAGTACCACATGCTGCGCGACAAGGAAGACCCGACGCTGTTCATCTTTTACGAGATCTGGGAAAGCCAGGCGCACCTCGACGTGCATTCGAATCTGCCGCACATGCGCGAGTTTTTCGACAACCGCATGACGTATCTGGAGCGTGATTTCGATATCCGTCGGATCGACATGCTCAGCGCCTCGTCGGCTAGCCGCTGATCAGCAAATGGGCGCCGAGTGCGCCCAGTCCGATAAAGAACACCCGCTTGAACAGCACGGCGCTGATGCGCTGACGCAGCCATTGGCCGAACCCCATGCCCAGCATCGCCGGGATCAGCACCAGCAGCGACGCACTCAATTCGCCACTGCCCAGTGCGCCGCGCCAGAACAGGCCGCCGGCCAGCGCCAGAGTCGACACGGTGAACGACAGGCCCAGCGCCTGCACCAGCTCATCGCGACTCAAACCCAGCGCCTGCAGGTACGGCACCGCCGGAATCACGAACACACCGGTGGCCGAAGTGATAACCCCGGTGATCAGCCCGCACAGCGGACCCAGCCACGGTTCATGCCGAGGCTTGACCTGCAGCGTTGGCAGCAACAACCCGCTCAATGCATACAGCAGCAACGCCGCGCCCAGCCCACGCACCACCCAATGCCCGCCTGCCATGCCGATCGACAACGTGCCGACGGCGGTGCCGAGGAAGATCATCAGCAACAGCGGCCACAGGCGTTTGAGCAGCCCTTTCAGATGCCCGCCGAACGCCAATTGCCAGACATTGGTCAGCGTCGCCGGAATGATCAGCAACGCGGCTGCCTGTGACGGCGCCATAGCCAGACCGAGCAGGCCCATGGCGACGGTGGGCAGACCGAGGCCGATTACGCCTTTGACCAGCCCGGCCATGATGAAAGTGGCGATGACCAGCAGGGACAGAGCCAAGCCGAGGTTTTGATAGAAGTCTGCAAATGCGTTCATGGCGCTACTGTGCGCTTTGGCGGGTGCGTTGAAAATCTGCCATATACTGAGGCTGCCTCTGCCGGTACAAGAGGCTGTTAATTGCGTTGCGGCTGATGGCCCCTTCGCGAGCAAGCCCGCTCCCACAGTTTTGGATTCACCACTGATCCACTGTGGGAGCGGGCTTGCTCGCGAAGAGGCCCGCCCAGACACCACAAAAACCACAGGCGGCCCCATGCACTTCGACCTCACCGACCTGCGCCTCTACCTGCACATTCTCGACACCGGCAACATCACCGCCGGCGCCGCCCGCAGCCATCTTTCGCTCGCCGCCGCCAGCGCCCGCATCCGCGCCATGGAAGCCTCGCTGGGCACCGAGTTCCTGCAGCGCGGCCGCCGTGGCGTGAGCCCGACGCCCGCTGGCAAGGCACTGGCCCACCACGCGCGCATCCTCCTGCAACAGGCCGAACGCATGCAGCAGGATCTGGCCGACTACGCGCAGGGCGTCAAAGGACAGGTGCGACTGTTGTGCAACACCACGGCGATCACCGAATACCTGCCGGAAGTGCTCGCGGACTTTTTGCGCGAGCATCCCAACCTCGACATCGATCTGCAGGAACTGCCCAGCGCCCGCATCATCCACGCCTTGCGCCAGGGCGCAGCCGATATTGGCATCGTCTCCGATGCGGTGGACACCACCGATCTGCAGACCCAGCCGTTTCGCGACGACCCGTTGCGACTGATCGCGCCGCACGGACATCCACTGGCCGACGCCGCCGAGGTCAGTTTCAGCGCCGCTTTGCACTACGATTTCGTCGGTCTGAGCACCGACAGCGCGCTGGCGATCTACCTCGAAGAACAGGCGCTGCACAGCGGCTCGCGCATGCAGGTGCGGATCCGCGCCGACGGTTTCGAAGGGGTGCTGCGCATGGTCGCCCGAGGCGCCGGCCTCGCCATCGTGCCGCTGGCGGCGATTGAACGCGCGACGCCGCGTTCATTCAACAGCATCGCCCTCAATGAGCCATGGGCCCGCCGCACGCTGATGCTCTGCGCCCGGGACTTCAGCGCCCTGCCCGGTTATGCCAAAGCCTTGCTGCAAGCCTTGACTCTCCCCTGAGGGGCAGACTTCATCCTTGGCGTTCAACGGCAAGGAGCATGACCATGGGCAAACGCATTCTGCTGATTCTCGGCCATCCCGGCGCGACGAGTTTCTGCGCCGCACTCGCCGAGCGCTACGCACAATCAGCGCTCGATGCCGGACACCAGGTGCGTCAGCTACGCCTGGGAGAGATGGCTTTTGACCCGGTGTTGCGCCAGGGGTATCAACAGGTTCAAGCGCTGGAAGAAGACTTGAGCCGCGCGCAATCCGACATCCTTTGGGCCGAACATCTGACGCTGGTCTACCCGATCTGGTGGGGCGGCATTCCAGCGCTGCTCAAAGGTTTTTTTGATCGGGTGTTGCTGCCGGGATTCGCCTTCAAATACCGAAAAGGCAAACCCTTTCCCGATCAGTTGCTCAAGGGGCGCACCGCGCATTTGCTGGTGACGATGGACACGCCACTCTGGTATTACCGCTGGATCTACCGGATGCCGGGACTGCATCAGGTGCGCAAGACCACCCTGCAGTTCTGTGGTATCACCCCCCTGCGCACGCTGACCTTCGGCCCGCTGCTTGAGTCCAGCGACCGGCAGCGCCAGCGCTGGCTGCAACAGGCGCACGCTATCGCCCGCCGCTAAGTCTGCCGATAATGCGCCGCACGGTTTCACATTGAAAAAGGACTTTTATGTACATCGGCCAAGCCGCGCAACGTGCCGGCACCACCATCAAAAGCATTCGCCACTACGAGTCGATCGGTCTGCTGCCCGCGCCCCGGCGCCAAGGTAAATATCGCCTCTACGACCAACAAAGCATCGGACTGCTGATCTTCATCAAATGCGCAAAAGAGATGGGCTTCAGGCTCCGGGAATTGCAGACGATTTTTGCCGCGCATCATGGCGAGGCCATGCCATGGGATCTGGCCCAACAGGCTATCGAGGCAAAAAAACGCGAGATCAACAGCAGCATCGCTGAGCTGACGCGGCAATACGCGCAACTGGAAGGTTTCGAAATCGACCTTGAACGGGCGCGGGTCGAATGCCCGCTGGAAAACCTTTGACGGTTTGCGCGTTTCTGAGCAGCTCGATGTCGAGCACAGACAACTGAGCGGCAACCGGGCGCTATAGGGTGCGAGTTGGTTTCTTTGCCATCCGCCCACTGCCCGGAGTTCTCATGACCGCGACCGCCCCCATCACCGTTCTGCGCGACACCCACCCGCTGCCGGTACTCGATGCCTGCAAATGGGAAAAACTCGAAGGTGACCCGCACACCGTCAACCTCAACGCTTACACCAGCGAAGACGGCAGCAAGATCATGGGCACCTGGATCTGCACCCCGGGCAAGTGGCGGGTCGATTATGTGAAGTGGGAGTACTGCCATTTCCAGGAAGGCTACTGCATCATCACCCCGGACGGCATGGCGCCGATTCACCTGCGTGCCGGCGACATCTTCGTGGTTGAACCGGGGATGAAAGGCACCTGGGAAGTGGTGGAGACCGTACGCAAATATTTCGTCTTCGCCTGATGCAAAAAAGCCGGGAAACCACCCGACGTGATTTCCCGGCAACACCTACTGCATTCTGGCTGACGCCATGGTTGTGGCGCCTGTGAGATTTGTGGCGAGGGGATTTATCCCCGATGGGCGCAAAGCGCCCCCCGCATTGTGTCAGTTGAAACGCAGGCTCAGTGGTTGCGACTGCTACACAGTCGATCGGGGATAAATCCCCTCACCAGAAAGTCTCCGTTGCCACAAAAAGTATTGATGTCCAAGTTACTGTGGCTTGCGATAACTGTTGATAATCGCCGAGAAGTCCTTGCCCCCCTCCCCGCGCTGGCTCATCGCCTGATACAACTGCTGCGCCACCGCGCCGAGCACCACCGGTTGATGCGCTTGACGCGCCGCTTCGGTGGCCAGCCCCAGATCCTTGAGCATCAGCTCGGCACCGAAACCACCGGTGTAACCGCGCGAGGCCGGCGCCGTTTCGACGATGCCCGGCCACGGGTTGTACATTTCCGAACTCCAGCAACGCCCGGTCGAGCTGTTGATGATTCCGGCCAGCACCGAGGTGTCGATCCCCAGTGCATCGCCCAGCGCCATTGCTTCGCTGACGCCGACCATCGAGATCGCCAGCAGCAGGTTGTTGCAGATCTTGGCGATCTGCCCGGTGCCGACTTCGCCGCAATGCACGATGTTGCGGCCCATCTGCGCCAGCACCGGTTGCAGGGTGGCGAACAGTTCCGGAGTGGCGCCGACCATGAAGGTCAGCGTGCCGGCGGTCGCGCCGCCAGTGCCGCCGGAGACCGGTGCATCAGCCATGGCCACGCCTTGTTTGGCAGCAGCGGCGGCCACATCGCGGGCGGTTTGCGGATCTATGGTGCTGCAATCCACCGCCGGCACGCCTTTGCCGATACCGGCCAGCACACCGTCCTCACCGAGCCAGACGCTGCGCACATGCACCGCCGCCGGGAGCATGGTGATCACCAGCTCGGCGTCTTCGGCGGCCTCACGGGCCGAGGCGCGGATAGTGCCGCCCAGTTGCTCAAGCTCCGCCAGCACCGTCTTGTTCAGGTCGACCAGATTCAGTGAATGGCCGGCCTTGATCAGGTTGCGCGCCATCGGCGCGCCCATGTTGCCCAGACCGATAAATGCGATTTTCATGGCGATTCCTCAGCGCAGGTTGATGGTGGTGTTCACGCCGTCGTTGACGCTGTCGTCATCGAACCAGCGCGCCGTGACCGTTTTGGTCTGGGTGTAGAACTGCACCACTTGCTTGCCGTACGGGCCGAGGTCGCCGAGTTTCGATCCGCGCGAACCGGTGAAGCTGAAGAACGGCACCGGCACTGGAATCGGGATGTTGATACCGACCTGACCGACGTCGATTTCCGTCTGGAATTTGCGCGCCGCCGCACCGCTCTGGGTGAACAGGCCCGTGCCGTTGCCGAACGGGTTGGCGTTGACCAGCGCGATGGCCTGATCGAGGGTGTCGACTTCCAGCACCACCAGCACCGGGCCGAAGATTTCCTGGGTGTAGATCTGCATGTCGGTGGTCACGCCCGAGAACAGGGTCGGGCCGACGAAGTTGCCTTGCTCGTAGCCCGGCACCTTGATGTCGCGACCGTCGAGTTCCAGTTTGGCGCCTTCCTTGATGCCGCTTTCAATCAGCTCGAGAATCCGCGCCTTGGCTTTCTTCGAGATCACCGGACCCACATCGGTGCCCGCCTCGCTGCCAGCGTTGACCTTGAGCTTCTGCGCCAGCGCTTTCAGGTCCGGCAGCCACTGTTTCGCCGCACCGACCAGCACCACCACGGAGGTGGCCATGCAGCGTTGCCCTGCCGCACCGAAACCGGCGCCGACCAAGGCATTCAGCGCTTGCTCGCGATTGGCGTCCGGCAGCACCACGGCGTGGTTCTTCGCACCCATCATCGATTGCACGCGTTTGCCGTGCTTGCCAGCCAGGTCGTAGACATGCGTACCGACCGCGGTCGAACCGACGAACGACACCGCTTTGATGTCCTTGTGGGTGCACAGACCATCGACGACGTCTTTACCGCCATGAACCACGTTGAGCACACCGGCCGGAACGCCCGCCTCAATCGCCAGCTCCACCAGCAGCATGGTCGACAGCGGATCCTGTTCCGAAGGTTTCAAGACGAAGGTGTTGCCGCAAGCGATGGCCATCGGGAACATCCACAGCGGAATCATCGCCGGGAAGTTGAAAGGGGTGATGCCGGCGCACACGCCGATCGGCTGGCGCAGGGTGTAGGTATCGACGCCGCCGGCCACGTTTTCGGCGAACTCGCCCATTTGCAGGGTGCCGATGGAACAGGCGTGTTCGACCACTTCCAGGCCACGGAAAATATCGCCCTCGGCGTCGGCAATCGTCTTGCCCTGCTCGGCGCTCAGCACCACGGCGATGCGTTTGGAGTGTTCGCGGATCAGTGCCTGCAGCTTGAGCATGATGCGCATCCGCGCGCCGATCGGGGTCAGTTTCCAGGTCTGGAACGCGCGGTGCGCGGCACTGATGGCGGCATCGACTTCAGCGGCGGTGGCGAACGGAACCTTGGCCAGCACTTGCTGGGTCGCCGGGTTGACGATGTCGTGCCATTCGGTGGTCTGCGATTCGACCCACTCGCCATCGATCAGCAGCTTGACCTTCTGGACCGTGGTTTCGTTGGGCGTAAGCGATGCGTTCATGCTGGTCTCCGAAACTTGTTTTTATCGTAGGAGCCAAGGCGAAAGGGTTCGCCTTGAGATGAGGCGTGTGTCACGAATTGGTTGTCGGACTGTTTTTGGAGTATAGATGTGCAAACTTCTAATAAGAACGCACATATAAGCCCGTCCATCATGCAAAAAAACATCACCTCCCTGGGGTCGCTGAACTGGGACGACCTGAAGTTTTTCCTCGAAGTCGCCCGCACCCGCAAGGCCAGCACCGCGGCCAAACGCCTGGCGGTGGACTACACCACCGTGTCGCGACGCATCAGTTCGCTGGAAGCGGCGCTGGGTACATTGCTGTTCGAAAAATCGCGCACCAGCGGTTTTGTCCTGACCACTGAAGGCCAGCGTTTGCTGGGCTATGCCGAGTCGATTGAAAGCACGTTGCACATGGCTTGCGAGCAGGTCTCGGGCTCTGGTGTGGCACTTTCCGGGCATGTACGCATGGGCTGCACCGAAGGTTTCGGCAGTTTTTTCATCACCCCGCAGCTGAGCCACTTCGTCGACGCCTACCCAGCGATCTCGGTGGACATCCTGCCGCTGCCGCACTTCATCAGCCTGTCCAAGCGCGAGGCCGATATCGTCATCGCTTTGGAACGCCCGGAGCACGGCCCGTACGTGTGCTGCAAACTCTGCGACTACCGCTTGCAGCTGTACGCAACCCAGGACTACCTCGACCAGCACCCACCGATCCGCCGCCCTGCGGACTTGGGCAAGCATCAATTCATCAGTTATGTGGATGACCTGGCGTTCAGCTCGGAGCTGCTGTACCTGGCGAACGTGCTGCCCGGCGCCAGCGCAAACCTGCGCAGCACCAGCGTGATCGCGCAGTTCGTCGCGGCGCAGCAAGGGCGTTCACTGGCGATTCTGCCGTGCTTCCTCGCGGCGCAGGATCCGCGCCTGCTGCCGGTGCTGCCCGAAGAAATCGACATCACCCGGCAGTTCTGGATGTACTGCCGGGAGGATCTCAGGAAATTGAAGCGGATCACCCTATTGTGGGATTACATCCGTGAGGTGACCGAGCGTAATCAGGGTCTGCTGATGGGGCAGACCCGCGAGATGCGGTTTGCCGATTAATCGGCGCTGACCACAATCGACACCCGGCGATTCTCGGTGCGTCCGGCGGCAGTGTCATTGGACGCCACCGGCTCGCTGCTGCCCAGTCCGCGCAGCTGAATGTTCTCTTCCTTCATACCGACGGTGGTCAGCACTTTGGCCACGCTTTTGGCCCGACGCAGCGACAGTTGCTGGTTGTAGGTTTCCTTGCCCGAGGCATCGGTATGACCGTCGACCCGCACCCGCTCGATACCGACGCCGAGCAGTGCCTTGCCGATGCGTTCGACGATTTCGGTGCTCTGGTTGTTCAGGCTTTCGATATCGCTGCCAAACAGTACTTTGCCGGACAGGCCAAACTCCCAGCCCTCGTCGGTCGCTTCGAAGCCTTGTTGTTTGAGGACGGCGATCTGCGCCGGGGTCAGGCCTTTCTGCGGTGCGGTCTGGCACCCGGTCAGCGCCAGTACGGCGATCATCAGCAAGGCGGAAAACAGTCGAGCGGGAAATGTGAACACGGAATCAGCTCCTGGTTTGCAGATTGACGACCGGGCTCTCCGACCCGGCAGTGAATTGAGCGCCACGCGACAGGCGCTTGGCCTGATACATCGCGGCGTCGGCGGCGTTGAGCAAGGCACCTGGCGTGACACCATGATCAGGGAAAACGGCAATGCCGATACTGAGCGACGTCACCACACTGGTATCCCCCGGCAGCGCGATGGGCATGTCCATGCTGGCGAGAATCTTGTCAGCAATGCGCTCGGCGTCCTCGATCTTGTGCAGCGGCGCGAGCAGTACGGCGAACTCGTCGCCGCCGAGCCGCGCCACCAGATCCTCTTCACGCAGTTGCGCGCGGATCCGATTGGCGACCGCCACCAGCACCGCGTCGCCAGCGGCGTGACCGAAGTTGTCATTGATGCCTTTGAAGCGGTCGCTGTCGAGAAACAGCACCGCCACCCGCTCATTGAGCTTGCCGGCGTTGCGCAAGGCGCGAATCAATCGCCCCTCGAAAAACGCCCGGTTGGGCAAACCGGTGAGGCTGTCGTGGCTGGCCTGATGGGCGAGGGTTTCGTTCTCGCTTTGCAGATGGGTCTGCCAGGATTCGAGTTCATCGAGCAGGGCATTGAAGTCGTTGCCGAGGTTGTCGAGCTCGGCGATCTGCGCCGGTGGTACCCGGCGATCCAGTGCTCGCTCGCTGCGGGCAGCGTGGGCCACCGCCGCGAGGCTGCGAAGCGGGCCGGTAATGCTGCGCAGCTGTCGGCGCGCCAGATACAGCGCGACCCAGGCACTGATCGCGGTGCAAAGAATGATCCCCGCCAGACCGCTGAGCAAAAAGCGCATCAGGCTACCGCCGTGACCGACCAGCAGGATGCGTCCGATTTCACGATCCTGATGCACGATCGGCAGGCTGATCGGCTTTTCCAGAATGGTCCGGGCAGCCTGCATTTCCAGTTGGGAAAACAGACCGTTTTCGGGCCGCTGCCAACGCGCCAGCAACTGCCCCTGTGTGTCGAACACCTGGGCATCCGCCACCTCTTCGGTGGACGCGATCAAGGCCAGCGCTTCGGTGGCGGCGTCCTTATCGTTGAACACCACCGCCGCTTCCACGGTGTAGCTGATCGAACGTGCAATCAGATGCAGGTTGTGATCGGCGTACACCCGCAGCGCGAGAACGCCCAGCAGGGTCAGCGACACGCTGGCCATCGTCACGGCCACCAGCGCGACAATCAAATGGCCGCGGCCGATGACCGAGCCCAGTGTCGGGCGGCTCCTGGAACGAAACAGCTTCATGGTGCCGCCGGTTTGCGGCGCGACAACTGCAGTACGCTCGGGTGGATGCGTACACCGCTGCGGGCGACGGAGTCGAGATTGACCTCGAAGGAAACCTGCTGATCGCCGACCCGCAGGCAGAACAGGCTGCCGACCGTGCACTGATCGCCACCTTCGCTGATGCTCAGCACCGGATGGCCGATCAATGAGGTGAACAGCCGACTGCGTTCATCTGCGGTGAGTTTGCCGATGTACACCGCATCGCATTCGCTGACGATCGCCGGGTTGTCGGCCAGCAGTCGGCGCACAGCGACCGGACGACCGGTGGCTTGCGTAGTGCCTTTGACCAGGTCATCGGTGTATTCGGTGGGGCCGACGATGCACAGGCGCAATTGTGCGGGTTCCACCGGCCAGCGCGCGTAACTGAGGATGCCCAGCACAACCTGCGTCACCGACTGGGCGCGCTGCTCGGCCATGCCCACCGGCGTCTGTGCCTGCGCCATGGCGGCGCCGGTCAGCAAACAGAGCAGACCGACAAGCAATGCGTGCTTGCAGCGAACCACGCGCTCTGTCGCCCAGACAGCCACCTTCATGCAGGGATTCTCTTGGATCGTACCGAAATGATGCCGCAACGATAGCACAGCGCAGTAACACCAGCGAGACAGCAGCTGCTGACCAGATGGTCAATAATCGGCACCGAACATCAGGTTATTTCATTCCCGAACCTCGCCACCTTCTTCCAGTTCCAGCATCAATCCGCTCAGGCGCTTGACCTTGCGCTGCACCGCCTCTTCAAACACGCCGGCCCGGGGCTCGATCAAAGTGAACCAGTGTTTGGCCCGGGTAATACCGGTATAGATCAATTCCTTGGTCAACACCGGATTCAAGGCGTCCGGCAGGATCAGCGCGGTGTGGGCGAACTCGGAGCCCTGGGATTTGTGCACCGTCATCGCGTACACCGTTTCCACATCGTTGAGCCGGCTCGGCAGCACGAAACGCACACCGCCCTGCCCGTCGTTACGCGGAAAGGCCACGCGCAGCACCGGTTTGCCGGCGTCGGGGCCTTCGCGCTCGGGCAACTTGAGGGCGATGCCAATATCGCCATTCATCAGACCCAGACCGTAATCGTTGCGCGTCATCAGCACCGGCCGGCCTTCGTACCATTGCTGGTCATGCTCGATCAGGCGTGCCTTGACCAGCGTTTCGGTGATCCGCAGATTCAACCCTTCAACGCCCCAAGGCCCCTTGCGCACAGCACACAACAACTGGAAGGTGTCGAACGCCTGCAGCACTTCCCGCGCCCAGTTGATCCAGTCCGGATGCTCCAGCGGTCTTTCCGCTGGCGGGCGTTGTTGGCGCAGGATATTCAGATAGTGGCGATAACCCTTTGGACCTTCCCCATGACCGTCGAGCAGCAGCCGCTCGAACGTGTGATCGTGTTCGCCCTTGAGCGGCAGGGAAAACACGTCATCATAGTGACCGGCCGCCAGCAACTGGCGCGCCTCCTCCGGCAACTGCTGATTGACCCGCCGCGCCAGCTGACCGATGCCGCTGCCTTCACCGAAGCGTCGGGAATGGCGCAACATCACCAGTTGCTGAGCCAAAGGATGCGAGCCGTCGTGGTCATCGTGCAGGCCACTGTCCTGTAATGACTCACCACTGACCGACTCCAGCCACCGCCGGGTCTGCGGGTTGTACCAGCCTGCCTCGGCATCGCGGCACAGATCGCCGAGCACCGCCCCGGCCTCTACGGAGGCGAGTTGATCCTTGTCACCGAGCAACACCAGACGCGCATGCGCCGGCAACGCATCGAGCAGGTTAGCCATCATTTCCAGGTCGATCATGGAAGCTTCATCGACCACCAGCACATCCAGCGGCAAGCGGTTGCCGGCATGGTGGCGGAAATGTCGGGTGCCGGGCCGACTGCCCAACAAACGATGGACAGTGGTCACGTCGCAGGGGATCTTCTCGCGCACGTCTTCGGTGACTTGCAGCGACTGCACTTGCTGGCTGATGGACTCGGTCAACCGCGCAGCAGCCTTGCCCGTGGGCGCCGCCAGACGAATGCGCAACGGCTGACCGGCTTCCACCGCCGGCGCCTGAAGCAGCGCGAGCAGACGCACCACCGTGGTGGTTTTGCCAGTTCCCGGGCCGCCCGTGATGATGCTGAAGGCTCCCCGAGTGGCAAGCGCGCAGGCGAGTTTCTGCCAGTCGATCACTGCTCCCGGCCTGGCGGGGCCGAACAATTCATCGAGACGCTGGGGCAAGTCATCCGGCGGCGTTTCGCCTTGGGCCAGACGTGTGCGTAACGCCGCATCGATACGCCGCTCATAGGCCCAGTAGCGCCGCAGGTACAGACGCTTGCCGGACAGCACCAACGGTCGCTGATGCGCCGCTTCGCTATTGTCCGCAGCCAGTGCAACCAGAGCGCTGCTCGCCAGCACCTTGCACCAATGGGCGCCATCCAGCGTTTCAAGCAACTGCGACGGCAGGAGCAAGACATCACTTTGCTCATCGCCTTCCGGAGGCAGAGAGAGGGCGAAATCCGGGGCCTTGAGGGTTTCGAACACGTCGAGGCAGACATGTCCGTGACCCAGTTGATGGCTGGTCAGTGCGGCAGCGAGCAACACCAGTGGATCGGACTCAGGCGCGAGTTCGTACAGAAAACCGATAAAGGCCTTGTCCAGCGAACGAAGCCAGCCTCGCTCGACCCAGCGATCAAGCAAGATCAGCAGATCCGAGGCACTGGTCAGTGGCGCCAGGCTCGACGGGTTGTCGATAGCCGATGACAGATCGGCGAAGGTACGGCTCATAACAGGACTCCCTGTTCCCATGCGGGTTCGGCCTTGGGTTCCGGCTTGCCTTGGAAAAGGCGATCCAGGCGCTCGATCAGTTCGCGCGGCGGCCGCGCAAAATACACGCCGCGACTGTCTGCCCGGGTCCCGCGCAGGAACACATACAACGCACCACCGACATGTCGATCGTAATCGTAGTCGGGCAGGCGCGCCTTCAATTGCCGATGCAAGGCCAGCAGATACAACACGTATTGCAGGTCATAACGGTTGTCGAGAATCGAGCGCTCCATGGCTTGCTCGGTATAGGCCGCATCGTCGACACCCAGCCAGTTGGATTTGTAGTCGGCCACGTAGTAGCGCCCCTCGTGTTCGAAGGTCAGGTCGATGAAGCCTTTGAACATGCCGTTGAGCTGTACTGGCTCGGCGGCCACTCGTGCCACACCGTTGTGGGTGTACTGGCGCACCCACTCATCGAGTTTGAGAACATCGACCTTGTGGCTGGCGAACCAGAACTCCATTTCAACGCGGTACTGCTTCAGTTGCTCGAGCACGACCGGAGGCTGTCCGCCACCTGCTGGCAGCGGGGACTTGAGCAAGTGCTGCAGCCAGTCACTCAAGGTAACAATCCAGCCCTGCCAGCCGCGCAGATTGCAGCGCCGGCCAATTGCGTCCTTGATCGACTCACTGGAAACGGCAAAGCCTTCATCGCCAGCCCACTCCAGCAAACCATGGAGGAAGGTTCCCGGGTTCGGACCGCGGGGAAAACGATGGATATCGGCGCCACCAACCACGAGCTCTCGCGGCGCATCCGGGTCGAGACGCTCATCATCAAACAGCTTTTGCGCTTGTGGACTGTCCGGCGCCTCATCGCTGCCCACGCTCAACACGTCACTGATGCGCAAAGCACTGTAGGAGGCAATCCACCAGTTTTCGCTGGCCTTGCGCTTGGGCACCAATGTAGCGCTGAGGATCGCTTCGTTGCGCTCGGGCCGGTAGATCTCCTGAGTGGCTTGAGGCAACTCCCCCAAACTGATGGCCGTGCAGTTCTGTTGCAAATCCTGCAGCCAGCGGCTCAGACCGGTTGACTCATCCAGCCTTGCGCCGCCACCCAGGAGATAGCCAAGCGCCGAAAGATGAAGCACCGAACCGTTGTTATTACCGCGCTTGAGGTCCGTGACACCCAGCCAGCAGGCATGTTGCGCGCGAGTCAGGGCGACGTAGAGCAGACGCAGATCTTCGGCCAGACGCTCGTCATCCGCCAGGGCGATCAATTCGGCGGTCGGCTTCAGTGTCACCTGGGCTTTGCCGGAGGCATCGTGGTAATGCAGCGGCAAGCGACTGCCATCCACCGGTTTTGCCGAGCAGATGAACGGCAGGAACACCAGTGGATACTCAAGCCCTTTGGACTTGTGAATGGTCACGACCTTGACCAGTTGCTCGTCACTCTCCAGACGCAATATCTGCTCTTCGCCGGCCTGACCAGACAACGCCAGAAGCTCGGCCAGATGACGAATCAGCGCTTGCTCGCCATCAAGCTCAGCGGCAGCCTGCTGCATCAGTTCCGACAAGTGCAAAAGGTTGGTCAGTACCCGCTCGCCATCACTGCGTGCGATCAGGGTCTGCGGCAGGTGAAAGTCGTGCAGCAGGCGCCGCAACATCGGCAACACACCTTGCTTGCGCCACAGTTCGCGATAGCCACGAAACTGCATGACCCGGGCTTCCCAGACCAACTCGTCCTGATTCAATCGTTCCAGTTCAGCCAGCGGCAGATTGAGGGTGATGCTGGCCAGCGCAGCCTTCAGAGAGCGCTCGACATCCGGCTCCGCGCAGGCCTTGAGCCAGGAGAGCAGGTCATGCGCTTCCTGGGCGGCGAACACCGAGTCCTTGTCCGACAGGTAAACGCTGCGCACGCCACGGGCCGCGAGTTCTGCGCGTACGGCTTGGGCCTCTTTGCCGTCGCGTACCAGAATCGCAATGTCAGAGGGTCGCGAGCCTCTGAAGTCTTCTCCGTCGCGGACAAATCCCGCCGCACCGGTTTGCCCGCCATTGAGCAACGCGGTGATTTCGCTGGCACAGGCCGCCGCCAACTGCTGGCGATAGACCGCCCCTGACAGCGGCTGGTCCGTCGACAGGTGCCAGACATTCAGTGCCGCGACATCCTGGCCGGCAATCTGCAGCCGCTCTTTGCGTCCTTGCGAATCAACGGGCTGGAACGGCACCGGGTTTTCCCCGGTTTTTTCCCGAAATAAAAACGCGCCGCGCCCCTGCTCACGGGACTCGGCGCGTTCGAATACATGATTGACCGCATTGACCATGCCATGGCTGGAGCGGAAGTTGGTGCCCAGCGTATGCAGGCGGCCGGTGGTGGCCTGACGCGCGCGCAGGTAGGTATAGATATCGGCGCCACGGAACGCGTAGATCGCCTGCTTGGGGTCGCCGATCAGGAACAGGCCGGTGTCCGGACTGTTATCTTCGATGCGATAGATGCTTTCGAAGATCCGGTATTGCACCGGATCGGTGTCCTGAAACTCATCGATCAATGCCACCGGAAACTGCTCGCGGATCACCGCAGCAAGGCGCTCGCCGCTGTCGGATTGCAACGCCGCATCGAGGCGCAACAGCATGTCGTCGAACCCCATTTCCGCACGACGACGCTTCTCTTCCTCAAAACGCGCGCCCACCCATCTCGCCGCATGTTGCAATACGGCGGCATCGGGGGTGGGAAGCGCGTCGAGGCTCGACTTGAGCCCCGGCATCGCGTCGAGACCCGGATGACTCGGTGCCTGGCCCTTCCAGGCTTCGGCCATTCCGTCAGGGGTCAATCGGGTGAAACCGGTGCCGATGTCCAGTTGCTCCATGGCCTCGTCTTCGGCCCACGCCTTGAGTTTCTCGAACCAGGGCTCGAAGTAGCGCGCCTGCATCTTGCGTCCGTCGACGGCTTTGCTCGCAACGCCTTCGTGACAGATCACCAGCAGCTCATCGGCCCACTGACGCCACGGCATCTTCAGCTCGAGCAACGCGGCACGCCGTTCTTGCAGACACTCATTGATCAATTCTGCAGGGGCCTTGCCGTCATCACTGTCGCGCTCACTGCCAAACAGGCCGCGCACTCGTGGCAACAACGCTGCCGGCCCGCCCCAGTTAGCGCGAACCCAGTTCAGCGCGTCGCCCTGCATCGGGTAACAGAACAGTCGCCAGTAATCGCGCAGTACTTCACCGAGCAGATCGCTGTGATCGGTTTCCAGGGACTGGGTAAACAGGCTGCCGCTGTCGAACGCGTGTTCGCGCAGCATGCGCTGGCACCAACTGTGGATGGTGGAGACGGCCGCTTCATCCATCCATTGCGCGGCGATGTCCAGGCGATTGGCGCAACCGGGCCATTGTGCCGGGTCAAACTGCTCGCGCAGCTCGGCAATCAAGCCATCCGGCGCGGGGGTTTCTTCACGGAAAAACCGCGCAGCCTCGGCCAGCCGCGTACGGATTCTTTCACGCAGCTCCTTGGTGGCGGCATCGGTGAAGGTCACCACAAGTATCTGCGGGGGCAGCAATTCACGGCCGAAGCCGCTCGATTCGCCGCCGTGGCCAAGGATCAGCCGCAGATAGAGAGCAGAAATGGTAAAGGTCTTGCCGGTACCCGCACTGGCTTCGATGAGTTGACTGCCGTGCAGCGGGAAGGCCAGAGCCAGCGGTGTTTTGGTACTCATGCGCGTGCCCCTTCGCTGGCCAACGAGCGCCATGGCGCTTCAAACAGGGGGCGATACAACGCGTCGCACCAACCGGAGAATGTTTCGTCGGCACTCAATGCGTCAAAGTCAGCGAATTGGCGTGACAGCGCAGGGCTTTCACGGCGCTCACCTTCACTGGTCTGGCCGTCGCCTTCGTAGGCTTTTCTGGCAGCCGCCTCAGCCTTGAGCGGATCAGTCTGCGCAAGCCAGGCGAAGGCCGTCTTGACCGCGATCGGCAACGGCTGGCGCATGCCGGCTTGCCAGGCGAGCAGCAGATCACCCAGAAAACGAACCGCTCGATCCTTCTCCAGCGGCTCAAGCAGCAGCGTATCGTCACTCGCCACCAGTGCCGTGGTCAGGATAAGTCCGCTGGCGCAGGCCACCAGGTGATTGACCCACGGCTTGATCAACCGATGCCATTTCCGACTGTTGATCGAGCCGATGCTGTTGGGAATGGTCGTGACCGACAACACGCCACCGTCAGCGCGTTGATGCAAACCGGCGAGCCAGCCTTCAACACGCACGCCCTGCAACTCAAGACTGACCGGGAGCGCGCTGGTCAATGGTGTCGGCCATAACGCCAGAAGGTGTTGGTAACGTTGCAGCAAGTCCGGTAACGGCTCGATCAACTCTCGTTGCAGGCATTCGCCGAAGCCGGCCATGGGCAGCAATCCGCTGTTTTGCAAACGCCGCGCCTGATCTTCGAGTGCCCGATCGATATTGTCGGGCTGCCGGAGTGCGGCGTTGAGCAGGCTGTCGCTCAGTGTGTAGCGTTGCAATGCGTCCAGCACGAACGGTTCTTCGTCAGCCAGGGGCGCCTCGGCGGCCTCGAAGTACACTTTGAGGCGCTGCGTGAAAAAGTGCCGGACCGGGTTACGCAAGAAATCCTGCAGCAGAGCCAGACTCAGCGGCTCCTCCTGAACATGGGGCGCGAGTAGCTCCGTCTCATGTTGTGGCGCATGCACCTGGTGCAAAACCTGCCATTCACGGGCATAACTGAATAGTTGATCGCCGTCATGGAAATAGCGCGAACTGAACGGTTGCAGGGGATGCTCCTCGGTCATGGAGGTCAACATATCCTGATGCTCATCGAGCGACCGCCAGCCACTGGCGAGGTGATCGCGCAACTGCCCGATCAGCACTGAAGCAGGCCGTTCACTGTTGTCGCGAATGCTGCGTCCGACCCAACTGATGTACAGCTGATCGCGCGCAGACAGGAGCGCCTCGAGCAACAGATAGCGATCGTCTTCACGCCGGGAACGGTCCCCTGGCCGGTAGTCACTGCCCATGAGGTCGAAATCCAGCGGGGGTTGCGCCCGGGGATAATCGCCATCGTTCATCCCCAGCAAACAGACAAGCTTGAACGGGATTGCCCGCATGGGCATCAGCGTGCAAAAGTTTACTGCGCCGGCGAGAAAACGCTGGGACAGACGCCCCTGATCCAGCCCCGCGAGCCAGGCTTCGCGAACCACCGTCAGCGGCAATTCATCGACCAACCCAACGGATTCACAGGTCTGCAGCCAGGTTTCGCGCAACTCCTCAAGTTGCGTGAGCAGATAATCGTCGTGCTCATTACTGGCCTTGAAAAACAGCTGCATCAGGATTTGCAGGCGCTGGCCCCACACCTTGGGCTGAGCGACTTGAGTGAGTTCGTGATGGGCCAGTTCCAATGCATCGAGCAGGGCAACCAACGGACCGATCAACGCAGCATCCAGACCACCGATTTCATCGTAGGGTTCGATACCGGCACAGGCGCTGGAGCTGCCAACTGCGTACCCCAACAACATCCGCCGCAAACCGAAATGCCAGCTGTTCTGTTCAAGCTCATCCGGCAAGCCCAGGCCGGCACGTTGCCCGGCGTTCATTCCCCAGCGCACGCCTGCTCCTTCGATCCAGCGATGCAGAGTAGGCAAATCACGCTCTTGTACGCCAAATCGGGCGCGCAACGCAGGGACGTCGAGCAGATCGAGGATCTCGCTCACCGGGAAACGACTATCGGGCAGCTTCAGCAGGTGCTCGACAGCAATCAGCAACGGATCGCGGCCCCGCTGGCCCTGGTCGGCCAAGGTAAATGGAATGAAGCGTGGATCATGTCGATCCAGTTGTCCGAACACCGCCCGGATATGCGGCGCATAGCTGTCGATGTCCGGCACCATCACAATTACATCTCGTGGGCGCAGATCTGGATTAGCGCTGAAGCGTGCGAGTAACTGATCGTGAAGGATTTCCACTTCGCGCTGGGCACTGTGGGCTATGTGAAAGCGGATCGACCCATCCTGCGTCAAGTCAACGGCAGGCCAGCGCTCACGCGTTTCATTCAGTGGCCGCAACTCGAGGATGTCGTCCTGAAGTTGGTTGAGCATGTTATGTGGCTGATTTTCGCTGAACAGATCAATGCGCCCATCACGAAACGCCGCGCGATAGCTGTTGGGGTCATCGTAACTGTCGAGCAGGTTGATATAGTCGCGGCCTTGCTTGCCCCAGGCGGCGAGCAGCGGATGAGCATGTTGGTGCAACGTTTCAGGATCGAGTACGACCGGCATGCCGTTCTTGCGGCTCTGACGCTTGTATTGATGACGCAGCAGATCCTTGTCGGCGACGATATCGGTCCAGTGGTGTCGGCAAGGGTTGTGTACACACAACAGCACCTGACTGAAACGTGCGAGTCCGGCCAACGCTTCAAGCACCTGGGCGGGCAACGAGGATATACCGAACACGATCACCCGCGAGGGTAGTCCTGCTGGTGCATGTTCGAGGGAATTTATGCACTCGATAAATCGTTGATGAACACCGGCGCGGCTCTGGGCCATGCCTTGCTCACCGACATCTTCCAAAAGAGCACGCCACAATTCAGCCTGCCAGCAACTGACTGGAGGCAGTGGCTTTATCTCGCCTCGAACATTACGTAACTGATGCCGGCCCTCGGCCCAATCTTCGAGCCAGTCGGCCCGATACACCTGATATTGGTCAAACAGGTCTGCCAGGCGCTCGGACAACTGGTAGCGCTTGCGCAAGTCGGTGTCATGGGTGAGGAAGCGTTGTAGCGGTTCGAAATGGGGGCGATCAATCACTTGCGGCAACAGGCGCATCAGCCGCCAGGTCAGGGGAGCTTTGTCGAGCAAGGATGTGGCGGGGATTTCGTCTCGGCCCAACACCATACGGTAGAGCTGCCACATGAAACTGCCTGGAAGCTGCACATCGATGGCAGCGGCTATTCCGCAACCACCGAGATCGTCCTCTTCAGGATCTTCTGCCAATGCCAGCTTGAGCCATTGGGCGATACCGTTGCTTTGGACCAGAGCGATTTCATTCTCCAAGGGAGCCAATGGGTAGCGCCGCATGATGCTGACCACCAGGCTGCGCAGCTCGTCCAGGCTATTGCTCTGGACCACCATGAATGCAGCGTTGAGGGACGAGGCGTCCGGCATAAAAGCTTCCTTGGAAAAGTACAAAAGCCAAGGCAGAACCTTAGCACTGTCGGCAGGCTGTGACAGCCGGAAGGGCCTACCGCATGCTGTAGGAACTTTCCTGCGGGCAAAACAAAACCCCAACTGCTTTCGCAATTGGGGTTTCGGAATTTAATCTTGACGATGACCTACTCTCACATGGGGAAACCCCACACTACCATCGGCGATGCATCGTTTCACTTCTGAGTTCGGGATGGGATCAGGTGGTTCCAACGCTCTATGGTCGTCAAGAAATTCGGGTACTGACTCGTGACCGGTTGGCCTCGCTTCAGCAAATCGGGTATGTGATACAGGTGTTTTGTGAGCATCGCGAACTTTCGGTTCATTGCGTCTTCACACACCGCAATCTGGTCTCTTTCGAGCAT
>NZ_AZVL01000030.1:0-47111 GCF_000514195.1 Pseudomonas sp. URIL14HWK12:I6
GGACGCTCTTCTTTTTGATTGGGCTGTTTGATTTCGTAGGTGAGTTCGTAAGAACCGGTCTGCAGATGACGGGGAGCCACCCACAAGAGGGTCGGTTGCTTGAGCTCGGCCTCGTCAATGATGGGACGCCCGTCGACCTCACGGCCATTGAGCAGCAGCTTGACGGTATCGCCGACATCCTTGCTGGCCCAGACGGGGATGACGACAAGCAGGCCGAGGTCGGGAAAAGTGAACACCGCCGCCCGGTTGATCCCCCACTGGCCGGAAGGCAGGAGGCGCCCGAGCACTAGCGGGTCCAGCAATGAATGGGGGGCAGAGATTTTCATCCTGGGCTGAACGAGCATGGTCGGAACTCCAAGCGAACTGTCGGGAGACAAAGGGCGTGGAGTTATTCAGCGCTGAAGATCACGGCTCTGGCTACTGTCAGAAATTACAGGTACGAGGCCTTTTCGGATGAGCGGTAAGGCGCGGCCCGACGGATAAAAAGACGCTTCCCGGCCTCCCTTGGCGCCTTCTGTGCCCGTCGCGGGCAGTACCTGCAGGACTTGAATGAGAGGGTTGCCAGCCGTACCGGCCTCTTCGCGAGCAAGCCCCCTCCCACAGTTTTAGCCGGGTGTTGCCGTAACCATTGGCTCAGCGCATACCAATGTGGGAGCGGGCTTGCTCGCGAATGCGGTGTGCCAGCCAACACCTTAAGTGCCTGACACGGCCTCTTCGCGAGCAAGCCCGCTCCCACAGTTTTAACCGGGTGTTGCTGTAACCATCGGCTCAGCGCATTTCGATGTGGGCGCGGGCTTGCTCGCAGCGGCAGTTCCTGCAGATCGGGCACTATCAAGCGGCGTGGGGTGAGCCGGGCAGGGTGGCGGTATGTTCAGGCGAATACATCCAGCGCATCAACGAATGCCGGCCGCTGATCCCCAGTTTGATTGCGGCGCGTTTGAGGTAGCTTTCCACTGTGTTGACCTTCAGTTGCAACTGTTCGGCCAGCTCCGGCGCGGTACGCCCGGCGAGCAGGCCGATGCACACTTCGGTTTCGCGATTGGACAGCCTCAGGCCCAGTTGCTGTAAACGCTCGTTGAAGCGCAGCCGCAAGTTTTCCAGGCCCTGTTGCGCGCCATCAGCGCTGGGCGACGGGTCTTCTGTGTTGGTCTGCTGGGGTTGCAGGGCGTGAATGTGTTTTTCCACCATCGGCAACAGCACCGGAGATATGTCCTGCAACAAACTCTGCTCCTGAGCCGAGAAGCGCTGCGACTGGTCGTTGCGATACACCGAAATCACGTAGCGGTAGCCGTCCTTGCGCCGGGTCAGGTGTAGCTGCGAGGCGTCGGCGCTGGCCGCGTCTGGCGTGTCTATCGGCTCGCTCGAGCGTGCGGCAATCTGTTCGCAGAATACCGTTTCAGCCTGCTGGGCCGAGTCTTGGCCGGTTTCCGGCGGGTTGCGATGGACGGGGCGGCCCACCGCCTCGACGCGCATCTGGCGAATGTGTGTGGCGTCCACCGCCAGTTGTGTCTGGATCAGGTCATGCAGCATCCGCGGAAAGTGCCGGCTGCCGGTGCTCGCAATGACTTTACCGATGTGGGGAAACAGGTGTGAATTCATAAACATCATCCATGAGTTGCAGGTGAAACAGTCCCATTCCTGACCTGCGTCGAGCATGTTCCCTGGTCGGCGCAAATGTCAGGATGTGGATCCTATCCTAGTACAACGTTTGAAAGACGGTTTAATGAAGGTGTTATTAGCTCATAACTTCATCCACAGGATTGTGAGGTGAACCCAGGAATGGCGGCCTGTCGAGATCCAGTGTGGGAGCGGGCTTGCTCGCGAAAGCGGTGTGTCAGCCATTTGAGATGTTGCCTGGAATGAACCCTTCGCGGGCAAGCCCGCTCCCACAGGGTTATGGGGCACCGCCTACCCGCAAGGCCTCAACTTGATTGGCGCAACGGTGGAGAGGGTCCTGAACCGGGCACCGTACAGTTTGATGATCGCCAAACCAATTCCCGAGGCGGATTGAGTTGGAGGCTGGCAAGCCTGTGTTGTGTCGCCAGGATTGTCCGTTATGAGTTGACAGTGAAACGCTTTTCAACCGATTTATCGGTTCCGGTCGTGTCAGTAATCTGTGCCCATGTTCAACGCAACGCCCACTACCTCAACCAAGAAAAGGGATTCAAACATGAGCACTGCAACCTACAACCGCCTGAACAAAGACGACGCCGTAGTCCTGCTGGTCGACCACCAGACCGGTCTGATTTCTCTGGTTCAGGACTTCTCGCCGAACGAGTTCAAGAACAACGTCCTGGCGCTGGCCGACCTGGCAAAATTCTTCAACCTGCCGACCATCCTCACCACCAGTTTCGAACAAGGCCCCAACGGCCCACTGGTTCCGGAACTGAAAGAAATGTTCCCCGATGCGCCGTACATCGCCCGCCCAGGCCAGATCAACGCCTGGGACAACGAAGACTTCGTCAAGGCGATCAAGGCCACCGGCCGCAAGCAGATCATCATCGCCGGTGTCGTGACCGACGTCTGCGTCGCATTCCCGACTCTGTCGGCACTGGCCGAAGGCTTCGATGTGTTCGTCGTCACCGACGCCTCCGGCACCTTCAACACCACCGTCCAGCAAGCCGCCTGGAGCCGCATGACCCAGGCCGGCGCACAAATGATGAACTGGTTCTCGGTCGCCTGTGAGCTGCACCGCGACTGGCGCAACGACATCGAAGGGCTGGGCAATCTGCTGTCTCAGCGGATTCCGAACTACCGGAACCTGATGAACAGTTACTCGGCGTTGACCGCGCAGCAGAAGTGATTGCAGCGTTGTGAACGTGAAAGCCTGCCCTCAAAGGCAGGCTTTTGTTTTTCGGTTTCAGTCTGCTGCAGGCGTGTGGCACACCTCAAATGTGATGAAGATCTGAAGGGAAGGGGGGGCTTCCCGACTGACGCTCACTCCATGGGCTGCGCTCTATACGTTTTATAGAGTTGCTGAACCTCAGGATCATCCAGGCTTTCGTAGGTGATGCCTTCTTTATCCAGGCCATCCAGTCCTTTTATTCCGCCAATCATTTCAGGCCACTCTTCACGACTGGAGATGTCGATGATGAAAGGTGTCAGGTAACGATCCAGATGGCCTTGGAAAGGATCTCGAATCTCGTCGCTGAGAGCTCGCAGATAGTCATCTTTACTTGTCATTGCCCAGTTGATGGCGAATTTGGTGCGAAAGCACAGCTCCATGTACACGAGCAGGATCGTGCGCCCATTGCCGTCCAGAAAAGGGTGCGCAGAAGCCAGCTGACCCATGACTTCCCCAGGCCGAGCACGGAAGCGTTTTTTGTTTGCTGCGAGTTCGAGGGCGTATTCGACGGACCGTTTGATCAGGTCGGGACGCTCAAATATCGTGTGATGAGGATCATCTTTCGATCCCTTGAAAACTGCCAGGTGGGGGACTAGCTCATTTCTGTCTTTCCCGGCCCAAGGGTAAAAGCCCGAGAAAAGTATTTCGTGCGTTTTCAGGACTGCCTTGTAGTCAATGGGCTTTTTCTTGGCGAGATAGGCGAGAGCGTCGTCGATACTGGCTTCAAATGAGAGGTGCTCGGACTCTTTGACTTCAGTGGGATCTTTGAGTTTGAGCGAGTTTTGAAGATAGCCTTCAGTCTCAAAATCGCCGAAGGGGTCGAAATTCATGCGCTCAGTTGCTTTTTGCAACGCCTTTTTTCCTGCAGGTAGCGGCCTTGCAGGGCCATGATTTCTGTCTTGCTCAGAACGCCTTTTCTTTTGAGGTTGACGAGCAATTGCTCAACACCGTCCAGTTCCACGACATCACCGGCCAGGCGCGTGATCGTCACCGCCATGCAACTGAGGTTGTCACGGTCGGCGGTAACCTTGTGGGCTTTGGCGAGCAGGCGAACTTCAGTCGCGACGCTCTCAGTGGCTGATCTGGTCATTTGGAACCCCTCGTTTTCTCTCTCGGAGCATAGCACGGTGTCGTTTCCGAGGGCATGCCAGCTAATGCTCGGCTACCTGGGAAGGTACTTACAGAAAGCGGCTTATTCGTTTGCGCCGCTGCATCAGCGTTGCTACCCGTTGCGCTGACCGAACGCGCACACCAGCAGTTTTTTGATCACCGCCACCGGGTATTCCCTGACGTTTACGGCTAATCTGCGCACTCGCTGACGACAACAAGACAAAAACAGGAGTCACTGATGCAACCGATCCGTCTCGGTCTGGTGGGCTACGGCAAAATTGCCCAGGATCAACATGTTCCGGCGATCAACGCCAATCCCGGATTTCGTCTGGTGGCGGTCGCCACGCAAGGTAAACCCTGTGCCGGGGTGGAGAACTTTCACTCGTTGAGCGAGTTGCTGGAGAACGGCCCCGAGGTGGATGCGATTGCGTTTTGTACGCCGCCGCAAGGTCGGTTCGCACTGGTGCAGCAGGCGCTGGCCGCCGGCAAACATGTGTTGGTGGAAAAACCGCCGTGCGCCACGCTGGGTGAGGCGCTGGCCCTGGTCAGTCAAGCGCAGCAACAGGGTGTCAGTGCGTTGTTCGCCTGGCATTCGCGCTACGCCCCAGGTATCGAAGCCGCCCGCGACTGGCTCGCCGGCCGCACGCTGCAAAGCGTGCAGATCGACTGGAAGGAAGACGTGCGCAAGTGGCATCCCGGTCAGACGTGGATCTGGCAACCCGGTGGTCTGGGCGTTTTCGATCCGGGCATCAATGCCTTGTCGATTGTCACCCATTTGTTGGCGCAGCCACTGTTTGTCGAATCCGCCGAACTGCGCGTACCGGACAACTGCCAGTCGCCGATTGCCGCGTCGATCAAGATGTCCGATGCGCACAGTCTCGACGTGCAGGCCGAGTTCGATTTCGACCACGGTCACGACGAACTCTGGAGCATCGAGATTCGCTGCGCCGAAGGGGTGCTGCGCCTGGACAACGGCGGGGCGCTGCTGAGCATCGACGGCGTGCGCCAAGTGGTGTCGGAAGAGGGCGAGTACACCGCGGTGTATCGACACTTCCGGCAACTGATTGGCGATCGGGCCAGCGACGTCGATCTGCAGCCACTGCGGCTGGTGGCTGACAGTTTCTTTGTCGGCAGCCGGGTGGCAGTCGAACCGTTTTATGACCCGGCACGTTGATCAGTTGAAGCGGGAGAGCTGTCGCGTGATGACAGCGAACTTGAGCGTCAGGCCTAAGCTAATGCAAAAAGGGTATTTGTTCGTGGTTTTTAAGATCGTTTAGTTTTGTCTCACGACGAATCAAACGCATCAAACCGATAGACCCCCGATTGCCATGACGGCACACGCTGAATCGATCAAAGGCTCTTCAGGTTTGATTCACACGGGAGTGAATCATGCCGCATACCCTCGATATCACCACGCTGCCGACGCTGGACCTTTCGTTGTTCGAAGGCACCGCGCAGCAGCGTTATGAATTTCTTGAAAACCTGCGTCACGCCGCGCGTGACGTCGGCTTTTTCTATCTCACCGGCCATGGCATCGACAGCCACCTGCTCAAGCAGGTGCAGGATCACGCCCGGCAGTTCTTCGCCTTGTCCGAGCACGAAAAAAACGCCGTCGGCATGATCAATTCGCCGCATTTTCGCGGGTACAACCGTGCCGCTTCCGAGATCACCCGTGGTCAACCCGACTGGCGTGAGCAGTTCGATCTCGGCGCCGAGCGCGAAGCGTTGCCGCTGGACGCGGAAAGCCCGTTGTGGGCGCGCTTGCAGGGGCCCAACCAATGGCCGGCGGCGCTGCCAGAGCTCAAACCGCTGCTGCTCGAATGGCAACAGGCGATGACGCGCATGGCGTTGCGCCTGCTGCGTGCCTTCGCCCAGGCGCTGTCGCTGCGGGCGGACGCGTTCGATCAGTTATACGGCGACAAGCCCAACGAACACATCAAGTTGATGCGCTATCCAGGCCAGGCCGCCAGCGCGAGTCAGCAGGGCGTCGGCGCGCACAAGGATTCCGGGTTCCTCAGCTTTCTGCTGCAAGACCAGCAGACCGGTCTGCAAGTGGAGGTCGAGGAAGGGCGCTGGATCGATGCGCTGCCCCGCGACAACACGCTGGTGGTGAACATCGGCGAACTGCTGGAGCTGGCCACCAACGGCTATCTGCGCGCCACGGTGCATCGGGTGGTGTCGCCGCCCGCAGGCAGCGAACGCTTGTCCATCGCCTTCTTCCTCGGCGCGCAACTCGATGCCGTGGTGCCGCTGTATCCGTTGCCCACCGCGCTGCTGCGCGAAGCGCGTGGCCCGGCGAGTGATCCGCTCAATCCGTTGTTTCGCGATGTCGGCTGGAACTACCTCAAGGGTCGGTTGCGTTCGCACCCCGACGTCGCCCGGCGCTTCTATGCCGACGCGCTGATGCCCGCCGCACCGGCTCGTAAAACCGCCAACGCCTGATTCATCACTCGCTCAAGGACTCCGCTCATGTTGAAGAAAGCAGGTTTGACTCTGGCCGTGCTCGGCGCGCTGGTGACTTCGTTCGGCGTGCAGGCACTGGAGCCGTTGCGGGTGGCCGCTGACCCGGTGCCCCACGCGCAGATTCTCGCGTACATCCAGACAATCGATCCGCAACTCAACCTCAAGGTCATCGAGATTCCCAACGGCGTGAACTCCAACGAGCTGTTGGTGCATGGCGATGTCGATGCCAATTACTTCCAGCATCTGCCGTACCTGAAATCCCAGGAACAAGCGCTGGGGCAGAAACTCGCGGTGGCCGCCACGGTGCATATCGAGCCGCTGGGCATCTATTCGCGCCGGCACAAAAGCTTCGCCGAGGTGCCGGAAAAAGGCACCGTCGCCGTGCCCAACAACGTCACCAACCTGAGCCGTGCGCTGTACCTGTTGCAGGACAACGGCCTGATCAAACTCAAGCCCGGCTTCAAGGATCCGGCAGCCGATCAGGCCACACCCAAAGACATCGCCGAGAACCCGAAACAGCTGAAGATCCTTGAAATCGAATCGCCGCAAATCCCTCGGGCCCTGGACGATGTCGACCTTGCGGTGATCAACGGCAACTACGCACTGGAAGCCGGACTGGTGCCGGCCCAGGATGCGCTGGGGCTGGAAAAGGCCGAGCACAATCCGTACGCCAACATTCTGGTGACCACGCCGACACTGCAGAACGATCCGCGCATTGCGCAACTGGCCAAGGACCTGACCTCGCCGCAAGTGGCGAAATACATCACCGATAACTTCAAGGGGTCGGTGATTCCGGTGGAGGATGGCAAGCCATGATCGTCGTCGAGCAGTTGAGCAAGACCTACCCGTCGGCGCCGGCACCAGCACTGGATCAGGTGTCGCTGAGTATTCCCGACGGCGCGATCTACGGCATTCTCGGGCGCAGCGGGGCGGGCAAGTCGACCCTGTTGCGATGTCTCAATCTGCTTGAACGCCCGGACAGCGGGCGGATCCTGATCGACGGCGTGGACCTGCTGACGCTGTCTGCCAGCGACCTACGCCGCCAGCGTCAGCGCATCGGCATGATTTTCCAGGGCTTCAATCTGCTGCATTCGCGCACCGTGTTCGACAACATCGCCGTGCCGCTGGAAATCGCCAACGTCGGCAAACCGTGGCGCCATGTGCGGGTGCGCGAACTGCTGGAACTGGTCGGCTTGACGGACAAGGCGCAAGCCTTTCCCTCACAGTTGTCCGGTGGGCAAAAACAGCGGGTGGGGATTGCCCGCGCCCTGGCAGCCGAGCCGGCGTATCTGCTGTCGGACGAAGCCACCAGTGCACTGGATCCGGAAACCACCGCGTCGATTCTTGAGCTGCTGCGCGACATCAATCGGCAATTGGGCGTGACCATTGTGCTGATCACCCATGAGCTGGACGTGGTCAAGTCGATCTGCGATCACGCGGCGTTGATGGCCGACGGGCGCCTGGTCGAGTCCGGCCCGGTGCCGCGTTTGCTCGCCGATGCGCAATCGAGTCTTGGCACTTCGTTGCGTCCGACCTGCGGCCTGCCGCTGGGCCACGACATCCCCGGGCTCAGCTTCCTCAAGCAATACGGCGTGCGGGCGGCTCAGTCATGAACCGCACGATCAACTGGGATGAAATCCTGCAACTGCTATTCAACGCCACTGGCGAAACCCTATACATGGTCTTGCTCGCGGGGCTGTTCACGCTGCTGATCGGTTTGCCGCTCGGGGTGTTGCTGTTTGTCAGTCGCCGCGACGGCCTGTGGCCGCTGCCACGGCTCAATGCCGCGCTGGGTTCGCTGGTCAATCTGGGGCGCTCGCTGCCTTTTGTGGTGATGCTGATTGCGCTGATTCCGCTGACCCGACTGGTGGTCGGCACCACCCTCGGCAGCACCGCTGCGGTGGTGCCGATCACCATCGGCGCGTTTCCGTTTTTTGCGCGGATCGTCGAGAACGCGCTGGACGAAGTCGACAAGGGCCGCATCGAAGCGATCCTCGCCATGGGCGGCGACATCCGTCATGTGATTTTCAAAGTGCTGTTGCCCGAAGCGCTACCCGCGTTGCTGGCGGGGATCACTCTGACGCTGGTGATGCTGATCGGTTTTTCATCCATGGCCGGGGTGATTGGCGGTGGCGGCCTCGGTGATTTGGCGATCCGTTACGGCTATCAGCGTTTCAACAATGAAGTGATGGTCGCCACCGTGGTGGTGCTGGTCATTCTGGTGCAGGGCGTGCAGAGCCTGGGCGACCGGCTGGTGCGTTCGCTGGCCCATCGACGTTAAGGAATTTTATGAGTGTCGTCGTGGCCCACGCGCCGCTGATTCAAGTGCGTGATCTGAGCAAGAGCTTCGGCTCGAACCGCGCACTGGATCGCGTCAGCCTGCAGATTCATCCCGCCGAAGTGGTGGCGTTGCTCGGTGCCAACGGTGCCGGCAAATCGACGCTGGTGAAGATTCTCGCCGGCAGCCAGCGCGCCGATGGCGGCGAGATTTACATCGACGGTCAGCCCCGGCAATTCAGCTCGCCGCTGTCGGCACGCCGGGTCGGGATTGTCGCGGTGCATCAGCAGATCAACGAGGGCATTGCGCCCGGTTTGAGCGTGGCGGAAAACCTGCTGCTCGATGAGTTGTGCAAACCCGACGCGGACTTCTGGCTCAATCGCAAACGCCTGCTCGAGCGCGCCGCGAGTATCGCCGCCGGGTTGGGGCTGGTGTTGCCGCTGGAGCAGCCGATTGAACATCTGGGCCAGGCCGAACGGCAGTTGGTGGTGCTGGCGCGGGCCTTTGCCTTGCAGCCGCGCCTGCTGATTCTCGATGAGCCGACCGCAGCCTTGTCGGAGACCGAGGCGCAGCGGCTGTTCGGGCTGATCGACACCCTGCGCAGCCGTGGCGTGGCGATTATTTACATCTCCCATCGCTTGTCCGATCTGCAACGGGTGGCGGATCGCGCCATTGCCCTGCGCGACGGGCGACTGGCCGGAGGGTTCAGTGCGCAGCAGTTGCCGGAAGCGGTGCACGCCATGCTCGGGCAGGCGCTGGACCGGCATGTCTACACGCCCGGCACCGTGGGCCGAAAAGTCTTTGGTGTGCGCGGTTTGCAGATTTTGCCACGCTCCAGGCGCTTCGATTTCGACCTGCACCAAGGCGAAGTGGTGGTGCTGACCGGGCTGCTCGGCGCCGGTAAAAGTGAGATTGCCGAAGTGCTGTTCGGCTTGCGCAAAGCCGTCGCCGGCAGCCTGCAACTGGATGGCATGGACTGGCTGCCGGGTTCGCCAAGGGCGGCGATTCGCAGCGGTGTGTTTCTCGCGGCGGAGGATCGCGCCAGTCAGTCGCTGGTGCCCGACTTTTCCCTGCGCCGCACACTGACCTTGCCGTTTCTGGAGCGCTTCACCCGTGCCGGTTTCATTCGCAACCGCGCCGAAGCCGCAGCGGTCGAGGCGCAAGTCGCGGCGCTGGGGATCAAGACCGCCGGCATCGAGGTGCCGATGAGCGCGCTGTCCGGCGGCAATCAACAGAAGGTCGTGCTTGGCCGCTGGCTGCTCGGAGAAGGGCGGGTGTTGATCCTCGACGAGCCGTTTCAGGGGGTCGACGTGCGCGCCCGCCGCGAGATCGGCCAACTGCTGCGCGACAGTGCCGGCGGCCGCGCGACCCTGGTGATTTGCGCCGATGTCGATGAAGCCTTGGAAATCGCCGACCGGATTCTGTTGGTGCGCGATCACGCCGTGGTCGCCGAATACCCGCGCGCCGGTCTTGAGCGCGCGACCCTGGTCGCTGCGCTGGCCGGCAGCGACGCTAGCGAAAATCCCTTTCATGCCACGCCAAGGAGCAGAGCGAGTGCCTGATTCGAGTTCATTGTTGTCGTCCGCTACGGCACCCGCCGAGCGCCTGCTGCAAGCGCTGATCCGCTACGGCCTGTTGTGGCTGCTGGCGCTGATCGTGGTGTTTTTCAGTGTCGCGGAGCCGGCGTTTTTGCGCGTCGGCAATCTGTTCAGCATCTTGCAGTCGGTGTCGATCGTCGCGCTGCTGGCCCTTGGCGTGACGCTGACCATGGCCGTCGGCGGACTTGATCTGTCGATTGGTGCGGTGGCGGCGATGAGCCTGATGATCTCCAGTTACGTGATGGTGGTGCTCGGTTGGGGCGCTGTGCCGGCGGTGCTGATCAGTCTGGCCGGTGGCGCACTGGTCGGGCTGCTCAATGGCTGGCTGATCGTCAAGCTGCGGGTGCCGGACATTCTCGCGACGCTGGGCAGCATGTTTCTGGTGATCGGCGTGCAACTGATTCCCACGGGCGGACGCTCGATTGCGGTGGGCATGACCTTGCCCAGTGGAGTGGAAACCGAAGGCACGTTCAGTACGGCGTTTCTCGCCCTCGGCCGCGGACGCTTGTGGGACATGGTGCCGGTGCCGGTGTTGATCACGGCGCTGGTGGCGCTGGCGGTGTGGCTGTTTCTCGAGCGTACGCGCATCGGCCGGTTGTTTTATGCGATTGGCGGCAACGAGCAGGCGGCGCGATTGGCAGGCGCGCCGGTACAGCGCTTGAAGTTGCTCGCTTACGTGTTGTCGGCATTGCTCGCTTCACTTGGCGGGTTGCTGTTGGCGGCGCGCCTGGGTCGGGGTGATGTCAGCTCCGGCAACGGTCTGGTGCTCGACGCCCTCGGCGCGGCGCTGATTGGTTTTGCCGTGCTCGGAGCGAAGAAGCCCAATGCGTTCGGCACGTTGGTCGGCGCACTGTTGGTGGCGTCGCTGCTCAATGGCCTGACCATGCTCAACGCGCCGTATTACGCGCAGGATTTCGTCAAGGGACTGGTGCTGGTGCTGGCCCTGATGTTCACCTTCGGCCTCGCGCATCGGGCGCGCTGAGCCGGTTCATTTGTCGCTGCAAGGAAGATGTATGCACGGTTCAATCAAGCAGTTCGCACGCCATTGCCTCGCCGGCGCGGTGCTCTCGGCATTGGCTTTGAGTGCTCAGGCCAAGGCATTGCCAGGTGCTCCGGCGCCGTTCGATAAAGGTCAGGTGCAGATCGCGCTGGTCGGCTATCTGTTTTCCGGGGACTTTCCCGAGGCCTATCTGCGCGGCGTGGAGAAACAGACCGAGGCGCTGGGGGCCAATCTGCGGGTGTTCGATGCGCGCCAGCAGGCGGCGAGTCAGGGCGAGATGATCGATCAGGCAATCGACCTCGGCGTCGACGGGATCATCGTGCAACTGGGCCTGGCGGAAACCCTCAAGGGACCGATTGACCGGGCGATCGCCAAAGGCATCAAGGTGGTGGCGTTCGACGTCGATCTGAACAGCCCGCAAGTGACTCAGGTCGAGCAGGATCACCATGCACTGGCGCGACTGGCGCTGGATCAGGCGGTGAAGGACAACGGCACGCGGTTCGATGCCGGTTACGTGTACATCAGCGGCTTCACCCCGATGGAGCGCCGCGACGAGATCTGGAGTCAGGTGAAACAGGCCAATCCGGGCATCATCGAGAAGGCGCGTTTCGGCACGCTCAACCCGCCGATTGCCAACTCGGTGGCGGATCAGGCCAGCGCGGTGTTGCGCGCCAATCCGGATATCAGCGTGATCTTCGCGCCGTTCGACGAGTTTGCCAAAGGCGCGAAGATCGCCGTCGACGAGGCCGGGCTGGGGCGCAAGGTGAAGATCTACAGCGCCGACATCTCCACCGCCGACATCCAGATCATGAAAGAACCGGACAGTGCCTGGGCGGCGACCGCCGCGGTCAATCCGCAAGTGGCGGGAGCGATCAGCGTGCGCAGTCTGGCGATGTTGATTGCCGGCGAAAATCCGGGACATCAGGTGTTGGTACCACCGACCCTGATCACACGCCAACAGTTGCTCGATCTGGACGTGAAAAACGTCCGCGACCTGGCGCAGAAGCTGCCGGCGTTCGGCGATACCGCCAATGTGGCGCGGGCCGAGTGGATTCCTGTGGCGAACTGAATGCAGCCGTTATCACCGGGTGATGCGCTGTATGCGCGGTAGGCATCCTGACGCGCTTGGGAGTGAACATGCACAACAAAGCCATGCGTTTGCGCAACAGCCGCGCACCTAAGTCTGATCCGGCGCTCGGTCAACGTTTGCCGCCGGGGCAGGTGTTGACCGAGCGGTTCCCGATTCTCCACGAAGGCACGGTGCCGGAGTATGAGTTGGCAACCTGGTCACTGCGCCTGTTCGGCAAGGTCGGGCGTGGCGTCGAGTTGAGTTTTGCCGACCTGCAGGGTTTGCCGCAACGCCAGTTGCAATGTGACATTCATTGCGTCACACGCTGGTCGAAGTTCGACACGCAGTGGAGCGGGGTGCATCTGCAGGATTTGCTGAGCGAGCTCGATATCCAGCCCGCTTCACGTTTTGTCATGGCCCACGCCGATCACGATTACCAGACCAACCTGTTGCTGGACGACCTGCTGCACCCGGACAACCTGCTCGCCACCCATTACGCCGGCCAACCCTTGACCGCTCGGCACGGCTGGCCGCTGCGGCTGGTGGTCGCCGGGCGCTACTTCTGGAAGAGCGCCAAATGGTTGCGCGGTCTGGAGTTTGTCGACGAAGAACAACCCGGTTTCTGGGAGCGCAACGGCTTTCACCTGCACGCCGATCCGTTTGCGGAACAACGCTTCAGTGCTGACGCTTTGGACATTGCCGAAGATGCCTGGCTGGAAAAGGATTTCGACTAATACAAACACCCTGTGGGAGCTGGCTTGCCAGCGATGACGTCCATTCAGTCCCTGTTTCTGTTGAATGACACACCGCTATCGCTGGCAAGCCAGCTCCCACAGGGATCTTTTTTGCAGTTGTAATCGTTGTTTGTTAGTTGCATCAACTGTTTGTCCAGCAACACTTGTGTTGGACTAAATACAGTTAATCAGCCCGATCTAACCTAAGTGTTATTGGTTCTTTTACGGCAGGCCTTCGGCCCGTCTAGCATCGGTGTTCAAGGGGAAATAACTAACTTTGGGGATTCTGCGCTTAACCAACTCAATACGTTTAACCAGCCTTCACCACCTTCCTGCTTTCTAAAACTACAGCAGACATTGCCGCGCATTGATTGCCGACCCTTTATTGTCGGCAACGGCCGGGTATTAGCTGCGATAAAGGAGCTGTCACATGTATCAGCGTTCCCGTTCATTACTGGCCATCGCGGTGGTCGGTGCGATCTGGCAAGTTCCGGCGCAAGCCGAAGACACTTCCACCCGCGTTGACGATGACACACGGCTGGGTACCGTGCTGGTCACTGGCACCCGTGGCACTGCTCGCACGGTTCTGGATTCTCCAGTGCCGGTTGACGTGTTGACCGCTGCCGATCTCAAGTCCACCGGCGCGGCCGACGGTGAACTGGGCCAGGCGCTGCAAACGTTGCTGCCATCGTTCAGCATGCCGCGTCAGTCCAACTCCGGTGGTGCTGACCATGTGCGCGCCGCACAGTTGCGCGGCATGAGTCCGGACCAGGTGCTGGTGCTGGTCAACGGCAAGCGTCGCCACACTTCAGCGGTGGTCAACGACTCGTCGAAAATCGGTCGCGGCACAGCGCCGGTGGACTTCAACTCGATCCCCATCAGCGCGATCAAACGCATCGAAGTGCTGCGCGATGGCGCCGGCGCACAGTACGGTTCCGACGCGATTGCCGGGGTGATCAACATCATCCTCGACGACGCCCCCGAGGGCGGCGAAGTGTCCACCAGCTACGGCGCGTTTCACACCCATCAGGACGCCATCGGCAGAACCACCACCGACGGCCAGAACAGCGTGACCACGGCCAAGATCGGCACGCGCCTGGGCGAAGAGGGCGGGTTCATTCGTGGCGGCACCGAGTACAAAAATCGCAACCCGACCAACCGCGCCGGTTTCGACGGTTTTGCCGATACCCCGGACCAGCGCAACTACGTGATGGGCGACGGCCTGGCGCGGGACGTCAACCTGTGGTTCAACAGCGAGCTGCCGCTGGCCGGCGGCAAGGCCTACAGCTTCGGCACCTACAACCAGCGCCACACCACCGGCGCCGAATTCTATCGCTACCCCTACGAGCAGCCGCAGTTCTATCCCAACGGCTACCTGCCGCAGTCGCTGGGCGACAACAAGGACGTCTCTGCCACCGCCGGTTTCAAAGGCATGATCGGCGAAGACTGGGACTTCGACAGCAGCCTTACCCATGGCCGTAACCGCTTCGACGGATCCACCCGCCGCACCCTTAACGTCAGCCTCGGCGAGGACTCGCCGACGAAATTCGACACCGGCGATTACGAGCTGCGCCAGACCACCACCAACCTCGATTTCAGCCGCGAGCTGCGCCTCGGTGGACGCTCGTTCGTGCTGGCGCTGGGTGGTGAATACCGTTACGAAAACTACCTGACCTACGCGGGTGACGAGGCCTCCTACATCGGCTCCGGCGCTGACGGCGCCAACGGTCTGCGCCCCAGCGAAGAGTCGGACCTGGACCGCAGCGTGTTTGCGACCTACGCCGAGTTGTCGGGCGATCTCACCGAGCGCTTCTTCGTCGACGCCGCCACGCGTTGGGAACATTACGACGATGCCGGCAGCAAACTCACCGGCAAGCTCAGTGGTCGCTACAAACTGACCGAGCAGTGGGCGCTGCGCGGTGCGGTGTCGAACAACTTCCGCGCGCCGTCGCTGGCGCAGAGCGGTTTCCAGAACACCACCAGCAACTTCGGCGAAGGCGGCACGCTCACCGATATTCGTGTGCTCTCGGTCAACGACCCGATCGCCCGCGCGCTGGGTGCGCAAAAGCTCGATCCGGAAACCTCGAAGAACTTCAGTCTCGGCCTGACCTTCCAGCTCAACGAACGCTTCGACGCTTCGCTCGATGTGTTCCGCATCGACGTCAAGGACCGCATCACCCTGTCGCAGCGCATCGGCAGCGACGCCATGGAGCAATACATCAACGACAACTTCGGCGTGGCCGGGGTGCATGACGTCAACTTTTTCACCAACGCCGCCGACACCAGCACCCACGGTGCCGAGCTGGTGCTCAACTACCATCAGCCGCTGTACGAAGGGCAACTGGGCCTGACCACCGCGTACACCTACAACCACACCAAAGTCACCAGCACCAAAGGCACACCCTCGCAATTGACGGCGTTGGGGATCGGCAACGATGCACTGGTCGGCGTTGAAGAAACCAATACCCTGACCGACGCCGCGCCCAAGGATCGCTTCGTGTTTTCCGCCAACTGGGCCAGCGAACACTGGGGCCTGCTCGGGCGTCTGACCCGTCAGGGCGAGACCACTCGCGTGTTCGACTTTGGCGACTCGCAACCGGAGCAGACCTATGGCGCGGTGTGGCAACTGGATGCCGAGGTGACCTACAAATTCACCCCGAAATTCAGCGTCGCCCTGGGCGGCAACAACCTCACCGACAACTACCCGGAGCGCTCCGGCTCGGCGATCAATTACGGCGGCAACTTGCCGTATGACGTGTTGTCGCCGATCGGCACCAACGGCGCTTACTACTACGCCAGCGCCACTTACGGCTTCTGAGCCGAACCGCCATGGACGACGGATCTTCTGCGGGACACTCAATGAATCAGTCGAACGGCCCCAAGCGCCATCTGCCGGTGTTGCAGGCGTTGCTGATCACGCTGGGCATGGTGATCACCACCGACATCCTCAAGACCGCGCCGACCGTGGCGCTGAACGTCGGGCCTGCCTGGTTCTACTGGGTCTGGGTGCTCGGCGGCCTGGCGTCGATGGCCGGGGCGTTGTGCTTTGCCGAAATGGCCACGGCATTCCCACATCCTGGCGGCGACTATCACTTTCTGCGCACCGCCTATGGCGAGCGCATGGGGTTCCTGTTTGCCTGGTCACGCTTCTCGGTGATGCACACGGGCTGGATCGCCTTGTCGGCGTTCATGTTTGCCGATTACGTCAACGCCGTGGTGCCGTTGGGGCGATACGGTTCGGGGCTGTTTGCCGGCGGGGTGATCGCTGCGCTGGTGCTGCTCAATCTCACGGGCAAGCACATCGGTTTCATCACTCAGACCTTGCTGGTGGGCTTGTTGGCGCTGGGCTTTCTGAGCATCGCCAGCGCCGGGGTGTGGCTGGCGTGGAAGGGGATTGAAGCAGCGCCAGCGAGCGTTTCGGTTGCGCCGGAAAACACCGGTATGGCTGGGTTTTCCGCGGCGATGATTTTTGTGTTTCTGGCGTTTGGCGGCTGGAGCGATGCGGCCACATTATCGGCGGAAGTGCGCGATGGGCGGCGAGGGATTTTCATCGCCATGCTCGGTGCGCTGACGCTGCTGATGGCGATTTATCTGGCGCTGAACTGGGCGTTTGTGCGAGGCCTGGGATTCGCCGGACTGGCGGCGAGCAACGCACCGGCGGTGGAACTGTTGAACCGTGCATTCGGTGCGCCGGGAGTGCTGCTGATTCTGCTGATGGTCGGCATCGCGGCCATCGCCAGCATCAACTCGACCTTGCTGGTTGGCGCCCGCACCACCTATGCCGCGGCCCGCGATGTGCCGCAGTTGCGTCGTTTCGGCGAGTGGCACGAACGCGACGGCGTGCCGCGCAAGGCGTTGCTGGCGGAGGGCGCGGTGGCATTGTTGCTGGTGCTGTTTGGCAGTTTCACCCAGAGCGGCTTCAACACCATGGTCGAGTACCTGACCCCGGTGTACTGGCTGTTTCTGAGCTTCAGCAGCCTGGCGTTGATCATTCTGCGGCGGCGCTTTCCCGAGGTGCCGAGGCCGGTCAGGGTGCCGTTGTATCCGCTGGTGCCGCTGCTGTTTTTCGGTCTGTGCCTGTACATGCTCTATTCGAGCGTGACGGTGGTGGGGTGGGGCGCGTTTCTGGGGATTGGCGTGTTGCTGGTGGGCGCGCTGCTGCTAGCGGGATTGAGCCGCCTGGCGTCGACGCCTCGGCAAGCTCTCGCGCATACCAGCGATTAGAACGATACGTCGGCCGGTTGCGACAGGCGCAGCACCGACAAGTCCCCGGTAATGCGCTTGTAAGCCAGCCGGATCGCCTCGATGTTGCCGGCGTTCTGCGGATTGTTCTCGTGCAGGATCACGATCACCTTGGTGCTCAGCCGCTCCGGCTCCTTCGCCCCATGATCGCGCCACTGCCCATAGGCATCGAACACGGTGAAACCGTCGGCAAACCGCGACGTCACTTCCTTATCGAGAAACTCGCGCCAGCGCGCGGGGCTGACCGCGCCTTCCTTGCCATCCACGGTGCCCACCGAGAAGTACAGCTCGGTGCGAATCCACTGCGCCTGCGCCGGGCGCGAGGCGTCGCCTTGCAGGGTTGAACTGGTGGGGTCTTTGGTGTGCACCGAAATAGCAGGAGGACTGGCGCACCCGGCGACAGCGACAAATATTGCAGCCAGTAACAGGCGTCTTTGCATGGAACATCCCTTTTTATGAGTTAAGTGCAGACGCGCAATTATAAGGGGCGAGGTTAATAGCGATAAAAGATTAAAAAGTGGTTTTTTGATTGATTGATGGAATAAGAAAAATAATCGCCCGCGTTAGACCGATAATTTCTTTCGGTTATTTATATAGCGTTGTTTTACATATCCATGATGTCGGATTCGCTGTCAGTACATTTGCTCTTTCTGTCATGGCGTCTACTCTGCTGCTCCAACAGTTCAACGCGCGCGGAACGCTGCGCTTGAGCGGTTTGAACATCGGATTTTGCTGTTCGATGGGCATCTTGTTCCGGTTGCTCCAGTCCATAGAATCAGCGCCATCAACTTTTCATCCAGTTCTTAAATCCTCAGGGAGCTACACCATGATGAACGCCATGCAGATGCAAATGCCAATGAACGCCAACATGCCGATGATGCCAATGACCGGCATGCCGATGATGATGGCGACCATGAGCTGCGAAATGATGGACGACGGCATGATGTGCAAGATGATGCCTGCCGCCGGCATGGACATGGCCATGTTCAAGAACAGCGGCGAAATGATGCAGATGATGATGGACTGCGGCATGCCGATGATGATGCATTGCGGCAACATGAGCATGATGTGCATGTCTCAGGCGGCCATGGCCATGCCGATGATGAACATGATGATGCCGATGCCGATGATGGGCATGCCGATGCCATCGATGAAGTGCGTGATGGAATGCACCATGATGGCTGACTGCATGATGTGCAAAATCATGCCGATGCCCGGCATGAGCATGGACATGATGAAAAACTGCTGTGCTCTGATGATGAAAATGATGAACGACTGCAGCATGCCGATGATGATGAGCTGTAACGGCATGCCGATGATGTGCTGCACCTGCTGATCCCGGCAGCGCAAAAAATGCCCCCGACGGCCTCAGGCCTCGGGGGCTTTTTCATTCTGTTGACCAACACTTATCCAGCCATCACCACAAACCCCTGTGGGAGCCAGCCTGCTGGCGATAGCGGTGAGTCAGGCAACGCAAATGCTGAATGTGCCGACCTTTTCGCGAGCAGGCTCGCTCCCACAAAGGGGCGGTCAGTCCAGGCGTTCGGGGTAGGTCACGACCAGATAGGCCACGGCCTCGCTGTCCGCGGGGTTGCGGTAGCGGTGGGGTTGGTCGGCGTAAAACAGAATCGAGTCGCCGGTGGAGAGCAAATAGCGTTCGTCATTGACGCTGATTTCCAGCACACCTTGAGCCACCACCAGGTTTTCCTGTACGCCCGGCCCATGGCCCTCGGACAGATCCTCGCCCAATGGACTCAAACGCAGTTCATAAAATTCCGACTGCCGCGCCACGTCGAACGGGAACAGCGCACGGCTGACAAAAGCACCGCTGGCACTCACCAGCCGTTTGCTCTGGCTCGCCGACAACACCGCCACGCCCTCAAAGGCACGATGTTCGAGGAACGCTGCCACCGACACCTTCAAGCCCTTGGCGATTTTGCACAGCACCTTGATTGACGGCACGCTGCGCCCGGACTCGATCTGCGCCAGCATTGCCCGACTCACACCACATTGACGCGCCAGTGCATCAAGCGACAAATGCCGTTTGGCGCGCAAGCGTTGCAAATTCTGCGCGACCCGTTCGCAGATCGGGTCTTCTTCCAGTGCTTCGAGGCTGTTCAGATCCAGCACAGGTTCGTCGGCGCTCGCCAGAAAGCGCGAGGGATCACGCGCGTTCACGCTTGGCGAGGCTCGGTCGAACGACTGGCTTGCACCCACTGAAAGGCCTGGTAACCGGCGTTGCGCGCATACATTTCCCACATGGCCCGAGCAGCTTGCTGGGCCTGGCGGCGTTTGCGGTAGGCGACGAAGTCGATCAGGTTGGCAGTCGGGTTCATGGCGCACTTCACTGTGATCAATGAGGGATTGACTCAGAGAGTACGCAATAATTTTTATAACGATAAATAATGATTTTGTATTTATTAATGCTTTTAAGTTCTTTGGCGAGGGCGTCGCTCAGCGCCCCTCATGCTGCTTGCGATAAGCCCCCGGTTGCACCCCCACCGACTTGGCAAACGCTCGGGTAAATGCAGCGATCGACTGATAGCCCACGGCCGCGCACACCTGTTCCACCGTGTGATTGGCCCGCAGCAACTGGCAGGCATGCCGAATGCGCAACGCCAGCAATACCTGCCCCGGCGATTGCCCGGCCAGTTCGTTGAAGCGTTTGAAAAACGCCGAGCGCGACAGGCCGATACTCGCCGCCATGCTCTCCAGCGACCACGGTAATTGCGGTTGTTCGATCAACTGGTCCAGCAACGGCGCGAACTGCGGATTGCGCGCTAAAGCCACGAGACCGCCGAGGCTCTGGTTGTCGGCCATCTGTTGGCGCAACACATACAAAAACAGCAGATGACTCAAGCGTTCGAGCAGCGCCGAGGAGGGCGCCGGCAAGCGTTCGCACTCTTGCAGGATCAACTCGAACAAGGCTCGCGCCGCGCTCGAAGAAGGATCGCCCGCGCGCAGGATGATCCAGTCCGGCAGGCCTTCGATGATCAGCGACGACAGCCCGGACTTGAAATGAAAGAACCCGCAGACCAGCCCGACGCCATCCTGTGCCTGACTGTCGAGCGCGGTCATGGCCCTGCGCGGCAGCGTTTGGGCGAGGGCCGGCTCTTCGGCGCTGGAGAGGCGGTAGTTCAGATCGCGCAGCAGAAACACCGCATCTCCGGTGTTCAGCGGAATTGGCTGCTCCTGCCCGTCAATGTGCAGCCAGCAACGCCCCTGCACGATCAAGTGAAAACTGGCGCGCGCCAGTCCGTGCGTACTTGCATGCCAGCCACCGCAATAGCGGCCGATGTGAAACAGGCTCGCATCGAGTTCGAGGCTTTCTAATAACCAATCAACCAGTGGGCTGGACGAAATCATCTAATGGAAACACTCAGGAGCAAGTAATCGCTACTTTAGAATATGGATCGAAATTTTTATAACCAACAGACTGGCCGGACACTCAACAGCAGGAGTCCACTCCATGTCGCGCCTTACTCTACACACCGTGCAAAGCGCTCCCGAAGCCGCCAAACCGTTTCTGGAAAATGCGCAGAAAAACTCCGGATTCATTCCGAACCTGCTGGCCGTGCTGGCCAATGCCCCGGCCGCGCTGGAAACCTACGTTACGGTATCGGCGCTCAATGGCAAGTCCGAACTCAGCCTCGCCGAGCGCGAAGTGGTGCAACTGATTGCGGCGACCAACCATGGTTGCGATTTCTGTGTCGCAGGTCATACCGCCGTCGCGCTGAATAAGGCCAAACTGCCGCCGGAAGTGGTCAGTGCGCTGCGTGAGAAAGCCACCGTGCCCGTGGAAAAACTGGAAACCCTGGCCGCGTTTGCCCGCGAAGTGATTGCCACCCGGGGCAAGGTCAGCGACCAGACCTTCAACCAGTTCAAGGCTGCCGGCTACACCGAAGGCAATGCGCTGGAAGTGATCCTTGGCATCAGCCTGGCGACCCTGTGCAACTTCGCCAACGTGTTCGCCGACACGCCGCTCAACCCCGAGCTGGCGCCGTATCGCGCGTAATCGGCCAGCGCTTCAGGCCGCATCGTCTATGGTTGATGCGGCTGCGTACAAGGAGAGAAACGACATGCTCAATCCGGCATTGATGCAATGGCTGGAACACAACGCCCAGGCCCTGGATGCGGGCGACGGCGATCCGCAACAGGTGCTGACGCAACTGGCGCAGGCCGGGGTGCTACGGGTCGGCATCAGCCCGGCGCTGGGCGGCAGCGGTGGCCACGTCAGTGATGCTGTGGAAACCCTGGCTGCCGTCGCCAGCCATTCATTGGCGGCGGCGTTTGTGTTCTGGGGCCAACGGGCCTTTATCGAATACCTGCTGCACAGCCCCAACACTGCGCTGAGGGAAAAACTGCTGCCGGCGTTGCTCAGCGGCGAACTGGCCGGCGCCACCGGTTTGTCTAACGCGATGAAATACCTGTCGGGCATCGAGGCACTGCAAGTGCGTGCCGCCAACACCGCAGACGGCTGGACCTTGAACGGGCGCCTGCACTGGGTGACCAATCTGCGCAAAAGCGGTTTCGTGGTGGCGGCGGCAATAGAGCACGAGGAGGGCGGTTCGCCGTTCGTGCTGGCGATCGCCGATGACGCTGCCGGCGTACAACGTTCCGCCGATCTGCAACTGATGGGGCTGCAATCGAGCAACACGGCTGCGATCGATTTCGCGCAAGTGGCGGTCGGACGCGAATGGCTGCTGCATGAAGATGCGCGCAAGTTTCTGCCAGCGGTGCGCCCGGCGTTCCTCGGCTTGCAGTGCGGCATGGCGATTGGTCTGGCGCGACGGGCGCTGGCCGAGGTCGAAGGACATTTGCAGGACGGCCGTTCGATTCTGCTGGAGCCGTTGCAGGAACAACGCGAGCAACTGGCGCAGAGCGTCGATGCGCTCAAGCAGGGTCTGCACGACGGACGTTTCCTGACCCAGCCGGGCGCCTTGTTCCAGATCCGCATCGCGCTGGCCGAATCCGCCGCCAACGCCGTGCAACTGGAACTGCAATCCAGCGGCGGCAAGGCCTATCTGACGGAGCACGGCAGCGGTTTCGCCCGGCGCTGGCGCGAGTCGGCGTTCGTGCCGATTGTCACCCCGAGCCTGGTGCAATTGCGCGCTGAATTGCAGCGGCAGAAACGGGAAGCGACGGCATGACCGCGCCGGTGCTGGAGGCGCAGGGCATCAGCCTCGGCTACCCGCGAGAGCAGGGCTGGCACACCGTGCTGGAACACTTCGACCTGCAATTGCAGTCCGGTGAAGTGGTGACCATTCTCGGCCCCAGCGGTGTCGGCAAGTCCAGCCTGCTACGGGTGCTGGCCGGGTTGCAGGCGCCGCAACAGGGCCGGGTGAGCCTGCTTGGCGAGCCGCTGACCGGCGCGCATCCACGGGTCGCGGTGGCGTTTCAGGACCCGAGCCTGTTGCCGTGGCTGACTTTGGAAAAGAACGTCGCCTTCGGTCTCGACTTCGCCCGCCAGCCGCATCTCACGGCCGAGCAGCGCAAGGCGCGGATCGACCACGCCATCGCTGTGGTCGGCCTCGAACACGCGCGGTTGCAGCACCCGGCGCAGCTGTCCGGCGGCATGGCCCAGCGCACCGCGCTGGCGCGGTGTCTGGCGCGGCAGCCGCAGGTGCTGTTGCTCGATGAACCGTTCGGCGCGCTGGATGAAATCACCCGCGCCGACATGCAGCAGTTGCTCCTGCAACTGATTGCCGAGCACCACACCGCAGCCGTGTTGATCACCCACGACATCGACGAAGCCCTGCTGCTTTCCGAGCGGATTCTGCTACTGGGTAACAGCCCGGCGCACATCCTCGGCGAGTGGCGCATCGACCTGCCTCAGCCGCGTGCCGAGCTGGTCGAGGAACTGGGCGCGCTGCGTATAGAAATCCTCAAAACCCTTCGGCGGGCGAGCCGCAACCCCCTCATTCAACCTGTGCCCGCTACGTCGGAGATTGACCATGTGCCTGGACGACTTCACTCACACACGTCGTGACTTCCTCAAACTCAGCGCGCTGCTGACCGCTGGCGGCGCGTTGCCGCTGCTCAACAGCCTCAGCGCGCGCGCCGCTGCCGAGCCGAACGCGCCGGTGCGCATCGGTTATCTGCCGATCACCGACGCCACGCCGTTGCTGGTCGCGCACAACAATGGCCTGTTCGAAGCCGAAGGCATCCAGGCTGAGCGCCCGGTGCTGCTGCGCAGTTGGGCGCAGGTGATCGAGGCGTTCATTTCCGGGCAGGTCAACGTGATTCACCTGCTGTCGCCGATGACCGTGTGGGCGCGTTATGGCAGCAAGGTGCCGGCAAAAGTCGTGGCGTGGAACCACGTCGGCGGCTCGGGCCTGACCGTGGCGCCGGGCATCACCGAGGTCAAGCAACTCGGTGGGCAATCGGTGGCGATTCCGTTCTGGTATTCGATCCATAACGTGGTGGTGCAACAGCTGTTCCGCGACCACGGTCTGGTGCCGGTGAGCAAATCGGCGAGCGCCGCGCTGGCGCCGAACGAGGTCAATCTGCTGGTGCTGCCGCCGTCGGACATGCCGCCGGCCCTGGCGAGCAAACGCATTGCCGGCTACATCGTCGCCGAGCCGTTCAACGCGCTGGCCGAGGAACTCAAGGTCGGCCGCGTGCAGCGCTTTACCGGCGACGTCTGGCGCAATCACGCCTGCTGCGTGGTGTTCATGCACGAGCAGGATCTGAACAACCGCCCCGAGTGGTCGCAGAAAGTGGTCAACGCCATCGTCAAGGCGCAGGTCTGGACCCGCGACAACCGCGCCGAGGCGGCGAAACTGCTGTCCAAGGACGGCGAAAATCGCTACACGCCGCACGCGCAACCGGTGCTCGACCGGGTGCTGTCGCCGGCCACCAGCGACCGCGAGCAGTATCTGGCCAGCGGCGCGATCCAGCACAGCCATTGGGACGAGCAGCGCATCGACTTTCAGCCGTACCCGTTCCCCAGCTACACCGAAGAACTGGTCAAACGTCTGAAGGACACGCTGATCGAGGGCGACAAGGGTTTCCTCGCCGGCCTTGATCCGCAGCAGACCGCCAAGGATCTGGTGGATGATCGCTTCGTGCGCAATGCCATCGCGGCCGTTGGCGGCATGCAGACCTTTGGCCTGCCGGAAAGCTTCGAACGCAGCGAGGAGTTCAGCCTCTGATGCGTCAGCGATCTTCTTCGACCGTACACGGTTTGTTGGGTGTGGCGGGGCTGTTGTGCCTGTTGCTGCTGTGGTGGCTGGGCGTACACGTGTTCGGCGGCAACGACAGCCTGGCGCTGCGCTTTTCACCCGAGGCAACCCTGGCCAGCCTTGGCGAACTGTTGCTGCGCCCGGAGCTGTACGAGCATGTGCTGGTCAGCCTGAAGCGGATTCTGGTCGGTCTGCTGCTGGCGCTGCTGATCGGCGTGCCGCTGGGCTTGATGATTGGCAGTCACCGGCATCTGGAAGCGGCGACCACGCCGGCATTTCAGTTTCTGCGGATGATCTCGCCGCTGTCGTGGATGCCGGTGGTGGTGATGCTGATGGGCGTTGGCGATCAGCCGATCTACTTCCTGCTGACCTTCGCTGCGGTGTGGCCGATCCTGCTCAACACCGTGGCCGGTGTGCGCCAGCTCGACCCGCGCTGGCTGCAACTCAGCCGCAGCCTCAGCGCCACCCGCTGGGAAACCCTGCGCAAGGTGATCCTGCCCGGCGTGCTCGGCCATGTGCTGACCGGGGTGCGGCTGTCGATCGGCATTCTGTGGATCGTGCTGGTGCCGTGCGAGATGCTCGGGGTCAGCGCCGGGTTGGGCTACTTCATCCTCGATACGCGTGATCGACTGGCGTATTCGGAACTGATGGCGATGGTGCTGCTGATCGGTGTGCTGGGCTTTGCGCTGGATGCGTTTGCGCGCTGGCTGCATCGGCGTTGGGCGCCGGCCTGAGCCTCTTCGCGAGCAGGCTTGCTCCCACAATGGATTAATGACAAGCATGCATTCTGTTTTCTAGCGCAGAACCCCTTGTGGGAGCGAGCCTGCTCGCGAAGGCGGAGTGTCAGTCGCCGCAAATTTTCGCTGGGCCGACCTCTTCGCGAGCAGGCCCGCTCCCACAATGGATCAATGGCAGGCATGCATTCCGTGTTCAGCACAGAGCCCCTGTGGGAGCGGGCTTGCTCGCGAAAGCGGAGTGTCAGTCAACATTTCTTTATCTGACCCATTGCATTCGCGAGCAAGCCCGCTCCCACAATGGATCAATGGCAGGCATGCATTCCGTGTTCAGCACAGAGCCCCTGTGGGAGCGGGCTTGCTCGCGAAAGCGGAGTGTCAGTCGCCGGAGGTTTTGCCTGTGCCGGCGTCTTCGCGAGTAAGCCCGCTCCCACAATGGATTAATGACAGGCATGCATTCTGTGTTTAGCGCAGAGCCCCTTGTGGGAGCGAGCCTGCTCGCGAAGGCGGGGTATCAGTCGCCGGAAATTTTCCCTGTACCGGCCTCTTCGCGAGCAGGCTCGCTCCCACAGTGGATTTCTGACAGCCAGCGATGGGGCCAAGTCAGCCAGCACAATGGCCAGGCTGATATTCATTGTATGGGCCACCGCTAACCCATGTGGGAGCGGGCTGTTACGGGGCGGAGGCTGGTTTCGCCAAAGCAATCCCCGCATCCCCCAACCGCTTGAGTATCTCGAACAGCAGATCACTCTTGGTCCCGCCCACAATCCGCGGGCTGCCGACGTAGCCGGTCACCGTCAAGGTGATGCCATCCGGCGACAGCTTGCTGAAGCGCACGTACGACGCCGGTTTGTCGAGGATGTTTTCGTTTTCGTGGTAGGTGTTCAGCAGCAGTTCCTTGACCTGTTCCGGGTCGATGTCCAGCGGGAACATCAGCTCCAGGCTCGCCACCCCCTGGGCGCTGCCGCCGAGGGTGACGTTGCGCAGGTTCTGCGAGATCAGTTGCGAGTTCGGCACGATCACGATGGAGCGGTCGCTGAGCTGGATTTCCGTGGCGCGCACGTTGATCCGGCGGATATCGCCCTCGACGCCGCTGATGCTGATCAGGTCGCCGACTTTCACCGGGCGCTCGGTGAGCAGGATCAGCCCGGAGACGAAGTTCTTGACGATCTCCTGCAAGCCGAAACCGATCCCCACCGACAGCGCACTGACGATCCACGCCAGATTGGTCCAGCGCACGCCCAGCGACGACAGCGTCAGGAGGATGACCGTGGCATAACCGATATTGGAAAACAGCGTGCTCAACGACGCGCACATGCCCGGATCCATATCGGTCTTGGGCAGGAATTCGTTGTCGAGCCAGCGGCGCAAAGCGCGGATCAGGTAGATGCCGATCAGCAACGCCAGCACGGCATTGATCAGATGCGCGGGAACGATGTTCAGCTTGCGCAATCCTGCGCCGCCGAGAATGCCCATGACATTGGTGGTCAGTTGCCCGAACGTGGTGCCGATGCCGCCGACGAACAGGGTAATCACCGCCAGCAACAGCAGCCCGGCGCGGCTGGCACCGGACAGCACAATCGAAACCTGCTCCAGCCGCCGGTCGCCCATGCCCAGGGTCTGCTTGATGGTCTTACCGGCCGAGTAGCGCGGCGAGAACAGGTATTCGCAGGCATCCTTGACCACCTGCACCAGCAAATAGAACCCGGCCAGCACGATATAGGCCCAGACCAACTCATAGGTGACGAAGCGGGCCAGCGACACGTAGCCGGTGAGCAAGGCCAGCGCCGATATGCACATGCACACCGTGGCAATGCTGTAGATCGCCCCGGCAAACGTGCTGCCGGCCTCCGGTTCATTGGCGGTGAGCAACGCTTTGCGCACTTTGCCGACGCGCAACAGCAGCGGCACCAGAATCACGATCACCACGATGGCAATCACCCCACGCTGGGCGATCACGATCTGGCTGCTCATGCCGGTGGCGTTGCTGACCTGCACCAGCGTTACCAGCACCAGCAGAGTGGCAGCGAGAATCCTTGGATAGGGCCGCAACGCCAGCGCCACCGAGTCGGCTATCGCCGGCAGCCGCCATGAAGGATGCTGAGTCGACAGCAGCGCGCGGCTCAGCGCGGTGATCAGGACACAGGCGTAAACGGCTTTTTCGAACTCCTCGGAAAAAGTCTGCAGCATGGGCGTCAAAGGTTCGTGGCGGGTGCAGGCGTAGAACAGCAGATGCAGGGCGATGGCCGTGGTGCCCAGGGTCGCCAGCGCCGAGGCGAACGCCAGCGCGCTGCGGCGCAGGCGCCCCTCCGGCATGCGGTGGATGCAAACCCAGGTCAGGCCGCGCTCGGCGAGTCGGCGGCCGACCGTCCAGAAAGCCAGCGCCAGCAGCACCAGCACACAGGTGAAAAAACGCTGCCCCGGTGCCCAGACTGTGGCCCAGGTGACGCTGACCTGATCGATGAAAAACGTCAGGCGCTGACGATCATCCGGTTCCGGCACCACCAACGGCGACCAGAAGGCCGGGCTCAGAATGCTGTCGGTGCGCAGCGTCAGTTCGCTTTCGAGCAGTGTGCGGCGGATGCCGGCGATTTGCGTGATCAGCTCGGCGGCGCTTTGTTTGAGCGCGGCAAGGCTTTTGAGCGTGGAATCGACCTTGTTTTTCTGCTCGTTGAGCTGCGCCCGTTGCGCGGCGATTTCCGCCTGTTCGGCGGCAATCTGCGTATCCGGTGCTGCGCCGAGCACCCCCAGTTGCACCGCCAGTTGTGCCTGCTGCGGCAACAACGACGCCGACAACCGATCGACATCCAGAATGAACGTCTGCACCCGGTCCTGCGGGCCTTCGAGCTGGTTGTAATTGTTCGCGGCGGAAATCTGCTGCTTCAGCCCGTCGAGGCGCAACTGCAAGGCTTGCAGATCACTTTGCGAAACCTCCACCAGCGGCGCCGCAGCGGTCGCCGAGGGCGCCGGCAAATCTGCCGCCCACAACGCCGAACCGCCCGGAGCGAGCAGGAGCAGCGCGACAAAAAACAATGAGTTCAATGTGTTGCGCATGAAAGGGGCCGGTTCTCGTTGATCACACAAGCTATGAGGTTAGGTGATCGAACCGGGCGCGGCGGAAAATTTCGGGGGGAGCAGGGCATGCGTTTCAAAAAAACTCAGCGACAGGCATGCTATGGCTCACGCCAATGTTCGGACGTCAGGGATAGTCAGCTACATGTGGAAAGTTTTGTTGCGAAGGCTCACCGGAAAAACATCCACCACTGCAAAAGCCGAACGCTCAGTAGATCCACCAGAAGTATTGCCAGTGCGCGACTGGAAGTGGCTGGTCACGTCCTGGGATGGATTCGACCGGGAGGCCGGTCTACGGCAAATCCGCTCATCGCAGTCGATCGAGCGGCTGGCGTCCATTATCGTGCGGCTCAACGACTGGGTGCCGCAGGTACGCGCGGCGGCCAGAGACGCTTTCGCGGACTATCTGACACCCGAGTATGGCCCTTGGCTGATCGCCAAGACTCCCGCCATCCTTGCCCTTGAGCAGCGCCGACGCGAAGACCATGGCGTTACCATCCAAAAGCTTGAAGCGCTGCTGGCAACACCTGAGTGCCTCGCGCAAACCACGGCGGCCTTCGAAACCAGCCGTGGCGCCTGTACGCGGTTATTTTTCAGGGTACTCGCTCAGACAAAGCGCGCAGATGAGCTGGAGGCGTTTCTTGTCGCGAGCCTTCATCATGCAGATTTCAGTGTGCGTCGGGCTGCGCTCGGCAGGGCAATGGCGCTGCCTCTGGCATCGGCGCAGAAGGCCATTGCCTATGGACTCGCCAGCAACAGCAGCATTCTCAGGCGCCTGTCGTTTCTGCAAGCCATTGAGTTGCAAACGGATCGCACACGACTGATCGAAGACTTTCTGACCGACCCATCGTCTGCAGCAAGATCGACTGCACTCTGGGCCGCCAGAAAGTATGGCGTCGACCCGTTGCAGGTACTTCAAGCGCAACTGGCAGGCGAGATTCCCGCTACCAAAGCCCGTTGGCTTGGCGTACTCGGGTTGGCGCAGTCGCTTGGCATGGCCATCCCGCAAGGGTGGATGAACGCGGCCCTCAGCCAAAACAGTGGCGAGGTTCGGTCACTGGTCCTGAGCCTCGAAGGAGAGGGCAGGCCTGATTTACTGATCGCGGCGATCGCGGATCCGTCACGCCCGGTGTTCGAGGCCGGGGTACGCGGCCTGCGCCCGCAGCCATGGAAAGTCATCGAGTTAGCATTCAGCGCTCAGCTCGAGACCCTCTGGCCAGCGCTGTCCGCCTCTCGACGTCAGGCGCTGCTTGAGCTGATGCCCAAATGGACGCAGGCCGGGTATCTGTTGCAGCAGCTGTCTCGCACACCTGCTGAACCTTCCGTGCTTGAGCAGTTGCGTGCATGGGTCTATGGCCAGACTTACTCGATTACCGACCGAGAAACTTCGGTAAGCGAGCGTGCCCGAGTTGTCGCGAAACTGACTGCGCTTGAGAAGGACGGGGCATTGCCGACAGGGTCGGTTGCCAGGCTGACATGAAGGTGATGTCAGGCAGGCATGAGTGCTCGAACCCGGATAGGTTGAATCGGGGAAGGTCTGTTATGCGGTTGGATTAGGATCACGTCTGCTTGCTGTCAGGGCCTGTCCACGACATTTCAATATGCGTGTCTGTCGTGCCAGTCTGGCGAAAGCCCAGCCGTTCATAGAGCTTCTGCGCCAGAGTGTTCGTGCGAAAAGCGCCCAACTGCAACGGCACCTTGCGGGCAGCGGCTTGCAGCTGGAGGTTCTTCAGAATGCGCGAGCCAATGCCCTTGCCTTGGTACTCGGGCGAAATAGCGATGTTCTGAATATGGATTCGATCTTCCTTGTCCAGAATCTGCACATAGCCAACAATCCGGCCGTCTTGTTCAATAACCGAAGTGGCCGCGCAGGCGAATTCCGTTGCGAAATTTGCGCGTTGCCAACTCTCATCCCAGCCCCATATTTTCTCGATGTGTTCGCGGAAGACTGCTCGATGCAAGTCGAAGAGGGCTGGCTGGTCGCTATCGGTGGCGGGGCGTGCGGTCATGCTGGTCTCTGATTTGTGCTTTTGACCTGGTGAGGCTAGTGGCTGCAACACAAAACGGCAATTCGGATCGATATGCCGCGCAGAATCTGACTGGCCCAAATACACTCAAAGCGCCACCCGCTGCAGAAACTTCCTGACCTCCAGCGAATACGCCCCCGGATGCGAAAACCTGAACATATGCCCGGTCCTCGGCATGACGACTTCCTGCGCGCCTTTTATGCCATTCAGCAGAATCCCTGCAGCCTCTTTGCCGATCAGCTTGTCTTCCTCGGGCGTAAGGATCAGCGTCGGCACGTCGATCTTTGCCAGCAGGGCGGTGTAGTCGACGGTCTCGATCGAGCGCACGCGGTTGACGTAGGCCTTGTGTGGGGTTTGCTCGATGAAGAAGGCGCGGCTCCTGGCGGTTGACCAAGGGATTTCGCCTTCCTTGTCGAACGACGAAGCCAGTTGCGCGGCGTGGAAGCGCAGGGTGGTCTGTCGATAAAACGGCCCGGGGAAGAACGGCGCCAGAGCGGCCAGCGTTTTCAGCAGGGGCGAGGTGATCGGGCTTTTGGCGAAACCGCCGGACAGCACCAGGCCCTTGAGGCCTTTGGGCTGGCGTGTTGCAACCGCGATCGAGGCGACCGCACCGTAGGAGTCGCCCACCAGCACGTAGCTTTCGAGATCCTGCACCTGATCAATGATGAAGTTGGCGAGATTTTCCAGATCAGCTACGTCGTCCGGTAAGCGCAAAGTACGCATGGCGCGGTGCTGCAAGTGGCTGAGTGGGTCGAGCTGCCACGGCGCACCGGCGAAGCAGGGAACCATGACCAGCGTGGGCTCGGTTTGCATGAGAATTCCAGGAGTGTTGAACGGATGTCCGCACTCTAGGAGTACCGAGGCGCGCGATCCAATGGCATTGGTGCAGCCTCTCGATGCACGAGATCGATCGTCAGTCGCCGATCAGCATTCTGGTCATCCATTCAACCGCCGGCTCGTTGGCGCGCCCGCGTGCGCGGACGACGAAGACCTCCCAGGTCGGTAGCGGCAAAGGCAATTCGAACAGGCTCAGTTGTGCGGTTTCCTGCATCTGCAAGGCGACACGTTCGGCGACCACGGCAATCGATTCCGATGCGCCAACCATGAATGGCACTGCGAGAAAACTCGGGCAGGTGACGCTAACCTTGCGGCTGCGACCGAGCTGTTCCAGCGCGTCATCGACAGCGCCCCGCGCGTCGCCCCGGGGCGAAATCAGAACGTGCGGCAGACGCGTGAAGTCATCCAGTTCCATATGCAAATGTTTGCCGCGCTTGACCAATGCCGGGTGCCCTTTGCGGGCGATGCCGACGAATCGCTCCTTGTGCGCGAGCTGGTAATCAAAGCGTTGCGGCACTTGCGCAAACGAACCCGAACCCAACACCAGGTCGATCTCGCCGGCGTCCAGTTGGCGCATCGCCGACTCGCCATCCACCGGCCCGAGTTTCAGCACCACCTCCGGCGCCGCAACCTGAATTTTCGCCAGCGCCGGGGCGATGACGGTCAGCACGGCGTGATCGGTGGCCGCTATCCGCAGTGTCGCCTGCAGACGCGCTGGATCGAACGGCCCCCGTGGGCTGGCGAGCAGCCGCACCGATTCGAGCACCGCCGCCACTCTGGGCATCAGCTCGATGGCCAGCGGCGTCGGTGCCATGCCGCGGGGGTTGCGAATGAACAACTGATCATCAAACGCCGTGCGCAAACGCGACAGGGCATGGCTGGTGGCTGACTGCGACAAATGCAGGCGCTGCGCCGCACGACCGACGTGCCTTTCCGCCCAAAGCGCCTCTAGAACCACCAGAAGATTGAGGTCGAAACGCGTGAGATCCAGCGGCTTCATGGGGTGTTGGCCTTTTCATCATTCGATGTTCGCCACTTTCCTGCAGCCACTGGCTGAAAGCTACAGCCCGATCTGTCCTTGCAGGCATGCAGGCGTGGTCGCCTGAGAAGGTATAGGGCGAGACGACGCGGTTGTTCAGCCGTCCTTTCCGTGGCGCGTAGCCGGTGTATCAAATGCCCGTCGATGTCGCCTGCAATGTACCCATGACAATTTTTTGATTGTGATAAGCGGCAGATTTTACGATGAGTCATCGCCCATTTAGAGACTCACCATGCACATCGCCATCCTGACCTTTGAAGGCTTCAACGAACTGGATTCGCTTATCGCGTTCAGCATTCTCAACCGGGTCAAACAGCCCGATTGGCGCGTGTCGATCGCCAGCCCGACGGAAAAAGTGCGTTCGATGAATGGCCTGGTGATCGAGGCTCAGGTGTCATTGGAGGAGGCGAGCGACGCGGACGCGGTGCTGGTGGGCAGCGGAAGTCTGACCCGGGATATCGTGGCGGATACCGAGCTGATGGCGCGGCTACGGCTCGATCCGCAGCGCCAGCTCTTGGGCGCCCAGTGCTCGGGCACGCTGATCCTGGCAAAGCTCGGCCTGCTCAATGACGTCCCAGCCTGTACCGATCTGATCACCAAGCCCTGGGTGGAGGAGGCCGGTGTGGCGGTGCTCAATCAGCCGTTCATGGCCAAGGGCAATGTCGCCACCGCTGGCGGTTGCCTGTCCTCACAATATATGGCTGCCTGGTTCATCGCCCGTCTGGCCGGTGTGGAGGCCACCCGCAACGCGTTTCATTATGTGACGCCCGTTGGCGAGAAAGAGCTCTACATCAATCGGGCGATCGCGAACATCGAGGCGTATCTGTAAAGCACGTTTAATCGACGCCTGAAGCAGCGAATCAGCTCTCACGGGTCTCAACCGGTTCTGCCGCCGCTTCAGCAGCCAGTTTCGCGCGGTCGGCCTTGCTGATGTACTTGGGCTTTTTCGGCGCGAGTTTGGCGCTGGCCTTTTTGGCTTTTTCCTTGAACAACTGCTGCAGTTTCTTTTGGCGGTTCATGTTTCTACTCAATTTGAAAGTACGGTGATGAGGATGGCAGCCTGAGCACTAAGCCCAAGGCTCGAGATAAGGCTTCACGGCGTCCTCAAGAATATCCACCAGCTCGGGATCCATGAAGCGATAGTCATCTGGAATATCCAGCGTGTGGATCGGCTTGTGCTCAAGTAATCGGGCGTATTCGGCTTGCAGGCGATTGAGGTGCTTGCGTTCCATGACAAAGATGACATCGGCCCAGCGGATATCCGCCGGGCCGATGGGTTTGCGTGCATTGGGACTGGTGCCTGCCGAGCGGGCCTCGAACCCGGGCCGACGGCGCCAGATCGCTTCCGCCGTCGGACTGCGCCATTGGTTGCGGCTGCACACGAACAGGAGATTGGTCACACTAGATCCAGCAATTGGCGGGTGGTGCGGATGGGATAGCTCATGCCCAGTTGGCGCGCCCTGGCGAGTTTGTCGGCACGGGTATACATCAGCTTCCAGTTCTTTGGCGGTTTGAACTTCAGCGGATCAGCCGCTTTGCCGTTGCCCCGTTTACGGGCCTGATGACGTCTCCAGGCGCGGGTTCTGTCCATGCTTCATTTCCTCGTGAGTACCGGGTTCAGCAGCCGCAGTAATACGAGTTGTGGGTATGGTAAGCGTGAATCGACGCAGTGGCTAGGTGGTTGAGCCGTTGAAGCCTTGTCTCTGCAGCCACTGGTCACACCAACGCAGTAAGGCGCTTGCCCGGATTTGAAATACCCACCATTGCCCGCTAGAGTCGCGCCCCTTGTCCGGCCAGCAGCGCCGGCGATGGCTGGGGAAGAGGGCGGCAGTTGAACGAACACACATTGTCCATGCGACTGGAGCGGGTGGCGGCGCATGTACCGGCCGGCGCGCGTTTGGCGGATATCGGCTCGGATCACGGCTATCTGCCGGTGGCCCTGATGCGACGTGGCGCCATCGTTGCGGCGGTGGCCGGCGAGGTGGCGCTGACGCCGTTCCATGCCGCGGTGCGCACGGTGCGCGACAACGATCTGCAGCAGCACATCAGCGTGCGTCTGGCCAGTGGTCTGGCGGCGATCGAACCTGATGACGGGATTACCGCGATCAGCCTCTGCGGCATGGGCGGCGAAACGATTCGCGACATCCTCGACAGCGGTAAGGCGCGCCTGCGCGGGCACGAGCGGCTGATCCTGCAACCCAACGGCGGCGAGCAACCCCTGCGCCAATGGCTGATGGACAACGGCTACCGCATCCTCGATGAGGAAGTGCTGCAGGAAAACCGCTTCTTCTACGAAATCATCGTCGCCGAGCGCGGCGCACCGCTGAGCTACAGCGCCGAACAGTTGTACTTCGGCCCGTTGCTGATGCAGACGCGCAGCCCGGCATTCCTCGCTAAATGGCAGCGCTTGTTAAGGCAGAAACAGAAAACCCTGAACAGTTTCAAACAGGCGCGCCAGGCTGTGCCCGAGGAGAAGCTGCAAGACATTGCGCGGCAGGTTCAGTGGATTACCGAGCTGCTGGCGTGATCTGGCATGTTGGCGCTGGCGGCTTTCAGGTTTAAAGTCAGCTTCAAGGTTAACGTGCTGCGGAGTCGGACATGAGAATTGGTGAACTGGCAAAAATCAGCGGACTGGCGCCATCGCGTATCCGCTTCTACGAAGCGAGCGGATTGATCACTTCGGTCGCTCGCAAAGCCAATGGCTATCGCGATTACGCCCCCGACACACAGTGGGTGTTGCATATCATCACCGGCGCGCAGGCGGCAGGTTTCTCCCTGGAGGAGATCCGTCAGTTGATGCCGATGAACGCGAGTGGCTGGCAGCATGACCAATTGCTCAGTGGCTTGAAGCAAAAGGTCGAAGAAATCGAAGTCCTGCAGCAACGGCTGGCGCAGAACAAGGAGCAACTGCTGCTGGTCATCAAGGGGATCGAGGGCAAGCCTGCGGGGATGGCGTGTGCGGACAATGCGCAGAGGCTGATCCAACGGCTGTGCGAAGACGGCGTGGCTTCTGCGCCCGACAAGCAGCCAGCAGCTGCGGCAAGAAAAGCAAACGCCCGTCAGGCATCCAGAGCCTGACGGGCGTTACCGCTTTCAGCGATTGCCAACCAGCGTGGCAAGCGGTTTTGGCGCATAGAGCGCACTCTGGAACTCAGGGACATATTCGTACTTGAGCATTTTCCCCAGCTTCAAGTCGCGCAAGTAGTTCGACAGGCTGCCATCGCCCAGTGTCAGCGTGGCGGCATCCGCGTCTCGGCTTGAACCGTGGCTGAGTTGGCGCGAAACCGCGTAGCCATAGGCCAGTTGGCCCTGGTGATCGAGGTTGGTGAAACTGCTGGTGACGATATTCTCATTGCGCGACAGTTTGTCGAGCTTCTTCGCGGTGAAGGACACGTCCGGTTTGCCGGTCTGGCTGTCACTGATCTCGTAGATCACCGATTGCCCGTTTTCTTTGCGATCAATCCCGGTCAGCCACTTCGGCAGGTTGTATCCGACCACTCCGCGCACCCGCGCCAGCTCGGTATTGACCGGCAACTTGAGCACATAACCCCAGAAATCTTCTGACATCGACTGGCCAATCAACGTGAGCGGGCCCAGGTTGGCTTTGCCGGGTTTGTTGGTAATGATCGACACGGCAACTTCGTTATAGGCGTCGTTATCGCAATGCTCGTAGGTGTATGCAGTGAATGCGATCAAGCCGCGTCCTGGCCAGACTTGCAGCGGCTGCACGGTGGCCAGTATTTCGGGCGGCATCAACGCCCGGAGTCGCTCGAGGTCGGCCGTGTAGATCGCCGTGACACGACTGTTCTGGTAGTAGAAGTTTGGGGAATAGGACTCGAAGCCAATGTCGACCTTGTGCTTTTCCAGTCCTTTGAACCAGCTCAAATCAACGCCCGGGACTTCGGCGGCAATCACCGACAACGGCGGATTGGAGCGAAAGCGGTCATAGAGGCCACCCTTGACGACGGGTACTGAATGGCCGGCAATGTCGATGGTGGTGGTCTCGGTCAGGTCGGGCATTTCAGGTGTCTCCGCCAACGCAGCGTTGGCAAAAGTGGTGATCAGCAAACCTGTTAAAACGGCGCTCGCGAGTTTCAATCGGACTTTCTCCGGTGGGTAGGCACTACAAAAAGATTCAGCGCGTTTGTTCGCCAGCGAGCACCGCCATCACGGCTTCAGCTACGGCTTTGGGCGATTGAGGGTTCTGGCCGGTCACCAGTCTTCCATCGGTAATGGCAAATGAAGTGAACGGCAGCCAGCCCTTGCGGTAGTGCGCGCCCTGGCTCACCAAGCGGTCCTCAAGAAAGAATGGCACCTGATTTTTCATGCCCGAGAGCAGCTCTTCGCGGTCAGAGAAGCCGGTGATGTTTCGGTTCTTGATGATCAATTGGCCCTGGCTGTCCTTCAGATCCAGCAGACCCGCTACGCCATGGCACACGGCCGACACGATGCCGCCCTGGTTGTAGATGGTTTCGGCGACACGGCGCAGGTCAGGGTTGTCCGGAAAGTCCCACATGACGCCATGGCCCCCGGTGAAGTAGATGACGCCGAAGCGGGACGGATCGACCTCGGCGATCGGCAGCGTATTGGCCAGGCGCGCGCGGAACGCAGGCGACTGCAAATGCTCCCGCGCAGCCTTGTCCATGTACAACCAGCCCAGACTGCGTTCGTCCAGAGGCACCGCGCCACCCTTGGGACTGGCAAACACGGTGGTGTAGCCGGCGGCTTCCACCACATCGGTGAAGTGGGTCAGCTCGGTCAGCCACAACCCGGTGGTATCGGTTCGAGAGGGATAGCTGGCGTGATTGGTCATGATCACCAGGATCTGGCGATCCTTGATCGCCGCCGACTCAGCATTTGCAAACGTCATGAAAGCACCACCTATCAATAACAGGGCAGAGGAAACAAGGGTCTTGAGCATCATCCGGGCTCCATCGAGCAAGCAGGTCGGCGCATGCTCACCTTAAACCTCGCTTTAAGGTCAACCCCGCTGCTGCGAATAATTTGCGTCGATGCCATCGGACTTTTGCTTGACCCTCAACCTGACTTTAACGCTAGCGTCTGAAGCTGATTGGGCAAGGCAATAACGCCGGTCATCAATTCACTCAGGAGCCAGGCATGAGTCAGCAAGACCAACCGGATACACCGATGAAATGGATGATTTATGGCGCCAACGGCTATACCGGCGAACTGATCGCTCGCGATGCCGTCAGGCGTGGACTCAGGCCGGTGTTGGCCGGACGTAGCCGCGACAAGGTCGAAGCGTTGGCCCGGGAACTGGGTCTCGAAGCCCGGGTGTTCGGCCTGGATGACCCTGCGCGGTTGCTGGCGCAGATCAAGGGCCACGGTTTGATTCTGCATTGCGCGGGGCCGTTTTCCGCGACCGCCGCGCCGATGATCGAGGCCTGCCTGCGGGCCGGCGCGCACTATCTGGACATCACTGGCGAGATTGCCGTATTCGAACATGCGCAGTCCCTGAATGAGCGGGCGCGGGCAGCGGGGTCAGTCATTTGCCCCGGCGTCGGCTTCGATGTAGTCCCGACCGACTGCGTTGCCGCCGCCCTGAAAGACGCGCTGCCGGATGCGACGCATCTGGCGCTGGGCTTCGATTCACGTTCGAGCTTTTCACCCGGCACTGCCAAGACTTCAATCGAAGGTCTGGCGCAGGGTGGCAAGGTCCGACGTGACGGCAAGATTGTTTCCGTGCCGCTGGCCTATCGGGTACGGCGTATCGATTTCGGTGCCGGGGAGAAGCTGGCGATGACCATCCCCTGGGGCGATGTGTCCACCGCTTGGCACACCACCGGCATCGCCAATATCGAGGTGTTCATACCGGGTTCGGCGGGGATGATTCGCGGCGCCAGGCTCGCCAACTGGATTCGTCCGTTGCTGGGACTGTCGTTTGTGCAGCGGCTGCTCAAGGCGCGCATCGGCAAGACAGTGACCGGCCCGGATCAGGCAAAACGTGCTGACCAAGGCACCTATGTGTGGGGCGAGGCCCGCAATGCGCGCGGTGAAAGCAAAGTCGCCCGCGTGCACACCGCGAACGTTTACAGCCTGACGATCGACGCTGCGTTGGCGGTGGTTGGCTATCTGTTGCAGACACGTCCGCCCGGCGGTGCCTACACACCTGCGCGGTTGTTGGGCGCGGATCTGGTGACGCACTTGCCTGGGTCGAGCGAAATCAACATTGAATGACCTTGAAAAAAGTCGTTGACCTTAAAGTTGACTTCAATCTTATGGTGACCTCATCTCCAGTTGAGGACTGCCCCATGAATGTGTTCGCCGCCCTGACCTTACCCAATGGTTCAACCATCAAGAACCGCATCGCCAAAGCCGCCATGGAAGAAAACATGGCGGACGCCGACCAGGCGCCCTCTGCAGAACTGATGCGTCTGTATCAGGCATGGGCCGACGGTGGTGCCGGGCTGATTATCACCGGCAACGTGATGGTCGACGGCCGCGCCATGACCGGGCCGGGCGGCGTGGTGCTGCAGGATGATCAGCAACTCGACAAGTTCGAGCGCTGGGCGCGGATCGGCCGTTCTGCCGGTGCGCAGTTCTGGTTGCAGATCAATCATCCGGGGCGCCAGATGCAGTCCAACCTCGGGCAGAAAACCTGGGCGCCGTCAGCGGTGCCACTGGAGCTGGGCAAACTGTCAAAGCGTTTCGCCACGCCGCACGCCATGACCGCCAGTGTGATTGAGGACGTCATTCAGCGTTTTGCGAATACCGCACGCCTGGGTGAACAGGCCGGCTTCACTGGGGTGGAAATCCACGCCGCTCATGGCTATCTGTTGAGCCAGTTTCTCTCGCCACTGACCAATCAAAGGACGGACGAGTGGGGCGGCTCTCTGCAGAACCGCGCGCGGTTATTGGTCGAGATCGTCAAGGCAGTCAGAGCCGTGGTTTCCGCGCAATTTGCGGTGGCGGTCAAACTCAATTCCGCCGATTTCCAGCGCGGCGGATTCACCGCTGACGATGCGAAAAAGGTCGTTGAACTGCTCAACGATCTGGGCGTGGATCTGGTGGAACTGTCCGGTGGCAGCTACGAAGTTCCGGCCATGCAGGGTGAGGCGCGTGATGGTCGAACCCTGGCTCGCGAGGCCTATTTCGTCGAATTTGCCCGGGACCTTCAGACCGTTGCCAAAATGCCAGTGATGGTCACCGGCGGCATCCGCCGTCGTCCGGTGGCCGAAAGCGTTGTGCAGAGTGGTGTGGACATGGTCGGCATCGGTACCGCGTTGGCCATCGATCCGTACCTGCCGCGTGACTGGCTGCAGGGCAAGGACAACGCCCCGCAATTACCGCCGATCACCTGGAAAAACAAGGCCATTGCGGCCTTGGCGAACATGGCGGTGGTGAAGTTTCAGCTGGGTAAACTCAGTCGGGCGAAAAAGCCTGATCCGGGGGTGTCACCGTTACGCGCGCTGATTTTGCAGCAGATCGCCATGGCGTTTCGCACTCGGCAATATCGGCGCTGGATGGAAAAGCGTTCGGCGTGAGTCGCAAGGCATTTCAATCTTGACGTTGGCGGACGCTCTGAGAAGAGCCCGCCAAGTCAACCGATGGCAAACTTTGGGCGCAGTTTTCTTATTTCGGGCCAAGGTCATACGGTCGCAGATCGCTAGAATGCGGTTTTGAAACTTCAGCATGGATGCGCAAGCGCTCGTCCAAAGGAGATATCCGTGATAACAGGGCAGTGTCTTTGCGCTGCAGTACGCTTCTCCCTCACAGTGGAACCGCGCTTTTTCTATCGCTGCCACTGCTCACTGTGCCGCAAACAAACCGGTGTCGGGTTCAACCTCGCTACTCTGGTCAGCGCTCGGGACTTTCGTTGGGACGCAGGGCAGGACTCGATCAACAGTTGGATCAAATCCAGCGGCTACAGAAACGACTTCTGCGCACAGTGCGGCTCGACCGTGCCCAACCCGCTTCGCGAATCGCCTTACGTGTGGATTCCGCTCGGACTGCTCGATGAGGATCTGAGCATGGAATGCGTTGGCGATTTCTGTGTGGACGATGCCATGTCATGGGATACGCAGCGTTCAACGCGGAGTTATCACGGGGCGGTGGAGTCACTGGCGTTTCTTCTGCAAAAACTCCGGCTCAATCCTGATTGACCCGAAGCTCGCGCTGCAATTACTTCCTTAGATACGCAAACATGTGCTGCACATAATCCGCCTTGCCCAGCGGCACACCGTTGTGGCGCAGGATGTTGTAGGCACAGCACACTTTGCGCCGGAGCCTCCCCACGACATTTGCCTTAGGCTCAATGATTGGCAGCGTCGCTCAACTGTTGAAGCTCAAGTTGCCTGGCAGCACTCGCTTCGAGGGCCGCACGCTCAACATCCAGATACCGATGGATGCTTTGGAGGTTGGCAATTTTCTGTTTGATTTCGGCCATCTTCTTTTCAATCAGCTTCGCGCCGTCAGCACAGTCGATCAGCTTGTTGCGCTGCGCATCCAGAATCTCGCCTATTTCCCCCAAGGAAAATCCCATGCTTTGCGCGCGCTGGATAAAGTCCAGATCCTGCAGGGTTTGCTCGGTATATACACGATAATTGTTGGTTTGCCGCAGCGGTGAGATCAGGCCGATCTGCTCGTAGTAACGCAACGTATGACGGCTGGCGCCGCTGCGAGCCTCGAGTTCGCCGATTTTCATGAAAACACCACTTGACTGTAGAGTTGGGTCGATACTTTACGCTTGATTTCTCACCTTCAACAAGGAGCAGGGAAATGAGCGTGGAGTGCTTTGTCACGGGAGGAACCGGCTTCATCGGTCAACATTTGCTGGCGAACCTGAGTGCAAAAGGTCACACCCTTCGGGTATTGATGCGTCGCCCGGAGCGGCTGGCTGCGTTGCGCGAGCAAGTTGATAGTTTAGGCGGGTGCGCAACACGGGTATTTGCCGTGGCTGGCGATCTGGAACAGGACAATCTCGGGCTGAGCCTGGCTGATCAGGAGGTGCTGAGGCGCGCCAGCGTCATATTCCATCTGGGCGCTCACTTCGCATGGGGGCTTTCGATGGAGCAGTCTCGTGCGGTGAATGTGGAGGGGGCAAAGCGTGTGGCGCTGTTGGCGGCTGAGCAAAAAAGCCGTTTAGTGATGATCGGCGGCTACATGCTGAACAATCATGAACATCTGCAACGCATCGGCATTGATCCTCGTCAGCCGGAGTTGACGAACTGGCCCGCCGTCTACCTACGTGTCGGTGGATACGAGGCAAGCAAGCTGGAGGCGCATTTTGCGACCCAGCAGGTCATGTCCGCCAAGGGTGGTGAGATGACCGTTGTCCACCCTGCGACGGTCTGTGGCCACAGCCGCACCGGGCATATCGTTGACGGTCAGCCGCTGGTGGCGCTGATACGCAACCTGGTGCAGGGCAAGATGACTGCAGTGCCCGGTACCGCCGAGCACTGGCTGCCACTGGTCACCGTGGATTATCTGGTCGAACTGGTGGCTGTTTGTGCTTTTGATCCTGCCATGGTGGGCGAGGAACTGCTGGTGCTTGATGATCAAACGCCAAACTTGCGAGAACTCCTGGCACAGGTGGCTAAACCTTTGGGCTTGAAGTCTCCCAAACATCACATTTCACTCCGACTGCTGAAGTGGCTACTGAGTATTCCTCCGGTCGCGTGGTTTTTGAATACAAAACCCGAAGCCTTGGACTTTATCCAGACCACTCGTTTCAACACCGCGGCGGTCGAGCAGTTTGCCAACAGGCATGGAATCGCCAAACCGGATATACGTCAGGCTTTGCAGCACACGGCAACGTTCGTCAACGCGTTTTGCATAGCCAAGGGCCAGGCACTCTGACTTCTCCCTTGGGCGGCGCCGTCGATACAGGGCGGCATGCTATCGAACGACAATTCAGCGACAAGGATCGTCACCGCGCAGCCTCGGATGCGCGGCAGGATCTTGTTTCGATACTCACGGAACTATCGCTAGACCAACGTCGGTTTTACAACGCAAACGTAGTCCCGCGAGTATTCACAAACAATGAGTAGATCGAGTGACTACTGGCCATGAACAGTCGATTGCCTTCGCGCCCGCCGAAGCACAGGTTCGGGCAGCGCTCTGGCAGCGAAATGTGCCCGATGGCCTTGCCCTGCGAGTTGAAAACACGCACGCCGTCGAGTTTTTCCAGGTCGGCCTTGGGATCACCATTACCGCCCCAGCCGCACCACAGGTTGCCCGCTTCGTCGCACTTGATGCCGTCAATCGCGGCATAGTCCAAGCCTTCGATGTGCTTGCGGCGTTCACCCAGGGTGCCGTCGTCTTTCACCGTAATCGCCCAGATCAAGCGATTGGGCTTGGCGCGACCTTCGACGACATTCAGGGTCTTTTCATCGGGAGAAAAGCACAGGCCGTTGGGGCCGTTGAGGTCGTCGATTACCCGAGTGACTTTTTGGCTCTCACCGTCGATGCGGTACACGGCGTGGGGTTGGGTCGGGGTGACTTTGTGGCCTTCGTAGTTGTTGCCGGTCTGGAATGGCGGGTCGGTGAACCAGATCGAGGCATCACTTTTGCAGACGATGTCGTTGGGCGAGTTGAAGGGCTTGCCGTCGAAACTGTCGGCCAGCACGATGATCGTGCCATTGTGTTCGGTGCGCGTGATGCGGCGCCCTTCGCTAGTGGTGGTGGAGCCTTCGCAAACGATCAGACGCCCCTGTCGATCCCGGCACATGCCGTTGGAGAAGTTTGAGTGTTCGCGGTACACCGTGAAGGAGTCGGTGATTTCGTCCCAGCGCATGATGCGATTATTGGGGATGTCGCTGACCAACAGATACCGGCCATCACCGACCCACACCGGTCCTTCGGCCCAGCGCATGCCGGTGGCGAGCTTTTCAACACTGGCGTTGAAAACGCGTAGCTCCAGGAAACTGTCGTCGAGGATATGAATCAGTGGATCAGGGTAGCGCTGACTCAAGGGTTCGGCGGCATCGGAGAAGCGGGGCAGTGCGGCGCTGCCGACAGTGGCGAGCGTGGCGGAAACAGCGAGCGACTTTTTCAGGAAACTGCGGCGGGTATTGCCTTTCGCTTGATCAAGGCTTTCAGGCTTGGCGGACAGGAATGAGTCCATGTAGCGATCTCCGTGGTTTTATTTTTGTTGAGGAGGCGTAGTAATACCCTGTGATAAGACATCGTACAAGCTGACATGCCGCCGCCAGCGCTGCATTTTATCGCGGGTGAATCACTCAAACCGGTGACTGGAATCGATCCGGCCGACACGGCGCTAACGCGGTCGCAAAGCCTCCCCCGACGATCTCCTCGGCCACCAGTCGTCCTACGACTGCCGCCAGTGTCACGCCCGGATGCATGACGCAAACATAGGCACCGCTGAGGTTCGGCAGATAGCCAATGACTGGAATGCCATCGACAGGCATTGGTCTGAGGCCGACGCACGCCGTTTGCGGCTCTATGGATAGCACCCCGTGCAGTTCGTGCTGGATGACTTTGGCCGTTCTCTGTGCGATGGCTTGCGCGCTGTTTAGCGGTGCCTCATCTACATAGTCTTCTGCAGCGAGCAACGTACCGTCAGTGTCTTGCCTGATTTCCATTTCGGGGCTGGAGATGATCGTGTTCACTCGTTGGGGTTGGGTTTTGTAACGGATGAATATTGCGGGTGAGGCGTCGATGGGCAGGGTGACGTTCAGTTGATCCACCAACAGCGGGGTGGCGGTTCCGGCTGCCAGTACGACAACGTCGGCATCGTGCTTGCCCGTCGCAGTGATCACGCCGCTGACGATACCGTCCAGAATCTGCAAACCGAGCACTGGCGTATGGGTGAGCAGAGTCGCTCCTTGCGCCTGCGCACCTGCAATCAAGGCCCGCGTTGCCTGCACGGCATCCAGCGCGCCTTCTTCGGCGGCAAAGAACGCCCGTTCTGGAGGATGTTTGAGGTTGGGTTCAAGCTCGAGAATCTGCGCGCTATATATAGAAGGCGCTTGAAACCGGCCATCGCCGTAAGACAGCGCACCGGTCCAGCGCACCTTCAGCCCCGGCAGCTCGGATTCGAGTCGGCGGTATTCTGCGATGGCCGCTGCGCGCAACGGCGCAATGGAATCCGGTCCGCCGTGCGAAGTGTTGATCCAGGCGAAGGAGCGGCCCGTCACACCGGACGCAATCTCACCGGCCTCGACCATTATGACGTGTGCACCTTTCGCGGCGAGATGATACGCAACTGACGCGCCGACGATTCCCGCGCCGATGACGATGATTCGTTTACTCATATCAACCTCCGTTGTCGAGGCGCTGACGTTACTACATCGCCGCACTTTGACGCAGGCTTGCCTGGCCCGGTGATATCAGGGAAGCTGCGCCGAATCCGGTTACGGGTCAGTTGTTGAATTGTTCAGGGAAGCGTTGATGGCACTCAGGGTGTTGGTGGTTGGCGGGTATGGAAACTTTGGCAGTATCGTTTGTCGGCATCTGATCGACATGCCGGGCATCGAACTGGCGATCTCGGGGCGCGATCCGCAGAAGCTGGGGCGCAAGGTCGCTGAGTTGGGGGCGAGCTGCGAGCGCTGGTGTGGTGATGCGATGGGCGCCGGTTTCACCGCTGCTCTGCGCGCAATGAATATTCAACTGGTGATTCACACGGGCGGCCCGTTTCAGGGGCAATCCTGTGCGGTGGCCGAAAGCTGCATCGAGGCGGGCGTCAACTATTGCGATCTGGCGGACTGCCGGACGTTCGTCAATGGCATCGGCGTACTCGATGCACGGGCGAGAGAGGCTGGTGTCGCCATCCTCAGTGGTTGCAGTTCGGTGCCGACGCTGTCGTCGGCGATCATCGATGAGCAGCGCCATCACTTCAAACGCATCGACTCGATCGAGCACGGCATTTCCTCGTCAGCGAAAATGCCGGGGTTGTCGACGATCGAGGGTGTGCTGGCGTATGCGGGCAAACCGATCCGCCAACTGCGCAATGGTCAAGTGCATGAGGTGATGGGCTGGGAAGACCTGACCCTGCGCAAGCTGCAGAACCTGGGCACTCGTGCGCTGGCCAATGTTGATGTGCCGGACATGGACATCTTTGCCAGCCGCTTTGGTGCGCACACGTTGAGTTTCAAGGCAGGCGCTGGCCTCAAGCTCGGCGGCGTGGCCAATTATCTGTTTGCACTGGCGATGAGGAAAGGGCTGGTGCGTGACCACAGGGTGTGGGCGGCCCGGTTGCATCGCTGGGGGACATGGTTTGAGCGTTTCGGTGATGGCAAAAGTGCGATGTATATAGATGTGCGAGGTGTCGGCTTGAACGACCAGCCGTTGTTGATGACGGCGCAACTGACCGCGCTGAATGACAAGGGGCCGGAGATTCCGAGTTGTGCTGCCGTTGCTCTGGCCGCGAAAATCGCTCGAGGTTACTTGCCCGAACCGGGGGCCCGTCCTTGCGTCGGTGAGATCAGCGTCGACGAATACATGGCAGCGATCAACGATCCGCAGAATCTTGGCCTGTCCGTGATCTTCTCTGGCGGGATGCGTTGAGCATGCTTTATCTAAGCGTGAAGTACGTGCATGTCGTCGCTGCGATTTTCCTCTTCGGCTTCGGCATGGGTTCCTATCTGTACCTGATCGCCGCCAGTCGCACGGCCAATCCGCAAGTGATTGCGCATGTGGCGAAAATGGTCGTGCGCTATGACGCCTGGATCACCACGCCGGCGGGCTTCATCCAGATCGCGACGGGTTATTGGCTGACAAGGCTTTCCGGGTTGCCCTTGACCACGGATTGGGTGCTGATGTCGCTGATCCTGTTCTTTGTAGTGGGCTCGCTTTGGTTGCCGGTGCTGTTGCTGCAGAAACGTCTGCAAGGGATGGCGGCGGACGCGGTGCAATGTGGGGCGGGGCTTGATGCTGATTACCGGGCTGTTTATCGGCAGTGGTTCTGGATGGGCGTTTGCGGGTTTCTGGGAATGTTCGTGATCGTGCTGATGATGGTGACGAAGATGACGCCGGGGCAGTGGCTGCAGTTGATGTTGTAGCTGAGCATTCACACCGGCGACTTGAGAAAGCGACGTTCGTGATCGGGGTCGGGTAACAGGCAGCTGTCGTACTTGCCGAAGATCCGATAGCGATTGAGTGCGACGCGGTCGTAGGCCCAATCTCTAAGTGCTCGTGGGAAAACTCGCAGAAGCCTGACCGGCGACCAACGAGACGGCAGTTGTGCAATCACTTCGAAGAACGCATCAGAGCGCACCCAGTAATGCTGGTCGCGGATCACCGCCATAGTGTCGAATTCGTCCACCGGGAGACCGGCCCATGCCAGCAAGGCCTGACCTTCTGGCGATTGCACTGCCGCCAGGCGCACTCGCTGCTTGTTGTCATGACGAATCAGAAAACGCGCCCAGCCGTTGCATAGCTTGCAGACGCCGTCGAACAGCACCACGGTCTCGCCTGGGTTGAGCAGGGGCGCTGGGGTAGGGCGTATTCGGGAGCCGGACAAGGCCCGGGGTCCAGGAAGTTGGGCTGTCATTGTGAGGCATCATCCGAAGGCGTTGTTTTAGGCGATGGACCGTATGCTGCGCATCTGTTGACGGTGCGTCTATATATAAGCAGGCTTTTTCGGTGCATTGATAGAAAACTGAAATTAACGGTTGACGGCAGATTCAGGAGGTCTATAATTCGCCCCACTTCCGGCGCAGTCGAAACGGAAAACTCCTTGAGATTCAATGAGTTACGCAGTTTTCGGCAGCGACTTGCTTCAGTTCATCGAAGCCTGGAAGGAGTTGAAAGAGCGGTGATGCTTGGCTCTTTTGACGGTTCGATCTTCTCGGTCGAAAGCGGAGAAAAAGAGGTGTTGACAGCAGCGTGTAACGCTGTAGAATTCGCCTCCCGCTAACGAGAGATCGGAAGCGCAAGTGGTTGAAGTTGTTGAAGAA
>NZ_AZVL01000031.1:0-43315 GCF_000514195.1 Pseudomonas sp. URIL14HWK12:I6
GCGAGGGCCGAACGTCAGGGCATAGACCTTTTGGTTACTTTTGGCTGGGCCGGCATTCCGGGCGTTTGCCAAAAGTGACCCGCCGTAAGGGCGGAACCCTAGGCGGCCGTTACCGCAGCAACGGATATTCACCCACTCACCCCCCCACCCCGTCAAGCCAAATCAAACACCTCTACCAAGCGCCCAGCAATCAACCCCAGCGCCTCTTCAGCCTCATCAACAATCGCCCCCATCCGCATAAAGTCATGGGTCATGCCCGAGTACACCTGCAAATCCACAACAACCCCCGCCGCCTGCAAATGCCGGGCATAAGCCACCCCCTCATCGTGCAACGGATCACACTCGGCCAACACCATCAACACCGGCGCGACATCGGCCGGAACTTCGCCGAGCAACGGCGAGAAACGCGGATCAAGACGATCGCTGGCATCACGCTGATAGTGCGCGTAGAACCACTGCAGCGAAGCCTTCTCCAGCAGATAACCTTCGGCAAAACGCTCGATCGAAGGCGTAGTGCGACTGGCATCGGTAACCGGATAAATCAGCACCTGCAAACGCGGCTGCACAGCAGCATCCGTCAGTTGCGCAGCCAGCACCGTGGCCAGGCTGCCACCGACGCTGTCACCGGCAATCGCCAGGCGCGCGGCATTGATGCCCAAGTCAGCAGCACTCGCCACCAGCCAGTCCCAGGCATCGCGGGCGTCGTCGGCCGCTGTCGGGAAACGATGTTCCGGCGCCAGTCGATACGCCACCGACAGCACCACACAATCGGCCAGCGAAGCCAACGCGCGGCACAGCGAATCATGCGAGTCGAGGCTGCCGACCACATAGCCGCCGCCATGGAAATACAACAATGCCGGACGTCCGGCGCCCGCCTGCAACGGATGATTGCTGTAGATCCGTGCGTTCAACAGTGCACCATCACGCACCGGCAATTGCAGCTCATCCACCACGACCAGTTCTTCACCGCCGGCGTCCATCAGCAACGATGACTGATCGAATTGTTCACGGGCCTCGCTCGGGCTCAACTCGTGCATGCCGACGCGTTTGCCACTGGCCCGGCCGTTGCCGACCAATTGCAGAAATGCGGCGATATCAGGATTCAATGACATTCAAATCTCCAAAGCGATCGGGCGCCATCAGCGCCCGATCGGTTTTACTTGGGTTTCACAGCAGGTTTCAGGACATGACTACTGATTCAACGATCTGGCCGAGCATTTCTTCAGCCTCGGACAGGAAAGTTTCATCGCGCGGGATTTGGAAGTGCCCGCAATCCAGCCATTCACCGCCCATGCCCGGCTGGTCGAGTTGCGCCGCCAGCTCCAGTGCCTCGGCTTCGCGCCCCAAGGTCCACCAGCACGTCGGGTTGACGGTCAGCGGCGCACAGCGCTCAAGCTTGAGCGACAACTGCTTGAGCCGGCGCGCCACGCTGAACACCTGCGCCAGTTCTTCGGCACCCAGCGCCACATAAGTCGACGCCCCGCGCTCGGCGCTCATGGCACGCTGGAACAGCGCGCGCAGGTTGTGCGGCGTTTCCTCACCGTCGATAGACAAGTCCGAAGCGGCGTCCGGCAGCGTCACCTGCAGGAAATCGCGCAGGTCGGCTTGCCAGTCATCGACAGCCCCGGCGTCGACCGCCGCCGACGGCACGAAGCTGTCGACCAGCCCGACAAACTTGACCTGTTGCCCGGCCTGCTCCAGTTGCGCGGCGATCAACATCGCCAGCGTTCCGCCCAGCGACCAGCCCAGCAGGTGATACGGCCCCTGCGGCTGTTTCTGACGAATCTGCGCCAGGTAATCACTGGCCATCTCCTGCAGCGAGGTGTCGTTGAACGCCGGATCCAGCAGCATCCGCGACTGAATCGCCAACACCTGGCGTTGACCGCTCAGGCGCCGCGCCAGCGGCTCGTAGTCGAACACCGTGCCGAAACCGGCGTGCAGGCAGAACAGCGGCGCCACGCCCTTGACCTCGGCGTTCATCGCCAGCAACCCGGAGGCTTTTTCCGCCGTGCCCTGAACACTCGCTACCAGTTCGCCGATGCTCGGTTTCTGCATCAGATCGCGCAGTTTCAGGCTCAGGCCCTGAGCCTTGAGCACACGGCTGCGGGCCACCACTTGCAGGCTGAGGATCGAGTCGCCACCCAGTTCGAAGAAGTTATCGGTGAGCCCGACCCGTTCGATTTTCAGCACCTCCTGCCAGATCTTCGCCAGGGCTTTTTCCAGCTCGGTGCGCGGCTCGACGTAGGCCAGGCGCTGTTCGGCGTCCGGATTCGGCAGGGCCTTGCGGTCGAGTTTGCCGTTCGGCGTCAGCGGCATGCGCTCAAGCACCATCAGGTGTGCCGGCACCATGTAATCCGGCAGGCTGGCCTTGAGTTGCTCGCGCAGACGCTCGCCCAAACCGTCGGCCGGCGTCTCGGCAGCGGCCAGTACGTAGCCGAGCAGTTGCTTGCCGCTGACACCCTCGCGGGCCACTACGGCAGCGTCACGCACGCCCGGCTGCTGCTTGAGGCGCGCTTCGATTTCACCCAGCTCGATGCGGAAACCACGGATTTTCACCTGATGGTCGATCCGCCCGAGATAGTCGACAGTGCCGTCGGCACGCTGGCGCACCAGGTCGCCAGTGCGGTAGAGGCGACTGCCATCGGCACTGAACGGGTTGGCAACGAAACGTTCGGCGGTGCCACCGGCACGCCCCAGATAACCGCGCGCCAACGCACCACCCAAGTACAGCTCACCAGCGATGCCGGCCGGCAGCGGGTTGAGGTCGCTGTCGAGCACATAACCGCTACGCTCGCCGACCACGCTGCCGATCGGCGCATAGGCCGCGCCGCATTGATCGTCGACCGCGGCCTTCCAGATCAACGGCGTGACCACCGTTTCGGTCGGGCCATAGCCGTTGATGATGTACTGCGGTTGCAGTGCGCGTTTGGCCAGTTCGAAACTCGCCACCGGCACCGCATCCCCGCCGAAGCAGTAGATTCGTACCGGCGGCGGATTGCCGTGCTGCTCAGCGTGTTCAGCCAGTTGTTGCAGATACACCGGCGGGAACGCGGCCACAGTCACGCCATGCTGATGCAGCGCGTCGTAGGTCTGTTCGGCCGTCCACAGGCTGTCATCGCGAATCAGCAAACGCGCGCCGTGCGTCAGGGTGGTCAGCCAGCGCTCATGCGCGCCGTCGAACGCGAACGACATGAAGTGCAGCTCGCAATCGGTCTCACTCATTTCATAACGCTGACCGATCGCCTGGCAGTGCATCGCCAGCGGCCCGTGCGCCACGCCGACACCTTTCGGCTGACCGGTGGAGCCGGAGGTGTAGATCACGTAGGCCAGGTTGCCCGGCTGCACCGCCACCTGCGGTGCCGACTGCGGCTGAGTGCGCAGGTCCAGTTGATCGAGTTCCAGCACATGCAGGTTGGCCTGGGTCGGCAGCACCTGACGCAGACTCGAATCGCTGAGCAGCAAGGCGATGCCCGAATCGTGCATCAGATAACTCAAGCGCTCGCGCGGATAGGTCGCGTCCAGCGGCACATAGGCGCCACCAGCCTTGAGCACCGCCAACAGCGCGACGATCATGTTTTCGCTGCGTGGCAGCGCCACACCGACCCGCACTTCCGGACCGACACCTTCGGCGATCAGCGCATGCGCCAGACGATTGGCCCGCGCTTCGATCTGGCCATAACTGAAGGCTTGCTCATTGAAGATCACTGCGGTTTGTTCGGCACGCTGCGCGGCCCACCCGGCAATGCGCTGGTGCACCAGCGTAGTCTGCGCTTGCGCGACAACGTCCGGTGCGGGCGCGACTTGCCCGGTCGGCAGACCGATGCGTCCCAGCGCCTGCCCGGCGTCCTGAACCAGGGCCGTGAGCAGGCCTTCCATGTTGCTGCGGATGCCTTCCACGGTCGCCAGATCAAAATGTTCGCGCAGGAACATGTACTCGATCACCAGCCCCTCTTCGAGCGTGACCATCAAGTCCATCGGAAAGTTGGTCAGGCCGGCGTTGCTGATCTCGCCAAACTTCAGCGAATCATCGCGCCACTCGCGCAGCGCCTGATCGATCGGGTGGTTTTCGAACACGATGATGCTGTCGAACAGCGACTGCCCGGCACGCCCGCCCCAACGCTGGACGTCGGTCAGCGGGGTGTATTCGCGCTCGCGCAGTTCCAGGTTGAAATCCTGCAACTCGCGCAACCAGGCGCCCACGGCCTGCTCGGCCGGCACGTCCTTGATCACCGGCAAGGTGTTGATGAACAGACCGAGGATCGATTCCGAGGCCGGCAGACTCGCCGGACGCCCCGCCACCGTGGCGCCGAACGCCACGCAACGCTGGCCGCTGTACCGGCTGAGCAGCACCAGCCATGCGCCCTGCACCAAGGTGTTGAGGGTGATCTGCTGCGACTGGGCAAAGGCTTTCAACTGCTCGGTGCGGGTTGCGCCCAAACGGCTGTACAGCGCCTGGTGACCGCGACCGCTGCCGGTGCGCGTCACCGCGTCCGCCAGATAGGTCGGCTCGTCGAGCCGGCTCAGGTGCTGACGCCAAAAACCTTCGCTGGCATTCGCGTCCTGCTGCTGCAGCCAGTTGATGTAACCACGGTACGGCACCGCTTCGGCCAGTGGTCGTCCGGAATACTGGCTCAGCACTTCACCGATCAACTGCGAACTGCTCCAGCCGTCGATCAGAATGTGATGGTAAGTCCAGATCAGCTGATAGCTGTGCTCGCTGACTTGCACCAGCGTCAGTCGTTGCAGCGGTGGCTGGTCAAGGTCAAAGCCCTTGGCCCGCTCGGCATCCGCCAGGCCTTGCAAGGCTTCGGCCGAATGATCCTGCTCACGCCAGTCGAGCAGACTGAACGGCAACTGCGGATCGGCGAGCACGAATTGCAGCGGCTCGGCCATGTCCTGCCAGAGGAAACCGGTGCGCAGAATGTCGTGGCGACGGCTGACGGTTTCCCACGCGGCTTGCAGGCGCAGTGGCTCAAGGCCCTGCACCGGAACGCTCAACTGGTTGACGTACAGGTCCGATTCCGGCGAATTCAGGCCGAGGAACAGCATGCCCTGCTGCATCGGCGACAAGCGATAGAGCCCGTCGAGTTGCCCCGCCGGCATTGGCAGTTGCGCCACTTGCGCCTCGCTCAAGCCGTGCAGCGGCAGGTCGATCAGCGCCGGCTCAGGCGCCACACGCCCTTCGGCAGCCTGCACGCACAGGGCCAGTTGCTGAATGGTCGGTTGCTGGAACAGGTCTTTCGGGCTCAGCTCCAGTCCTTGCTGACGGGCGCGACTGACCACCTGAATCGAGATGATCGAATCGCCGCCCAAGGCAAAGAAACTGTCGTTAGTGCTGACCTGCTCAAGGCCCAGCACCTCTTTCCAGATCTCCACCAACGCCTGCTCGGTGGCATTCGCCGGTTCGACATGCAACTGCGCGGCGCTGAGCTCCAGTGCTGGCAGGCGCTTGCGATCGATCTTGCCGTTGGGAGTCAGCGGCAGCTGCGCCAGCCACAGGCGATGGCTCGGCACCATGTAATCCGGCAGGGTTGCGCTCAGCCAGTTGCCGAGGGTTTGCTGCAGTGCAGCCTGTTGCTCGGCGCTGGCGTCGATGATCGCCGGATCACTCGGCACCAGATAGGCAATCAGTTGCTGACTGCCAGAGACTTCGCTGGCCACGACCACCGCTTCACGCACGGCGGCATGCGCCAGCAGACGCGTCTCGATTTCGCCCAGCTCGATACGCAAGCCGCGAATTTTCACCTGATGGTCGATCCGGCCCATGTACTCCAGCTCGCCCTCCTCGCGCTGACGAATCAGGTCGCCGGTGCGGTACATGCGCTCGCCGTTGCCGACAAAAGGATTCGGCACGAAGCGCTCGGCGGTCATCGCCGCACGCCCCAGATAACCGCGCGTGATGCCGGCGCCGGACAGGTACAGCTCGGCCGAAACGCCTTGCGGCACCGCGTGCAGATCGGCATCCAGCAGATGGCTGGCGCTGTGCTCGAGCGCGCGCCCGATCCGTGCCTGACCGCCAGCACTGCGGCGGGTCCAGGTCGAGTAGGTGGTGTCTTCCGACGGGCCATACAGGTCGTAAACATGCTCGACCGTCGACTGCTGATACAGCGCCTCAACCAGCGCTTGTTTCAGCGGTTCACCCGCCAGATTGATGATGCGCACGCTTGGCGGAATCTGCCCGGCACGTTGCAGCGCGGCGATCGCCGATGGCACGGTGTTGATCAGGCGCACCTGATCACGGGCCGGCAGTTGCGCCAGCTCCAAGGCATTACGCGCGATGATCAGCGAACCACCGTTGGCCAGCGTGACAAACAGCTCCCACACCGACAGGTCGAAGCACACCGAGGTCGAGGCCAGTACGCCTTGAATGTCGTCGCGGCTGTAGACCTTGGCCGACCAGTCGATCAGCGCCATGACGTTGCGATGGGCAATCGCCACGCCTTTCGGTTTGCCGGTGGAACCGGAGGTGTAAATCACGTAGGCGAGGTTGTCCGGTTGCACCGCAGTCTGTGGCGCAACAGTCGAATAACCGCTCAACGAAACCTGATCCATCAGCAGCACTTGCGTATCGCCCGGCACGCTCAGGGTCAAGGCAACCGCCTGTTCGGTCAGCAACACCCGCGCCCGGCTGTCCTCCAGCATGTAGGCAACGCGATCCGCCGGGTAATCCGGGTCCAGCGGCACATAGGCGCCACCGGCCTTGAGCACCGCCAGCAAGGCAATCAGCAACTGCTCGGAACGCGGCATGGCCACGCCCACGCGCACTTCCGGGCCGACACCCAGCTCAAGCAGCTTGTGCGCCAGACGATTGGCCTGCGCGTCCAGTTCGGCGTAGGTCAACTTCGTATTGGCGAAGGTCACCGCCAAGGCATCCGGGTTAGCTGCCACTTGGCGGGCGATGGATTGATGGATGCACAGATCGGTGGAGAAGTCGGTATTCACCTGCGGGCTGTGCTCGATCAGGTTCAGTTCACTGAGCGAACGTTCCCCCGACTCGCTCATTTGCCCGAGCAAGCGCTGCAGATACCCGGCCAGTTGCATCACGCTGTGCGCGGCAAAGCTTTCGCACTGGTAGCTGAAGTGCATCGACAACTCGTCGCTCAGGTGCACCAACAGCGTCAGCGGGTAGTTGGTCTGTTCATGATTGTGGATTTCACCGAAGCGCAGTTCTTGCGGTGCGCCCTGCGCCAGCGCCTCGGACACCGGGTAGTTCTCGAACACCAGAATGTTGTCGAACAGTGCCTCACCGTTGCGCTCGGCCCAGCGCTGAATGTCGAACAGCGGGGTGTGCTCATGCTCTCGCAAGGCCAGGTTCTGCGCCTGCACGCTCTGCAACCATTCGCCAACGCTCGATGGCGACTGCGGACTAGCGATGACCGGCAAGGTGTTGATGAACAGACCGATCTGCTGCTCGACGCCTTTGAGCTCGGCCGGACGCCCCGCCACCGTGGCGCCGAACGCCACACACGGCTGGCCGGTCAGGCGCTGCAACAGCAGCAGCCATGCCGCCTGAATCAGCGTGTTGAGGGTGACTTTCTGCTGGCGCGCAAACTCGCCCAGACGCCGCGTCTGCTCAGCATCGAGTACGCAGAAATGTTCACCGTGGCCGTCGCGCGGTGCATCGCCGCGCTGCGCCTGCAACGCTTGCGCCAGCAAGGTCGGCGCTTGCAGGTCAGCCAGTTGTGCGGTCCAGTAACGCTCGCTGGCCTGCACGTCCTGGCGCTGCAGCCATTCGATGTAATCGCGATAACGTCCGGCCAGTGGCGGCTGGGCAACCCCGCTGTAGCGCTGCAGGACTTCGCCAAGCAACTGCGAGTTGCTCCAGCCGTCCATCAGGATGTGGTGGTTGGTGTAGATCAAGTGGCAGCGCTGCTCGTCCAGACGCACCACGACCATGCGCAATAGCGGCCCCTGGCTCAGGTCGAAACCTTGCGCCTGTTCGGCAGCCGCCAGTGCATTCAGATCGCTGTGGCAATCGTCACGATCACGCCAGTCGAGGACGCGGAACGGCATGTCCAGTTGCTTGTGCACCACCTGCACTGGACGCGCCAGTTCACCCTGCCAGACAAAGCTGCTGCGCAGGATGTCGTGGTTGTCCACCGCCGCTTGCCAGGCCTGCTGGAAGCGTTGCGGATCGAGGCCTTCGACATCGAGCCGGACCTGGTTGATGTAATCGCCGGTGGCCTGCTCGTAGAGGCTGTGGAACAACATGCCCTGCTGCATCGCCGACAGCGGATACACATCGGCGACCTGGCGTGGCGCCAGCGGAAACTGATCGAGCTGCGCCTGCGTCAGGCCGGCCAACGGGAAGTCCGACGGGGTCAGGTCTTCGATGCCCGGGGTCAGGCAATGGCCGATCAACGCTGCGAGTTCTGCAGCGTAATCTTCGGCCAGGGCTTCGATCACCGCGCCGTCGAAACGCTCGCGGCTGAACGTCCAGCCCACCCGCAGCTCGCCGCCATACACTTGACCGTTGAGAGTCAGCCAGTTGCCCAGCGGCGCCTCCGGGCTCTGATCGAGGCCGGCGTTATCCGGCGACGGCACGAACAGCGCAGCCTCGTCGCCAGCGAAACTACCGTCGAACTGCCCAAGGTAGTTGAAGGTGATGCGCGGGCTCGGCAAGGCCTGCAAGCTCTGCTGCGCGCGGGCATCACCGAGGTAACGCAAAGCGCCGAAACCGATGCCCTTGTTGGGGATCGAGCGCAGTTGTTCCTTGATCTGCTTGATCGACTCGCCAAGCGTCTCTACCGGCGTCAGGCGCACCGGGAACAGGCTGGTGAACCAGCCCACCGTGCGGGTCAGATCGACACCGTCGAACAGTTCTTCGCGACCATGGCCTTCGAGCTGGATCAGCGTCGACGCCTGCCCGCTCCAGCGACCGATGACCCGCGCCAGTGCCGTCAGCAACAGATCGTTCACCTGGGTGCGGTACGCCGCCGGGGCCTCTTGCAGCAGTTGGCGGGTCAGCTCGGTGCCGAGCCGGGTTTGTACGGTCTGGGCCAGACGATTGTCCTGACTGGCGTCAACGCGTTTGCACGGCAGATCGGTACTTACATCGCTCAGGCAGGCCTGCCAATAATCCAGTTCGGCCTGCAACGCCGGGCTGTTAGCGTAACGCTGCAAATGCTCGCTCCAGTCCTTGAAGGCGCTGGTCCGGGACGGCAGGCTCAACGGCTGATCATTCAGCAATTGCTGATAAGCGTTCTGCAGGTCTTCCAGCAGAATCCGCCACGACACGCCGTCCACCGCCAGGTGATGAATCACCAACTGCAAACGCTGCGTGCCATCGGCCAGATTTGCCAGCACCGCACGCAGCAACGGCCCGTGTTGCAGATCGAGGCTGCGCTGGGCGCGGTTACCCAAGGCTTCAAGGGCGGCGGCATCCGCGACCTGTTCCTGCCAAAGCAGGTTCTGCGGCAGCGCTTCGACCGCGCGATGCTCGGCCTGCCACACGCCATCGCGCTGGGTGAAGCTCAGGCGCAAGGCATCGTGATGAGCGACCAGTGCGCGCAACACCTGCTCGACCTTTTCAGCGTCCAGCGCCTGCCGCGGTTGCAGCAGTACCGACTGGTTCCAGTGATGACGCTGCGGAATCTCGTCGGCGAAGAACTGCTGCTGGATCGGCAGCAGCAACGCCGCACCGCTCGCAGCTTGCTGATCAATCGTCGATTCGTCGCCGCCCCACTGCGCGACCAGCGCCAGACGCTGCACGGTCTGGTGCTGGAACAAGTCTTTGGGATTGAGGCGGATGCCGGCCTGACGGGCGCGACTGACCACCTGAATCGAGATGATCGAGTCACCGCCCAATTCGAAGAAGTTGTCGTGGATGCCGACCTGCGGCAGCTTCAGCACGTCTTGCCAGATCGCGGCCAGCCCCTGCTCCATCGCGCTTTGCGGCGCCTGATAGGTCTGCTGCGCCTGGCTGGCGTCCGGTGACGGCAAGGCATTGCGATTGAGTTTGCCGTTGGCGGTCAACGGCAATTGCGCCAGCAGCAACAGGTGCGCCGGGACCATGTGATCCGGCAGACTGGCCTTGAGTTCGGCGCGCACGCTGTCGCGCCACAGCGCCTGTTCGGCCGGGCTTGCGTCGAGCAGCGCGGCGTCGCCTGGCACCAGATACGCCACCAGTTGCTGACCGCTGAGGCCCGGCTGCGCCAGCACCACGGCCTGGCGCACGGCAGCCTGTTCCAGCAGTTGCGCTTCGATCTCGCCGAGTTCGATACGGAAACCGCGAATTTTCACCTGATGGTCGATCCGGCCGATGTATTCGATCACGCCGTCGGCGCGATAGCGCGCCAGGTCACCGGTACGGTACAGACGCCCGCCATCAGCGGCGAACGGGTCGGGAATGAAGCGCAGGCTGGTCAGATCCGCACGGTTCAGGTAACCGCGAGCCAGGCCGGCACGACCGACGTACAGCTCACCGATGCAGCCTTTGGCGACCGGATTCAGATCACCGTCGAGCAAGTACCAGGACAGATCGGGAATCGGTTCGCCGATCGGACTGCTGGCGTCACGCTGCAAGTCGGCCAGCGAAATCGGCCGGTAGGTCACGTGCACGGTGGTTTCGGTGATGCCGTACATGTTGATCAGCTGCGGTGCCTGATCGCCGAAACGCTCGAACCACGGACGCAGGCTCTTGACCTCCAGCGCCTCGCCGCCGAACACCACGTAACGCAGCGCCAGTGCTTGCGTCGCGTGTTCGGGGGCACAGGCCACTTGCATCAATTGCTTGAACGCCGACGGCGTCTGGTTCAGAACGGTGACGCCTTCACGGCAGAGCAAGGCGAAGAAATCTTCCGGCGAACGGCTGACCTCGTAAGGCACCACCAGCAGTTTGCCGCCGTACAGCAGCGCCCCGAAAATCTCCCACACCGAGAAATCGAACGCGTAGGAATGGAACAGGCTCCAGACATCCGCGGCGCCGAAATCGAACCACGCATCGGTGGCCTCAAACAGGCGCAGCACGTTGCGATGGGCCAGCAACGTGCCCTTCGGCTGCCCGGTAGAACCGGAGGTGTAGATCACGTAAGCCAGGTTGTCCGGGCTCATGCGCACCTGCGGATTACTGTCGCTGTAGCCTTCCAGACCGTCACGTTCCTGATCAAGCATCAGGCTGCGCAACGAATCCGGCACCGGCAAACGCCCCAGCAGATGACTCTGGGTCAGCAGCAAGGCGATGCCGCTGTCGCCGATCATGTAGCTCAGGCGTTCTTCCGGGTACGTCGGGTCCAGCGGCACATAGGCGCCGCCGGCCTTGAGAATCGCCAGTAGGCCGACCAGCATGTCGAGGCTGCGCTCCACCGCCAGACCGACGCGCACGTCCGGGCCGACACCGCTGGCAATCAGCTTGTGGGCCAACTGGTTGGCGCGGCTGTTGAGTTCGCCGTAGCTCAGGGACTGCCCGGCACAGCTCACGGCAATCGCTTGCGGGGCGCGGGCGGCTTGTTGTTCGATCAATTGATGCAAGCACTGCTCGCTCGGGAAATCGCGGATGGCCGGGTTCCACTGCTGCAAGGTCGCCGCGCGTTCGGCGGCGTCATGCAGCGGCAGTTCGGCGATGCGCTGAGCGCTGTCGGCGACGATGCCTTGCAGCAGATGGGTCCAGTGTTGCGCCAGGCGTTCGATGGTTTCGACATCGAACAGGTCGGTGGCATAGGTCAGCTCGGCCCAGACGTTATCGCTCGATTCAAAAGTGTTCAGGGTCAGATCGAACTGCGCTGTATTGGACGCCCAAGGCAAGCCTTCAATCGCCAGTTTTGGCAGACGCGTGGCGCCCTGCGCCTGACGCACCTGGCTCTGGTGGTTGTGCATCACCTGGAACAGCGGGCTGTGGCTGAGGCTGCGCTCCGGTTGCAGCGCGTCGACCAGTTGCTCGAACGGCAGATCCTGATGCGCCTGCGCACCCAGCACCGTATTTTTCACTTGCTGCAGCAGGCTGCGGAACGTCTGCTGACTGTCGAACTCGGCCTTGAGTACCTGGGTGTTGACGAAGAAACCGATCAGGCCTTCGGTCTCGACCCGGTTGCGGTTGGCCACCGGCACCCCGACGCGGATATCGACCTGACCGCTGTAGCGATGCATCAGGGTCTGGAACGACGCCAGCAACAGCGCAAACAGCGTGACATTCTCACGCTGCGCCAGTTGCTTGAGCGCGGTGGCCAGTTCGAGGCTCAGCGGGATATCGCGACGGGCGCCACGATAGCTCTGCTCGGCTGGACGTGGACGGTCAGTCGGCAACTCCAGCAGCGGTTGATCACCATCGCCGAGTTGTGCGGCCCAGTAGCTCAATTGACGCTCGCGTTCACCGGCGTCCATCCACTGTTTCTGCCACACGGCGTAGTCGGCGTATTGCACCGGCAGCGCCGGCAATTGCACGTTCTGGCCCTGGCTGTAGGCGGCATACAACGCCACCAGCTCATCGACCATGACATTCATCGACCAGCCATCGGCGACGATGTGATGCAGGGTGATGACCAGCGCGTGGTCATCGGCGGCCAGACGCAGCAGTTTGACCCGCAGCAACGGGCCTTGCTGCAGATTGAACAGGTGCAGGGTTTCGGCGGCGACCAGCGCTTGCAGCGCCGCCTCGTCGAGATCCGCCGCCACGTCCTGCACCTGCAGATCGAGCGTGCCGTGAGCCTGGATCACTTGCAGGGTCTGCCCCTGCTGCTCGACGAAGCAGGTGCGCAGCGATTCGTGGCGCTCGATCAGCGCGTCGAAGCTGCGCTGCAACGCCGGCAGATCCAGCTCACCGCGCAGACGCAACGCCGCCGGCACGTGATAAGCGGTGCTGGTCGGTTCCAGCTGCCAGAGGAACCATTGACGTTCCTGGGCATAGGACAGCGCTAGCGGTTGCTGGCGTGGCAAGGCAACAATCGGCGGCTCCCGATGCGCCTGATCGACGCCCAGCGCGGCGACAAAGTCTTCCAGCGTGCTGTGTTCGAACAACGTGCGCAGCGGCACGCGAACGTTCAGAGCCTGACGTACCCGCGAGACCACTTGCGTGACCAGCAACGAGTGGCCGCCCAGTTCGAAGAAGTTATCGCTCAGGCCTAAGCGATCAAGCTTGAGCACCGCTTGCCAGATCTCGGCGACGCTGTGTTGAGTGGCGGTTTGCGGGGCGATGTAAGTCGATTGCAGTTGGCTGGCGTCGGGCGCCGGCAAGGCTTTGCGGTCGACTTTGCCGTTCGGCGTCAGCGGCAGTTGCGCGAGGAACAACAGGTGCGCCGGCACCATGTATTCCGGCAGCTCGGCCTTGAGGCTGGCTTTCAATGCGGCGCGCAGTTCGCCTTCATCAAAAGCGTCGGCGGTCGGCACCACATAGCTGACCAGTTGCGGTCCGGTCGGGCCGTCCTGAGCGACTACCACGGTTTCGCGCACGCTATCGAGGGCGAGCAAACGCGCTTCGATCTCACCGAGTTCAATCCGGAAACCACGGATTTTCACCTGATGGTCGATCCGCCCGATGTACTCGATCACGCCTTCGGCGCGGTAACGGGTCAGGTCGCCGGTGCGGTACAGACGCGCGCCGGTTTTCGAAAAGGGATCGGGGACAAAACGTTCGGCGGTCAGGCTCGGGCGCTGGAAGTAACCACGAGCGAGGCCGTCGCCGCCGATCAGCAGCTCACCCGGGGCGCCGAGCGGATTGAGCTCAAGGTCGCTACCGAGGATGTACAACGCGGTGTTGTCGATCGGCGTGCCGAGGAATGGACGGCTGCTGTCCGCACTCAAGGCGTGCTGCGCCGACCAGATAGTGGTTTCGGTCGGGCCGTAGAGGTTCCACACGCTCGGCGTCAGTGCGAGCATGCGTTGCGCCAGTTCCTGCGACAGCGCTTCACCGCCACAGAGGAACGTGCGGCCTGCCAGGATCGGCGCCTGTTCATTGTCCAGCAGCATGCGCCAGGTCGAGGGCGTGGCTTGCAGCGCCGTCACGCCATGACGCTCGATCAGTTCGAGCACCGCTTGCGGGTCTTGATGCACATCCTTGCCGGTCAGCACCACACAGGCACCGGCCAGCAATGGGCCGTAGATTTCCAAGCCGAAAATATCAAACGAAAAGGTGGTCAGCGACAGCATCCGATCCGTGGCCACGATGCCCGGCTGCTTGATCATGCTCGCGACAAAATTGCTCAGCGCCGCGTGGCGCACCATCACGCCTTTGGGTTTGCCGGTGGAACCGGAGGTGTAGATCGTGTAGGCCAGATGCTCGCCATTGACTGCCACTTCCGGCGCGGTCTGTGGATAAGCCGCCAGCCAGTCGTTTGGCTGATCCAGCAACAGGCTTTGCACGCCCGGCGGGATCGGCAGTTGCGTCTGCAAATGGCTTTGGGTCAGCAGCAATTGCAGGCCGCTGTCCTCGATCATGTAGGCCAGGCGATCCTGCGGGTACGCCGGGTCCAGCGGCACATAAGCACCGCCGGCCTTGAGGATCGCCAGCAGGCCGACGATCATTTCCACACTGCGTTCGACGGCGATGCCAACCAGCTGATCCGGGCCGACACCGGCCTCGATCAGCTTGTGCGCCAGTTGACTGGAGCGGGCATCCAGCTCGCCATAGCTCAGCACGTCTTCGCCGATAATCAGGGCCGTGGCCTGCGGTGTTTGCTGCACACGCCGGGAGAAATCCTCCTGCACGCATTCGGCTTGCGCAGTGCGGTCGGCGCTGCGCAACCAGTCCTGCAACAGCACGCCGTGTTCGGCGCTTTCCAGCAACGGCAATTCGCCGACGCGCTGGCTCGGCGCGGCGACGATACCGCGCAGCAGGTTCTGCCAGTGACGCGCCAGACGCTCGACGGTTTCAGCTTTGAACAGATCAGTGGCGTAGGTCAGCTCGGCGTCAAAGCCGTCGCTGGACTCGTAGGTATTCAGCGTCAGATCGAACTGCGCGGTGCGCCCTTCCCACTGCACATCCTCGACACTCAGCTGCGGCAACTGCGCCGCGCTGCGGCCCTGATCACGGCTGGTCTGGTGGTTGAACATCACCTGGAACACCGGGCTGTGGCTCAGGCTGCGCTCCGGTTGCAGGGCTTCGATCAGTTGCTCGAACGGCAGGTCCTGATGCGCCTGCGCATCCATCGCCGCCTGCTTGACCTGAGCCAGCAACTGGTTGAACGGCAGTTGCCCGCTGACCTCGGCATTCAGCACCTGCGTGTTGACGAAGAAGCCGATCAGGCCTTCAGTCTCGACCCGATTACGGTTGGCGGTCGGCACTCCGACGCGAATCTGCGCCTGACCGCTGTAGCGATGCAGCAACGCCTGGAACGACGCCAGCAACAGCATGAACAGGCTCGCACCTTCGCGCTGCGCCAGCTGTTTGAGGGCGTCACCGAGGTCAGCCGGCAGGTTCAGCTCCAGCCGCGCACCGCGCAGGCTTTGCACGGCCGGACGCGGGAAATCGATCGGCAGCTCCAGCACCGGCTGCTCGCCGCCCAGGGTCTTGACCCAGTAGGCTAACTGGCGCTCACGCTCGCCCGCTTCCAGCCAGTGGCGCTGCCAGATCGCGTAGTCGGCGTATTGCACTTCCAGTTCCGGCAGGCTCAGCGGCTGCCCGGCGGTGTCGGCGGCGTAATGCTGGATCAGCTCGTTGACCAGGACTTTGATCGACCAGCCATCGGCGATGATGTGGTGCTGGATCAGCACCAGCACATGGTCGTCTTCCGCCACTTCGAGCAGCGCCACCCGCAGCAGCGGGCCCTGCTGCAAATTGAACGGGCGTGCGGTTTCGCTCTCGACGAAGGCCTTGATCGCGGCGTCTTCCCCGGCGGCGTCGAGGCCCTCCGGCAATGGCGTCAGGCTGATGCTCAGCGGCAACTGCGGATGAATCACCTGGCAAAAGCTTTCACCCTGTTCGGCGAAAGTGGTGCGCAAGCTTTCGTGGCGCGCCGCCACCGCGTTGAAGCTGCGCTCCAGCGCCGCCACATCCAGCCGACCCTTGAGGCGCAAGGCGCTAGGGATGTGATACGCGGTGCTGTGCGGGTCCATTTGCCAGAGGAACAGTTGACGTTCCTGAGCGTACGACAGAGGAATCGCCGCAAACCCGGAACGTGTTTCCGGGATCGGCAGGTTGGCCGGAGAGACGCCCTCTTCGAGCATCTTTTCCAGGTACAGCTTACGTTTGTCCAGCGGCAGAGTGATAAAGCGCTTGGCTACCCTCAAAGCAACACTCTTGTCCATCAGACTTCCTCCATATCGTCAAGCAGGGCTTCCAGCTTGCTCAGTTTCTGTTCGTTGATTGCCCCGCCTCCTGTATCGAGTCGAGCGACAAAATCGCTCAGGACGGGGTGCTGGAATAACAGTTGCGGGGTCAGCGTCAGGCCCAGTTCAAGAGCCATGCGCGACACCACGTTGACCGCCAGCAGCGAGTGCCCGCCGAGTTCGAAGAAGTGATCGTTCAAGCCGATGCGTTGCACTTCGAGCACTTGCTGCCAGATCGCCGCGACCTGCTGCTCAAGCTCACTGTGCGGCGCGACATACGCGGCCTGCATCTGGCTGGCATCGACCGCCGGCAGGGCCTTGCGGTCGAGTTTGCCGTTGGGGGTCAGTGGCAACTGCTCAAGGAACAGCAGGTGCGCGGGAATCATGTAGTCAGGTAACGAAGACTTGAGGCCAGTCTTTAGTCCCTCGCGCAGTTGCCGCTGCGCGTCCCCGTCGTGCATCTCCAGTTGCGGAGCGACCACATACGCCACCAGTTGCGCGCCGGTGTCGCTTTCGACGGCCAGCACCGCCGCTTCGCTGACTGCCGGTTGCGCGAGCAATCGCGCCTCGATCTCCCCCAGTTCGATGCGGAATCCACGAATTTTCACCTGATGGTCGATGCGGCCCATGTACTCCAGCTCGCCCTCCTCGCGCTGACGAATCAGGTCGCCGGTGCGGTACATGCGCTCGCCATTGCCGACGAAAGGATTCGGCACAAAGCGCTCGGCGGTCATCGCCGCACGCCCCAGATAACCGCGCGTGATGCCGGCGCCGGACAGGTACAGCTCGGCCGAAACGCCCTGCGGCACTGCGTGCAGATCAGCATCCAGCAGATGGCTGGCGCTGTGCTCGAGCGCGCGACCAATCCGCGCCTGGCCACCAGCACTGCGGCGGGTCCAGGTCGAATAGGTGGTGTCTTCCGATGGGCCATACAGGTCGTAAACGTGCTCGACCGTCGGCTGCTGATACAGCGCCTCCACCAGCGCTTGTTTCAGCGGTTCACCCGCCAGGTTGATGATGCGCACGCTCGGCGGAATCTGCCCGGCACGCTGCAGCGCAGCAATTGCCGACGGCACAGTGTTGATCAGGCGCACCTGATCGCGGGCCGGCAGTTGCGCCAGCTCCAAGGCATTACGCGCGATGATCAGCGAGCCGCCGTTGGCCAACGTGACGAACAGCTCCCACACCGACAGGTCGAAGCACACCGACGTCGAGGCCAGTACGCCTTGAATGTCGTCGCGGCTGTAGACCTTGGCCGACCAGTCGATCAGCGCCATGACGTTGCGATGGGCAATCGCCACGCCTTTCGGTTTGCCGGTGGAACCGGAGGTGTAGATCACGTAGGCGAGGTTGTCCGGCTGCACCGCAGTCTGTGGTGCAACAGCCGAATAACCGCCCAACGAAACCTGATCCATCAGCAGCACTTGCGTATCGCCCGGCACGCTCAGGGTCGAGGCAACCGCCTGTTCGGTCAGCAACACCCGCGCCCGGCTGTCCTCCAGCATGTAAGCCACGCGATCGGCCGGGTAATCCGGGTCCAGCGGCACATAGGCGCCACCAGCCTTGAGCACCGCGAACAAGGCAATCAGCAACTGCTCGGAACGCGGCATGGCCACGCCCACCCGCACTTCCGGACCAACACCCAGCTCAAGCAGCTTGTGCGCCAGACGATTGGCCTGCGCGTCCAGCTCGGCGTAGGTCAATTGCGTATGGGCGAAGGTCACCGCCAAGGCATCCGGAGTCGCCGCCACTTGATAGGCGATGGCTTGATGGATGCACTGCTCGGTAACGAAATCGCTGTTCACCGGCAGGTTATGTTCGATCAGGTTCAGCGCGCTGAGCGTACGTTCGCCGCCATCAGCCATCTGGCTCAGCAGACGCTGCAGATGCGCGCCCAACTGCGCCACGCTGGCCGCCGCGAAGCTGTCGCGTTGATAACTGAAATGCACGGACAGTTGCGCGCCCATGTTCACCAGCAGGGTCAGCGGATAGTTGGTCTGCTCCTGATTGGCCACCGCGCCGAAGCGCAGACCTTGCGGCGCACCGCGTTCCAGTGCTTCGCCGATCGGGTAGTTCTCGAACACCATCAGGCTGTCGAACAGTGCGTCACCGCCCTGCCCGGCCCAGCGCTGAATATCCGCCAACGGCGTGTGTTCGAACTCGCGTGAGGCGAGGTTCTGCGCCTGCACCGCTTGCAGCCAGGCGATCACGCTCTGCTGCGCGGGCGGTGCGGCGATCACCGGCAGCGTGTTGATGAACAGGCCGATCTGCGCTTCGGCACCCGGTAGCTCCGCCGGACGCCCGGCGACGGTGGCGCCGAACGCCACGCAGTCCTTGCCGGTGTAGCGCTGCAACAGCAGCAGCCACGCGGCTTGCACCACGGTGTTGACGGTGACTTTCGCGGCCCGGGCAAACTCGCCCAGGCGCTGGCTCAGCTCAGCGTCCAGCACCTGGTAATGATCGCCATAACCCACGCTCGGCAAACCGGCGTGCGGCCGCGCGATGGCATTGGCCAGGCGCGTCGGTTCCTGCAGATTGCCCAGCGTCGCCAGCCAGTAGGCTTGCGCCGCCGCGCCATCCTGACATTGCAGCCAAGCGATGTAATCGCGGTAGCGACCCGCGCCACGGGCGACCGTTTCGCCGCTGTAGTGCTGCAACACTTCGCCGAGCAACTGCGCGCTGCTCCAGCCGTCCATCAGGATGTGATGGTTGGTGTAGATCAGGTGATAACGCTCGGCTGCAGTGCGCACCAGCACCAGGCGCATCAGCGGTGCACAGCTCAGGTCCAGACCCAGTGCGCGCTCCTCATCGGCGAGGGTTTGCAGCGCTGCCTCCAGATCAGTCCTGCCGTGCCAGTCGAGCACGCTGAACGGCACCTCGACCTGACGTTGCACCACTTGCACCGGTTGCGGCAGATCGCCTTGCCAGAAGAAGCCGCTGCGCAGGATGTCGTGGGCATCTACCGCCGCCTGCCACGCCGCGCGGAAGCGTTGCGGATCGACGCCGTCGACGTCCAGGCGCATCTGGTTGATGTAGTCGCCGTTGCCGTGTTCGAGCAAGGTGTGGAACAGCATGCCCTGCTGCATCGGCGACAGCGGATAAATGTCGTCGATGCCTTGCGGCTCCAGCACCAGCGCATCCAGTTGCGCTTGCGACAGTTGCGCCAGCGGGAAGTCCGACGGCGTCACGCCACGGTTGGCACTGTCGCAGCAGTGGCCGATCAGCGTGGTCAGTTCCTGCACATAGTCGTCGGCCAGACGCTGGATGGTGGCGGTGTCGAACATCGCGCCGCTGTAGGTCCAGCTCAGGTCCAGCTCACCGCCGAACACCTTGCTGTTGAGCGCCAGCGGATTGCCCAGCGGCCCTTGCAGATTGACCTCTGCGCCGCCGGACTCGCTGGTCGGCACGAACAGGGCATCGCTGGCAGCGTCGAAGCTGCCGTCGAACTGGCCGAGGTAGTTGAAGGTCAGGCGCGGCGCCGGCAAGGCTTGCAGGGTGGCACGCACCGGCTCGTCACCAAGGTGCGCGAGTGCGCCGAAGCCGATGCCCTTGTGGGGGATCGCCCGCAGCTGTTCCTTGATCTGCTTGAGCGACGCGCCGAGTTCCGCAGCCGGTGCCAGGCGTGCCGGGAATACGCTGGTGAACCAGCCCACGGTGCGGGTCAGATCGATGTGTTCGAACAGGTCTTCGCGACCATGGCCCTCAAGCAATACCAACGCATTGTCGTCACCGGTCCAGCGCACCAGCACCCGCGCCAGCGCGGTCAGCAACAGGTCGTTGACCTGGGTGCGATAGGCCGCCGGAGCTTCCTGCAGCAGCTGGCGGGTCAGGGTCTGATCGAGTTTGCTGCGCAGGGTCAGTGCCTGATCGTGTTGCTGACCACCCTGCGGCCGGTCGTAAGGCAAGGCCGCCGAAGCGCCCTGCAATTGCTGCTGCCAGAAGCCCAGCTCGGCCTGCAACGCAGGGGTTTGGGCGTAGTCCTGCAACGCTGCCGCCCAAGCTTTGACTGCGCTGGTTTTCGCCGGCAATTGCACAGGCTTACCTGCGAGGAGCTGGCGATAAGCGTTTTGCAGGTCTTCAAACAGAATCCGCCACGACACGCCATCGACCACCAGGTGATGGACGATCAGCAGCAGGCGCTGACTGCCATCAGCCAGGTTCGCCAGCACCGCGCGGATCAGCGAACCGCCGCTCAGTTGCAGACTGCGCTGGGCCTTGTCGCCCAGTGCCTCAAGGGCGGCGAGATCAGCGACCTCGACTTGCCAGAGAATGGTTTCCCCCGCTTGCGTGGCGACGTCGCGGTAGTGCGCCGACCAACCCGCGGCCTGCTCGACAAAGTCCAGACGCAAACTGTCGTGCTGAACGATCAACGCATCCAGCGCTTGCTCCAGTGCCTGAGCATCCAACGCCTGCGTCGGCTTGAGCATCACCGACTGGTTCCAGTGGTGACGGTCGGGAATCGCCTCGGCAAAGAATGCCTGATGAATCGGCAACAGCGCGGTTTCACCGGTTTGCGCATGCTGATCGATAGGCTGCACCGCCTCGCCGGTCTGCGCGACTGTAGCGAGGGCCTGAATGGTCTGGTGCTGGAACAGGTCTTTGGGGCTGAAGCGAATCCCGGCCTGCCGCGCCCGGCTGACCACTTGAATCGAGATGATCGAATCGCCGCCCAGTTCGAAGAAGTTGTCGCTGACACCGACTTGCTCAAGCTTGAGCACGTCTTGCCAGATCGCCGCCAGTTGTTGCTCCAGCGCCGTCTGTGGGGCGACATAGGTCTGTTGCAGTTGGCTGACGTCCGGTTTTGGCAGGTTCTTGCGATCGAGCTTGCCATTCGGCGTCAGCGGCATGCGCTCAAGACGCAGGACATACGCCGGCACCATGTGCGCCGGCAGGCTGGCCTTGAGCTGCGCGCGCAGGTCGTCGGTGAACTCGGCACTCGCTGAATCGCCGACCACGTAAGCCACCAGACGCTTGCCACTGCCGGCACTGCCTTCCTGCGCCACGACCACCGCTTCACGCACGCCGTCGAGAGCTTGCAGCGCCGCTTCGACTTCGCCCAGTTCGATACGGAACCCACGAATCTTCACCTGATTGTCGATGCGATCCAGATAGTCGAACGTGCCGTCGACGCGCTGGCGCACCAGGTCACCGGTGCGATACAGCAAGCCGCCATTTGCGCTGAACGGGTCGGCGACAAAACGCTCAGCAGTCAGCCCCGGACGGTTCAGATAACCCCGCGCCAACCCGGTACCACCGAGGTACAGCTCACCGGCCATGCCTTGTGGCAGCAGGTTCAGATCGGCGTCGAGCACGTAGGCGCTGCGGTCGCCGATCCGGCTGCCGATCGGCGCGTAAGCGGCACCGCATGGCTCTTCACGGGCAGCCTTCCAGATCAATGGCGTGACCACGGTTTCGGTCGGGCCGTAGCCGTTGATGATGTAGTCCGGATCGAGCGCGCGTTTGACCCGTTCGAAACTGGCGCTCGGCACCGCATCGCCGCCGAAGCAATAGATCCGCACCTTCGGCGCGTTGCCGACACGCTCGGCGTGTTCGGCCAGTTGTTGTAGGTACACCGGCGGGAACGCGACCACGCTCACGCGGTGTTCGATCATCGCGTTGTAGGTCTGCTCCGGCGTCCACAGCGTGTCGTCGCGAATCAGCAGCGAAGCCCCGTGGGTCAGGCTGGTCAGCCAGCGTTCGTGGGCGCCGTCGAAGGCGAACGACATGAAGTGGAATTCGCAGTCGCTGTCGCGCATTTCGTAGCGCTGACCGATGGCCTGGCAATGCATCGCCAGTGGGCCGTGGGCAACGCTGACGCCTTTCGGATTGCCGGTGGAACCGGAGGTGTAGATCACGTACGCGAGGTTATGCGGATCGACTGGCACCTGTGGCGCCGTGATCGGCAACTGGCGCAGGTCGAGACGATCCAGTTCCAGCAATGGCACCGACTCGTCGACCGGCAATTGCGCTGATACCGACGAATCGCTGATCAGCAGCGCCAGCCCTGAATCCTCGATCAGATAGGCCAGGCGTTCACGCGGGTAACTGGTGTCCAGCGGCACATAGGCACCGCCGGCCTTGAGCACCGCCAGCAGCGCGACGATCACCGCCTCGCTGCGCGGCAGGGCCACGCCGACCCGAGTCTCGGCGCCGACACCACGGGCGATCAGCGCGTGAGCCAGTTGATTGGCACGCTGCTCGATCTCGCCATAACTGAAATGCTGACCGTTGAAGATCACCGCGGTGCGCTGCGGACGCTCGGCCGCCAGCGCAGCAATGCGCTGATGCACCGCGATGTCCAGCGGGTATGGCTGCGGCTGGTTTTCGGCTTGCTGGCGGGCATGCTCGTCAGCACTGGCCAGAGCGATTTCGCCGAGGTTGCGCTCGGCCGACACGGCAAACTGCTCAAGCAATTGCAGCAGATGGGCACTGATGCCTTCGATAACCTCACTGGCAAACTGGCTGCGGTCGAAGCTGTAGTGCAGCGCCAGTTGCTGACCGAGGGTGACCGCCACGCTCAGGGCGTAGTGGGTCTGCTCAAGGTTGCCGACATCACCGAATGTCAGGCCTTGCCCGGCCTGGCTCAGCGCCTGGGCGACCGGGTAGTTTTCGAACACCAGAATGTTGTCGAACAGCGCTTCCCCGCCCTGCCCGGCCCAGCGCTGGATGTCCGCCAGCGGCGTGTGTTCGAAGTCGCGCAGGCTGAGGTTTTGCGCCTGCACCGCTTGCAGCCATTGGCCAACGCTTTGGTCCGGGCGCGGCGCGCCGATCACCGGCAGCGTGTTGATGAACAGGCCGACCTGTTGCTCGATGCCCGGCAAATCCGCCGGACGCCCGGCCACGGTCGCACCGAACGCCACCGCTTCGTGGCCGGTGTAGCGCTGCAGCAACAGCAGCCACGCGGCTTGCACGAGGGTGTTGACGGTGACTTTCTGCTGGCGGGCAAACACTTCCAGCGCCTGGGTGCGCGGCACGTCCAGCGTCAGGTAATGGTCGCCGTGGCCGCTGGCGCGCTCGCCGCCGGTCGCGGCACGGGCCAGTCGGGTCGGCTCTTGCAGCGCGGCCAACTGAGCGCTCCAGAAGTCCTGACTCAGTTGCGCGTCCTGACGTTGCAGCCAGGCGATGTAGTCGCGATAACGTCCGCCACCATGGGCCGGGGTGCGACCGCTGTAGCGCTGCAAGACTTCGCCGAGCAACTGCGAGTTGCTCCAGCCGTCCATCAGGATGTGGTGATGGGTGTAGATCAGGTGCCATTGCTCGGCAGCGGTCTGCACCAGCACCAGACGCAGCAACGGTGCATGGCTCAGATCAAATCCTTGCTGACGCTCGGCATCGGCCAGCTCCGCGAGGGCTGCCGGCTGATCGTCGCGCTCGCGCCAGTCGAGAACGCTGAACGGTAACTGCACCTGTTTGTGGACGATCTGCAGCGGTTGCGCCAGTTCGCCCTGCCAGACGAAACCGCTGCGCAGAATGTCCTGCGCAGCGACGGTGGCCTGCCACGCGGCGCGGAAACGCTCAGGGTCAAGACCTTGCACATCCACGCGCAACTGGTTGATGTATTCCCCCGCCGCTTGCTCGTAGAGGGTGTGGAACAGCAAACCCTGCTGCATCGGCGACAGTGGGTAGACATCATCGAGCTGACCGGCCGGCACCGGCAGCGCATCCAGTTGCGCCTGAGTCACCCGAGCCAGCGGGAAGTCCGAAGGCGTCGCTTGCGCAATGGGTAGCGTGCAGCAGTGTTCGATCAGCGCCTGCAATTCGCTGGCGTATTGATCGACCAGTTGCTGCACCGTGACGCTGTCGAACATCTCGCGGCTGAAGCCCCAGCTCATCGACAATTCGCCGCCATACACCTGACCTTCCACGGTCAGCCAGTTGCCCAGAGGCGCCGACGGATCCTGCGCCACGCCGCTGGTTTCAACCGACGGCACGAACAGCGCCGTCTCGTCGAACTGGCGATCGAACTGGCCGAGGTAGTTGAAGGTGATACGCGGCTGCGGCAGCGCGGCCAGTTCGGCGCGTACCGCCGGCGCGGCCAGATGCCGTAGCACGCCGTAACCCAGACCTTTGTCCGGCACCACGCGCAGTTGCTCCTTGATCGCCTTGATCGAGCCGTCGAGATCAGCGCTGGCGGTCAGGTTGACCGCGAACAGACTGGTGAACCAACCCACGGTGCGGGTCAGGTCGAAGTCATCAAACAGGTCTTCGCGGCCGTGGCCTTCCAGTTCGATCAGCGTGCCCGGCTGCTGGCTCCAGCGGCTGATGGTGCGCGCCAGTGCGGTGAGCAAGAGGTCGTTGACCTGCGTGCGATACGCGGCGGGCGCTTGTTGCAACAACTGGCGGGTGCGCTCGGCGTCGAGGCGCCATTCGATTTTCTCGCCATGCAAATTTTGCAGGCTGCCATCCGGGCGGTCGCACGGCAGATCTTCGGCGCCCTGATGCTGGGCTTTCCAATAACCCAATTGCTCATCGAAGCGCGACGCTTCCTGCGCAAGACGCGCCGTCCAGCTCTGGAACGCGCTGGTCTTCGCCGGCAACTGAATGCCGCCACCCGCCGCCAGTTGCTCGTAAGCCTGTTGCAGATCTTCCAGCAGCACCCGCCAGGAAACGCCATCGACCGCCAGGTGATGAATGATCAGTGCCAGTCGTTGCGAGCCGTCGGCCATCGTCACCAGCAACGCGCGCAGCAGCGGGCCGTTTTGCAGGTCGAGGCTGCGCTGAGCTTCGTTGCATAGCGCCTGCAACTGTTCGGCAGATTCGGCATCGCGTTGCCACAGCTCAGCGCCCGTCAGCAGCGGGCCGTGGCTTTGCTGCCAGCCTTCGCTGCCTTCGACAAAACGCAGGCGCAAGGCGTCGTGGTGATTGATCAGGTGGGTCAGCGCCGCATCGAGCCATTGTGCGTTCAATGCCTCACGCGGGGTCAGCAGCAACGATTGGTTCCAGTGCTCGCGCACCGGCATCGCGCGGCTGAAGAAATCCTGCTGGATCGGCCCGAGCACGGCGTCGCCGGTCACCGGCCCCTGATCCACCGAAGACAGATGATCGTGGCTCGCGACCAGCGCCAGACTGCGCACGGTCTGGTACTGGAACAGGTCACGCGGGCTGATACGGATCCCGGCCTGTCGCGCACGGCTGACCACTTGAATCGAGATGATCGAATCGCCGCCCAGCTCGAAGAAGTTGTCTTCGAGGCCGACGCGGTCGAGGCCGAGCACAGCTTCCCAGATCGCCGCGAGGGCTTTTTGCATGGCGTCCTGTGGCGCCACGAATGCCTGTTGCGGCGCGGCATCCGGTTGCGGCAAGGCCTTGCGGTCGAGTTTGCCGTTGGCGGTGACCGGTAATTTATCGAGGGTGATCAGGTAGGTCGGCACCATGAATTCCGGCAGGCTGCCGAGCAGCCACGCCTTGACCTCCTGCTGCCACTGTTCGTCGGCCTGCGCCTGCTCCAGCACCAGATACGCCACCAGATGCTTGCCGCCCTGCACCAGCACCACCGCCTCACGCACCAGCGAGTGCTGCATCAGGCGGGTTTCGATTTCGCCCAGTTCGATGCGCAGGCCGCGCAACTTCACCTGATGGTCGAGACGCCCGAGGTATTCGATCACGCCGTCGGCACGCTGCCGCACACGGTCTCCGGTGCGGTACAGGCGCGCGCCGTCATGAAACGGGCACGGCACAAAACGTTCGACCGTCAGCGCCGGACGCTGGTGATAACTGCGCGCCAGCCCGGCGCCGCCCAGATACAGTTCACCGGCGACACCGCTCGGCACCGGCAGCAATTCGGCATCGAGCACATGGGTGCGCAGGTTGGCGATCGGCCGACCGATCGGCACGCTGTCCGCGCCTTCATCGACACAGGTCCAGTGAGTGACGTCGATGGCCGCTTCGGTCGGGCCATACAAGTTATAGAGGCTGGCGTTCGGCAGTTTGGCGAAGACTTGCAGTTGCGCATCCAGCGGCAACGCTTCACCGCTGCAGACAATCCGCTTGAGACCGCTGCAGCTTTCCACGCCGGTCTCGTGGATGAACGCCTGCAACATCGACGGCACAAAGTGCAGCGTGCTGATGCCGTGGCGGTTGATGCTATCGATCAGTTGCAGCGGATCACGGTGCGCGCCCGGCGCGGCCACCACCAGCCGTGCGCCGGTCAGCAGCGGCCAGAAGAACTCCCACACCGACACGTCGAAACTGAACGGGGTTTTCTGCAGCACCGAATCACTGGCGTCCAGCGCATAGGCTTCCTGCATCCAGCACAAACGGTTGACCAGCGCCGCGTGGCTGTTGCCGGCGCCCTTCGGTTTACCGGTGGAACCCGAGGTGTAAATCACGTACGCCAGGTTCAGCGGATCGACGCTGACGTTGGGACGGCTGTCGCTGTAACGGTCGAGCAGCCCCGGCTGATCCAGGGTGATGACGTTTACGCCATCAGTCGGCAGCGCTGCCAGCAGCGCCTGTTGCGTCAGCAGCAAAGTGATGCCGCTGTCCTCGATCATGTAGGCCAGGCGCTCCTGCGGGTACTCCGGATCCAGCGGCACGTAGGCGCCGCCGGCCTTGAGAATCGCCAGCAGCGCGACGACCATTTCCACCGAACGCAGGGCACAGACGCCGACCAGGCTGTCCGCCTGCACACCCTGTTCGCGCAACAGATGCGCCAGACGATTAGCTCGGGCATCCAGTTCGGCATAACTCAGGGTCTGTTCGCCGAATACCAGTGCCGGTGCCTGCGGCGTGCGCGCGACCTGTGCTTCGATCAACTGGTGAATCGGCGTGTCGCTCGGGTATCGCGCGTGGACGTTGTTCCAGTCGTGCACCAACGTGCGCTGCTCGTCAGCCTCCAGCAGCGGCAACTCACCGATGCGCTGCGACGGATCAGCGACCATCGCCGTCAGCAGGCGCAGCCAGTGCCGCGCCATGCGTTCGATGGTCGGTGCATCGAACAGGTCGCTGGCGTAGGTCAGCGCGGCGTGCAGCTTGCCGCCCTTCTCCCAGGTGTCCAGCGTCAGGTCGAACTGAGTGGTGCGGCTCTGCCAGTCGAGGCTGTCGAGTTGCAGGCCGGATGCGGTGCTGATGGTGGCGATATCGGCCACGTGCGGCTGATGGTTATACATCACCTGGAACAGCGGCGTGTGGCTGAGGCTGCGTTCCAGCTTCAGCGCTTCGACCAGTTGCTCGAACGGCAGATCCTGATGCGCCTGGGCACCCAGCGCGGTTTCCTTGACCGCCCGCAACAGTTCGTCGACCCGGGTCTGACCGTGCAGTTGCGTGCGCAGCACCTGGGTATTGACGAAGAAGCCGATCAGGCCTTCGATCTCGCCGCGATTGCGGTTGGCGATCGGCACACCGACGCGCAGGTCGGTCTGCCCGGTGTAACGGTGCAACAGCGCATTGAAGGCGCCGAGCAGGAACATGAATAAAGTGACCTGATGCTGTTGCGCGGTGCTGCGCAGTTGCTCGGCGAGTTGGCCGTCGACCGCGAATTCGTAACGGGTACCGCGATAACTCGGCATCGCCGGGCGCGAATGATCCAGTGGCAACTCCAGCACCGGGTGCTCGTCGCCCAATTGTGCCTGCCAATAGTCGAGCTGGCGCGCCTGCTCACCGGCTTCCAGCCAGCGGCGTTGCCACAGCGCATAGTCGCTGTACTGGATCGGCAGTGGCGGCAATTGCGGCGTCTGACCGGCGTCGAACGCGTCGTAGCAACGGATGAATTCGTCGATCAACACGTTCATCGACCAGCCATCGGAGACGATGTGGTGCAGGGTCAGCAGCAGCACGTGTTCCTGCTCGGCAAGCTTGAGCAAGTTCACCCGCAGCAAGGGGCCGACCGCCAGATCAAATGGCAACACCGACTGCTGTTCGGCGGCACGGATCACCGCCTGCTCGCGCTCACTGGCCGGCAGTGCGCTGAAGTCTTCCCGGGTAATCAGCAGCGGCGCGGTGGCCGGCACTTGCAGGAGACTGTCATCGGCCTGGCGCTGGAACACCGTGCGCAGGGTTTCGTGGCGCTCCACCAGACTGGCGAAAGCTTGCTCCAGCGCCGACTGGTTCAGTCGACCATTGAGTCGCACCGCACCGGGCAGGTTGTAGGCGCCGCTCTGCGGGTCGAGTTGCCACAGGAACCACATGCGTCGCTGCGCGTAAGACAGCGCCTGACGATCCTCGGCTGCGATGCCGGCGGGTATCGGGAACCGCGCGAAATCCACGCCCTCCTTGTGCAGGGCCGCGAGGAACATCTGGCGCTTTTCCAGGGGCAACCCGATAAACCGGCGAGCAAGTTTCAAGGAGTCTTCAGCATTCATTTCTCAGCATCCGGATCAGTAGGCAGGAAGCACAAAGGCACGTCGTCCCTATAAAACGAATGCAGACCGGAAAAATTAGCGGATGAGAACAACTGTCAGACAGACAAAACCCTGTGGGAGCGAGCCTGCTCGCGATAGCGACCTGTCAGTCAATGTTGCAGTGACTGATCTATCGCTATCGCGAGCAGGCTCGCTCCCACAGGGTCTCGGATGAATCCGCAGAATCGGTTTACACGACGGCCATCAGGCTGTGCCGACGATGATGGCCCTCCAGCTGATCCTTGATCACCTTGAGCACTTTGGCCTCATGCTCATGAATGAAGAAGTGCCCGCCGGCGAGCATGTCCACCGAAAAGCTGCCACGGGTTTCCTTGCTCCAGCCGATCAGTTGTTCGGTGGTCGCGCGATCCGCCTTGCCGCCCAGCACGTGCACCGGGCAGTTGAGCAACGGCCGCGACAACGGCTCGAATTTGCCGCAGAGCAGAAAGTCGGCGCGCAGGATCGGCAGGGTCAGGCTCATCAGCTCGGCATTGGCCAGCACTTCTTCGCTCGTGCCGTTGAGTGTGCGCAATTGATCGATCAGCTCGGCGTTGGTTTTCGGCTCGGCAAAACCGCGATCGTAATCGGCGCGCATCGTCGGCGCCGCCGTGCCCGAGGCAAACAGCGCCACCGGTTCCGGACAGCCCAATGCGCGCAGCGCGTGAGCGATTTCGCAGGCCAGCAGCGCGCCCAGGCTATGGCCGAACAACGCATACGGCGCCTTGAGATTCGGCCGCAATTCCTTGGCCAGTTGCATCGCCAGCGCCCGCATATCCGTGTGCAGCGGCTCGTCGAAACGTGCACCGCGCCCCGGCAGTTCCACCGGTTGCAGTTGCAGCCATTGCGGCAGTTTTGGCCGCCATCGGCTGTAGACCATGGCGCTGGCGCCGGAGTACGGCAGGCACAGCAGGGTCAGCTTGTTCACCCGGCTTTCCTCGAAAAATTTGTCTGTAGAGAGAAACGGATTACGCCCCCGGCAAATTAGTCGCGCGCCGGTAAATTGCGCCAACAGGCGCTCGTTAACTGTTCAGGCCAAAACCAATAATGAGGATTCACCGTGGACCTGCAGAGCATCCTGGGCAAGTTGTTCGCCAACGCCGGTGCCGTCGGCATCGAAGGCGTTTTCCAATTCGTGTTTGGCCCGCAGCAGGCCTACTGGTCGGAGGTCAAGGCCAGCAGCCGCACCGCGCCCGGACGCCATCCCAGCCCCGACGTGACCATTGAAGTCGCAGAGAGCGATTTTCTCGGGATCATGGGCGGCCGAGTCAATGTCGAAGAACTGTTCGCCAGCGGGCGCCTGAAAATCGGCGGCAACATGGGCTTGGCGACGCTGCTGCCGCAGATCATCGAGCATGCGATGCACGGTGGCGCAGTGGCGCAAAAGGTCGACATGAACAAGCGCTACCCGACCCCGCCACGCTTCAGCGAACAACTCACCGCCGGGCTGCCGGTGCAGACCCACATCGAGCGCCATGCGCGCGATGATTTGTCGGTCAGCGAATTCAAAAGCAAGTATTTGCCCAACGGCATCCCGGTGGTGATCAGCAATGCTCTGCAGGACTGGCCGCTGTTCAAGCTCAGTCGCGAGGAATCACTGGTGCATTTCGCCGAACTGCAGGGCATCACCCGCCACGGCGATTACGTGAAGAAAACCTTTTCCACCGAACGTGATTTCCGCTCGACGTCGATGGCCGAGTTCATTGCCTCGCTGGACCAACCGGCAGTCAAACGGGCTGACGGCGAACCGCCAGCCTACATGGGCAACAACATCCTGCCGGCGCAATTGCTGCAGCAGATCAAGTACCCGCCCTACTTCGATGCCTCGCTGTTCATCCCGCCACGCATCTGGATCGGCCCCAAAGGCACGCTGACGCCGCTGCACCGCGACGACACCGACAACCTGTTCGCGCAGGTCTGGGGCCAGAAGCAGTTTACTCTCGCCGCCCCGCATCACCGCGAGGCGCTGGGCACCTGGTCGACAGCGCCAAAGGGTGGCCTGGATGGCTGCGACTTCAACCCCGACGCGCCGGACTACGAGCGCTTTCCCGCAGCACGCGATGTGACGTTCCTGCGCGTGACGCTGGAGGCCGGGGATCTGCTGTTTTTACCGGAGGGCTGGTTCCATCAGGTGGAATCGGTGTCGACGTCGCTGTCAGTGAATTTCTGGGTGAATTCGGGACGGGGTTGGTAACCCATCCGCTGTCTGTGTGGATAACTCTGTGGCGAGGGGATTTATCCCCGATCGACTGCGCAGCAGTCGCAAACTCACCCGGCACGCTTCTTCTGAAGGAAAGAGCTGGCTGGATTTGGGGCTGCTTCGCGGCCCATCGGGGATAAATCCCCTCACCACAACAGCTCATCAATGCCGGGTTATTTCAGGTGCCGATAACTCTGAAACGCCGACGCCAACACCACCGCCCCCGCCACAATCGCCAGCCAGAATCCGCTGCGTGCACCGAAAGCATCCACCAGAGCGCCCGAGCCGGCGGCGCCGATCGCCACGCCGATGCTCAAACCCGTCACCAGCCAGGTCAGGCCTTCGGTCAGTTTGGCCGGCGGCACGATGCGCTCGATCAACGCCATCGCCACAATCAGCGTCGGCGAGAAGAACAATCCCGCGACAAACACCGCCAGCGACAAACCGAAAATATTGCTCGCCAGCAACAGCGGCAGCGTGGTCACCGCCGTCGCCACGCCGCCGTACAGAAACAGGCGCGGCAACGGCAGTTTCGAACGCATCGCGCCAAACGCGATACCGGCCAGACACGAGCCGATGGCGTACACCGACAACACGATGCTCGCCGCCGCCGGCTGGCCCTGCTGCTGGGCGAAGGCGACGCTGACCACATCGACCACACCCACGATAATGCCCATGGCAAGCATCAACGCCAGTAGCCATTGCACGTCGGTCGAGCGAATGATCGAACCCTGATGCTGTGATTCCTGCGGGTGCACCGCCGGCTCGGTGCTGCGCTGAGCAACAAACGCGGTCACACCAATCGCCAGTGCCAGCAGCGCCGCCAGCGGCCCAGCCTCGGGAAACGCCACCACGCACAAACCCACCGACAGCGGCGGGCCGACGATGAAACAGACTTCATCGAGCACCGATTCCAGCGCATAGGCAGTCTGCAATTGCGGCTGGCCGCGATAGATCTCGGTCCAGCGCGCACGCACCATCGCCGACATGCTCGGCATGCACCCGGCCAGCGCGGCGAAAATGAACAGCGTCCAGGTCGGCGCCTGCAAGCGGGTACACAGCAGCAACATCAACAGCGCCCCGCCACCGATCAATGCCGACAACGGCAGCACTTTGCCCTGGCCGAAACGATCCACCAGACGTGAGACCTGCGGCGCACAAAACGCCGTGGCCAGGGCAAACGTCGCCGCCACCGCACCGGCCAGCGCGTACCCGCCCTTGAGCTGCGAGAGCATGGTGATCACGCCAATGCCGGTCATGGAAATCGGCATGCGCGCGATCATCCCGGCCAGTACAAAAGCCCGGGCGCCGGGGGCGGTGAATAATTCGCGGTAGGGGTTTGCCATGGGTACAGCCTCATCAGGGGCCGCCAAGTTGCCATAAAGGTTGATGAGCGTGGAAGCGCACAATTGTTGGTGGAATGTGAAGGCCTTGAAGATCAAAAGATCGCAGCCTTCGGCAGCTCCTACAGGTGCTTACATTCCCTGTAGGAGCTGCGGCACGCTGCGATCTTTTGATCTTTGCTCTGAACTCTCCCGGTCTGCAACCAGTCAGCTAAATAAGCCCTCAATCAAGGCACGACTTCGCATGCAAATATCCCTCGCCCGCCAAGTGGCACTGGTCACCGGCGCCAGCTCCGGCATCGGCCACGCTGCCGCCAAAGCGCTGGCCGCTGCCGGCGCAGCCGTCGTCATCAACTACAACCGTCAGGCGGAACCTGCCGAAGCGCTGGCGCAGCAAATCATCGCCAACGGCGGTCAGGCACTGGCCATCGGCGCCGATATTTCAAAGGAAGAGCAAGTCGAACGGCTGTTCGCCGAGACCCTCGACGCCTTTGGTGCGCTGGACATTCTGCTGGCCAACTCCGGCCTGCAAAAGGATGCGCCGGCGGTCGACATGACCCTGGAAGACTGGAACACGGTGATCGGCGTCAACCTCACCGGCCAGTTCCTCTGCGCTCGCGCCGCGCTGCGGATTTTCAATCGCCAGGGTGTGCGTGAAGGCGTGTCCCGCGCGGCCGGCAAGATCATTCACATGAGTTCGGTGCATCAACGCATTCCGTGGGCCGGGCACGTCAACTATGCGGCGTCCAAGGGCGGCGTCGATCAGTTGATGCAGACCCTCGCCCAGGAAGTCAGCCATCAGCGCATCCGTATCAACGGCATTGCGCCGGGGGCGATTCGCACGGCGATCAATCAGGACGCCACCGAAGGCGCCACCGGCGAAAAGCTGCTGGAGCTGATCCCTTACGGTCGCATCGGCGATGTCGAGGACATCGCCAACGCGGTGGTGTTTCTCGCTTCCGACGCCGCCGACTACATCGTCGGCACCACCCTGTTCATCGACGGCGGCATGAGTCTTTATCCGGAGTTTCGTGGCAATGGCTGAGCATCATCCTGAACGACAAAGCCCGATCGACGCCCACGGCATCATCGGCGACCTGCGCAGTGCCGCACTGGTCAACGACAGGGGCAGCGTGGATTTTTTCTGCTGGCCGGAATTCGACAGCCCGTCGATCTTCTGTTCGCTGCTCGACACGCCGGAGGCGGGGATTTTCCAGCTCGCCCCGGACTTGCCCGATGCCCGGCGCGAGCAGATCTACCTGCCGGACACCAACGTTCTGCAAACGCGCTGGCTCAGCGAACAGGCCGTGGTGGAAATCACCGATCTGCTGCCGATCGGCGACAGCGTTGATGACCTGCCGCTGCTGATGCGCCGGGTGCGGGTGGTCAGCGGTGAAGCGACGTTTCACATGCGCTGCGCAGTGCGCCATGACTATGCGCGTGCCAACACCCGGGCGCAGATGGATGACCAATCGGTGATTTTCAGCGCCGAGGGCCAGCCATCACTGCGGCTGGTGACGGATCAGGCGCTGCACATCGATGGCGAATCGGCCGTTGCCGCGTTCAGTTTGAAGCAGGATCAGCACGCCGAATTTGTCCTCGGTGGCGCCGACGATCCGCGCTTCAAGGATGACGGCGCGAAAATGTGCCTGGAGCGCACGCTGAAGTTCTGGCGCGACTGGATCGGCCAGTCCAACTACCGCGGGCGCTGGCGGGAGATGGTCAATCGTTCGGCCCTCGCGCTGAAGCTGCTGACCTCGCGCAAGCACGGCGCAATCCTCGCCGCCGCCACCTTCGGCCTGCCGGAAACTCCCGGCGGCGAGCGCAACTGGGATTATCGCTACACCTGGATCCGCGACGCCTCGTTCACCGTCTACGCATTCATGCGCCTGGGCTTTGTCGATGAGGCCAACGCCTACATGGGCTGGCTGCGTGGGCGGGTCAGCGATTGCCAGGGGCATTCGACCAAACTCAACATCCTCTATGCGATCGACGGCTGCCAGGAACTGCCGGAGACCGAACTCACGCACCTCTCCGGCCATGGCGGCGCGCAACCGGTACGCATCGGCAATGGCGCGTACGACCAGATTCAACTCGATATCTTTGGCGAACTGATGGACGCGGTGTATCTGGTCAACAAGTACGGCGACGCGATTTCCCACCAAGGCTGGAAACACGTGCGCGAAGTGGTCGACCAGGTGTGTGAGACCTGGCAGACCACCGATGTAGGCATTTGGGAAATGCGCGGTGAGCAACATCACTTCCTGCACTCGCGATTGATGTGCTGGGTGGCACTGGATCGGGCGATTCGCCTGGCCTCGAAACGCTCGCTGCCTGCACCGTTCGTCCAGTGGGATCAGACCCGGCAGGCGATCTACGCCGACATCTGGGACAACTTCTGGGATGAGGAGCGCGGGCATTTCGTCCAGTACAAGGGCGGCACCGCGCTCGACGGTTCGATGCTGTTGATGCCGCTGGTGCGCTTCGTCAGTGCCAAGGATCCGCGCTGGCTGTCGACCCTTGAAGCGATCGAAAAGCATCTGGTGCGCGACGGCATGGTTTATCGCTATCGCAACGACGACGCCAACATCGACGGTCTGACCGGCACCGAAGGCGCGTTTGCCGCCTGCTCGTTCTGGTACGTCGAATGCCTGGCCCGGGCCGGTCAGGTGGAAAAGGCGCATCTGGAGTTCGAGCAATTGCTGCGTTATGCGAACCCGCTGGGCCTGTACGCCGAAGAGTTCGACAGCAAAGGCCGCCATCTGGGCAACACCCCGCAAGCGCTGACGCATCTGGCGCTGATCAGTGCGGCGAGTTTTCTTGATCGGCGGTTGAGCGGGGAGAAGAGTGTTTGGCAGCCGTAATTTCGCCAGTGTCTGTAGGAAATATGCCGCATCAGCGCGCTTCGCCGGGCTAACCCCTACACAGAAGTAAACAGAATCAGATCTCCTGTGGTGAGGGGATTCATCCCCGATCGGCTGCGCAGCAGTCCTGATTTTTCCGGTGCATTTCGTCAACAGCACCGCGTTGCTTGGCTTTGCGCCTGCTGCGCAGCCGATCGGGGATGAATCCCCTCACCACAGTTTGGGTAGTTTGTTCCTGCTTCTTCTAAACAACACCCAGGCAAATCCCTCCCCCGCAACCTGCACTTACACCCTGAAATACCCTGTTGCCAGCTGTTACATCCCCCCCTACCATCCACCGCAACGGGCACAGCGGAGCTGTCCAATAAAACCCGAATTCAAGGAACCAGAATGACCCAGCACGTCCACCGCCCCATCGCCACGCCCCTGCGCACCGGCCTGACCCGCACCCAACTCTGGGAAGCCGCCGACAAAGGCCTGATCAAGTGCTGGGAAATCGGCCGCCAGCGCGCCACCCGCTTCCCCGACCTTGCGCAACAATGCCTCGCCGGCGAACTGCCGGTGCTCGGCTGGAAAGGTGGCGTGAGCCGCAGCCTGAAGAAAAACGAGAAATACGGCTCGCTGAAATACCTGGCGCAGTGGCAGGGGTTGCGTGGCGAGGATCTGGATATTGATCTGGGTGAGGAACGTTCGCTGACCTGCTCGCGGACGAAGATGCGGGTGACGTTTACCCCGGATCGGACGAAGTATTTCAATCAGGTGGCGGAAGCCGAGGCTTAAGGAGAAGCAACCCCGGCAAGTGACGCTTCACCTGTGGCGAGGGAGCTTGCTCCCGCCGGGTTGCGAAGCGACCCCATACTTCAATGGACCTGCTGCGCAGGCCTGCGGGAGCAAGCTCCCTCGCCACAAAGGAATGGTCTAGTGTTGCCTGACGCCCAATTGCTGTGGAGTCTGCCGTGTCTGACATTCAATGCGTATTGACACCGAACTTGGCCGTAGCCTTTGAACAGCACGGCCCGTCCAGCGGCGACGCGGTCATATTGCTGCATGGCTTCCCCTACTCGCCTCGGGCGTACGACGAAATCGCCCCGGTCCTCGCCGCCCACGGTTATCGGGTGATCGTCCCGTACCTGCGCGGTTACGGGCCGACTCGCTTCAACCACCCCGAAACACTGCGCTCCGGCCAGCAAGCAGCCCTCGCCCAGGACTTGCTGGAGTTGATGGATGCATTGGGTATCGAACACGCCACGCTTTGCGGTTACGACTGGGGCGGTCGGGCAGCGTGCATCGTTGCGGCGTTGTTTCCCGAGCGGGTGCGCGGGCTGGTGACGGGGGATGGCTATAACGTGCAGGACATCGCCAATTCGACCCGACCACTGGATCCCGAGACCGAGCACCGTTATTGGTACCAGTACTATTTCCACACGCCACGCGGCGTCGCGGGCCTGACGCAAAACCGGCAGGCGTTCTGTGAACTGCTCTGGAAATTGTGGTCACCAACCTGGGCACGCAACGCCGAACGTTATCCGCTGAGCGCACCGGCCTTCGACAACCCGGACTTCGTTGACGTGGTGATTCATTCCTACCGTCATCGCTTCATGTACGCCGCAGGCGATCCGGCGCTGCAATGGATGGAAGACGCGTTGATCAAACAACCGCCGATCAGCGCGCCGACTATTTCCCTGTGCGGTGCCGACGATGGGGTCGGTCCTGCGCCGGAAGAAGATGAAGATGTACACCACTTCACCGGTCTGTACGAAAGGCGCGTGCTGCCCGGTGTCGGCCACAACATTCCCGAAGAAGCACCGCAGCAAACGCTCAAGGCACTACTGGATCTGCTCCGGCACTGACCGAAAACCGCTCCCGGTACGCCTGCGGCGTCACCCCGATCGCGCGCAGAAAACTGCGGCGCAACGTTTCTTCACTGCCAAACCCGCAGTTGGCCGCAACCCGTTTCACCGGCAGCCCGGTGTCACTCAGCAAACGGCGGGCGGTTTCGACGCGGATCAGTTCGATGGCGCGGGCCGGGGTCTGGCCGGTGTCGGCGCGGTAATGGCGGACGAAGCTGCGTTCGCTCATGCCGGCCTGTTCGGCCAGGGTCGGGACGCCGAGGTCGCAGGTGAGGTTTTCGGCGATCCAGGCGTGCAGTTCATCAAAGCGATTTCCCTGATTCTGCAGGGCCAGGGTCACGCTGAATTGCGATTGCCCGCCGGGCCGTTTGAGGAACACCACCAGATGCCGGGCGACGTCGAGGGCGATGTCGCGGCCCAGATCTTCCTCGACCATCGCCAACGCCAGATCGATGCCGGCGGTAACGCCGGCCGAGGTCCAGACCGGGCCGTCGTTGATGAAGATCGGATTGGCTTCGACCTGCAGCTTCGGATGCTGCTGCGCCAGTTGTTCGCAGCGGGTCCAGTGGGTGACCACGCGACGTCCGTCGAGCCAGCCGCTCGCCGCCAACAGGAAAGCGCCGGTGCAGACCGAGGCCACCCGTCGACATTTCGCCGCATGTTCGCGCACCCAGTCCACCAGTGCCAAATCCTCCGCCGCCGGGTAAATGCCCCAGCCACCGGCGATAATCAAGGTATCGCTGGCCTGCTGCGGCAACGGTTCGGCCAGCACCGCCAGCCCTGCCGACGACATCACCGCCCCGCCCTCACTGGCGATCACCGACGGCGCATACGGCACCGGCAAGCCGCGCTGGCGGGCGATGTCGTTGGCCGAGGCGAACACTTGCAGCGGGCCGGTGACGTCGAGGATCTGCATGTTGGCGAACGCGAGTACGTGAATGGCTTTGGGCATTTGGCGTAATTCGTGGGGTTAATGGCGTATACGCCAGAACCTACGCGCCTACAGTGAAGCCGTCCACCCCTCAACTGGAGAAAAACCCCATGACGTTGCAGATCGGTTTTCTGTTGTTTCCGCAGGTGCAGCAACTCGACCTGACCGGGCCCTATGACGTGCTGGCCTCGCTGCCGGACGTGCAGGTGCATCTGATCTGGAAGGATCTGGTGCCGGTCACCGCCAGCACCGGCCTGCTGTTGAAACCGACCACCACCTTCGAGGATTGCCCGAATCTGGATGTGATCTGCGTTCCCGGCGGCGCCGGGGTCGGGCCGCTGATGGAAGATGAGCAGACGCTGGGGTTCATCAAACGCCAGGCGGCGCAGGCCAAATATGTGACATCGGTGTGCACCGGTTCGCTGGTGCTGGGCGCGGCAGGTCTGCTTAAAGGCAAACGCGCGACCACCCACTGGGCCTATCACGAACTGCTGCCGAAACTCGGCGCGATTGCGGTGCAGGACCGAGTGGTGCGCGACGGCAATCTGTTTACCGGTGGCGGGATTACCGCAGGCATCGACTTTGCCCTGGTGCTGGCCGCCGAACTGGTGGGAGCCGAGGCGGCGCAGTTGATTCAGTTGCAACTGGAATATGCGCCGGCGCCGCCGTTCAATTCGGGCAGCCCTGATACGGCACCGAGCGCGATCGTCGATGAGGCTCGCCTGCGTGCAGCACCGTCGCTGAAACTGCGCAAGGAAATCACCGAGCGCGCGGCGGCGAAGCTCGATCTGCGCTGATTCCTCAGCCACACACAGATCTACTGTGGGAGCGGGCTTGCTCGCGAATGCGGTGTATCCGTCGAGATTTTTATCGCCTGACACACCGCATTCGCGAGCAAGCCCGCTCCCACAATGTGTTTTGTGGATAGCCTCAGGTTGGGAGCCTGTCCCCGCATCCCGCCACAGCTTTACTTGTCCCGACGCCCTCACCCGTGTAGAAAGCCCTTCCACAAAATTCTGCACAAGGACTTTCGATGAAGGCGTTGCCATGGCTCTATCTGGCACTTCTCAGCCTCGGTTATGGATTGGCGTTAAGCTTTGGCCAACTCGGCTGGCTCGCGCTGATCTCCGTGGGACTATTGCTGTTGACCTGTTTCGCCGTGCGCCAACAGCAGGTGCCGGTGGCGCGCCTGTTGGGGCATGCCGTGTTCATCTTCCTCGCCCTGTCGCTGGCGCTGCACTGGTTGCCGGGATTCGCCAACGGCCGGGCCATTGCCCCACTGCGTTTCACCGACGACGCCGTGCCGTTTGCGATGTACCTGAATCTGGACAAACCCTTGATCGGCTTCTGGCTGTTGCTCGCCTGCCCGTGGATTGTCGCGGCACGCTCGCTGCGTCCGACGGTGTACGCCAGCGTCCTCGCCCTGACCTTGAGCGCCGTCCTGGCGCTGGGCGGCGCACTGTTGTTCGGCATGATTGCCTGGGCGCCGAAGTGGCCCGATCAGGCGTGGCTGTGGCTGCTGAACAATCTGCTGTTGGTGACGCTGGTCGAGGAAGCGCTGTTTCGCGGCTATATACAGGGCGGTTTGAGCCGCCTGTTCAAGCACCTGCCGCACGGCGACAACCTCGCTCTGCTGCTGGCGTCGCTGATCTTTGCCCTGGCGCATGTGGGTGCCGGCTGGCACTGGGTGTTGCTGGCGGGTCTGGCGGGTGTCGGCTATGGTCTGGCCTACCGTTTCGGTGGCCTTGCGGCGGCGATCGCCACGCACTTCGGGCTGAACCTGCTGCATTTTGCGCTGTTCACCTATCCGATGCTGGTCGCTTGAAGCAAGAGCGGTTTTGCGACGCCGTACTTATATCTGAAAAAAAACTTCAATAATTTCCTGACAGCGCCGACAACCTTTCAAAGCCTTGCGGATTGAAAAACCATGCGTAATAACCAGCCCATTACACAACGCGAACGGACTTTCCCGGCTCAGCAGCGGTTGATTTCCACAACCGACGCTAAAGGCGTGATCACCTACTGCAACGACGCTTTCGTCGAAATCAGCGGGTTTTCGCGTGAAGAGCTGATCCGTGCGCCGCACAACCTGGTTCGTCACCCCGACGTCCCGGCTGCGGTGTTTTCGCACATGTGGGGCACACTGAAACAAGGCTTGCCATGGATGGGCATTGTCAAGAATCGCTGCAAATCCGGTGACCACTACTGGGTGAACGCCTACGTGACACCGGTGTTCGACGGCAATCAGGTGGTCGGTTACGAGTCGGTGCGGATCAAACCCACCGCCGAACAGATCCGCCGTGCCGAAGCGCTCTACCAACGCATCAACCAGGGCAAGTCGGCAATCCCTTCCAGCGACAAATGGCTGCCGGTGCTGCAGGACTGGCTGCCATTCATTCTGGTCAGCCAACTGAGCTTCGTGATCGGCGCGACCCTTAACTCGCACTGGGGCTTTGCCCTCGCTGCCGGCTTGTCGGTGCCGCTGGGCCTGATGGGCCTGCAATGGCAGCAACGCGGGCTCAAGCGCCTGCTGCGTCTGGCCGAGCAGACCACCTCCGACCCGCTGATCGCGCAGATGTACACCGACAGCCGTGGCGCGCAAGCGCGTCTGGAAATGTCGATCCTCAGCCAGGAAGCGCGCCTGAAAACCTGCCTGACCCGTCTGCAGGACACCGCCGAGCACCTGACCGATCAAGCGAAACAGTCCGACGCCCTGGCGCACAACAGCTCCAGCGGTCTGGAACGTCAGCGCGTGGAAACCGAACAGGTCGCCACCGCCGTCAACCAGATGGCTGCGACCACGCAAGAAGTGGCGAGCCACGTGCAGCGCACCGCTGACGCCACTCAGGAAGCCAATCGCCTGACCGGTCGTGGCCGTGACATCGCCGGGGAAACCCGCGAAGCCATCCAGCGCCTGTCGGTGGTGGTCGGCGAAACCGGCCTGACCGTCACCCAACTGGCCAAGGACAGCGACGAAATCGGCGGCGTGGTCGACGTGATCAAAGGCATCGCCGACCAGACCAACCTGCTCGCCCTCAACGCCGCCATCGAAGCCGCCCGTGCTGGCGAGATGGGCCGTGGTTTTGCCGTGGTTGCTGACGAAGTCCGCCAACTGGCGCAACGCACCAGCGAATCCACCGGCCAGATCCATGCCCTGATCGCCAAGCTGCAGCAGACTGCGAGCAGCGCCGTGCAAACCATGGAAGCCGGCCATCGCCAGGCGGAAGAAGGTGTGGCGCGGGTACTGGAAGCGGATCAGGCACTGGTCGGCATCAGCGAAGCCGTGGCCAACATCACCGACATGACCACGCAGATCGCCGCGGCCACCGAAGAGCAAAGTGCTGTTGCTGAAGAGATCAGCCGCAACATCAGCAACATTTCGGAGTTGGCAGACCAGACCTCGGAACAGGCGCATAACTCGGCATTGCTGAGTGAAGAGCTGACCAAGACAGCGAATACTCAGTATTCGTTGGTGGAGCGGTTTAACCGCTAAAAGCAAAAGATCGCAGCTTTCGGCAGCTCCTACACCGATCACCTGTAGGAGCTGCCGCAGGCTGCGATCTTTTGACCTGGAAGCCCGGGCAGCGAAAGCGTCCGGGCTTTTTATTGCCAGTCTGAAAATGATGGTGCTTGGCAGACCGCATTCGCGAGCAGGCTCACTCCCACAGGGAAATGCATTCCAAATGTGGGAGCGAGCCTGCTCGCGAAGAGGCCTTCTCTACCAACGACGATCTCACTCAAGCAACGCAGACACTGCCTACAACTGCGCCAGAATGCGCCGACTGGTGCTTGGTGCAGCCAAGTTCTATCGTTTGCCGGTCGCTACTCAATCACGCAGATCGGCCAGCATGAATCCATACCCCACGCGAAAACCCCACAAACCGAAAGTTCGTGATGAACTGACATTCCTGGATGTTCGGCACGCCGCGCGTGATGGGCAGAAAGTATTCGATAAATATGTGATCTCTGGCAGGCTATCCACCACAAAGTAAATCAAAAGTTCGCAGCCTGCGGCAGCTCACCGATCACCCGTAGGAGCTGCCGAAGGCTGCGATCTTTTGACCTGGAAGCCCGGACAGCGAAAGCGTCCGGGCTTTTTATTGCCAGTCTGAAAGTGATGGTGCTTGGCAGACCGCATTCGCGAGCAAGCTCGCTCCCACATTTAGTCCTGTGTACGCAGAACCAATGTGGGAGCGAGCTTGCTCGCGAAGAGGCCATAACGGCCAGCGGAATTATTGAGGCAACCGCAGTTTGTCCAGCAATCGATTAACCAACAGCTCGTTCAACATGATCAGCTGTTGCAGCGCCAGCAGCGGATTGCCCTCCGGGCCACCGATTGAGTTGGCGATATTGCCAGCCATGACTTTGGCCAACGACAACGATTCGCAAGCCTCGGCGATCGAGAGGAGGTGCAGCGAAGCAAACCGTAGGCGCTGCCCCCCCGGATCGATCCCGGAGCGAAGGAACCCCGAGCTCCAGCGAGCGGGCCGAACGTTGGAACAAGCGTTTTTTTGCTTACTTTTGAGGTATTTGTCAAAAAAGTGAGTCGTCGTAAGGGCGAAACCTTAAGTGGCCGTTACCGCGGCAATGGATATTCACGCAGTCTCGGCAACGTTATTAGCTGACCAGCACATATAAGTCTGGTTGCCTAGCTGTCAGATCTGACAGTAGACGCACACCTGTTCAAGCGCATATCAAGAAAAACCGTAATTGCAGTCGGTTGTAACACCTCCTCTCAATCTAAAAGGCAGGTTTAACAATGACCACGCACGTTATGTTTCTCCCGAAAAAACTGCTCGTCAGTGATGACAGGTTTCAATGGAGATTGGGCGGTAAACGGAAAACAGCGAAATTCAGATCTTTCTATCAGGACGAGTTCTTGGGCGAGCGGTATTGGTCCATCAGTGGTGGAACAGGAAATTTCGACGATGAAAGCTATTTTTCGTTCTCCATGACTCTGCCCTACCAATCCGATGAGTCACTCACAGGCGTCTACAACTTCGACGACGGGCTGACATTTGTTCACAGCCATTGGATCCCTGCGCCGCCGGGATTTATCGGAATGGCTTCGGTGGACGCCGACTCGGCGATCCTCAGCGTTAAATATGATGCTGAAACGGATATCGCTACGGGATCATTCGAGGCCGTGTTCAAAAGTCATCGCTATCGCCTGAATCCCAAGGGGACTTTCACCATGACGAGACTGAGACCGTCGGATGCTGGCTAACTCTGACAGGGGTGCTCGCAGCAACTCCGGAAGAGTACCCCTTCAATGTAATTTGAAAGAATGACTTCTTGTAGGAGCTGCCGCAGGCTGCGATCTTTGATCGTGAAAAACTGGTTAGCGAAAGCCTCCGGGGTTTTATTGCCTGTTTGAAATGGATGGCGCGCGGAAGACAGCTTTCGCGAGCAGGCTCGCTCCCACAGTAGGGCCGGGTACTTCAGTAAGGAATTGGTCGGCTGTCAGGCCGCCTTCACGAGCAAGCCCGCTCCCACAGGAATTGCGTGCAGTCAGTAAGAGAATAGTCGGCTGTCAGGCCGCCTTCGCGAGCAAGCCCGCTCCCACAGGGATTGCGTGCAGTCAGTAAGAGAATA
>NZ_AZVL01000032.1:0-36375 GCF_000514195.1 Pseudomonas sp. URIL14HWK12:I6
GGATTACTCGACGTCTGTCGAGGCGATCAATGTCGATATCCGAGCTAATGCTGTCGGTCTCGCGGGCATTGGCGGCGACGCTCAGGGTGACACCCTGAGCGGCATTGAAAAGGTGATCGGCACGGCGTTCAACGACACCTTCAATCTCGATTCGGCCACTGCGACGTTCGAGGGGGGAGCGGGGGATGATGTCTACGTTCTCAACGGCAGTGGCGGCACGGTCATCGAACAGGCGGGGGGCGGTAACGATGAAGTACGCAGCAACTTCGGCCAGATCTACCTGGGCGCCAACGTCGAGCGTCTGACCTATACCGGCACCGGGTCATTCACCGGTTGGGGCAACGCCATCGACAACATCATTACAGGGGGCAATGGCAACGACATCCTGTATGGCGGCGCGGGTGCCGACCGGTTCATCGGTGGTGCCGGTTTTGACACTGTCGGCTACGGCGACACGACTATTGGCGTCACCATCAACCTGAAAACCGGGGTTCACACAGGGATTGCAGCAGGGGATACCTACACCAGTATCGAAGCTTTGACCGGCACGATAGCCGGTGACATTTTCATCGCCGACGGCGCGGCCATGGCTTTTGACGGGTTAGTGGGTGCGGACATGGTCAGCTATGAACAATCCGACAGCGCCGTGACCATTGATTTGAAAACTAAGGTCAATGCGGGTGACGCGGCCGGCGATACCTACACCGGAATCGAGTTTTTCCAGGGCAGCAGCTTCAACGACACCCTGTCCGGAACCGCATTCGGTGACAACTTCATTGGTGGCTCCGGTGCGGATCTGATCGATGGGCGTGAAGGGCATGACACTGCCTGGTACATCAACAGCAAGGCCGCTGTGAACATCAATCTGCAGACCAACGTCAACGAAGGCGCCGATGCTCAAGGTGATGTGCTGCTCAATATCGAGCGAGTGATCGGCAGCCAATTCGACGATACGCTGACCGGAAGTTCGGCAGTCGATTTTCTTGAGGGCAGCACAGGCAACGACGTGATTTATGGCGGCGACGGGGCCGACTTCATTTATGGAGGCCTGGTTTCCCTGGCCGGGCCGTTAGCCAGTTCGGCACCCAATGCAGGGGCTGAGGCTGATGCGCTCTATGGCGGCAATGACAACGACACGATTCTCACCGCATCCAACGACACTGGCAGCCGTGCGTATGGCGAAGCGGGCGATGACACCATCACCGTAACTCATGGCATCGCTGATGGTGGTGAAGGCAATGACAAGCTGATCGGTACCGGCCTGGGCTTCTCGCTGTTTGGCGGCGTGGGCAAGGATAATCTGGTATTGCAGTCCGTCGGTTCGGCCTTCGGTGGTGAAGGTGACGATATCTACACCATCGACACTTCGGCATTGGTCAACATTCAGGACGACGGTACCAGCCGTGGCGACAAGATTGTGCTGTCGTACATTCGCGCTTCGGAACTGCAAGTCGACCGTGTCGGTGACGACCTCTACCTGCACCGTTACAGCGTTTCAGCCGGACAGACGCCGGATGAGGGCGTGCGCCTGAAGGATTGGTTTGCCGGTTCCGACACTATCGAGCAGATCGTGACGGCCGATAATCAGACCATCAATCTGCCGGCCAACAGTGATGCATTCGCGATGTTTGGCTGACCACTGAATCGCACACCTGCAATCGCAATGCGGCCGCAGGTGTGCGCTTGGCAGCTGAAGGACCAACCTGGTTTCAACCAAGCAAGGAAGAAGCAAATGTCAGTGATTTATGGAACGAGTGAAGCCGGTGTCATGGGCGGCAATGAAGGCAATGACGAACTCTACGGACTGGAGTCGGATGATCAGATCTGGGGTACCACGGGGTCCGATCTGCTGGATGGCGGGGAGGGGTTCGATTCAGTGAGTTATCAGATGATGCCGAACGGCGTCAGCGTCGATTTCCGCGAGGGGCTGGCCACTGTCACCAAGGCGGACGGCTCCGTCGATACCCTGGTCGGCATCGAAAAAGTCATCGGCAGCTTTAACAATGACACCTTGGTCAGTTCGGTCAGCGGTATCACGCTGGAAGGTGATAACGGAGATGACGTGTACATCGTCGGTAGCGAAGGTGTGACCATCGTCGAAGCGGAACGCGGCGGTTACGACGAGCTGCGCACCAGCGTCAACACCCAGAGGATGGATCCGTTCCTGGACAAAATGATCTTCACCGGCACCGGCGACTTCAAGGGCTACGGCAATGCCGAGGCGAACGTGATTGTCGCCGGTGCAGGCAATGACGTGCTGTGGGGTGGCGACGGTGGCGATCAGTTCATTGGCGGCAAGGGCTTCGACACAGTCAGCTATACCGACAGCCTTGAAGGCGTCAGTATCGAGCTCTCGAGCATGTGGGGCGCCACTGGTATTGCATTCGGCGATACCTACTCGAGCATCGAGGCCGTGCAGGGTTCGAATTTCAACGATGTGATCTTCGCCGGCGCAAGCGCAATGGTCATGGACGGTGCCGATGGCCTTGACGCCGTCGATTACAGCCGTTCCAACGATGCGGTCAGCATCGAGTTTCGTGATGGCGAGGGCTTCGGTTCTGGCGGCTACGCCGAGGGCGATACCTTGATCAATGTGGAAAAGGTTGTCGGGACTAACCTGGACGATCACTTCACTGCTAACTCGGGCGGCGTGACCTTCGAAGGTGGCTGGGGCAGTGACGTCTATACGATCAACAGCGAGGGTGTGACCATCGTCGAGACAGACTCAGGCATGGGGTTTGACGAGCTGTACACCAGCCTGTCGGTCATGAAGATGGACCCGTTCATCGAGAAAATGACCTACACCGGTACAGCCGATTTCACCGGTTATGGCAACGATTCCGACAACTACATCTTCGGCGGCAGCGGCGATGACCTGTTCTACGGTGGCGCCGGACGGGATGTGTTCGTCGGCGGCGCGGGAACGGACATCGTCAGCTATGACGACAGCGATACGGGTGTGGTGGTCAACCTGTCGAGGATTGGCCAGAACGGTACGGCCGAAGGGGATATGTATTACGACGTAGAAGGTCTGCAAGGCAGTCGTTTCAACGATGTGATGGATGCCGGCCGCGAGGACGCGATCCTGGAAGGTGGCAACGGCGATGATGTGATCAGTGGCAACGATGGCAATGATCACCTTTACGGCGGACTGAAATCCGGTCTCGACGGTGATGTCGCGCAGGCCGACACACTGTCTGGCGGTTCGGGTGATGACGTCATCGTCAGCGCTGTGAATGACTTGGGTACAGTGGCCCACGGCGACGGAGGCAATGACACCATCACGGTCCACAACGGCAGTGCCCTTGGTGATGACGGTCATGACGTGCTCACCGGCACCGGCAACAGTTATCTGTTGTCAGGTGGCAGCGGCAACGACGTGATGAACCTCAATCTTCCGGGGCAGTCCGGTACTGGCGGCACCGCACTGGGCGGTATGGGTGACGATATCTACATCGTGAACAGCACCGGGCTGGTATCGATTCAGGACGAGGGCTGGGATCTCAACGACACCCTGATCCTCAACACCATCACCAACGCCAGCCAGTTGAACGTCACCCGCATCGGCGATGACGCCTACCTGCATAGCGCCAACGACGGCAGCAGCGGTGTGCCGGACAACGGCGTGAAACTGGCGGGATGGTACGCCGGGTTCAACAACATCGAGCACCTGCAGACTGCCGACGGCCAGGTCTACGACCTGCCGGCGACGGTTGATGGGTTCGCCATGTTCGGCTGATCACTCGATCTGTTGATGCAACGCAATGAAAGGGATGAGTCCGCTGCTGGATTCATCCCTTTTTTCATGCCTTACGGCGCACCCGACGCAGCGCTCGCGGAGCTGGCGCGTTTCCTGCAAGTCCCCCTCAAATCGCCATAAAACGAGCGCTCGCGGTCATCGCAGCGACGCCGCAGGCGGCAAAAGGGTTAGCCAGACGGCCCGCATCGCTCAACATAGCCATGCGCAGCCCGGTGACGAACGAGAGGGGAGACGATGAAGGCAGTTATTTTGGCGGGTGGCCTCGGCACGCGCATCAGTGAAGAGTCGCACCTCAAGCCCAAGCCCATGATCGAGATCGGCGGCAAGCCAATTCTCTGGCACATCATGAAGCAGTATTCCGCTCACGGGATCCACGACTTCGTGATTTGCCTGGGCTACAAGGGCTATGCGATCAAAGACTTCTTCGCCAACTACTTCCTGCACACCTCCGACGTCACGTTCGACATGCGCAATAACCGCATGGACGTGCACCAGAACTACAGCGAGCCGTGGAGCGTCACCCTGATCGACACCGGCGAGGAAACCATGACCGGTGGCCGTCTGCTGCGTGCCGGCCGTTACCTCAAGGATGAAGAGGCGTTCTGCTTCACCTACGGCGACGGCGTTTCCGACATCAACATTGCTCAACTCGTCGATTACCACAAAGCCCACGGTCGCCTGGCCACCGTCACCGCGGTGCAGCCGCCGGGACGTTACGGTGCCCTTGAGCGCCAGGGCGATCAGGTGCTCGGTTTCACCGAAAAACCCCGTGGCGACGGTGGCTGGATCAACGGTGGCTTCTTCGTGCTGTCACCCAAAGTCCTGACCTACATCGCTGGCGATGAAACCACCTGGGAAGCCGAGCCGCTGGCGCGTCTGGCTCAGGAAGAACAGCTGAACGCCTTCGAACACGAAGGCTTCTGGCATCCGATGGACACCCTGCGCGACAAGAACCACCTAGAAGCGCTGTGGCAGAGCGGGGAGGCCCCATGGAAGCAATGGGCCTGAGTGCGGATTTCTGGCGCGGCAAGCGCGTAATGGTCACCGGCCACACCGGTTTCAAAGGCAGCTGGCTGAGCCTGTGGCTGCAAAGCCTCGGCGCGCAAGTCAGCGGTTTTTCGCTGGATCCGTCGACCGAACCGAGCCTGTATGAACTGGCGCGGGTTCACGAAGGGATCAACGATCAGCGCGGTGATCTGCGCGATCTCGGCGCGTTGCTGGAAATCATCGCCGACACCGAGCCGGAGATCGTCTTGCACCTGGCCGCGCAGCCGCTGGTGCGTGAAGGCTATCGCGACCCGCTGGGGACTTATTCCAGCAACGTCATGGGCACGCTGAACCTGCTCGAAGCGATCCGTCAGGTCGGTTGCGTGCGCGCCTGCGTGCTGGTGACCACCGACAAGGTTTACGCCAACAAGGAATGGCTGTGGCCGTACCGCGAAGACGAAGCCCTCGGTGGCCACGATCCCTACAGCAGCAGCAAGGCTTGCTGCGAACTGTTGGCGCAGTCTTACGCCGCGTCGTTTTTCCCGGCCGACAAGTACGCCGAGCACGGTCTGGCCTTGGCCACCGCGCGCGCCGGCAACGTCTTGGGTGGCGGTGACTTCGCCCCTGAGCGGCTGATTCCCGACGTGCTCAAGGCCTGGACTGCAGACGAGCCGGTGACCCTGCGTTACCCGCAAGCCGTGCGCCCGTGGCAGCACGCGCTGGAACCGCTGGCCGGTTACCTGCAACTGGCTGCCGGCCTCTACGAACAAGGCCCGGAATACGCCGGGGCGTGGAACTTCGGCCCGGGCGAGGCCGACATGTGCAGCGTCGGCGAAGTGGTCGAACTGCTCGCCAGTCGCTGGCCACAGGCACGCGGTTTGCGCATTGAGAAAAGCGAATTGCACGAGGCCGGTCTGTTGCGTCTGGACAGCAGTCGCGCCCGTCAGGTACTCGGCTGGCAGCCACGCTGGACCTTGCAGCAATGCCTGACCCAGACCCTCGACTGGCATCTGGCGTGGCAGAACGGCGATGACATGCGCAACGTCACTCTCGGCCAACTGAACCTGTACCGAGGCGCGCTGTGAGCGAGTTTTCCTTGAAACCGTTGCCGCTGGCCGGGCTGTTCAGCGTCCAGCACAGACGCTTCGAAGATCAGCGCGGGCATTTCGCCCGGCTGTTCTGCGAAGGCAGCCTGAGTGCGTTCGGCAGCGAATTTCACATCCGCCAGATCAACCATTCCTGCACCCGCGAGAAGGGCAGCGTGCGCGGTCTGCATTATCAGAATGCCAATGCGCCGGAAGCCAAGCTGATCACTTGCCTGCGCGGTGAAGTGTGGGACGTGGCGGTGGATCTGCGTCCGGATTCCGCAACCTTTCTGCACTGGCACGCCGAGCACCTCAAGGCTGGCGACGGTCGCAGCCTGTTGATTCCGGCCGGCTTCGCTCACGGCTTCCAGACTCTGACGGAAGACGCCGAACTGCTTTACCTGCACAGCGCCGATTACGCGCCGGAGCACGAAGGCGGCTTGTCGGTGAACGATCCACGGCTGGCGATTGCCTGGCCGTTGCCTGTCAATAATTTGTCAGCGCGTGATTCCAGCCATCCTGCGCTCGATCAACACTTTGCCGGAGTGCGTCTATGAACTGCCGTGGGTGCGCCGCACCGCTGAGCCTGCCGCTGATTGACCTCGGCACCTCGCCACCGTCCAACGCCTACGTGCATGCCGAGCGCCTGGAGCAGGCCGAACAGTGGGTGCCGCTCAAGGTCGCCGTGTGCCAGCAGTGCTGGCTGGTGCAGACCGAGGACTACACCCGCGCCGACAGCCTGTTCGATGCCGAGTACGCCTACTTCAGTTCGTTCTCCAGCACCTGGCTGGCCCATGCCGAGCGTTATGTCGCCGAGATGGTCGAGCGCTTTGACCTGAGCGCCGACAGCCGTGTGGTCGAAGTCGCAGCCAACGACGGTTACCTGCTGCAGTACGTCGCCGCTCGCGGCATTCCGTGTCTGGGTGTCGAGCCGACCCGCAGCACCGCGCAAGCGGCGCGGGAAAAGGGTCTGCAGATTCGTGAAGTGTTCTTCGGTCGCGACAGCGCTGCGCAGCTGCACAGCGAAGGCTGGGGCGCCGACCTGATGGCCGCCAACAACGTGCTCGCGCATGTTCCGGACATCAATGATTTCCTGGGTGGTTTCGCCACGCTGCTCAAGCCGACCGGCGTCGCTACTTTCGAATTTCCGCAACTGCTGACGCTGATGGCTGGCGCGCAGTTCGACACCCTGTACCACGAGCACTATTCCTACCTGTCGCTGACCGCCGTGCAGACCTTGTGCGAGCGCAATGGTCTGGAAGTGTTCGACGTCAGTCAGTTGAGCACTCACGGCGGTTCGCTGCGGGTGTTCGTGCAGCGCCAGGACGGAGAGCGTCGTGCTGTGCAGCCGGCGGTGCAGCAACAGTTGCAGGCCGAGCTGGATGTCGGGGTGAAAACCCCTGAGTACTACGCGACCCTCGCGCCTGCTGCCGAACGCATCAAGCATGAACTGCTGCGCTTTCTGTTGCAGGCCAAGGCCGACGGCAAGCGTGTGGTCGGTTACGGCGCGGCGGCCAAGGGCAACACCTTGCTCAACTACGCCGGGGTCAAACCGGATCTGCTGGCGTGGGTGGCCGATGCCAACCCGCACAAGCAGGGCAAGTTTTTGCCGGGCAGTCGGATCCCGATTGTCGCGCCGGCGCAGATCGACATCGAAAAACCGGACTACGTGCTAGTGCTGCCGTGGAACCTGCTGCACGAAGTCAGTCAGCAACTGGCGCAAGTGCGTCAGTGGGACGGGCGCTTCGTGATCGCCGTGCCTGAGATGAAAGTCCTGTGAACGTTCTGGTCACCGGGGCCACGGGCTTCGTCGGCCGGCATCTGGTCGCGGCGTTGCTCGCGCGTGGCTGCGCCGTACGTGCGGTGGCGCGTAATGTCGAGACTGCGGCGAGCATGCCGTGGATCAACCACGTCGAATTCGTCGCGGCGGATATTCACGCGGCGGATCTGGACATTGCGGCGCTCACCGACGGCATCGACGTCCTTGCGCACCTGGCTTGGCCGGGGTTGCCGAACTATCGGGCGCTGTTCCATTTCGAGCACAACCTGATGGCCGACTACCGCTTTATCAAAGGCGCGGTCGAGGCGGGTGTGAAGCAAGTGCTGGTGACTGGCACCTGCTTCGAGTACGGCATGCAAAGTGGCCCGCTCGGCGAAAGTGTCGAGCCGCAGCCGAGCAACCCTTACGGTCTGGCCAAACACACGCTGCACCTGTTCTTGCAAAATCTGCAGCAGGAAAAACCGTTCACCTTGCAGTGGGCGCGTCTGTTCTACCTGCATGGCGAAGGGCAGAACCCCAACAGTCTGCTGGCAGCGCTGGACCGGGCGATCGATGCCGGCGAGGCGTCGTTCAACATGTCCGGCGGCGAGCAGCTGCGGGACTTTTTGCCGATTGCCAGCGCTGCTGATTACCTCGCCGCGATCCTGCACCAACGTGATTTCAATGGCGTGATCAATTGCGCCAGCGGCCAGCCGGTATCGGTGCGCGCACTGGTTGAACAACGGCTGCGCGAGCGCGGTGCGGCACTGAAACTGAACCTTGGCCATTACCCTTATCCGAGCCATGAACCGATGGCGTTCTGGGCCGTGACCGAGCGTTTGCAACAGCTACTGGGAGAGCCGCAATGAGGCACGAGTTGTATCGGGTAACCGACCTGCCGGTGTTGCAGAACCGCACCTTCGCCGACCCGGAGTCGGCCAAGGCTTCGGCCAGCGCCGACATGCTGCTGGTGCAGGATGAGCGCAGCGGCCTGATCTTCAACGCCGCGTTCGATGCCGACAAGCTCAGCTATGACGCCGACTATCAGAACGAGCAGGCCCATTCGGGCCAGTTCCAGAAGCACCTGAGCGACGTCGAAGGCATCATCGCCAAACACTTCAAGGGCCAGGAGCTGATCGAAGTCGGCTGCGGCAAGGGTTACTTCCTTGAGTTGCTCAAGGGCCTCGGTTATTCGATCACCGGGATCGATCCGGCCTACGAAGGCGAGAACGCCGACGTGATCAAGGCGCCGTTCACCCGTGGTCTTGGCCTGGCAGCTGACGCCATTGTCCTGCGCCATGTGCTGGAACACATCGAAGACCCGGTGAGCTTTCTGGCGGTGATCGCCGAAGCCAATCAGGGCGGGCAGATCTACATCGAAGTGCCATGCTTCGACTGGATCCTCGAGCACAAGGCCTGGTTCGACCTGTTCTACGAGCACGTCAATTATTTCCGCCTCGATGACCTGCGCCGGATGTTCGGCACCGTGCACGAGGCCGGCCACCTGTTTGGCGGCCAATACCTGTACATCGTCGCCGACCTTTCGACGTTGCGCCTGACCCCGCAGCAACCGGTGCCACGCCTGACGCTGCCGGACGGTTTCACCGCCAGCCTTGAGCGCGCGGTGCAGATCATTCAGTCCGCACCCGAGCAGGGTTCGGCGATCTGGGGCGCATCGTCCAAAGGCGTGATCTATTCGCTGTTCCTGCAGCGCGCCGGTGTCGCGGTGGATCGCGTGGTGGATATCAACCCGGCCAAGCAGGGGCGTTATCTGCCGCTGAGCGGCGAGCGAGTGTCCTCGCCGCAAGAGGCGATGGATGCGCTGCCCGAAGGCGCCAACCTGTTTGTGATGAACTCCAATTACCTCGAAGAAATCAAGCGGATGACCGGTGGACGCTACGTCTATCACGCCGTCGATAGCGCTTCGTTCCAGTGACCATTGAGACTTTGAACATGACCGACAACAGCATCAACCAAGCTTTCGAAGCCGAGTGCCGCGAGCAGATCGCCCAGCAGGGCGACGACCAGAAACTCACTGGCCTGGCCCGTGATTTCTTCAACGAATCGGCCAAACACAAGTACAGCTACCACTTCTCGTGGATGGGTCGCCCGATCATCCAGCTGCCGCAGGACATGATGGCGATGCAGGAGATCATCTGGCAGGTCAAGCCGGATCTGGTCATCGAGTGCGGCATCGCCCACGGCGGTTCGATCATCTACTACGCCTCATTGCTGGAACTGCAAGGTCACGGTGAAGTGCTGGGCATCGACCTCGACATCCGCCCGCACAACCGTGAAGCGATCGAAAGCCACCCGATGGCCAAGCGCATCAAGATGATCGAAGGTTCGAGCATCGACCCGGCCATCGCCGCTCAGGTGCAGGCTGCGGCCAAAGGCAAGAAGGTCATTCTGGTGCTCGACTCCAACCACACCCACGACCACGTGCTCGAAGAGCTGCGCCTGTATGCGCCGCTGGTCTCGGTCGACAGCTACTGCGTGGTGATGGACACCGTGGTCGAAGACATGCCGGCCGATTTCTTCCCGGATCGTCCATGGGGCCCGGGCGACAATCCGAAAACCGCGGTGTGGAAGTACCTGGAAGAGAATCAGGACTTCGAGATCGACCAGCAGTTGCAGAACAAGCTGCTGATCACCGTGGCGCCGGACGGCTATCTGCGTCGCGTTCGTTAATTCGCACCATCACCAAAGCGTTATCTCGGCGAGTCGCCGGTTGTGGAGAGAAGTTATGCAAGGCAAGTACAGTTCTGAACTGGCGCTACCGCTCAACGAGCTGTTGACCGTGGTGCTGATTACTCACAATCGGCCGGCGTTCCTGCGTCGGGCGGTGAAGTATTACAGCAGCTTGCCCTGCCGGATCATGGTGCTCGACTCGACGGTCGAGCGGCCTGAAGGGGATTTTTCCGCCGTCGATTATCACCATGTGCCGCAGTTCGCCTACTGGGGCATGCAGGCCAAACTGGCTTATGGTGTGGAGCAGCTGACCACGCCGTATATGGTGCTGGCGGCCGACGATGACTTCATCCTGCACGATTCGCTGACCGAGTCCGTGAACTTCCTGCAGGCGAATCAGGACTACGGCATGTGCCACGGCTATTGCCTGATGTACCTGGCTCTGGCCCATGGCGTGAACTACTACCGTCGTGACAAGAAAGTCCAGGAAGACTATTCGTCCGAGCGGGCGCAGGATCGTGTCATCGATTACATGAGCCAGTACATTCCGCCGTTCTATGCGGTGACCCGTACTGACCTGATGAAAAACTGGCATTCGGCGTTGCCAGCGGGTACCAATTTCCAGTGGCAGGAAATTGGTCACGTCTACTACCTGCTGGCCAGTGCCAAGGCGCGGATCCTGCCGATGCCTTATGTGGTACGCGAGATCAACTACGGTGTCTCCGAGCACAATACCGATGTGTATCACTCGCTGACCTACGCCGACGGCAAATCGGTCGCCGAGCGAGAAGCCTTTGCCGAGTTTCTCGCCTCTCTGCCAACCGCCATTAAAGGGCTCGACGCCGGACAGCTCAAGGCGTTTGCCCTGCAGAGTTTCGAGGCCATGGCCGACAGCTTGAAGACTGGGCGCGCGCTGACTGCAGAACTGATTTTCGAATCCACCTGGAACCAGAACCTCAGGCATCCGGATCGTCGTTTTGGTCCGTTGCAGTACGTCGAGATGCCGTTTTACAACCAGCCGTTCTTCGATCGTCTGGAACAGTTCGAATTCATGCTGCACGCCATGCCCGCCGGCCGTATGCAACTGGAAGGGCTTGAGGGGATATGGACGCGTCAGGCGCACCTGCTGCAGGCACGTAACAACGATACGCCGGAAAGTGTGGTCGACCGTTTGTGGCAGGCGCACGACCTCAATGCTTTCAACCAGACAGTCGTCAAACGCCTTGCCGCGCATCTGGATGACATGGGTGAAGACGAAGCCGCCGGGTCGGTGAACGAGTGGATTGCTCGGCTTGAAACCCTGGTGATTGAAGACCATCAGGCAGTCTTCGACAACATGAAATCCGGTCGCCTGCTGCAGTGGCTGGCCGCGCGTGAGCCGTCGGCGCAACAGGTCGAGTCGATCACTCGACAGCTGTCGGCCCATGACGGTGGCCCGCAGTTCGGCATTTTCCTGCTGGATCTGGATGACCAGATCGACAAGGTGCAGGTCTCGCTCGACAGTCTGCTCGAGGGGCACTGCAAAGCGTTCAAGATTGTGGTGTTCACCACGGGCGAACCGCCGGTAGCGACCACCGCGCAAAACACCCTGCACTTCGTGCGCGTTACCCAGAGCAACTACGTCGACAAGTTGAATCAGAGTGCTCAGCAGTCAGCGTGCGACTGGCTGCTGCTGGCGCAAGCGGGCGACGAGTTCACCGCTGGCGGCTTGTTGCGGGCCAGTCTGGAACTGATGTCCGCCACAGGTGTGCGTGCCGTGGCCACCGATGAAATCCAGCGCAAGGAAAACGGTGCGCTGGTCGACGTCTTCCGCCCGGGCTTCAATCTGGACCTGCTGCAAAGCGTTCCAGCGCTGATGGCGCGTCATTGGTTGATTCGCCGCGAAGTGTTGCTCGAAGCCGGTGGCTATCAGGCCGACTTCAGCAAGGCACTGGAGCTGGATCTGCTGTTGCGCATCATCGAACAGGGCGGCATTGGCGGCCTGGCGCACCTCGACGAGCCACTGCTGATCACCCAGGCCTCGGTACTGGAAGAGAATGCCCACGAACGTCAGGCGCTGCTGCGTCACCTGACCAATCGCGGATACAAGGCCAGGGTCACCTCGGCGACGCCCGGTACCTATCAGATTGATTACCGTCACGCCGAACAGCCGCTGGTGTCGATCATTGTGCCGGCCATCGATGACCTGCCGGCACTGCGTCGCTGCCTGGAAGGCGTGTTGCTCAGAACCCGTTACAGCCGCTATGAAGTGCTGATTGCAGCGAATCCGAATCAGTCGGCCGAGGTCAATGACTGGCTGGGCACGCTGCGCAACCCCAAAGTCAATGTGCTGCGTGCCGATCAGCCGCTCGGCGAGACGGCGTTGTACAACGCCGCCAGCGAGCAGGCGCAGGGTGAATATCTGGTGCTGTTGGCGGCTGACAGCGAGGTCGTCAATCCGAACTGGATCGATTCGTTGCTCAATCACGCGCAGCGTCCGGAAGTGGCTATCGTCGGTGCCAAACTCGTCGATCGTGACGGCAAGATCGCTCATGCCGGTTTGATTGTTGGTCTGAACGATGGCGTTGGCTCGCCTTTTATCGGTGAAAAACACGCCGCTGAAGGTTACATGCAGCGCCTGGCGGTCGAGCAAAACTATTCGGCGGTGTCGAAGGTGTGCCTGATGATCCGCAAAGAACTGTTCAACGCACTGGGCGGTCTGGACGAAGTGACGTTCGCCGACGGCTTGAGCGATGTCGATCTGTGCCTCAAGGCCGGTGATGCGGGTTACCTCATTGTGTGGACGCCGCTGGTGCAGGTTGTGCATCCGGGCCTCTTGCCGCAAGCGCCATCAGCCCTGGCTGCATTGCGTGAGAAGTGGGGCGGCGCCTTTGCGCAGGACAGTGCCTACAACGCCAACCTGTCCCTCATCGGCAAAGGTTTTACCTTGGGTGAAAGCACGCCGGTCAACTGGTCGCAGTTACTCGCTTGAGTCCGTCGGACAAGCAACAGGAATCAGCACATGTTCAACGGTAAATCGATCTTCATCTCCGGCGGCACCGGCTCGTTCGGGCGCAAATTCATCGCCCGTCTGCTTGAGCAATACCAGCCCAAGCGCGTGGTGGTGTTCTCCCGCGATGAACTCAAGCAATACGAAATGCAGCAGACGTTCAACGCGCCGTGCATGCGTTACTTTCTCGGTGACGTACGCGACGCCGATCGTCTGCGGCAGGCCATGCGCGGCATCGACTACGTGGTGCACGCGGCGGCGCTCAAGCAGGTGCCGGCAGCGGAGTACAACCCGACCGAATGTATTCGCACCAACGTCAATGGCGCGGAGAACATCATCGCCGCCGCCATCGACAATGGCGTGAAGAAAGTCGTCGCGCTGTCCACCGACAAAGCGGCCAGCCCGATCAACCTGTACGGCGCGACCAAGCTGCTCTCGGACAAGTTGTTCGTCGCCGCCAACAACATTGCCGGCGAACAACAAACGCGTTTTGCCGTGGTGCGCTACGGCAACGTGGCGGGCTCGCGGGGGTCGGTGGTGCCGTTCTTCAGCAAGTTGATTGCCGACGGTGCGCAGGAGCTGCCGATCACCGACGAGCGCATGACCCGATTCTGGATCACTCTGGATCATGGCGTGCAGTTTGTCCTCGACAGCTTTGCGCGGATGCACGGCGGCGAAGTGTTCGTGCCGAAGATCCCGTCGATTCGCATCGTCGATCTGGCGCGGGGCATGGCCGAGCATCTGCCGCACAAGAACGTTGGTATTCGTCCCGGGGAAAAACTGCATGAACTGATGGTGCCGCTGGACGATGCGCGGATGACCCTGGAGTTCGAAGACCACTACACCATCCAGCCTTCCATCCGCTTTACCAGCGTCGATGTCGATTTCTCCATCGACAAGCTTGGCGAACATGGGCGGCCGGTGAGTGAAGATTTCGAATACCGCTCCGACACCAATCCGCACTATCTCTCGGTCGGGCAGATCGCCGAGCTGCACGCGAAGTTGTCGGCATGATTCCCTACGGTCGGCAGAGCGTTGATCAGGCGGACATCGATGCGGTGGTCGAGGTGCTGCAATCGGACTGGCTGACTCAAGGCCCGACTATCGAGCGCTTTGAGCAGGCGATGGCCGAACGTTGCCAGGCCGACTTCGCGGTGGCGGTGTGCAACGCCACGGCGGCGCTGCATATTGCCTGCCTTGCTGCCGGCCTTGGCCCGGGCGATCGCTTGTGGACCACGCCGAACACTTTTCTGGCCTCGGCCAACTGCGGGCGCTATTGCGGCGCCGACGTCGATTTCGTCGACATCGATCCGCTGACCTGGAATCTCGATGCCTTCGCCCTCGCCGCGAAGCTCGATCAGGCCGAGCAGGACGGCACGCTGCCGAAAGTGTTGGTGGCGGTGGCGTTCTCCGGGCAGAGCTGCGACCTGCGCAAGATTGCCGAACTGGCCGAGCGCTACAACTTCACCGTGATCGAAGACGCCTCGCACGCCGTGGGCGCCAGCTACGCCGGGCGCCCGGTGGGTTGCGGGGAATTTGCGGCAATGACCGTGTTCAGTTTCCACCCGGTGAAGATCATCACCAGTGCCGAAGGCGGCATGGTCCTGACCAATCGCCCGCAACTGACGGAGCGCCTGCAACGCTTGCGCAGCCATGGCATGACCCGCGATCCGCAGCAGATGAGCGAACCCAGCCACGGCCCGTGGTATTACCAGCAGATCGAGCTGGGCTTCAATTACCGGATCACCGAGTTGCAGGCGGCGCTGGGTCTGTCGCAACTGGCCAAACTGGACGGGTTTATCGCCCGTCGCCGCGAACTGGCGGCGCGTTACGACCGGTTGCTGGCCTACTTGCCGCTGACGTTACCGAGCGCGCAGCCGGAGGCGGATTCGGCGTGGCATCTGTACGTGGTGCGCTTGCAGACCGAGCGCATTGGCCTGACCCACCGTCAGGTGTTCGAAGGCTTGCGTGCCGCCGGCATCGGCGTGAACCTGCACTATATTCCGGTGCATTTGCAGCCGTACTATCGCGACCTGGGTTTTGCCGAAGGCGACTTCCCCGAAGCCGAGCGTTATTACGCCGAGGCGATCAGCCTGCCGCTGTATCCGTTGCTCAGTGATGAGCAGCAGGATCATGTGGTTGAGCAATTGCGCCGGCTGACCGAATAAATCCCGCTGCGGCGGCGAATGAGACTGTGCAATGCGTGATCTGAGTGAGCAGGAAAAATTCTGGCAGGGCGACTTTGGCAACCAGTATGTCGATCGCAACGTCGGACAACCGCTGGTGGCGGCCAATCTGGCGTTGTTCGCCAAGGCCCTGAGCCGCGCCGGGCGCATCGACAGTGTGGTTGAGCTGGGCACCAATGCCGGCAACAATCTGCAGGCGCTGCGTCAACTGCTGCCGCACAGTGAACTGTTCGGCGTCGAGATCAATGAAAGCGCCTGTGCTCAGGCGCGGGCACTGGGCATCGCGCAGATCTGGCACGGCTCGCTGTTCGATTTTCCCCGCGAGCGCAGCTACGACCTGACCCTGAGCAAAGGCGTGCTGATCCATCTGGCGCCGGAGCTGCTGCCGACCGCCTATGCGCAGTTGTATGCGTTGAGCCAGCGCTACATCCTGATCGCCGAGTACTACAATCCGGCACCGGTGGAAGTGTCCTATCGCGGCAACAGCGGCAAGCTGTTCAAGCGCGATTTCGCCGGGGAAATGCTCGATCGTTATGCCGATCTGCACTTGCTCGATTACGGCTTTGGTTATCACCGTGATCCACAATTCCCGGTGGACGACATCACCTGGTTTCTGCTGGAAAAACGTCCTTGAACAGCGTCGCAATCATCCCGGCCCGTGGTGGCAGCAAGCGCATCCCGCGCAAGAATCTGTTGCCGTTCGACGGTGTGCCGATGATTGTCCGCTCGATCCGTACGGCGCTCGACAGTGGCCTGTTCGAACAGGTCGTGGTCAGTACCGATGACGCCGACATTGCCGAGCTGGCGCTGGCCCATGGCGCGCAAGTGCCGTTCCTGCGCCCGGCTGAACTGGCGGATGATTTCACCGGCACCGCTGCGGTGATCGTGCATGCCTTGCAGCAACTGCCAGCCTTCGATTACGCCTGCTGCGTGTACGCCACGGCGCCGTTGTTGCAGGCGCGTTTTTTGCGCGAGGGATTCGAGTTGCTGCAGCAGCACCCGGACAAAGCCTTTGCGTTCTCCGTGTGCAGCTTTGGTTTCCCGGTGCAGCGTGCGCTGACGCTGGACGGGCAGGGCGCATTGACCGCGTTGTACCCGGAATTTCGCAACACCCGCTCGCAGGATCTGCCTGAAGCTTTTCAGGACGCCGGCCAGTTTTACTGGGGCCGTCGCGAGGCATGGCTGCGCGGTGACGTGTTGTATTCACCCGCGAGCCTACCGGTGCTTCTGCCGCGGCATCTGGTGCAGGACATCGACACGCTGGAAGACTGGAAGCGCGCCGAATACCTCTACGCCGCGCTCAAGGCCGGCGGAGAACTGCAATGAGAGTGCTGATCCGCGCTGACGCTTCGCCGACCATCGGCAGTGGCCACATTGCCCGTTGCCTGACGCTGGCGCGAGTGCTGCGCAAACAGGGCAGTCATGTCGCGTTTGCCTGTCGGCGGTTGCCCGGGCATCGGCTCGATGCCTTGGCTGCCGAAGGTTTCGAGACCTTCGCCTTGCCGGACGTCTACCCCGACGAAGACCCGCAGCAAGCCATTGAATCGATGCTGCCGTGGCAGGCGGACATTGAGGCGCTGGATGCCTTGCTGGCAGGTCACGCCGCATTCGACTGGATCATCGCCGACCACTACGGCCTTGATCATCACTGGCAAACCGCTGCCCGTCGTTGGGCGCCACGGATTGCGGCGGTGGACGATCTCGCCACCCGCCGTTACAGCGTTGATCTGCTGCTCAATCAGAACCTGTCCGGCCTCAGCGCAAACTATGCGCCGCTGCTGCCCGAAGACTGCCGCACCTTGCTCGGTCCGCGCTACGCCATGCTGCGCGAGGAGTTCGTCTGCCCGGCCATTGCGATCAAGCCCAAGGCGCGCCGGGTGCTGGTGAATTTCGGTGGTTTCGATGCGGCGATGCAGACCCATCACGCGATGTTGGCGCTGAAGGATTTCGCAGAGCTGGAAGTGGATTTCGTCGCCGGTGCAGACAATCCTGCGTGGGCGCAAATGCAGGCACTGGCCGCCACACGGCCACACTGGCGCCTGCGCAGTTTCGTCAGCGATTTCCAGCAACGCATGACCGCGGCCGATCTGTTTATCGGCGCCGGTGGCGGCACCAGTTGGGAGCGCGGGGCGCTGGGCCTGCCGACCCTCTGCATCGCGGTATCGAACAACCAGCAAGCCAACGGCGAAGTCATGGCGGCGGCGGGGGCGCATGTGTTCATGGGTGCCCGCGAGCAGGTCAGCGTCGAACAACTGCGCGACGCCATCGGTTTTGTCGTCGACAATGTCTATCTGCGCCAGAGTCTGGCCGAGCGTTCACGGCAACTGGTCGATGGGCGCGGTGCGTTGCGCGTGGCGGCAGCGTTGGCCGGCGCGGTGCTCAAGCTGCGCCCGGCGACTCTGGATGACGCGCAATTGCTGTTCGACGGGCGCAATGCCGAGGCTGTACGCCGTTGGTCACTGGACACTGGCGCAGTCGAATGGCCGCAGCACCTGAACTGGCTCAATGCGAGCCTGTGCAACCCGCAACGTCTGCTGTTGATTGCCGAGGCCGATGACGGCGCGGTCGGCGTCTTGCGTTATGACTTGCGTGGATTCGAGGCTGAAGTGTCGCTGTATCTGCTGCACGGGCGTTTCGGTCTGGGTTGGGGCAGGGCGCTGCTGGCGCGAGGCGAGGCGTTCGTCCGCGAGCACTGGCCGCAGATGACCGCCATCACCGCTCAGGTGCTGCCGGGCAATCGCCCCTCTTTGAATGTGTTTCGTGACGCCGGATTCACCCAGAGTGCCTGCGCGTTCACCAAGGTTTTGAAGGATCACCGCGATGAGTAGTTTCAAGATTGGCGAGCGTCTGATCGGTGCCGATGCGCCGCCGTTCATCATTGCCGAGATGAGCGGCAACCATAACCAGTCGCTGGAGATGGCTCTGCAGATTGTCGAGGCCGCCGCCAAGGCTGGCGCGCATGCCTTGAAGCTGCAGACCTACACCGCGCAGACCATGACCCTGGATCTGGCCGAGGGCGAGTTTTTCATCAAGGACCCGAACAGCCTGTGGGCCGGTACTTCGCTCTACGACCTGTACGAGAAGGCCCACACGCCGTGGGAGTGGCACGCACCGATTTTCGCCCGGGCCAAAGAGCTGGGCATGCTCGCGTTCTCGACGCCGTTCGATGACACGGCGGTGGACTTTCTCGAAAGCCTCGATGTGCCGGCGTACAAGATCGCCAGTTTCGAAAACACCGACCTGCCGTTGATCCGCCGTGTGGCCGCGACCGGCAAACCGCTGATCATCTCCACCGGCATGGCCAGCATCGCCGAGCTCGACGAAACCGTGCGCGCCGCCCGCGAGGCAGGGTGCAAGGATCTGGTGCTGCTCAAATGCACCAGCACTTACCCCGCGACCCCGCTCAACAGCAATCTGCGCACGATCCCGCATCTGCGTGAACTGTTCGGTTGCGAGGTAGGTCTTTCCGATCACTCCATGGGCGTTGGCGTGTCCGTGGCCGCTGTGGCGCTCGGGGCGACGGTGGTAGAAAAACATTTCACCCTCGACCGTTCGGCGGGTGGGGTCGACGCCAGTTTCTCGCTGGAACCTGCGGAGCTGGCCAGTCTGGTGGTCGAAACCGAACGCGCCTGGCAGGCCATGGGACAGGTGCATTACGGCGTCACCGTGGCCGAGCGCAAGTCGCTGGTCTATCGCCGCTCGCTGTACGTCACTGCCGACATGGCGGCCGGTGAAGCCTTTTCCGGGGACAATCTGCGCGCCATTCGCCCAGGTCTCGGTCTGCCGCCCAAGCACACCGATGCCGTCCTCGGTCGCCGCGCTCGTCAGGCGATCAAACGTGGCACGCCGCTGGACTGGTCGTTGGTCGAATAACCCGATCTGCAACCGATTCGGCAAAATAGCGTGACCTGCGAGTCATAACGCGCATCTTCACTGTATTGTATTGACCGGGGAGATGGCGCCTGGCCGTGTAATCGGTTCCAGTGATAGCCCTTTGCGCTCCCCGTGGCTGCCCTTTGTGGCGGCCGTTTTCTGTTTGTCGGCGCCCCTCGAATCCTTGCGAGCGGTGGTTTTGGGCTGTTTTTTATTGGGAAGCCGTAATGATTGGCATAAAAAGCATTGCGAGCTACGTTCCTGTAGCCGGCGTGGACAATTACGCACAAGGTGCAAAATTCGAGAAGGATGAAGAATTCATCCTTGGCAAAATCGGTTCGGCCTTCCTGCCGCGCAAAGATGCTGAACAGGAAACCTCCGATTTGTGCGTGGAAGCGGCCAATGCGCTGTTTGCCAGCAACCCTGAACTTAAGCGTGAATCGATCGACGCACTGATCGTCGTCACCCAGAACGGTGACGAAGAAGGTCTGCCGCACACCGCTGCCATCGTCCAGGACAAGCTCGGTCTGCCGACTAATGTCGCGGCGTTCGATATTTCCCTGGGCTGCTCCGGTTACGTCTACGGCATCTACGCGATCAAGGGCTTCATGGAAGCCGCCGGCCTGAAGAATGGCCTGCTGATCACCGCTGACCCGTATTCGAAAATCGTCGACCCGGAAGATCGCAACACCACCATGCTCTTCGGCGATGCCGCCACGGCGACCTGGATGGGTGAAGACCCGGCCTGGGCGCTGGGCAAGGCCAAATTCGGCACCGACGGTTCCGGCGCACCGCACCTGAAAGTCACCGATGGCGTGTTCTTCATGAACGGGCGTCAGGTGTTCAACTTCGCGCTGCTCAAAGTCCCGGCGCACTTGCACGAATTGCTCGACGACTCTGGCCTCAAGGCTGACGACATCGACGCCTTCTGCATTCACCAGGGCAGTGCGGCGATTGTCGATGCGGTGGCCCGCCGTTTCGAAGGCGAGCCGGAGAAGTTCATCAAGGACATGGTCGAGACCGGTAACACCGTGTCGTCGAGCATCCCGCTGCTGCTGGAAAAACACGTACTCGATTCCGACTGGCAGCGCATTGCCCTGAGCGGTTTCGGTGTCGGTCTGTCGTGGGGCTCGGCGATCATCTATCGTCCTTGAGTCGGTCAAAAACGGCGGATACAAAAATAGCGTTCAAGGTTACCCTTGAGCGCTATTTTTTTGCCTGAATGGAGCGCTAGGCGGCATGAGCGAGTTTTTCCAACCCAACGCCCAGGTCATCCAGCGACGCTGGCCGGCGTTGTTCGAGCGGCTGATGGCGGAAGACACCTCAGTCGTTCAAGCCGAACTGGTGCAGGGCTTGGGCTCGACGCTCAGTGTCAATGGCATTCAACTGACCAGTCGCCACGACCGCATCCATGAAGCCCGCATCCAGGCGGCCAGCCTGGCGGAAAAATCGCAGTTGCATGTCTACGGCACTGGCCTCGGCGATTTGCCAACGGTGCTGCTGGAGCGCGCTGGCCTTGAGCGGTTGTACGTGCATATCCTCAATGGCGCGGTGTTTGCGCTGGTGCTGCAACTGCTCGATCAGCGCCCGTGGCTGGAAGATCCGCGTGTGCAGCTGTTCTATGCCGGTGATCTGTCAGACATCTGCACACCGTTTTTCGCCCTGCCGGCCGAGATGCTGCTGGCTGATGATTTCAACGCGAAAATCCGCGATCGGCTGGTCAGCGAAGTGCACCTGAGCTTCAACAATCGCGAGTTCGATCCAAACTTGCCGTTCATTCAACAGCGTTTGCAGGACTGCCTGCCGGTGTTGCTGGGTGATGACGATGTGGCGCAGTTGTTCGGCAGCGCCAACGGCCGGGAAATCTATGTGATCGGCACCGGGCCGACGCTGGAAGGGCATTTCCAGCGTCTGGCGGCGGTGCATGCGCAGGCTGAACGTCCATTGTTGATGTGCGTCGATACCGCTTACCGGCCACTGCGCGAACACGGCATCGTCCCGGATCTGGTGGTCACCATCGATCAGCGCATCAGCTTCCGGCATTTGCCGTTCGAGGACTCCGCTGGCATCCCGCTGGTGTATCTGCCTATGAGCGATCCTGCGGTGCTGACCGCCTGGAAGGGCAAGCGTTACGGCGGTTACTCGGCCAGCCCGGTGTACGCCGCGTTACGTGAGCAATATCCGCGCGGGCAACTGCATGTCGGTGGCAGCGTGATTCATCCGGCGGTGGACCTGGCGGTGAAGATGGGCGCGTCGCGCATTACCCTGTTTGGCGCTGACTTCGCCTTCCCGATGAACAAGACCCATGCTGGCTGGAATGACGGTGATCTGGGGCCAGGGGTCGATCAGGCGCGGCATTGGGTGCAGGACGGTCATGGCCAGCGGGTCAGCACCCAGCTGAACTTTCGCGGCTATCTGTGTGTGCTGGAGCGCTATATCGCCGCGCATCCGCAGGTGCAGTTTTTCAACAGCAGTCGAGCGGGCGCACTGATCGCCGGGACGCAGTTCAATCAGGAGTTTGTGCAATGACGACGATTGAGCAGTGCGTCGACGAATGCCGTCAGTGCGCCGGGCTGTTTCGCCTGGGACGTGATGTCGAGGCGGCGCTGGATATGGTCGATGTATTCGAGGGCGCGCAGCAGTTGCTGATCGCTGCGCCTGCGCCGATTCAGCAGGAGTGGGCCTTTGTACTCACGCAGATGCTCGACTGTCAGGAGCGTCAGGACTGGTTGGGGCTGGCGGACTGGATGGAGTACGAGCTGATCGAAGTGTTGCAAAAAGCACGATCGGCAAAATGAGCGACCGCACTGGCCCGCGGCTTTGCGCGCGGGTCGGTTTTATGGCGTCATTTTTTCGCAGGTGGGAGGGCGCTAAGCCCTTGTTTTCTCGGGGGTGGCAGGGTGATGGCAAATTTTTTTCAAAAAGCCCTCAAGCAACTTGCCAACCCGACGATAACTATTACGAAGGTTCTCTAGGCCATTCCAGGCGGTTGCCAGGGCCGGAAGCCGCAGTACCCAACCAACGAGGAATTCGTCATGGCTTTAACAGTAAACACCAACACCACGTCGCTGAACGTTCAAAAGAACCTGAACCGCGCTTCCGACGCTCTGTCGACTTCGATGCAGCGCCTGTCTTCCGGCCTGAAAATCAACAGCGCTAAAGACGACGCTGCTGGCCTGCAGATCTCGAACCGTATGTCTTCGCAGATCCGTGGTAACACCCAAGCCATCCAGAACGCCAACGACGGTATCTCCGTTGCTCAGACCGCTGAAGGCGCTCTGCAAGCGACCACCGACATTCTGCAGCGTATGCGTGAACTGGCTGTTAAAGCACGTAACGGCACCAACGGCACTGCTGACCAGACCGCTACCAACGCTGAATTCGCTCAGATGTCTGACGAAATCACCCGTATCTCGGCATCGACCAACCTGAACGGCAAAAACCTGCTGGACGGTTCGGCTGGTACTGTGACCCTGCAAGTTGGCGCAAACACTGGTTCGGCTAACCACATCGACCTGGTACTGAGCTCCAAGTTCGACGCCGTCAGCCTGTCGGTTGGTAGCGGTACTCTGTCCCTGACTGGTGCTACCGTAACTGGCGCTTCGCAGAACATCGACAACGCGATCACCGCAATCGACGCCGCTATCGCTGCAATCGGTGCAACTCGTGCCAGCCTGGGTGCTTCGCAAAACCGTCTGACCAGCACCATCCAGAACTTGCAGAACATCACCGAGAACACCACTGCTGCACAAGGTCGCGTACAAGATACCGACTTCGCCGCAGAGACTGCTAACCTGACCAAGCAGCAAACCCTGCAACAGGCTTCGACCTCTGTTCTGGCTCAAGCCAACCAACTGCCTTCCGCTGTACTGAAGCTGCTTCAGTAATTTCGGAATGAGTTTGGGCGGGAGGGTGCGCTGGTCGCGCTCTCTCGCTTTTTTACGTTAGGAGGTGATGAGCATGGACATGAGCGTAAAGCTTAACGTGTCTTATCCGGCTCCCAAGCCAGCGACGCCTGTTGCTGATAAGCCGTCGGAGACGCCAAAAGTTGCACCGGCCGACGCTCCGGTCGCTGACAGGAAAAGTCAGCAAACGGATGACGCCAAGTTGAAACTGGCCGTGCAAGAGATCGAGAAGTTCGTTCAATCGATCAAGCGTAACCTGGAGTTCTCGATCGACGAGCACTCTGGCAAGGTCATCGTCAAGGTGATCGCAAGCGAGACGGGTGAGGTCGTACGCCAGATCCCCTCCGCAGAAGCACTCAAGCTCGCAGACAGCCTCGCCAACGCAAGCCATGTGTTGTTCGACGCCAAAGTCTGATAGCTGGCATGAATAGTGTTTGTCTTTCTTGAATGACGCCTGGATGGGTCAAAAGTCTGGCAACAATCTGAAGGGAGATGCACATGGCAAGTCCAATTCTACCGGGTTCCGGACTGGGTTCCGGCCTGGACATCGGCGCGATCGTGACCGCACTGGTCAACGCCGACAAGTCGCCGAAGCAGACGCAGATCGATTCCGCGACCAAAACCAATACCCTGAAGATTTCCGGTGTCGGCACGTTGAAGAGTGCGCTGACCGCGTACCAGACGGCGATGACCAACCTGGGCAGCAAGACCAACCCGGCGTTTGCCGGTTTCACGGCGACCTCGAGCAACACAGCGATTCTCGGCGCCACCTCCGATAACACCGCGGTGTCGGGGACTTACAACGTTGTTGTCAACCAATTGGCCACTGGCTCGAAAGTTGCCAGCGCTTCTTTCGCCGGCGGTGCTGCCAGTGCCATTCCGAGTGGTACCCTGAAAATCAGTCAGAATGGCACTGATTACAATGTCACGATCCCGGCCAATGCAACCTTGCAGAGCACCCGTGACGCGATCAACACGGCTCAGGGCGCCAATGGCATTTCTGCCAACATCGTGACCGACAGCAGCGGTGCTTCACGCCTGGTGATCAGCTCGAACAAGACGGGCGCAGGTACCGACCTCTCTGTCAGCGGGATTGCCGGTCTGGAGATCGACGGTACTCAGCCGATGGGTACCAATCCGGCGGCAGGCGCCTCTGGCAACGTCAATGGCCTTGCACAAGATGCCAAGGTGACCATCGACGGCCTGCAGGTTTCCAGCAAGAGCAATACGGTCAGTGGTGCAATCAGCGGCCTGACCCTGAATCTGACCACTGTCAGTCCTGAAGTTGGTGGCGTTGCCACGCCGACCGTTGTCAGCGTCGATACCAACACCAAGGGGCTGCAGGCTTCGGTTCAGGCCTTTGTTGACGCCTATAACACCCTGAAGACCACCATCGACACGCTTTCCAAGGCTACGCCTGATGAAGACGGCAAACTGACAGTGCAGGCGGCGTTTACCGGTGACTCGTTGCCGCGTTCGCTGATCGCCGACATCCGTGGCCAGTTGACTGCTCCTGCTGGTGCAAAGGGTTCTTTGTCCTATCTGTCGGAGATCGGTGTGATGACCGACCGCAACACCGGCAACCTGACGTTTGATACTGCTGCGTTCACCAAAACCATGGCTCAGCCCGGCAAGGCTGGCCAGGTGCAGCAGATGTTCACCGGGACCGACGACACCAACGGTCTGCTGGCACGCATGAACAAGGCGGTGGATCCGTATCTGAAGGCGCCTGCCGGTAGCGCCCCTACTGCCGTAGGCCTGCTTGATCAGCGCATGTCCATCCTGAACAACAACACCCGGAACCTGACCAGTCAGCAACTGGCGCTGGATCTGCGTGTTGCCAACCTGACCAAGACGTTGACGGCCAAGTACAACGCCATGGACTTGCTGGTAGGGCAGATGAAGGCGACGGCGAGCAATATCACGTCGTTCTTCAGCTCTCTGAACGCTCAGCAGTCCGCGAAGTAACCTGCAAGAACGACAAAAACCCGGCTACGCTTTATCGGCGTGCGCCGGGTTTTTGTCTTTTGATCTAAAGTTCTGTGATTCGTTGGCGATACACTGGTTATACGAGTCATTGTGGCAATGAGGTAGAACATGAACCCAATGTTAGCCCTTCGGCAATATCAGAAAGTCGGCGCGCACGCCCAGACCTCCGAGGCGAGCCCGCACCGTCTGGTGCAAATGCTGATGGAAGGCGGGTTGGCCCGCATCGCTCAGGCCAAGGGTGCCATCGAGCGCAAGGATATTCCTGGCAAGTGCACCTCGATCAGCAAGGCCATTGGCATTGTCAGCGGGCTGCGCGAAGGTCTGGATCTGGAAAAATGCGCCGATGAACTGGCCGATCTGGACGGGCTGTACATCTACATGATGAAGCGTCTCGCCGAGGCCAACATCAACAGCGATCCGCGCATTCTCGATGAGGTCGCCGGCTTGCTGAGCACGGTAAAAGAAGGCTGGGATGCCATCGCCCCCGAGCCTGCTCCGCAGTTTTAAAGGAGAGCACCATGAGTCTTGTATTGCAGCGAATCGCCGACACCCGTGAAGCGCTGGTCAGTGCGCTGGCCGAACGCAACTGGGAAGCCATTGGCGAGCTGGATCTGGCTTGCCGTTCCTGCATGGAAGACGTCATGGCCGAGGCCTCGCTGGATGAGGAGGCCTTGCGCAGTAACCTTGAGGAATTGCTCCATGTCTACAAGGAGCTTCTGGAGGCGGCGATGGGTGAGCGGCAGGCGATAGCCAATGAGATGTCGCAGATCACCCAAGCGCAAAAGGCGGCAAAGGTTTACCATCTGTTTGGTTAATTAACCCCCAGTTAATCCAGACATGTGCGCCATAAATTTGACTGTGCACGGTTTTTTGACTTAACTAGTGGCTGTTTTCAGATTTCAGGCGTCTACAGGCACAAGGTGTCCTGCAAGCGTCTCGCTTGCCCCATTTTTCGGGCATTGAGTTGACTAGGGAAGTTGCTATTGCATGTGGCGTGAAACCAAAATTCTGCTGATCGATGACGATAGCGTCCGCCGCCGCGACCTGGCGGTGATTTTAAATTTTCTCGGCGAAGAAAATTTACCCTGCGGCAGCCATGACTGGCAGCAGGCTGTCGGCTCTTTGTCATCGAGTCGTGAAGTCATCTGTGTACTGATCGGGACGGTAAATGCTCCGGGTGCACTTTTGGGCTTGTTAAAGACACTCTCGACGTGGGATGAGTTCCTTCCGGTTTTGCTGATGGGCGATAATTCTTCCGTCGACCTGCCGGAAGACCAGCGCCGCCGGGTGCTTTCGACCCTGGAAATGCCGCCCAGCTACAGCAAACTGCTCGACTCCCTGCACCGTGCCCAGGTCTATCGCGAGATGTACGACCAGGCCCGCGAGCGCGGTCGTCATCGCGAGCCCAACCTGTTCCGCAGCCTTGTCGGCACCAGCCGGGCGATTCAGCACGTCCGGCAGATGATGCAGCAAGTGGCCGATACTGACGCCAGCGTGCTGATCCTCGGCGAGTCCGGCACCGGCAAGGAAGTGGTTGCGCGCAACCTGCATTACCACTCCAAGCGTCGCGACGCGCCTTTCGTGCCGGTCAACTGCGGGGCGATCCCGGCAGAGCTGCTGGAAAGCGAACTGTTTGGCCACGAGAAGGGCGCCTTTACCGGCGCCATCACCAGCCGTGCCGGGCGTTTCGAATTGGCCAACGGCGGTACGCTGTTCCTCGACGAAATCGGCGATATGCCGCTGCCGATGCAGGTCAAGCTGCTGCGCGTGCTGCAGGAACGCACCTTCGAACGCGTGGGCAGCAACAAGACCCAGAGCGTCGACGTGCGCATCATTGCCGCGACCCACAAGAATCTCGAAAGCATGATCGAGATCGGCACCTTCCGCGAAGACCTCTACTATCGCCTGAATGTGTTCCCGATCGAGATGGCGCCGCTGCGTGAGCGCGTCGAAGACATCCCGCTGTTGATGAACGAACTGATCTCGCGCATGGAACACGAAAAGCGCGGTTCGATCCGTTTCAACTCGGCCGCGATCATGTCGCTGTGCCGTCACGGCTGGCCGGGCAACGTCCGTGAGCTGGCCAATCTGGTGGAACGCATGGCGATCATGCATCCGTACGGGGTGATCGGCGTGGTCGAATTGCCGAAGAAATTCCGCTACGTCGACGACGAAGACGAGCAGATGGTCGACAGCCTGCGCAGCGATCTCGAAGAGCGCGTGGCGATCAACGGTCATACGCCGGACTTCACCGCCAACGCGATGCTGCCGCCGGAAGGCCTGGACCTCAAGGACTACCTCGGTGGTCTGGAACAGGGCCTGATCCAGCAGGCGCTGGACGACGCCAATGGCATCGTGGCGCGTGCCGCCGAACGCCTGCGTATTCGTCGCACCACGTTGGTGGAGAAGATGCGCAAGTACGGAATGAGCCGGCGCGAAGGAGACGAACAGGCGGATGATTGACGCCTGTTTTTCAACGCCTTCATTTATAAGCAGTTTTTTTTAGGCACGGGTATTGCTACATCCCTCGCAACGTTCCGTTTAACTGACGGTCAGCCAAGCGAGAGAACACAATGCCCCACGCCCAGATGTCATCTGCCTCCCATGCCGAGGGGCAACCGTCGTCCGTAGAGCAGGCGAGCCGTCAGGGTCTTGAGCACGCGTTCGCGCTGTTCAATCAGATGTCCAGTCAACTGACCGATTCCTACAGCATGCTTGAAGCCCGGGTTACCGAGCTCAAGGGCGAGCTGGCGGTGGTCAGTGCCCAGCGCATGCAAGAGCTGGCCGAAAAAGAACGCTTGGCCAACCGCCTGCAAAACCTTCTTGATCTGTTGCCCGGTGGCGTGATCGTGATTGACGGCCACGGCATGGTTCGCGAAGCCAATCCGGCGGCGATCGACCTATTGGGGCTGCCGCTGGAAGGCGAGTTGTGGCGCCACGTCATCGCCCGTTGCTTCGCCCCGCGTGAAGACGACGGTCATGAAATCTCTCTGAAAAACGGTCGACGCCTGTCGATTGCCACCCGCTCGCTGGATGCCGAGCCGGGGCAGTTGGTGCTGCTCAACGACCTGACAGAAACCCGCCACCTTCAAGATCAACTGGCGCGCCACGAGCGTCTGTCGTCGCTGGGACGGATGGTCGCCTCGCTGGCCCATCAGATCCGCACGCCATTGTCCGCTGCGTTGCTCTACGCCAGTCATTTGGCTGAGCAGGAATTGCCGGTCGCCACCCAGCAGCGCTTCGCCGGCCGCCTCAAGGAGCGCCTGCATGAGCTGGAGCATCAGGTGCGCGACATGTTGGTGTTCGCCCGTGGCGAGCTGCCACTGACCGACCGCATCACCCCGAATACTCTGATGCAGGCGCTGCAAGCGGCGGCGCTGACTCATGTGCAGGATTTGCCCATTCGTTGGCAGTGCGACAGCCATGCCGGCGAACTGCTGTGCAACCGCGACACCCTGGTCGGGGCGATTCTCAATCTGATCGAAAACGCGATTCAGGCCAGCGATGGCAACGTGCGCCTGAAAGTGCACTGCTACACCCGCGACAACAGCCTGCGCCTGTGTGTCAGCGACAGTGGCAGCGGCATCGAGCCGCTGGTGCTCGAGCGTCTCGGCGAACCGTTTTTCACCACCAAAGTCACCGGCACCGGGCTGGGCCTGACCGTGGTCAAGGCAGTGGCGCGAGCGCATCAGGGAGAATTGCAGCTGCGCTCGCGGGTCGGGCGCGGCACGTGCGCGCAGGTGATCCTGCCGCTGTTTTCCGCTGTACAGGGAGCTGAGTAAACGTCATGGGCATCAAGGTTTTGCTGGTCGAGGATGACCGCTCGTTGCGCGAAGCGCTGGCCGATACGCTGTTGCTGGCGGGCCACGACTACCATGCAGTCGGCAGCGCCGAAGAGGCGTTGCAGGCGGTCGAGCGCGAAGCGTTCAGTCTGGTGGTCAGCGACGTCAACATGCCCGGCATGGATGGCCATCAACTGCTCGGTTTGCTGCGTGCCCGGCAGCCGCAATTGCCGGTGTTGCTGATGACTGCGCACGGCGCGGTCGAGCGTGCGGTGGATGCGATGCGTCAGGGCGCGGCGGATTACCTGGTCAAGCCGTTCGAACCCAAAGCTCTGCTGGACCTGGTGTCGCGCCATGCCTTGGGCAGCATCAGCACCACAGATTGCGAAGGTCCGGTGGCGGTCGAGCCGGCCAGTGCGCAATTGCTCGAACTGGCGGCGCGGGTGGCACGCAGTGATTCCACGGTGCTGATCTCCGGCGAGTCCGGCACCGGCAAGGAAGTGTTGGCGCGTTACATCCACCAGCATTCCCATCGTGCCAATCAGCCGTTCATCGCGATCAACTGCGCAGCGATCCCCGACAACATGCTCGAAGCCACGCTGTTCGGTCACGAGAAGGGCTCGTTCACCGGCGCCATTGCGACTCAGGCTGGCAAATTCGAGCAGGCCGATGGCGGCACCATTCTGCTCGACGAGATTTCCGAGATGCCCCTGGGCCTGCAAGCCAAGTTGCTGCGGGTGTTGCAGGAGCGCGAGGTCGAGCGCGTGGGGGCGCGCAAGCCGATCACCCTGGATATTCGCGTAGTCGCGACCACCAACCGTGATCTGGCCGGCGAAGTGGCGGCGGGGCGTTTCCGCGAAGACCTTTTTTACCGTCTGTCGGTTTTTCCTCTGGCCTGGCGTCCACTTCGCGAGCGCACTGCCGATATCTTGCCGCTGGCCGAGCGGTTGCTGAACAAACACGTCAATAAAATGAAGCATGCGGCGGCGAAACTTTCGCCAGAAGCCCAGGCTTGCCTGACCCACTACCCGTGGCCGGGCAACGTGCGTGAGCTGGATAACGCGATCCAACGCGCGCTGATTCTGCAGCAGGGCGGTTTGATCCAGCCACAGGATTTCTGTCTGACCGGCGCAGTGACCTATACCGCGGCGCCGGTGCAACCGCTGGTGCGCGAAATCGAAGTCGAGGCTGAATCCGCCGGGGCGCTGGGCGACGACCTGCGTCGCCGGGAGTTCCAGATGATCATCGATACCCTGCGCACCGAGCGTGGCCGGCGCAAGGAGGCTGCGGAGAAGCTCGGTATCAGCCCGCGTACCCTGCGTTACAAATTGGCGCAGATGCGTGATGCCGGGATGGACGTCGAAGGTTATCTGTTCGCCACCTGAAAGTTGACGCGAATAACGGTGGGAGGGGGCTTGCTCCCGAAGAGGTCAGGTCTGTCACATCATTGTTGAATGACACGCCGCCTTCGGGAGCAAGCCCCCTCCCACAGTCGTTTTGCGGTGATCCCGACATAGCGCACAGACCACAGCGGCATTTATGAAACAAGACCAGCCGAGCTGGCACCCTTGTTGCTAACACCTGTGTACCCGCCGAGTGAGTGTCAAAAAATTGCGGGCCGCCCAAGAGAGTAGACCATGAGCCAAGGTATTGAATTCAATCGGTTGATGATGGACATGAAGGCCATGAAAATGGACGCCATGGCCACGCCGAAATCGACTGCCGCCGTCCCTGAACTGGCAGGCAGCAGCTTTTCCGACATGCTCGGTCAGGCCATCAACAAAGTCAGCGATACCCAACAGGCGTCGACTCAGTTGGCCAACGCATTTGAAATCGGCAAGAGCGGCGTCGATCTGACGGACGTGATGATCGCCTCGCAGAAAGCCAGCGTGTCGTTCCAGGCTCTGACCCAGGTGCGCAACAAACTGGTTCAGGCTTATCAAGACATCATGCAGATGCCGGTTTAAGGACGAGATTGAGTCATGGCAGAAGCAGTCGCCGATAACGTTCCGGCCAAGGCCACCCCGATAGACGGCAAACCGCCGCTGTTCGGCCTGTCCTTCCTGGAAAACCTCTCCGAGATGACCATGCTGCGTCAGGTGGGCCTGTTGGTCGGCCTGGCTGCGAGCGTGGCGATTGGCTTTGCCGTGGTGCTGTGGTCGCAGCAGCCGGATTACCGTCCGTTGTACGGCAGCCTTGCCGGCATGGACGCCAAGCAGGTCATGGACACCCTGGCCTCCGCCGACATCCCTTACACCGTCGAGCCGAACTCCGGCGCCTTGCTGGTCAAGGCTGACGACCTGTCCCGTGCGCGGATGAAACTCGCGGCCGCTGGTGTCACTCCCAGCGACGGCAACATCGGTTTCGAAATTCTCGACAAGGAACAGGGTCTGGGCACCAGCCAGTTCATGGAAGCCACGCGTTACCGTCGCGGTCTCGAAGGCGAACTGGCGCGCACCATCTCCAGCCTGAACAACGTCAAGGGCGCCCGCGTGCACCTGGCGATTCCGAAAAGTTCGGTGTTCGTGCGTGATGAACGCAAGCCAAGTGCGTCGGTACTGGTCGAGCTGTACTCCGGGCGTTCGCTGGAGCCGGGTCAGGTGGTGGCGATCATCAACCTGGTGGCGACCTCCGTGCCTGAATTGAGCAAATCGCAGATCACCGTCGTCGATCAGAAGGGCAACCTGCTCTCCGATCAGGCGGAAAACTCCGAAATGACCATGGCCGGCAAGCAGTTCGATTACAGCCGCCGCATGGAGAGCATGCTCACTCAGCGCGTGCACAACATTCTGCAACCGGTACTGGGCAACGATCGCTACAAGGCTGAAGTCTCGGCCGACATCGATTTCAGTGCCGTCGAATCTACCGCCGAGCAGTTCAACCCGGACCAACCGGCGTTGCGCAGCGAGCAGTCGGTCAACGAACAACGCACCGCCAGCAATGGCCCGCAAGGCGTGCCGGGTGCCCTGAGCAACCAGCCACCGGCGCCGGCTTCGGCCCCGCAAACCACCGGTGGCGCGCAAGGCTCTACCGGGATGATTCAGCCAGGTCAGCCACTGGTCGATGCCAACGGTCAGCAGATCATGGACCCGGCCACTGGCCAGCCGATGCTCGCGCCGTACCCGGCGGACAAGCGTCAACAATCCACCAAGAACTTCGAGCTCGACCGTTCCATCAGCCACACCAAACAGCAGCAGGGTCGCCTGAATCGTCTGTCGGTGTCGGTGGTGGTCGACGATCAGGTCAAGGTCAATGCGGCCAACGGCGAAACCACCCGCGCGCCGTGGAGCGCCGATGAGCTGGCGCGCTTCACCCGTCTGGTGCAGGACGCGGTCGGTTTCGACGCCAGCCGTGGCGACAGCGTCAGCGTGATCAACATGCCGTTCTCCGCCGAACGCGGTGAAGTGGTTGCCGATATTCCGTTCTACTCCCAGCCATGGTTCTGGGACATCGTCAAACAAGTGCTGGGTGTGTTGTTTATCCTGGTGCTGGTGTTTGGTGTGCTGCGTCCGGTGTTGAACAACATCACCGGCGGCGGCAAAGGCAAGGAGCTGGCCGGTCTGGGCAGCGACGTGGAACTCGGTGGCATGGGCGGCCTGGACGGCGACCTGGCCAACGACCGCGTGAGCCTCGGTGGTCCGCAGAGCATTCTGTTGCCGAGCCCGAGTGAGGGTTACGACGCACAACTGAATGCAATCAAGAGCTTGGTGGCCGAGGATCCGGGTCGCGTGGCTCAGGTCGTGAAAGAGTGGATTAACGCAGATGAGTGATAACCGAGCCGCAACCGTCAAACTGAACAAGGTCGACAAAGCCGCGATTCTGCTGCTGTCCCTGGGTTCCACCGATGCCGCGCAAGTGCTGCGCCACATGGGCCCGAAAGAGGTTCAGCGGGTCGGTGTGGCCATGGCCCAGATGGGCAACGTCCATCGCGAGCAGGTCGAGCAGGTCATGAGCGAGTTCGTCGACATCGTCGGCGACCAGACCAGCCTCGGCGTCGGCTCCGACGACTACGTGCGCAAAATGCTCACCCAGGCGCTGGGTGAAGACAAGGCCAACGGCCTGATCGACCGCATCCTGCTCGGTGGCAACACCAGCGGCCTCGACAGCCTGAAATGGATGGAGCCGCGCGCGGTTGCCGACGTGATCCGTTACGAACACCCGCAGATCCAGGCGATCGTGGTGGCGTACCTCGACCCGGATCAGGCCGGTGAAGTACTGGGCAACTTCGACCACAAGGTGCGTCTGGACATCATCCTGCGCGTGTCGTCGTTGAACACCGTACAACCGGCTGCGCTGAAAGAGCTGAACCAGATTCTCGAGAAGCAGTTCTCCGGCAACTCGAACGCCTCGCGCACCACCCTGGGTGGCATCAAGCGTGCGGCGGACATCATGAACTTCCTCGACAGCTCGATCGAAGGTCAGCTCATGGACTCGATCCGCGAAGTCGACGAAGACCTGTCCGGTCAGATCGAAGACCTCATGTTCGTGTTCAACAACCTCGCCGACGTCGACGACCGCGGCATCCAGGCGCTGTTGCGCGAAGTGTCCTCCGACGTGCTGGTGCTGGCCCTCAAGGGTTCGGACGAAGGCGTCAAAGAAAAGATCTTCAAGAACATGTCCAAGCGTGCGGCCGAACTGTTGCGCGACGACCTCGAGGCCAAAGGCCCAGTGCGCGTCAGCGACGTGGAAACCGCGCAGAAAGAAATCCTCACCATTGCCCGTCGCATGGCCGAAGCCGGCGAAATCGTGCTCGGTGGCAAGGGCGGCGAGGAAATGATCTAAGCCCATGGACAAGCATGACGAGTCAGTGACGGATCTGATCCGCGCCCGCGATGTCCGTGGTTTCGAATCCTGGGCACTGCCCAGCTTCGATCCGCCGAAACCGGAACCCGAGCCGGAACCGGAGCCCGAACCGCCGGAAATGGAAGAAGTGCCGCTGGAAGAAGTCCAGCCACTGACCCTGGAAGAACTCGAAAGCATCCGTCAGGAGGCTTACAACGAGGGCTTTGGCATCGGCGAGAAGGAAGGTTTTCACAGCGCCACGCTCAAGGTGCGTCAGGAAGCCGAAGTGGCGCTGGCGGCGAAACTGGCCAGCCTCGAGCAACTGATGACCCATCTGTTCGAGCCGATTGCCGAGCAGGACACGCAGATCGAAAAGTCGCTGGTCGACCTCGTGCAACACATCACCAGACAGGTGATCAAGCGCGAATTGGCCATCGATTCCAGCCAGATCGAACACGTCATGCGCGACGCGCTCAAGCTGCTGCCGTTGGGCGTGGACAACGTGCGTCTGTACGTCAATCCGCAGGACTTCGAACAAGCCAAGGCCTTGCGCGAGCGTCATGAGGAATCCTGGCGCATTGTCGAAGACGACTCGCTGCTGCCGGGCGGGTGCCGGGTTGAAACCGAACACAGCCGCATCGACGCCAGCATCGAGACCCGCGTGACCCAGATCATGGCCAAACTGTTCGACCAGTTGCACGAACAGGCTCTGCACCCGGCCGCGCCGGACCTGAGCCTGGACATTCCTGAAGAAAGCCAACTGGCGGCTGCGCCGCAAGAGCCGCTCGCGGACACCCCCGATGCGCCTTGAACGCACCAGTTTCGCCAAGCGCCTCAGCACCTATGCCGACGCCACTGAAATCGCCGGCGCGCCGATTCTCGAAGGCCGCCTGCTGCGTATGGTCGGCCTCACCCTCGAAGCCGAAGGCCTGCGCGCCGCCATGGGCACGCGCTGCCTGGTCATCAATGACGACAGTTATCACCCGTCCCAGGTGGAAGCGGAAGTCATGGGCTTCTCTGGCAGCAAAGTCTTTCTGATGCCGGTCGGCAGCGTCGCCGGCATTGCCCCGGGCGCCCGCGTGGTGCCGCTGGCCGAAACCGGTCGCCTGCCGATGGGCATGAGCATGCTCGGTCGCGTACTCGATGGCGCCGGACGCGCGCTGGACGGCAAGGGCGGGATGAAGGCTGAAGACTGGGTGCCGATGGACGGCCCGACGATCAACCCGCTCAACCGTGACCCGATCCACGAACCACTGGATGTCGGCATTCGTTGCATCAACGGTTTGCTGACGGTCGGGCGTGGTCAGCGTCTGGGTCTGTTCGCCGGTACCGGTGTCGGTAAATCGGTGCTGCTGGGCATGATGACCCGCTTCACCGAGGCCGACATCATCGTCGTCGGCCTGATCGGTGAGCGGGGCCGAGAAGTTAAAGAGTTCATCGAGCACATCCTCGGTGAAGAAGGCCTCAAGCGTTCGGTGGTCGTCGCCTCGCCGGCGGACGATGCACCGCTGATGCGTCTGCGCGCGGCGATGTACTGCACGCGCATCGCCGAGTATTTCCGCGACAAAGGCAAGAACGTCCTGTTGCTGATGGATTCGCTGACCCGTTTCGCTCAGGCCCAGCGGGAAATCGCCCTGGCCATCGGCGAGCCGCCGGCGACCAAGGGGTATCCGCCCTCGGTGTTCGCCAAACTGCCGAAATTGGTGGAGCGCGCCGGTAATGCGGAGAAGGGCGGCGGTTCGATCACTGCGTTCTACACCGTATTGTCCGAAGGCGATGACCAGCAGGATCCGATTGCCGACTCGGCGCGGGGCGTGCTCGACGGCCACATCGTGTTGTCCCGGCGTCTGGCCGAGGAAGGGCACTACCCGGCCATCGACATCGAAGCGTCGATCAGCCGGGTGATGCCGGCCGTGGTCTCGGCGGAGCACATGCAGCGCGCGCAGTATTTCAAGCAGCTGTGGTCGCGCTATCAGCAGAGCCGCGATCTGATCAGCGTCGGCGCTTACGTCGCCGGTGGCGACCGCGAGACCGATCTGGCGATCTCGCTGCAACCGCAATTGACCCGCTACCAGCGACAGGGCCTGAACGACAAGATCAACATGGGCGAGAGCCAGGCTTACCTCGAAACCCTGTTCGCGCCTGCGGCGGGTGGGTAACCGGCCATGGCCGTGAGCCGAGCTGCGCGTCTGGCACCGGTGGTGGAAATGGCCGAACAGGCCGAGAAAACCGCCGTGCAACGCCTGGGTTACTTTCAGGGTCAGGTCAAAGTCGCTGAAAGCAAACTCGCCGACCTCGACGCCTTTCGTCTGGATTATCAGGAACAGTGGATCGTGCGCGGCAGCGACGGGGTTTCCGGGCAATGGCTGCTGGGTTATCACGGCTTTCTGGCGCAACTGGACACCGCGATCGACCAGCAGCGCCAGAGCCTGGTCTGGCACCAGAACAACCTGATCAAGGCGCGGGACGCCTGGCAGCAGGCATTCGCCAAGGTCGAAGGTCTGCGCAAACTGGTACAGCGCTACCGCGAAGAGGCGCAACGCCTCGAAGACAAGCGCGAGCAGAAGCTGCTGGACGAGTTGTCGCA
>NZ_AZVL01000033.1:0-32523 GCF_000514195.1 Pseudomonas sp. URIL14HWK12:I6
CAACCGTGTACTGACCTAAACGCGCGACCAGCACATCAAAGCCTTCAACGGTATTGGGAACTTCAAAGCCGTCTTTCTGTGGTTGAACCCAGACGACCAGATTGGATTTGGAGATATCGATGCCGACCCAGGAAATCATGGCAAAACCCTCTTACACTCAGAAGTGAGAGTGCTCTGGCTTTGCCCACGCTTGTGATTCGAGTGGCGCTCGTCCAACTGTTCGGGCTTATGGGCCAGAGTAGAAAGGTGGATGGCAGCTTTGCTCCCACTCGTGCTTCAAGCACCGCGGACTCACAGCTTGCCATCCACCCCTCTCACCCCAGAGTTTATTCTCTTACTCAGACACAAGCGGGCTTGCTCGCGAAGGGGTTCGAAGAGCCACAACAAATCATGTGGACTGGATGATGCTCAACCGCTCACCCACCACCATCTCGGTAATCCAGTCCACCAGAATCGAGGTATAGGCCTGCTGCGAAACCGGCTCGCTCAAGGCATGGTCGGCGCCGTCGATGATCCGGTGCGTCAGTGAATGCGTCTGCTGACAGGCGGCACGGTAGCTCATGATCGTCGCGTGGGGCACGTAGTCGTCGGTTTCCGATTCCACCAGCAGCACATCCCCGGTGAACTGTGAACAGGCGTGCAATGCACGGTTGCTGTCTGCACGGACCAACGTCGCCCGGTAGTCGCGCAGGTCGGCCTTGTCCAGTTCACGCTTGGGCGTGTGCCATTGCTCGTCGCGATACAGCGCCGGTACCCGCAGCGCCAGCCAGCGCACCGGACGCAACGAGGTGAGGATCGAAGCCAGGTAACCGCCATAACTGGTGCCAACCACCGCAATCGCCGAGGTGTCGAGCGCCGGATGCGCCAGCAGGCGGTCGTAAGCTGCGAGCAGGTCACGCAGGTTGTCTTCGCGCGTCACCCGCGTCAGCGGAATGCCCGTGCCACCGGTGTGGCCGCGCAGGTCGAAGGTCAGGCATACACAACCGAGACCGGCGATGCCCTTGGCGCGTTCAAGATCACGCTCCTGGCTACCGCCCCAACCGTGCACAAACAACACGCCGGGGACTTTCGATTTTGGACTGAGAAACGTCCCGCTCATCTGTTCATCATCAATGTCGATCTGAATGCTTTCGCTTCTAGCCGTCATAAGATTTGACCGTTACGTATTTGAGAAGGAAGTCGCTGTTCTCCGCTGGCCCGCGATAGATTTCGATGGCGTCCGCCGGCAGGCTTTGATCGCTATAGGTTTCTACGGTCGACACGCGGATCGCGGGCATCTGCGGATCATTGACGAAGCTTTGCAACGCGGCCAATTCAGCGCTGCTGGCACCGCCCATGCGCCAGGATTGTTCGAGCACCCCGCTGCGGGGTTTGCCATTGCTGTCTAGGCCTTGGGCAATGTCGTAGTTGCGCCGCGAGGCGTAGAAATCTGGATAAGCCTCATCCGCCGCCCGGTCGAAAATCTGCGCCTGCTTGATGGCCAGTCGCACGTCATCCGGCAAGTCCAGCGCCAGCAGATCTTCGTAGCCGCCCTGCACTACCAACAGGTTCGAACCACCATAGACGTCTTCGCCATGGGCATCCTTGGTCAAGTATTGATCACCGCAGTAGCTAAGCACTTTGTCGCCGATGAATGACTGGCCAACGCTGTGGGTGAAGACCTTGCTCAAGTCCTGTTCGAGCACCACGCCATCGCGAAACAACGCTTCCGCTTCTGCACGGGCCAGTACTTCATCGAACGCGTCGAGGCTGTTGATAACTTCCTGGCCACGACCGGCACAGGCGTGAATCGGCTTCAGGCGGATCGGTCCGCTGTACAGCAGATGCTCGGCAGCGGGTCGCGCATCTTCCACGGCAAACACCGTCAAGCCGTCGAGCACCACATCGCGCACGCGCTCGGAGAATTGCGGCGCCCAGCCTTGTGGCGCGTGAGCCAGATGACTGCGCAAGCCGTGGCTGATGGCTTTGGTGCAAATGAAATCGTGTTCGACGTACCCGCCCCACAAATCGCCGGGCCCCCTGATCCCCAGATTACGCGCGCTGGCCGGGCCAACAATGGTCTGGGTCGGCAGCCAATACAAATCGCGACCGCGATGCTTCTGCGGGTCAAAACTGCCGCCGAAGCTGAGTCCCAGAATCTGCGCCAGCCAGCGGGCAAGTGCCTTGTTGGTCTGCACTTCATGTTGCGGCGCCCCGGCCCGAACCGAATGGGCGACGACCACTTTCCTGCTCGACATCGGGGTCATGCGTCCCCCTTCAAGCCAATTGATGAATGTAATGAGAGAAGTGCAGAGATCAGGCCAATCGCTTGGCGCCGGGAATGCCCAATGATTCAATCGCTTGGAACAAGCATGGTGGCATCAGGCCTGTTTCAATCTGCACGACTGCCAGCGAATCCGCGGCAATTTGCACGAAACGGGACGCCGACTACTGCTGACTGACTTCCTTCCAGATGGCATCGAACATGACACACCGTTTGAGCATAGCCTGACGCCCGGTTTGAATCGCAAGCCGCTTGGCTTCAGGCGTCTGGTGAGTCAGGCGTTGCAGAATTCCCAGCATGGTTATCGCGTGGTCCTCATCCTCTTCGATATGCAGGCGAAAGAACTCCAGGCCTTCCTCACTGACATTCAGTCCCTCCAGTGCCAGCAGAATCGGTTTGTAAATCAGCGGCACAATGGCTTCGGCTCCCAGGCAGAGTGCTGCGAGGCCCTCGACAGGATTTTCACTGCGGCAAAGCTGCATGATGCATTGGGTGAAATCCACTGTCTGAGGTAAAGGCGATTCAGCCAAGGGATGGGTGCCCAGGATCCGCAGCGACCTTTGAAACAGCTCGGAATGCGTGAGCTTGTTGTCACCATCTATGCCCATTTCCTCTTGCATGTTTTCCAATAGCAATTTTATGTCGCCAAGGGACTCAAGGCGATTGAGGATCGCGCACAGAAAGCGGGTAAAGTTTCGCGAGTAGTAATGATGCTGGATCAGAAAGTAACGCATCCCCTGCAGCGAAACATGACCGTCTTGCATTGCCAGCAACAGTTCATGATTAACCAATTCATCTAACGCATCAGCGTCCAGCCATTCGTCCCATAATGTGCCTCCGGTCATGAGTTTAATGACCTTCGCCCCATCGCCGCGATTCAACTCTTTATCTACTTCCAACTTTAAATTCCTTTTAATTCTTTATCAGCCATCCAGCCGATCGCAACTTTCCAGTTATTCCGAAACCCCGAAAAACTTACAAAACCGTATTCATTGTGCGTCACTGTAAATGACCGGGCGCTCAAACCTGGCCAGAAAGTAAGCACATAGAGAGGCGAAAATGATGCACAGACCGCCTGACGCAAGAATCACAGCGCTGCTCGAGAAATGCAGTAACAGCCATCCACTCAGCAGGCTCGCGGGAGGAATCGCGAGGTAGGCAATGAGCCGTGTAACTCCCACCGTTCGCCCCAGAATGGTTTGCGGAACCACTTGCTGGCGATAGGTGAAAAAAGCGATGACCACCACGGATTGGCAACCGGTAGAAAGCGCCCACAGTGCCGAAAGTGACCACGGATCGTTGGCCATCGCCCCCATCAGCGTGAACACCCCGGCCAGCAAACAGCTTCGACGGATAAGAATGCCGGCCGGATATCTCTTCACCAGAAACGCCCCCATAGCTGATCCGGCGACGGCACCTGCACCAATGAGCCCGTAGTAATAGCCGACATCACTCAATGGCACGGCCAGTAGCGTGGTGTAGACATAAACAAGGCTGGCACCGATCAATGCAAAACCGAAATTGCAGAAAAAGAACAGCATGACAAACGAACACAGTTCTCGCTGCTGGATGACATACAGCAGTCCGGCTTTGATTTCCGTGAATACCCGCGTGGTGGCAGGCGCAGGCTTACCCTGCTCTTTCAGCAAGAAGCAAAGCGGCAGGGATAGCGCAAATCCGACAATGCTGCCAATCAGCAACTGCTCCTTGGTACTGAAGGCCAGCAAGGCTGCAACGCTGATTGGTGCAACGATGCGAATGATGTTGTCACTGGCATTGACGATCGCATTGAACCGGTGGAGTTTGGGCCCTTCGATCAGTGCGGGCGCAATACTCTGGAAGACCGGGTGGTGAGTGGCACCGACGCTTGCCAACAGAAAGCTCAGCAGTAACAGAGTGATACTCAGGCTGCTCCCGGACAGCGTACTCACGGCAGCATATATGAGGCAGCCGGTGACGATGTTGATCAGATCACCACCGATCAGAAAACGCCGTTTGCTGTAGCGATCACTCCATACACCGGCGAAGGGCGTAACCAGTATGTAGGGCGCCATCGCGGCGAAAAAAGCCAGCGACGTCCAGACTGGGGAGCCGGTCTGCTCATAAACATAAAGCGGGATCAGAAACGCGATGGCCCATGAACAGATGGACGTGATGGCATAGGAAGCCAGGAGTTTGAACATTTAGACAGTCTCCGCCTGCCGCATCCGTTGCGCGTTCGCGAGATGTCCACACACCGTGCAGTCCGGATTCTGTTGCCAGACTTCGGCGACGCTGACGTCCAGGTCGTCGAATGTGAATTCCTTGAGCTTGTTGGTCAATTGTGGCGGTTGGCAGCCGGTGATGATCTTGACCGTTTCGCTGACCATCATCCCGGCGGTGACGGCCACCAAAGTCACAAGTGCCGGGCCGGGATGCTCATAAGTGATGTCGTGCTGCTTGGCCATGGTCGAAACGCTGTTCACCAGGCTGCTCTTGTTACGCGCCGACGTCAGCCAGCAAGCACCGCAGCCCGAGGAGCCAGGCACCACCGAATAAAACACCGAGCGGCGTACATCAAGCCCGCCTGAAATGAAGGGCACGCCCTGTTCAACGCAGGCCTCATTCAGCCAGTCGGCCATGTAGTTCGCGGGTTTATCAGCGACACAAATCACAATATCGTGGCCGCGTACGATGCCGGCGACGTCTTGCGCCGACTGCAGGCGGGTTTCGTGAGCAGTAATGTCGAGGTGACTGTTGAATTCAAGCAACCTGCGCCTGGCCGTTGCAACCTTCGGCATACCGACGTCGGTTTCCTTGTAAAGGATCTGCCGGTTCAAATTGCTCAACTCGATCGTGTCAAAATCGAGGATCGTCAGATGGTGGACACCCAGCGCTACCAGGTCGAACAGGATATGGGTGCCCAGACCGCCGCAGCCCAGGACACAGACCCTGGCCGTGCGCAGTTTTTCCTGGTGGGTGAACTTGTTCTCGCCCACAGCCGCCATCGACCCGAAAAAGTCGATGTTGCGGGAAAATCTGATGCGATCATGATCCGAAAGAGAAGTAGTCTCAAAGGCATCCGGACTCTCGACCAGCCGGTATTTGATCAGATCTTGCGCGACGCTTCGGATTTCGTCCTGATCCACCGCGGGATAACGGCCTGCCACCTGGGTAATCAACTCCTCATAGGGTGTACGGCCATCAAGTGCCTTGGCGAACTCCCAGACAGCACCGTGGGGGTCGGGGATTTTTGCGTATTGACCGTTAAAGCGCAAAACGACCTGACCATCAAGTTTGAACGGAATAATCGTCGGTTTAAGACAAAGCTTCATATTCGAGCCTCAATCGCTATTAAAACAACTTGATAAAGAACCAGGGCCATTAAGGCCCCGGTTCTTACTGATCAGATCAGCCGATCTGAGAATCGCCAGCGGAAGATGCTTTTTCGAAAGTCATAATGATTTCCTCAAAAGTTGAAGGGCCGGTGGTGAAGCTGTTTCCACCGGGGTGAAGATGTGCACACCCCAAAACTAGAATAAGTTTTCAGTGGTTGCGAACTCACCTTGTTTCTTAATATTACTCACGCAAAATACACTTCCTACGCTTTTACGAAGTGCCGCCATTACTTCTTACGGAAACATAGAAAAACAATGTAGGAATTATCTTCAATACTTAAACAATAAAAAATCACTGCGAGAAACTTGAGAACAAATTCGCCTTCCAGACCATAAACATCAGTGTTTCATCAGAAACACACTCCCACCCGGGACAACGCTTGCGACCACCACCTCATCAAAAATTTCGACAGGTCAAAAAGATCTCACGCGTGAGCCATTGATGGCACTTTGAATTGGCTGTAGTGTGGCTCACGCGTGAGATGTTCATAACGGAGTCATTGCCATGAAAAGCCGCTCCCCCACTGTTGCGTCAGAGAGCCCACAGGGAGAGCGCTCGAAACCGTCCGCGAAAAAGCCGTCGAGCTTCTACATGAAGCAGATGCGCGCGGGCCTGGCTGCCGCCGGTTATGTGAAACACGAAACTTGGGTACTTCCGGAAAACCGAAGCTTGCTCAAGCAGATGGAGCAACAGCTACGCCAACCGATTCTGGCTGGCTCATTCATGTCGGAGAATTACATGAGCGCAGGCAACAACTGGAACATCGATAGCCTCTTCAACGCCCTCAAGGCACTGGACGAGGTGGCTTCGCAGGAGATCACGCTGTCGCTGATCCAGAGCTCCGAACCCAGCATCAAGCTGGAAATGAACGAATTCGGCGGTCTGCCGATTCACATCGCCTTGGCCGGTCAGCAGATCATCGTCGACACCGTGCTGGTGGATATCGATTCGATCACTGACGTGCGCGCCTTCAACGATGCCGTGCTGCGTAGCCGGGAAATGTTCCCGCTGTCGTCGATCGGCATCGAGTCGATGCCCAACGGTCAGACCGTTTACAACATGTTTGGCGCCCTCAGCGCCGACTCGAGCCTGACCAACGTCGTCACCGAGGTGAAAACCCTGGTCGACAACGTGCAGCGCGCGAGCGAAGCCTTCGAACACTTCTTCAAGTAATCAACAGGGAATATCCAATGACTCAGTCCATCTGGAGCAAGTTGTTCACCGCGCTGCGCGGCGGCGCCAATGAAGTCGGCGAAGCGATCGTCGACCAACAGGCCCTGCGCATCCTCGACCAGGAAATCCGCGACGCCGACACCGCGCTGTCGAATGCCCGCCGTGAGCTGGTCACCATCATGGCCAAGCACAAGCTGGCCGCTGATCGCGTGAGCGAGTACGACGCCAAGATCAAGGATCTGGAAGCCAAGGCGGTTTCCGCACTGAACGCCGGCCGTGAAGACCTGGCCATGGAAGTGGCCGAAGCGATTTCGACCCTGACCAACGACTTGGCCGCCGAGAAAGCCCAGAGCGACGAATTCGGCACCTACGCCGAAAACATGCGCAAGGACATCAGCAAGGCCGAGTCGCGGATCAAGAGCCTGCGCCAGCAAGTGGACATGGCCAAGGCCCGTGAAAGCGTGCAAAAGGCGCAGGTCAGCGCGTCCATCGCCAGCGGCGGTGCCAACGGCAAGCTGGAAACCGCCGTCGGCACGCTGAACCGTCTGCAGGCCAAGCAGCAGCAACGCGCTGCCGAGCTGAGTGCCGCCGATGAACTGGCTGACGCTTCGACCGGCAATGACCTGGAACGCAAACTGCGCGACGCCGGCATCACGCCAAACAAAGGCAGCGCCAATGCGATTCTCGAGCGTCTGAAGCAGAAGTCCGCTCAGTAAGCGTTTGCACAAAACCTGTGGGAGCGGGCTTGCTCGCGAAGGCGGTGTGTCAGTCGGTACCTTAGCTGCCTGACACACCGCCTTCGCGAGCAAACCGCTCCCACATGGTTTACGGCGTGTCGTTCGTCGCCCGGCCCGGTACACTGGCGGCGTTTTTTACGACGAACACCTCCACCCGCCTCAAGGAATGTACCCATGGGATGGTTCAAAGACTTGCTGGGCACCAGCAACTGGAAGACCGCTGCACCAACGCCAAACGTTGCCAGTGGCCCACTCGGGATGGCACAAGGCAAAGGCGTGCGATTCGATTCGACTCTGGCCTTGCTGCTCGATGGCAGCACCTCGGTGCAGGTTCCAGCGGCAGAGGCAATCTGGAGCGCCGGCTGGATCGACCTCGGCCAATCCAACAAGCTGCATCGCTACTACCTCAATAACGAAGACTTCTGGCTGCAAATCCACGTCACCGGTGACGACCAGATCGAGTCGGTCACCCTGTTCAACTACCTCAGCTACGTGACCGTCAACAGTGACGCCGAACTGCAGCGCCTCGCTGGCCCCGAAAGCCCGATCGGCCTGCCGACCTACACCCACGACGGCGTCCAGTACAGCCGTGAATGGGGTACCGAGCAGGGCCAGACCGAACTGGTGCCGCTGACCGAACACGTGGTCAACCCGGACGAGTCCTACACCATCGAACACCACTCCATGCTTTACGCGCGCGAGACCGGCCTGACCGATCGCCGCGAACTGCTGCTGTTCTCCGTCGAACAGGACGAGGAAGGCACCGTCAGCCTGAGCACCTCGCTGGGCATTTCGCTGTACACGACTGATTTGAGCACCATTTAAATAAGGAAGTTTTCCATGCTGGAAGTGCTGGCCGTTTCCCTGAACAAGACCGCACTGGTCGGTTTCGTCGTCTACCTGATCGGCGCCGTGCTGCTGTTCATGCTGTTTCAGTTCGTCTACACCCGCATCACGCCACACAAGGAGTTCGAGCTGATTCGCTCCGGCAACATCGCCGCCGCCATCGCCTTGGCGGGCGCGATCATCGGCTTCGCGATTCCGGCCAGCAACGTGATCGCGTTTTCGGTCAACGTTCTCGATTTCGTGCTGTGGGCGGTAATTGCTGCGGTGGTGCAGCTGCTGGCCTTCCTCGCCACGGGGCTGGTGCTCAAGGGCACGTCGCAGCGTATCGCCAACGGTGAAATCGCTTCGGGCATCTATGTGGCCGCAGTGGCCATCAGCGTCGGCATGCTTAACGCCGCGTGCATGACCCCGTCCAACTGATCGGCAGGAAGCCTTCGATGAAACGCAGCAAGTACGTTCAACTGTCCCTCGCCGCTTCGGTGGCGCTGGCGATTTCCGGCGAGGTTACCGCGCAGGAGCAGCAACGCTTCCAATCTGTCGAGGAGTGCGTCGGCGCCGAAGTGGCCGCCGACGTCTGCTCCACCGCCTACGTCGCGGCATTGACCGAACACCGACGTATTGCGCCGGCCTACGATGACAAGGCCAAGTGCGACGCAGACTTTGCCGCCGACTGGTGCCAGAAAAACTCCGATGGCCGCTTCGTGCCGAAGCTCGGCGGTTTCAAGGTGCCGCAGAACGGCGAGGCGCCACAGGACCTGAATGCGCTTGCCAATGCGCAGATGCCTGCCGGTGAAGCCGCCGCCGCGCAGAACGTACAAAGTACTTCTCACTCGTCCGGCGGCGGCAACGGTTGGCTGACGGGCTGGCTGATCGGCAATGCGATGAGCAACAACGCCAATCGCACGGTCTATCGCGATCGCGATACGCGCCAGACCTACAACACTTCGACGCAGTACCGCAGAATCGAATCGGCACCGGCTACCCGCACCGACACCCGCTACGACAGCACCCGGAGCAAACCGGTCAACGTCGCTTCGTCGACGTCCCGCGGCGGCTTCGGCAGCCAGTCTTCCGCGCGCAGCGGTTGGGGCGGCTGGGGCAGTTCGAGCAGCTGATCATGAAAAAGATCCACTGCGCCGAGCGCCCCGACTGGAAACAGACGGCCGAAAGCCTCGGCTTTCTGTTCCACACCATCGACGACGAGCCGTACTGGGACGAAAGCGCCTACTACCAGTTCACGCTCGCGCAGATCGAAAATGATCTGGAGGACCCGACCACCGAACTGCACGAGATGTGCATGGACCTGGTCGACCGCGTGGTGCACAGCGAAGAGCTGCTGGATCGCCTGAGCATCCCGGCGCCGTACTACGACATGATCCGCACTTCCTGGCTGGAAGGTCATCCCCATCTCTACGGGCGCATGGACTTTTCCTACAGCGGCAACGGCCCGGCGAAGCTGCTGGAACTCAACTACGACACGCCGACCAGCCTTTATGAGGCAGCGGCGTTTCAGTGGGGCTGGCTGGAGCAGTGCATCGAGCGCGGGATGCTGCCGCGCCATGCCGACCAGTTCAACAGCATCGATACCAAGCTGCACCAGGCGTTTGCCGAGTTGCAGCTCAAGCGGCCGTTCTACTTTGCGTCGATGAAAGACTCGGTCGAAGACAAGGGGACCACCGACTACTTGCGCCTGATCGCGGAAAAGGTCGGCATCGAATCCCGGCACATCGACATCGAAGACATCGGCCTGACCGCCGAGGGTCGCTTCGTCGACCTTGAGGATCGCTGGATCCCGCACCTGTTCAAGCTGCATGCTTGGGAATTTATTTTCCACGAGCCATTCGGTGCAGCAATCGCCGAAAGCGATACGCAGTTCTTCGAACCGGCGTGGAAGTCGATCCTGTCGAACAAAGGCGCGCTGCCTTTGCTGTGGGAGCTGCACAAGGGGCATCCGAATCTGCTGGCGGCGCATCTTGATCCGAATCCGGCCAGTGCAGTGCCCAAGGGTTGGGTGCGCAAACCGTACTTCTCCCGCGAAGGCGCGAATATCGAGCTGCAAACGGCAGAAGGTCTGATCGTCAAAGAAGACGGCCCCTACACCGATGCGCCATTCATCCTGCAGGAATTTGCGCCATTGCCGAAGTTCGACGACAGCTACACGCTGATCGGCTCGTGGGTGATTGGTGATCAGGCGGCGGGGATCGGCGTGCGCGAAGACAACAGTCTGATCACCAAGGATTCAAGCCGGTTTCTGCCGCACCTGATCCTCGACTGAAACATACATCCGCACCTGTGGTAGCGGGCTTGCTCGCGAATGCGGACTGCCATTCAACAAATGCTTTGACTGATCCGACGCCTTCGCGAGCAAGCCCGCTCCCACAGGAGATCAGTGGTAATCGCGGACCTTGCGCCACAAAAAAGGCCCGTCGTTTTGAACGACGGGCCTTTTTTATTCAGCGTGGATGCAGCAGCGAATCAGAACGGGATATCGTCATCGAAGCTGTCGAAATCCGGAGCCGGTTGCGGTGCAGCCTGCTGTGGAGCCGGGGCTGGACGCTGTTGCGGAGCCGACTGCTGCGGACGCGGAGCCTGTTGGCGTGGCGCCTGCTGCTGGTAGTTGTTGCCACCGCCTTGTTGGTCGCCCTGTTGTGGACGGCCGCCGAGCAGTTGCATGGTGCCTTGCATGTCGACCACGATTTCTGTGGTGTAACGCTTGATACCGTCTTTTTCCCACTCGCGGGTCTGCAGCTTGCCTTCGATGTACACCTGCGAACCTTTACGCAGGTACTCGCCGGCGATTTCCGCAACCTTGCCGAACATCGAAACACGGTGCCATTCGGTCTTCTCGACCTTTTGACCGGTTTGCTTGTCGGTCCACTGTTCGCTGGTTGCCAGACTCAGGTTGGTCACGGCGTTACCGTTAGGCAGGTAGCGAACTTCGGGATCCTGGCCGCAAGTGCCGACCAATATGACTTTGTTAACCCCACGGGCCATAACGTTCTCCTAGGCTTCGCAAGCAGCCCCGGCCGGGTTGTTCACCAGGCGTTCGAGGGTGTCGCGATCCACTAATTCTTTGTCCAGTTTGATGTAAACAGCTGCTTCATCAGCAACTATCACTGCATCTGTTACCCCTACGAGGGCCTTGAGGCGCTCGACCAGACCCGCTTCGCGGATCGCCTCGGGCGACAACGGCAAGCGCAGGCTCGTCACGTAGGGAGGTTCGCGCATGGTAACAGCAAAGGCCAGCCAGATGGCAGCCAGACCCGCACATCCAAGGAACACAACCGACAGACCGCCATGCTGAAACAGCCAGCCGCCAAGTATCCCGCCGAGCGCCGAACCGAGGAACTGGCTGGTGGAATACACGCCCATGGCCGTGCCCTTCCCGCCTGCCGGTGAAACCTTGCTGATCAGCGACGGCAACGAAGCTTCCAGCAGATTGAACGCGGTGAAGAACACCACCGTGCCGATCACCAGAGCCCGCAAGCTGTCACCGAACTGCCAGAAGAATAGCTCAGTGAGCATCAGCGTCAGGACGGCGCCGAGCAAAATTCGTTTCATTTTGCGTTTCTTCTCGCCATAGATGATGAACGGGATCATGGCGAAGAAAGAGATCAGTAGCGCAGTCAGATAAACCCACCAGTGCTGCTCCTTGGGCAGCCCGGCCTTTTCCACCAGCGCCAGCGGCAGGGCGACGAAGCTCGACATCAGCATCGCGTGCAACACAAAAATGCCCAAGTCCAGGCGCAGCAGATCGGGATGTTTGAGCGTCGGCATCAAGGCCTGACGCGCCACTCCGGATTCACGATGGCTCAGCGGCCCGGTGGATTTCGGCACCATGAACATCACGATGACGATGCCGAACAGGGCCATGCCGCCAGTGGCGAGGAACAGTCCGGACAGGCCGAACGCGCGGGTCAGCAATGGCCCGACCACCATGGCCACGGCGAACGACAGACCGATGGTCATACCGATCATGGCCATGGCTTTGGTACGGTGTTGTTCACGGGTCAGGTCGGAAAGCAGTGCCATGACCGCAGCGGAAATCGCCCCGGCGCCCTGCAGGATGCGTCCGGCAATCACGCCCCAGATCGAATCGGCCTGAGCCGCCAGCACACTGCCAAGGGCGAAGACCACCAGCCCGAGGAAAATCACCGGCCGCCGGCCGATACGGTCGGAAATGATCCCGAACGGAATCTGGAAAATCGCCTGGGTCAGGCCGTAAGCGCCAATCGCCAGCCCGATCAGGGCCGGGGTCGCTCCCGCCAGGTCCATGCCGTAGGTCGCCAGTACCGGCAACACCATGAACATGCCAAGCATACGGAAGGCGAACACCAGGGCCAGACCGCTCGCTGCGCGGGTCTCGCTGCCACTCATGCGTTCGCTGTGGGGATCGTGCATGGAAAAACCTCGTGTGAACCGGCGGCGATTCTACCAGTCCCATCGAAAGACGGGGTATATCGCGACGCTATGACGCGTATAGATGAAACTCTCTTCATGCAAGGTAAAAAACCCTTCGTTTGATAGTGTGCATCCATCCAGTATTTGCCCGTATACTCCTACGTTTTCGACGCCCGCCGAGCGAGGCCACTTTGGACAAGATCCTGATACGTGGGGCCCGTACCCACAACCTGAAGAACATCGACCTGACCCTGCCACGGGACAAACTGATCGTCATCACCGGCCTGTCCGGATCCGGCAAGTCGTCCCTGGCCTTCGACACGCTGTACGCCGAAGGTCAGCGCCGCTATGTCGAATCCCTGTCGGCCTACGCCCGACAGTTCCTGTCGATGATGGAAAAACCCGACGTCGACACCATTGAAGGTTTGTCGCCGGCGATCTCCATCGAACAGAAGTCGACCTCGCACAACCCGCGTTCCACGGTCGGCACCATCACCGAAATCTACGACTACCTGCGTCTGCTGTATGCACGCGTCGGTACGCCGCGCTGCCCGGATCACGATATTCCGCTGGAAGCTCAGACCGTCAGCCAGATGGTCGACCTGGTGCTGGCGCAACCGGAGGGCAGCAAACTGATGCTGCTGGCGCCGGTGATCCGCGAGCGCAAAGGCGAGCACTTGTCAGTGTTCGAAGAGCTGCGCGCCCAAGGCTTCGTCCGTGCGCGGGTCAACGGTCGCATCTGCGAACTCGATGAACTGCCGAAACTGGATAAACAGAAGAAGCACTCGATCGATGTGATCGTCGACCGTTTCAAGGTCCGCGCCGACCTGCAGCAGCGTCTGGCCGAATCGTTCGAAACCGCACTGAAGCTGGCGGACGGCATTGCCTTGGTCGCGCCGATGGACGATGAGCCAGGTGAAGAGATGATCTTCTCCGCGCGCTTTGCCTGCCCGATCTGCGGCCATGCGATCAGCGAGCTTGAGCCGAAGCTATTCTCCTTCAACAACCCGGCCGGCGCCTGCCCGACCTGCGATGGTCTGGGCGTGAAGCAGTTCTTCGACATCAAGCGCCTGGTCAATGGTGAACTGACTCTTGCCGAGGGCGCGATTCGCGGCTGGGACAGGCGTAACGTCTATTATTTCCAGATGCTCGGCTCACTGGCCTCGCACTACAAGTTCAGTCTTGAGAAGCCGTTCAACGAGCTGACCGCCGAACAGCAGAAACAGATCCTGCACGGCAGCGGCTCGCAGAATGTCGACTTCAAGTACCTCAATGACCGCGGCGACATCGTCAAACGTTCGCACCCGTTCGAAGGTATCGTGCCGAACCTTGAGCGTCGCTACCGCGAAACCGAATCGGCCAGCGTGCGCGAAGAGCTGGCCAAGTTTCTCAGCACCCAGGCTTGCCCGGATTGCCGCGGCACTCGTCTACGCCGTGAAGCGCGGCACGTGTGGGTTGGCGAGAAAACCCTGCCGGCAGTGACCAACCTGCCGATTGGCGATGCCTGCGAATACTTCGGCGAGTTGAAGATGACCGGCCGTCGCGGCGAAATCGCCGACAAGATCCTTAAGGAAATCCGCGAGCGTCTGCAGTTCCTGGTCAACGTCGGCCTCGACTATCTATCGCTGGATCGCAGCGCCGACACCCTGTCCGGTGGCGAGGCGCAACGCATTCGTCTGGCGAGCCAGATCGGCGCCGGTCTGGTCGGGGTGCTGTATATCCTCGACGAACCATCCATCGGCCTGCATCAGCGCGATAACGACCGGTTGCTCGGCACCCTCAAGCACCTGCGCGACATCGGCAACACGGTGATCGTGGTCGAGCACGACGAAGACGCGATTCGTCTGGCCGACTATGTGGTGGATATCGGGCCGGGCGCCGGGGTGCACGGCGGGCAGATCGTGGCTGAAGGCACGCCGGCCGAAGTCATGGCGCACCCGGATTCCCTGACCGGTAAATACCTGTCGGGGCGGGTGAAGATCGAAGTGCCGGCCAAACGCACGCCGCGTAACAAGAAGCTGACGCTGTCGCTCAAGGGCGCGCGCGGCAACAACCTGCGCAACGTCGATCTGGAAATCCCGATCGGTCTGCTGACCTGCGTGACCGGCGTTTCCGGCTCCGGCAAGTCGACGTTGATCAACAACACGCTGTTCCCGCTGAGCGCTACTGCACTCAATGGTGCGACCACGCTGGAAGCGGCCGCTCACGACAGCATCAAGGGCCTGGAACATCTCGACAAGGTCGTCGATATCGATCAGAGCCCGATCGGCCGTACGCCGCGCTCCAATCCGGCGACCTACACCGGGCTGTTCACACCGATCCGCGAACTGTTCGCCGGTGTACCCGAGTCACGCTCCCGAGGTTACGGCCCGGGGCGTTTCTCGTTCAACGTCAAGGGCGGTCGCTGCGAGGCGTGCCAGGGCGACGGTCTGATCAAAGTGGAAATGCACTTCCTGCCGGACATTTACGTGCCGTGCGATGTGTGCAAGAGCAAGCGCTACAACCGCGAAACCCTTGAGATCAAATACAAGGGCAAGAGCATCCACGAAACCCTCGAGATGACCATCGAGGAGGCGCGGGAGTTCTTCGACGCGGTACCGGCGCTTGCACGCAAGCTACAGACGTTGATGGATGTGGGCCTGTCGTACATCAAGCTCGGGCAGTCGGCAACCACGCTGTCCGGTGGTGAAGCGCAGCGGGTCAAGCTGTCACGCGAGCTGTCCAAGCGCGACACCGGCAAAACTCTGTATATCCTCGATGAGCCGACCACCGGTCTGCACTTCGCGGATATCCAGCAACTGCTCGACGTGCTGCATCGCCTGCGCGACCACGGCAATACCGTGGTGGTGATCGAGCACAATCTGGACGTGATCAAGACTGCCGACTGGCTGGTGGATCTGGGGCCGGAGGGCGGCTCCAAGGGTGGTCAGATCATCGCCACCGGTACGCCGGAGGAAGTGGCCGAGATGAAGCAGTCTCACACCGGTCATTACCTCAAGCCATTGCTGATTCGCGATCGGGCCTGATCTCCGGGCATGAAAAAGCCCCTGTCACTTCAACCGTGACAGGGGCTTTTTTGTGTCTGTGCAATCAGGTGTGAGATTGCAGGTAATTCTCGAGACCGATGAGCTTGATCAGGCCCAACTGCTTTTCCAGCCAGTAGGTGTGATCTTCTTCAGTGTCGTTGAGCTGAACACGCAGGATTTCGCGACTGACATAATCCTTGTGCTGCTCGCACAACTCAATGCCTTTGCACAGAGCGGCGCGGACTTTGTACTCGAGACGCAGATCGGCTTCGAGCATCTCCGGGACGGTGGTGCCGACGTCGAGATCGTCCGGGCGCATGCGCGGTGTGCCTTCGAGCATCAGGATCCGGCGCATCAGTGCGTCGGCGTGACCGGACTCTTCTTCCATCTCGTGGTTGATTCGTTCGTAGAGCTTGGTGAAACCCCAGTCCTCATACATCCGCGAGTGAACAAAATATTGGTCACGCGCGGCCAGTTCGCCGGTCAGCAACGTGTTGAGGTAATCGATTACGTCTGGGTGGCCTTGCATCGCCCTACATCTCCCTGCTTGAAAGTCTGTAGTTTGAACCAAGCTGACCGGAAGGTCACCCCGTTTCGCGCAATAAAAGCGAAGATATTCTGAGAAAACCAGCCTAAATAACGCAAAAACCGCCCCAATGAGGGCGGTTCTGCTTCTCGTTTAGACTTCGTTAAGCTGTACGTCGAGCAGCTTTGCGATTGCTTCTCCATACGCCGGATCGGCCTTATAGAAATGCTGCAACTGACGATCAACCACATCAGGTGAAACACCGCTCATGGCGCCGGCGATATTGCTGACCAGCAAGGCTTTCTGCTCGTCGCTCATCAGACGGAACAGCGCACCGGCGTGGCTGTAGTAATCGGTGTCTTCGCGATGATCGTAACGGTCAGCAGCACCACTCAATGCCAGTGCAGGCTCGGCGTAGTGCGGAGCTTGCTTCGGTGATTCAATGTAGCTGTTCGGTTCGTAGTTAGGTGCTGCACCACCATTGCTGCCGAAGGCCATCGAGCCGTCGCGCTGGTACGTATTCACCGGGCTGCGCGGCGCATTCACCGGTAATTGTTGGTGGTTTGTGCCCACGCGATAGCGATGTGCATCGGCGTAGGCGAACACGCGGCCTTGCAGCATGCGATCCGGCGACAGACCGACACCTGGCACCATGTTGCTCGGACCGAATGCGGCTTGCTCGACCTCGGCAAAGTAGTTCAGCGGGTTGCGGTTCAGCTCCAGTTCGCCGACTTCGATCAGCGGAAACTCCTTTTGCGACCAGGTCTTGGTCACGTCGAACGGGTTCTCATAGTGCGCTGCAGCCTGAGCCTCGGTCATGATCTGAATGCATACGCGCCATTTCGGGAAATCGCCACGCTCGATGGCTTCGAACAGATCACGCTGAGCGTAATCCGGATCGGTACCCGCCAGGCGCGCAGCATCGGCTGGTGCCAGGTTCTTGATGCCCTGCTTGGTTTTGTAGTGCCACTTCACCCAGTGACGCTCACCTTTGGCATTGATCAGGCTGTAGGTGTGGCTGCCGAAGCCGTGCATATGGCGATAGCCGTCGGGAATGCCACGATCCGAGAACAGAATGGTCACTTGATGCAGTGCTTCCGGCGAATGCGACCAGAAGTCCCACATCATCTGGGCGCTTTTCAGGTTGCTCTGCGGCAGACGTTTCTGCGTGTGGATAAAGTCGGGAAACTTCAGTGGATCACGAATGAAGAAAACAGGGGTGTTGTTGCCAACGATGTCCCAGTTGCCCTCTTCGGTGTAGAACTTGAGGGCGAACCCACGTGGATCACGTTCAGTGTCAGCCGAGCCACGTTCGCCGCCTACAGTAGAGAAGCGCAAGAACGTTGGCGTTTGCTTGCCCACGGCCTCAAACAGTTTGGCGCTGGTGTATTCGGTGATATCACGGGTCACGGTGAACGTACCGTAAGCACCCGAGCCCTTGGCGTGCACGCGGCGCTCAGGAATGTTTTCACGGTTGAAATGGGCAAGCTTCTCGATCAGATGAAAATCGTCGAGCAGCAGCGGGCCACGGGGGCCGGCGGAGCGAGAATTCTGGTTATCGGCGACAGGTGCGCCACTGGCGGTCGTAAGCGTTTTGATCTGGCTCATACGGTCTTCTTCCTCTGTCAGTCTTGAAACTGCCGGCTAATCGGCTTGCTGGGAAGTATTGATCATCGATGAGACACCTACAAATTCATTAACTTGCAGTCATCGATAGATAATTACTAATTATGTTTCCCTGCACATAGTGGCAACACAACAATGTCAGAAGCTTGTACGAACAGCGCATTTCTTGCGGGCACAAAAAACCGGGCACTAGGCCCGGTTTTTCGTTTCAGACTGACGTCTTACTCGGCGGATACAGCTTCGCCAGCAGTAGCACGATCAACCAACTCGACGTACGCCATAGGCGCGTTGTCGCCAGCGCGGAAGCCGCACTTGAGGATGCGCAGGTAGCCACCCTCACGGGTAGCGTAACGCTTGCCCAGGTCGTTGAAGAGCTTACCAACGATAGCTTTCGAACGAGTACGGTCGAAAGCCAGACGGCGGTTAGCCAGGCTGTCTGTCTTGGCCAGAGTGATCAGCGGCTCGGCAACGCGGCGCAGTTCTTTGGCTTTTGGCAGAGTAGTCTTGATCAGCTCGTGCTCGAACAACGACACCGCCATGTTCTGGAACATGGCCTTGCGGTGCGAGCTGGTGCGGCTCAGGTGACGCCCACTTTTACGATGACGCATGGTTCATTCCTTACCAAACACTACGTTCGGTGATTACGACGATCAGGCAGTCGCCTTGTCGTCCTTCTTAAGACTTGCAGGCGGCCAGTTGTCGAGGCGCATGCCGAGGGACAGACCGCGGGAGGCCAGAACGTCCTTGATTTCAGTCAAGGATTTCTTGCCCAGGTTCGGAGTCTTCAACAGCTCTACTTCGGTACGCTGAATCAGGTCGCCGATGTAGTAGATGTTTTCCGCCTTAAGGCAGTTAGCCGAACGTACAGTCAGTTCCAGATCGTCAACCGGGCGAAGCAGGATCGGATCGATCTCGTCTTCCTGCTCGACAACCACTGGCTCACTGTCACCTTTGAGGTCGACGAACGCAGCCAACTGCTGTTGCAGGATGGTTGCAGCGCGGCGGATAGCCTCTTCAGGATCCAGGGTACCGTTGGTTTCCAGATCAATAACCAGCTTGTCCAGGTTGGTACGCTGCTCGACACGGGCGTTTTCCACCACGTATGCGATACGGCGAACCGGGCTGAACGAAGAGTCGAGCTGCAAGCGACCAATGCTGCGGCTTTCGTCTTCATCGCTCTGACGCGAGTCGGCTGGTTCATAACCACGACCACGAGCTACGGTGAGCTTCATGTTCAGGGCGCCGTTAGACGCCAGGTTAGCGATTACGTGATCGGGGTTAACGATCTCGACATCATGATCCAGCTGAATATCGGCAGCGGTAACCACCCCCGAACCCTTCTTCGACAAGGTCAGCGTAACTTCGTCACGACCGTGCAGCTTGATGGCCAGACCTTTAAGGTTCAACAGGATTTCAATTACGTCTTCCTGTACACCTTCGATGGCGCTGTACTCGTGGAGCACACCGTCAATCTCGGCCTCGACTACTGCGCAGCCGGGCATTGAGGACAACAGGATGCGGCGCAGCGCGTTGCCCAGGGTGTGGCCAAAACCACGCTCGAGAGGCTCGAGAGTGATCTTGGCGCGGGTTGGACTGACAACCTGCACATCAATGTGGCGGGGTGTCAGGAACTCATTTACCGAAATCTGCATGGATGCACCTATTTTCTAGCCCTTACTTGGAGTAGAGCTCGACAATCAGGCTTTCGTTGATGTCGGCGGACAGATCACTGCGAGCAGGAACGTTCTTGAAAACGCCCGACTTCTTCTCAGTGTCTACTTCTACCCATTCTACGCGGCCACGCTGGGCACACAGATCGAGAGCTTGGACAATGCGAAGTTGGTTTTTTGCTTTCTCGCGAACTGCGACCACGTCACCAGCACGAACCTGATACGACGGAACGTTTACGGTCTGACCGTTAACGCTGATCGACTTGTGCGATACCAGCTGACGGGATTCGGCACGAGTCGAACCAAAGCCCATACGGTATACAACGTTGTCCAGACGGCATTCGAGCAGTTGCAGCAGGTTTTCACCGGTTGCACCTTTCTTGCCAGCAGCTTCTTTGTAGTAGCCGCTGAACTGACGCTCGAGAACGCCGTAGATACGACGGACCTTCTGCTTTTCACGCAGTTGGGTGCCGTAGTCGGACTGGCGACCGCGGCGTTGGCCGTGGATACCAGGTGCTGCTTCAATGTTGCACTTCGATTCGATCGCGCGCACGCCGCTCTTCAGGAAGAGATCGGTGCCTTCGCGACGAGCGAGTTTGCATTTTGGACCAATGTAACGAGCCATTCTTTACAATCTCCTGGATTACACGCGGCGCTTCTTCGGCGGACGGCACCCGTTGTGCGGGATTGGCGTCACGTCGGTGATGCTGGCGATCTTGTAGCCACAGCCGTTCAAAGCGCGGACTGCGGATTCACGACCTGGACCTGGACCCTTGACGTTAACGTCGAGGTTTTTCAGGCCGTATTCCAGCGCAGCTTGACCAGCACGCTCAGCAGCTACTTGAGCAGCGAACGGGGTGGACTTGCGGGAACCGCGGAAACCCGAACCACCGGAGGTAGCCCAGGAAAGAGCGTTACCTTGACGGTCGGTAATGGTCACGATGGTGTTGTTAAAAGAAGCATGGATGTGGGCGATGCCATCAACCACTGTCTTTTTAACTTTTTTACGAGGACGAGCAGCAGGTTTTGCCATGATTAAATTCCTGTCGATTCGCTGGGGCGATTACTTGCGGATCGGCTTACGCGGACCTTTACGGGTACGCGCGTTGGTCTTGGTACGCTGACCGCGTACTGGAAGACCGCGACGATGACGCAGACCGCGATAGCAACCGAGGTCCATCAAGCGCTTGATTTTCATGTTGATTTCGCGACGCAGGTCACCTTCAGTGGTGAACTTCGCCACTTCGCCACGCAGCTGTTCAATTTGCTCGTCGCTCAGATCTTTGATCTTTGCTGCTGGGTTTACCCCAGTGTCTGCACAGATTTTCTGCGCAGTAGTGCGACCGACACCATAGATGTAGGTCAGCGAGATAACAGTATGCTTGTTATCTGGAATGTTAACGCCTGCAATACGGGCCATTCAGTGGGACTCCAATTGACAGCTACCTACGCCCCGGAAGCCAAGAAATAGGGCGCGAGATAATATCGCTGTAATAACAAATAATCAACCCGGCAGCGCACTAGCTGCCGGGCTTGAAGCACAATCACACTCAGCCTTGGCGCTGTTTGTGACGCGGTTCCGCGCTGCAAATTACTCGAACAACACCTTCGCGGCGAATAATCTTGCAGTTACGGCACAGCTTTTTCACCGATGCACGAACTTTCATCACCAACTCCTCGAACCTTATGGGTACTCAGCGCAACATGCCGCTGCCGTAACCCTTCAGGTTGGCTTTCTTCATCAGGGATTCGTACTGGTGCGAAACGAGGTGCGATTGTACTTGGGACATGAAGTCCATCACAACCACGACCACGATCAGCAACGAGGTCCCGCCAAGGTAGAACGGAACGTTTGCTGCAACCACCAGGAATTGGGGCAACAGGCACACGGCCGTCATGTAAAGAGCACCGAACATGGTCAAGCGAGTCAGAACGCCATCAATATAGCGTGCAGACTGCTCACCTGGACGGATGCCCGGAATAAAGGCACCGGACTTCTTCAGGTTTTCCGCTACGTCTTTCGGATTGAACATCAACGCCGTATAGAAGAAGCAGAAGAAAATAATCCCTGCACTAAACAGCAGAATATTCAACGGCTGACCAGGAGCGATCGACTGCGAGATGTCCTGCAACCAGCCCATACCTTCAGACTGACCAAACCAGGCACCCAACGAAGCCGGGAACAGCAAAATGCTGCTCGCGAAAATAGCCGGAATAACACCGGCCATGTTCACCTTCAGCGGCAAGTGGCTTGTCTGCGCAGCAAAAACCTTGCGGCCCTGCTGACGCTTGGCGTAGTGAACAGCGATACGACGCTGGCCACGCTCAATGAACACCACGAAACCGATAATCGCTACTGCCAGCAAACCGATGGCAACCAAGGCGAAGATATTGATATCACCCTGACGCGCAGACTCGAAAGACTGCCCTATTGCTCTCGGAAGACCGGCGACGATACCCGAAAAAATCAACATCGAGATACCGTTGCCTACACCACGCTCAGTAATCTGCTCACCCAGCCACATCATGAACATCGCACCAGCCACAAAAGTGGATACCGCGACGAAATGGAAGCCAAAGTCACCAGTGAACGCAACGCCCTGCCCCGCCAGACCAATGGACATGCCAATAGCCTGAACGAGAGCGAGGACGACGGTGCCGTAGCGGGTGTACTGGCTGATCTTGCGACGGCCAGCTTCACCTTCCTTCTTCAACTGCTCCAGCTGCGGGCTGACGGCGGTCATCAGTTGCATGATGATCGATGCCGAAATGTACGGCATGATCCCCAGTGCAAAGATGCTCATCCGTTCCAGCGCGCCGCCGGAGAACATGTTGAACAAGCTAAGAATGGTCCCCTCATTCTGTCGAAACAGGTCTGCGAGTCGGTCCGGGTTGATACCTGGAACCGGGATGTGTGCGCCTATTCGGTAGACGATAATCGCCAGGAACAGAAAACGCAGACGAGCCCAGAGTTCAGACATACCGCCTTTGCCGAGCGCAGAGAGAGCACCTTGCTTAGCCATTTATTCCTCGAACTTGCCGCCAGCTGCTTCGATAGCCGCACGCGCACCTTTGGTGGCGCCGATTCCCTTGCCGATAGTGACAGCGCGAGTCACTTCACCGGACAGCATGATTTTCACACGCTGTACGTTGACGTTGATCACGTTGGCATCTTTCAGGGACTGCACGGTGACGATGTCGCCTTCCACTTTGGCCAGCTCGGACAGACGCACTTCTGCGCGGTCCATGGCTTTCAGGGAAACGAAACCGAACTTCGGCAGGCGACGATGCAGCGGCTGTTGACCGCCTTCAAAGCCTGGAGCAATAGTGCCACCGGAGCGGGAGGTTTGACCTTTGTGGCCACGGCCACCAGTCTTACCCAAACCGCTACCGATACCACGGCCCGGACGATGCTTTTCGCGACGGGAACCCGGCGCTGGACTCAGATCATTGAGTTTCATCGATTAACCCTCGACACGCAGCATGTAGTAAGCCTTGTTGATCATCCCGCGATTCTCGGGAGTATCCTGGACTTCTACAGTGTGACCGATGCGACGCAGACCCAGACCCTTAACGCACAGTTTGTGGTTAGGGATGCGGCCGGTCATGCTTTTGATCAGCGTAACTTTAACGGTAGCCATGATCAGAAGATCTCCTTGACAGTCAGGCCACGCTTGGCAGCGATGGACTCAGGAGATTGCATGGCTTTCAGACCTTTGAAAGTGGCGTGAACCACGTTTACCGGGTTAGTCGAGCCGTAGCACTTGGCCAGAACGTTCTGAACGCCAGCAACTTCGAGGACAGCACGCATAGCGCCGCCAGCGATGATACCGGTACCTTCAGAAGCAGGCTGCATGTACACCTTCGAAGCGCCGTGAGCGGACTTCATTGCGTACTGCAGGGTAGTGCCGTTCAGGTCAACTTGAATCATGTTGCGGCGAGCAGCTTCCATTGCCTTCTGGATCGCAGCAGGCACTTCACGCGACTTGCCACGGCCGAAGCCAACACGCCCTTTACCATCACCAACCACGGTCAACGCGGTGAAAGTGAAGATACGGCCGCCTTTAACGGTTTTGGCTACGCGGTTAACTTGAACCAGCTTCTCAATGTAGCCTTCGTCGCGCTTTTGGTCGTTATTTGACATAACTTAGAACTCCAGCCCAGCTTCACGAGCAGCATCAGCCAGCGCTTTAACGCGGCCATGGTACTTGAAGCCAGAGCGGTCGAAAGCCACTTGCGAGACGCCAGCGGCCTTAGCACGCGTAGCGACCAGCTGGCCAACCTTTGTGGCCGCGTCGATGTTGCCAGTGGCGCCATCACGCAGTTCTTTATCCAAAGTCGAGGCGCTTGCCAGGACTTTGTTGCCGTCGGCCGAGATGACCTGGGCGTAGATGTGCTGCGACGAGCGGAACACGCAGAGACGCACGACTTCGAGTTCGTGCATTTTCAGGCGTGCTTTGCGAGCGCGACGCAGTCGAGTAACTTTTTTGTCGGTCATTTGCTATGCCCTACTTCTTCTTGGCTTCTTTACGACGGACGACTTCGTCCGCGTAGCGCACACCTTTGCCTTTGTACGGCTCTGGTGGACGGAAGTCGCGGATCTCAGCGGCCACTTGACCTACCAGCTGTTTATCGATGCCCTTGATCAGGATATCGGTCTGGCTAGGAGTCTCAGCGGTGATGCCTTGCGGCAGTTCGTAATCCACTGGGTGCGAGAAGCCAAGAGCCAGGTTCAGCACCTGACCTTTTGCTTGCGCTTTGTAACCAACACCGACCAGCTGGAGCTTGCGCTCGAAGCCTTGGCTTACGCCTTGGACCATGTTGTTTACCAACGCACGCGTGGTACCGGCCATTGCGCGAGTCTGTTGATCGCCATTGCGAGCAGCGAAACGCAGCTCACCAGCTTCTTCAACGATCTCAACGGACGAATGGATGTTCAGTTCAAGAGTACCCTTGGCACCCTTCACCGAAAGCTGTTGGCCTGCGAATTTTACTTCGACACCGGCTGGCAGCTTAACGGGGTTCTTAGCGACGCGAGACATGCTTATCCCCCCTTAGAACACAGTGCAAAGAACTTCGCCGCCGACACCGGCAGCGCGCGCAGCACGATCCGTCATCACACCTTTGTTGGTGGAGACGATAGACACGCCAAGACCGCCACGAACTTTCGGCAGATCTTCAACGGACTTGTACTGACGCAGGCCTGGACGACTAACGCGCTTCACTTCCTCGATGACCGGACGGCCTTCGAAGTATTTCAGCGAGATGGACAACGACGGCTTAGCGTCGGTGGTGATCTGAAAATCCGCGATGTAACCTTCGTCCTTCAGGACTTTTGCTACAGCCACCTTCAACGTGGAAGACGGCATGCTTACGACAGACTTTTCAGCCATCTGGGCATTACGGATTCGAGTTAGCATGTCCGCTAACGGGTCCTGCATACTCATGGGCTAGACGCTCCTAATACAGAAAAATTAGCCTTGCGGCTACTACATGTCGCCGAGAAACTCCGGGCATGAAAAACACGGGCTCAGGCGAGCCGGTCATTCTAGACACACCCCAGAAATGAATCAAGCCCCAAAAGGGGCTTGATTCAGATTCAAGGCCACCGATGGTCAGGTTCTTGCGAACCCGACCATCAAGGCTTTGACAGCGATTACCAGCTGGCTTTAACCAGACCTGGAACGTCACCACGCATTGCCGCTTCACGCAGTTTGTTACGGCCCAGGCCGAACTTGCGGTAAACGCCGTGCGGACGACCAGTCAGGCGGCAACGGTTACGCATGCGCGAAGCGCTTGCGTCACGTGGTTGCTTCTGCAGAGCTACGGTAGCTTCCCAACGCGCTTCTGGACTTGCGTTCAGATCAACGATGATAGCTTTCAGCGCTGCACGCTTGGTGGCGTACTTGGCAACAGTGAGCTGACGCTTCAGCTCACGGTTTTTCATGCTCTTCTTGGCCATTTTCCTACTCCAATCAGTTGCGGAACGGGAATTTGAAAGCACGCAGCAGAGCGCGGCCTTCATCATCGTTCTTGGCAGTGGTGGTCAGGGTAATGTCCAGACCGCGGAGAGCATCGATCTTGTCGTAGTCGATTTCCGGGAAAATGATCTGCTCTTTCACGCCCATGCTGTAGTTGCCACGACCATCGAAGGACTTGGCATTCAGGCCGCGGAAGTCGCGAACCCGAGGCAGGGAGATCGACAGCAGACGATCCAGGAACTCGTACATACGCTCACGGCGCAGAGTCACTTTGACGCCGATCGGCCATCCTTCACGGACTTTAAAGCCAGCGATGGATTTACGAGCGTAGGTCACAACGACTTTTTGGCCGGTGATCTTTTCCAGGTCAGCAACAGCGTGCTCGATGACTTTTTTGTCGCCGATCGCTTCGCCCAGACCCATGTTCAGGGTGATTTTGGTAACGCGCGGAACTTCCATCACGTTCGAAAGCTTAAGTTCTTCCTTAAGTTTCGGAGCGATTTCCTTCCGGTAAATCTCTTTTAGTCGTGCCATGGTCTTCTACCTAGCAGTGTTCAAGCATCAACCGCTTTTTGGGTCGACTTGAAGACACGAATTTTCTTACCGTCTTCTACTTTGAAACCAACGCGGTCAGCCTTGTTGGTTTCGCCGTTGAAGATGGCGACGTTGGAAGCGTGCAGTGGCGCTTCTTTCTCGACGATACCGCCCTGTACGCCCGACATCGGGTTAGGCTTGGTATGACGCTTGACCAGGTTCAGACCACCAACAACCAGACGGTTGTCAGCAAGAACCTTCAGCACCTTACCGCGCTTACCTTTGTCTTTGCCGGCGATCACGATGATCTCGTCGTCACGACGAATCTTTTGCATGTCGGATCTCCTTACAGCACTTCTGGGGCGAGCGAGACGATCTTCATGAACTTCTCAGTACGAAGTTCACGGGTCACTGGCCCAAAGATACGGGTGCCGATCGGCTCTTGCTTGTTGTTCAGAAGAACAGCAGCGTTGCCATCAAAGCGGATAATGGAGCCATCAGCACGACGTACGCCGTGACGAGTGCGGACTACAACAGCAGTCATCACTTGGCCTTTTTTCACTTTACCGCGAGGAATTGCTTCCTTGACGGTAACTTTGATGATGTCACCGATACCAGCGTAACGACGATGGGAGCCACCCAGCACCTTGATGCACATAACGCGGCGAGCGCCGCTGTTATCGGCCACATCGAGCATGGATTGAGTCTGAATCATATAATTTCTCCGACCCCTAGCCCTTAGACTTCCACAGCGCGTTCGAGAACATCAACCAGCGCCCAAGACTTGGTCTTGGCCATCGGACGAGTTTCACGAATAGTGACTTTGTCGCCGATGTGGCACTGATTGGTTTCGTCGTGCGCGTGCAGCTTAGTCGAACGCTTAACGTATTTACCGTAGATCGGGTGCTTAACGCGACGCTCGATCAGAACGGTGATGGTTTTGTCCATCTTGTCGCTGACAACACGGCCAGTCAGCGTACGGACAGTTTTTTCGGCTTCAGCCATGATCACTTACCTGCCTGCTGGTTGAGCACAGTCTTCACGCGAGCGATGTCACGCTTAACTTGCGAGAGCAGATGAGACTGCCCCAACTGGCCAGTTGCTTTCTGCATACGCAGATTGAACTGGTCGCGCAGCAAGCCGAGCAGTTGCTCGTTCAGCTGCTGTGCGGATTTTTCACGAAGTTCATTCGCTTTCATCACATCACCGTCCGTTTAACAAAGGAGGTGGCGAGCGGCAGCTTTGCAGCAGCCAGGGCGAAAGCCTCACGCGCCAGCTCTTCAGAAACACCCTCGATTTCATACAGGACTTTGCCTGGCTGAATCTGGGCAACCCAGTACTCCACGTTACCCTTACCTTTACCCATACGAACCTCGAGAGGTTTCTTGGAGATCGGCTTGTCCGGGAATACACGGATCCAGATCTTGCCACCACGTTTTACGTGACGGGTCAGAGCACGACGCGCTGACTCGATCTGACGAGCGGTGAGACGACCACGAGCAACAGACTTCAGCGCGAACTCGCCGAAGCTGACTTTGCTACCGCGCAGTGCCAAACCACGGTTGTGGCCGGTCATCTGCTTGCGGAACTTCGTACGCTTTGGTTGCAACATTTGGCGTACCCCTTACTTAGCAGCTTTTTTACGAGGCGCTGGTGCTTGTGGTTTCAGCTCTTCTTGGCGACCACCAATTACTTCGCCTTTGAAGATCCAAACCTTTACACCGATCACACCGTAGGTGGTGTGAGCTTCGTAGTTGGCATAGTCGATGTCGGCACGCAGGGTGTGCAGTGGCACACGACCTTCGCGATACCATTCAGTACGTGCGATTTCAGCACCGCCGAGACGACCGCTCACTTGGATTTTGATGCCTTTGGCACCAATGCGCATGGCGTTCTGTACTGCGCGCTTCATAGCGCGACGGAACATTACACGACGCTCCAGCTGCTGAGCTACGCTCTGCGCAACCAGCATACCGTCGAGCTCCGGCTTGCGGATCTCTTCGATATTGATGTGCACAGGCACACCCATTTGCTTGGTCAGGTCCTGACGCAGTTTCTCAACATCTTCACCTTTCTTCCCGATAACGATACCTGGACGAGCGGTGTGGATGGTGATGCGTGCAGTTTGGGCCGGACGATGGATATCGATACGGCTTACGGACGCGCTTTTTAGTTTGTCTTGGAGATACTCACGCACTTTCAGATCTGCGAACAAGTAGTCCGCATAAGTCCGACCGTCTGCGTACCAGACGGAGGTGTGCTCCTTGACGATTCCCAGGCGAATGCCAATGGGATGTACTTTCTGACCCATCTCTTCGACTCCGTTACTTGTCAGCAACCTTGACAGTGATATGGCAAGACCGCTTGACGATGCGATCAGCACGGCCTTTGGCACGTGGCATGATGCGCTTCAGCGAACGCCCTTCGTTGACGAAAACAGTGCTGACCTTCAGGTCATCAACGTCTGCGCCTTCGTTATGCTCGGCGTTGGCTACGGCCGACTCCAGCACTTTCTTCATGATCTCGGCGGCTTTCTTACTGCTGAAAGCCAACAGGTTGAGCGCTTCGCCCACCTTCTTCCCGCGGATCTGGTCGGCGACCAAGCGGGCTTTCTGGGCGGAGATTCGAGCGCCCGACAACTTAGCGGCTACTTCCATTTCCTTACCCCTTAACGCTTGGCTTTCTTGTCAGCCACGTGCCCACGATAAGTGCGGGTACCGGCGAACTCGCCCAGTTTATGGCCAACCATGTCTTCGTTCACGAGAACTGGGACGTGCTGACGGCCGTTGTGTACTGCGATGGTCAGACCGACCATTTGTGGCAGGATCATCGAACGACGCGACCAAGTCTTAATTGGTTTGCGATCGTTCTTTTCCGCCGCCACTTCGATCTTCTTCAGTAGGTGAAGATCAATAAAAGGACCTTTTTTCAGAGAACGTGGCACTGTCGTATCCCTCTATTTACTTGCGACGACGGACGATCATTTTGTCGGTACGCTTATTACCACGAGTCTTCGCGCCCTTAGTCGGGAAGCCCCATGGCGATACCGGATGACGACCACCAGAGGTACGACCTTCACCACCACCATGTGGGTGGTCAACCGGGTTCATGGCAACACCACGAACGGTTGGGCGAACGCCACGCCAGCGTTTGGCACCAGCTTTACCCAGCGAACGCAGGCTATGCTCGGAGTTCGAGACTTCGCCCAGGGTCGCACGGCATTCAGCCAGGACTTTACGCATTTCACCGGAACGCAGACGCAGGGTAACGTACACGCCTTCACGAGCGATCAGCTGAGCCGAAGCACCAGCGGAACGAGCGATCTGTGCGCCTTTACCTGGCTTCAGTTCGATGCCGTGTACGGTAGAACCGACTGGAATGTTGCGCAGTTGCAGAGCGTTGCCTGGCTTGATTGGAGCCAGAGCGCCTGCGATCAGCTGGTCGCCAGCACTCACGCCTTTAGGGGCGATGATGTAGCGACGCTCGCCGTCTGCGTAGCAGAGCAGTGCGATGTGAGCAGTACGGTTTGGATCGTATTCGATACGCTCGACAGTGGCGACGATGCCATCTTTGTCGTTGCGACGGAAATCGACCATACGGTAATGCTGCTTATGACCACCACCGATGTGACGAGTGGTAATACGGCCATTGTTGTTACGACCACCAGTCTTCGATTTTTTCTCGAGCAGCGGTGCGTGAGGAGCGCCTTTATGCAGCTCCTGGTTGACCACCTTGACCACAAAACGGCGGCCAGGGGAAGTCGGTTTGCATTTAACGATTGCCATGATGCACCCCTTCCTTACTCAGCACTGCTGCTGAAATCGAGATCTTGGCCTGGCTGAAGGGAGATAACTGCCTTCTTCCAGTCATTACGCTTGCCCAGACCGCGAGCAGTGCGCTTGCTCTTACCCAGAACGTTCAGGGTAGTGACGCGCTCTACTTTCACGCTGAACAGGCTTTCGACGGCCTTCTTGATTTCCAGCTTGGTTGCATCAGTAGCAACCTTGAAAACGAACTGGCCTTTCTTGTCTGCCAGAACCGTAGCCTTCTCGGAAACGTGCGGGCCAAGCAGAACTTTAAATACGCGTTCCTGGTTCATCCCAGCAGCTCCTCGAATTTCTTCACGGCCGACACGGTGATCAACACCTTGTCGTATGCGATCAGACTAACTGGATCGGAACCTTGCACGTCACGTACATCTACGTGTGGCAGGTTACGAGCAGCCAGGTACAGGTTCTGATCAACAGCGTCCGACACGATGAGAACATCGGTCAGGCTCATGTTGTTCAGCTTGCCCAGCAGATCTTTGGTTTTCGGAGTTTCAACAGCGAAATCCTGAACCACGACCAGACGATCAGTACGCACCAGCTCAGCAAGGATGGAACGCATTGCTGCGCGATACATCTTCTTGTTCAGCTTCTGGGAGTGATCCTGTGGACGAGCTGCGAAAGTGGTACCGCCGCCACGCCAGATTGGGCTACGGATAGTACCGGCACGAGCACGGCCAGTACCTTTCTGACGCCATGGGCGCTTGCCGCCACCACGAACGTCGGAACGGGTCTTTTGCTGCTTGCTACCTTGACGGCCGCCGGCCATGTAGGCCACGACTGCTTGGTGAACCAGCGTCTCGTTGAACTCGCCGCCAAATGTCAGTTCGGAAACTTCGATCGCTTGAGCGTCATTTACATTTAATTGCATGTCAGCTTCCCCTTAACCGCGAGCCTTGGCTGCTGGACGTACAACCAGGTTGCCGCCAGTAGCGCCAGGAACAGCGCCCTTGACCAACAACAGATTGCGTTCAGCGTCCACGCGCACTACTTCCAGGGACTGCACGGTCACGCGCTCAGCGCCCATATGACCGGACATTTTTTTGCCCTTGAATACACGACCAGGAGTCTGGCACTGGCCGATAGAGCCTGGGACGCGGTGGGATACGGAGTTACCGTGGGTGTTATCTTGCCCGCGGAAATTCCAACGCTTGATCGTACCCTGGAAGCCTTTACCCTTGGACTGACCGGTTACATCAACCAGTTGACCAGCGGCGAAGATTTCAGCGTTGATCAGATCGCCAGCCTGGTACTCGCCTTCTTCAAGACGGAATTCCATGGTGGTGCGACCAGCGGCAACGTTCGCTTTAGCGAAGTGACCAGCTTGAGCTGCTGTTACACGCGAAGCACGACGCTCGCCGACAGTGACTTGCACTGCACGATAGCCATCGGTCTCTTCAGTTTTGAACTGGGTGACGCGATTCGGCTCGATCTCAATGACCGTGACCGGAATGGAGACACCTTCTTCGGTGAAAATACGGGTCATACCGCATTTACGACCGACTACACCAATAGTCATGTTGTAAACCTCATGAGTGTACGGGGCTTTCACCCGCTATGGCCGCCCATTTCAGAGCGTTACACGACCAAGACCGAGTCTTAGCCGAGGCTGATCTGCACTTCCACACCGGCCGCAAGATCAAGCTTCATAAGAGCATCAACGGTTTTATCCGTTGGCTGGACGATGTCCAGAACGCGCTTATGAGTGCGGATTTCGTACTGGTCACGCGCGTCTTTGTTGACGTGCGGGGAAACCAGAACGGTGAACCGCTCTTTACGGGTAGGCAGTGGAATTGGACCACGCACTTGAGCACCAGTACGTTTCGCGGTTTCCACGATTTCCTGGGTTGATTGGTCGATCAGGCGATGGTCGAAAGCCTTCAACCTGATACGGATTTGCTGATTTTGCATTGGATTTCAGACTCCGGCTGCTATTCCCACCGGGCGCAATACGCCCGTTAAAAGGAGGCGCAATTCTATAGACGCCCCAGATAGGTGTCAACCCAATAAAAAAGCCCCCGCTGAGCGGGGGCTTTTTCAATTCATCAAGCAGACTCTATAAAAGAGAATTACTCGATGATTTTGGCTACGACGCCAGCGCCGACGGTACGACCGCCTTCACGAATAGCGAAACGCAGACCATCTTCCATTGCGATGGTTTTGATCAGGGTAACAGTCATCTGAATGTTGTCACCTGGCATTACCATTTCAACGCCTTCTGGCAGCTCGCAGTTACCAGTCACGTCAGTAGTACGGAAGTAGAACTGTGGACGGTAGCCTTTGAAGAACGGAGTATGACGACCGCCTTCTTCCTTGCTCAGAACGTAAACTTCTGCGGTGAACTTGGTGTGCGGCTTAACCGAACCCGGCTTAACCAGAACCTGACCACGCTCAACGTCGTCACGCTTGGTACCACGCAGCAGAACGCCGCAGTTCTCGCCAGCACGACCTTCGTCGAGCAGCTTGCGGAACATCTCAACACCGGTGCAGGTGGTGGTGGTGGTGTCACGCAGACCAACGATTTCCAGTGCATCT
>NZ_AZVL01000034.1:0-18779 GCF_000514195.1 Pseudomonas sp. URIL14HWK12:I6
TGCCACCTGCGCGGCTGCGGGCAATTGCAGGCAGGCAGTGATTGACGCCGTCTGGTCGGTTGCCAGTCCTGAACGTTTTGAAGGACGAGAAAGGGAAGACGGAAAAAGCTCTTTTCCTGAATCTCGACTTCCCGATTGGAAGGAAGGCCACGTTCGCTCCGGTGCGGGATGTGATTGAAACGGGCCACCTTGTGTAAGGACGATATATCGCAGACTGCGCTGTGTCTTACCCAAGGATTGCTGCTCGTTGTCCTCTGAGTTGCTTCACCTCCAGTGCTGAAGCGCCGGAAGTCTGGCGGCGGATCGTCGTCGGGTCGCACGCACATCAAACAGGACAACAGAGACAGCCTGCCGGGTGGGGGCATCGACATATCGCCCTGACTCCTCGGGACTTGTCCGTGCAGCCGCTGTGCTTTGAATTATACTCCGGGGTATAATACTCTCGGGTATCATCATGCATCGCTTTAATCGGTCGGGAACAGGAGCTGGCGGAATTTGCGTGTCGGTGGGATTCCCAGCGGGCCGAACTGCTGGTTGTCTACGGACGGCGTCGGGTCGGTAGAACCGAATTGCTTCTCCAGTTTGCACGTAGGGGGAGCAAACGCTACCTGTACTTTCTGGCCACCAGGTAACGCGCCAGGAGCAACTGCGCAGTTTTCGGAAGTCCTGCGCGACGCGTTCTCGGATCCGCTTTTGAAGACGTTGACCTTCGCGGACTGGGATACAGTTTTTGCCTATCTGGGACATCTGGCGCGCCAGGAGCGGCTACTGGTCATTCTGGATGAATTCCCGTATCTATGCGAGGCGGCGCCCGAGCTTCCTTCGATAATCCAGCGGTTCTGGGATCTGGAAGAGCAGCACAGTCGGCTGTTTCTGGTGCGCTGTGGCTCCCAGCCTGGATTCATGGAGCGCGAAGTACTGGGCGAACGCTCGCCCCTCTACGGGAGACGTACCGGCCAGTTGCGGCTGCAGCCGCTGGATTACCGCGAGGCCGGGCAGTTCTTTGCCGGCTACGGATGGCGCGATCGCCTGCTGGCCTATGGGATGCTCGGGGGCATGCCGGCCTATCTGCAACGTTTCGAGCCGAAGCGGTCGCTCCGGGAAAACCTGCTCCAGGAGATGCTCAGCGCTCAGGGGTATCTCTATGAAGAACCGCGTTTTTTGCTTCGGATGGAGCTGCGCGATGTGCGGGTTTATGCAAGCATTCTGGGTGCCATCGCTTCGGGATGTACCCGCTTGAACGAAATCGCGCAGCGGGTGGGTGTGGCGGCGCATGCCGTTTCGAAGTATCTGAGCGTGCTGCAGGAGCTGGGACTGATCGCTCGCGCGGTTCCGTTTCTGGCGCGTGCGCCTCAGCGGAGCAAGCAGGGGCGCTACCATATGCTGGATCCCTTTCTGCGATGCTGGTATCGATTTGTGTATCCCCACGCCACGCTCATCGAGGCGAGGCAGGGCGAACTGGTTTACGAGCGGTTCATCCGGCCGCAGCTGGATCCCTACATGGGTGGGATTTTTGAGGAGGTGGCGCGTGCGTACATGGAGCGATATGCGGCCGCCGAGCTCGGGGTGCCGCCGGTGGTGCGGACGGGGCGGGAATGGGCGGGAGATTTTGACCTGGATCTGATGGCCGAGCATGCGGATGGAAGCTGGACGATCGGGGAATGCAAATGGACGAGACGACCGGTAGGGGTGGAGGTGCTCAGGGAGCTGCGATCGCGATGGGAGCGGCTTGGCCGGCGGCAGAGGTTGCCGGAGCGGGTGCGGTATTTCATTTTTTCCAGCGGCGGCTTTACACCCGGACTGTTGCGGCAACGAGATGGGGCGATCAGGCTGCTGGGCCTGGCGGAACTTTTTGGAGAGGTTAGCACGACGGCGGAAGGGTAGGGGGCACAAAACCACGGGCTTTCCTTGAAAAGCCCGACCGCATATCTGAAGGACGAAGTGCGGTGCAAATGCGCCCGGTTGCCCGGGCATTGGCCCACCTGCACGAGACGGCCTCCTTGTGTAAGGAAGGAATCAAGCTCGAAATCAATCCTTACACAAGGCCGCTCAAGCTGGCGGTGCTGTGGGAGTTGTCCCCGTTTGCGGAGCCCCGGAATGCGCGACGAGTTGCATGGTGCACTGCGCGCAGCAGAAGCGCCGCCCGGGCTTTGCAAGGCTATGCCACCTGAATACGCTTCGATCGCATCCGAGTATTGGAAATGCAGAACGTCAGGGGATGGCTACATAAGCGCTTGCCTGTCCCGATGATTGTCTGACTCTGGGACCGCTTCCAATCTCGTTAAAAGTTGACTTTTTCAAGAGTCTTCATTAATCATTAATTAATCTTGAAAGCGCATTCACTCACCAACAGCGAAGGCACCATGTCCAAAGCTACTCCGCTCTGTATGCTGGCCGCGTTAATCATTGCCTAGCCATCACAGGCTCAAAAGACGGATTACGTCTTCAACGTACCGGTCAGCAGCGACTTTCAGGACCCCTATACCGTGGGATTTCACTCGGGCGCGCGCGGTGCCTATGGTCCCTGCGACATGGATGGCGACGGTCTGGTGGAGGTTCTGGTAACGGACTACTCGGGCGGCGGCCGCGTCTATGTGATCGAAAACAAAGGGGTGGACACCTGGGAGCTGGTCTATGCCACGCCGTGGATGGACTCGACCAGCACCTCGCAGAATGCCCGCTATGCCGTCTGCGGCGATCTGGACGGCGACGGAAAGGGCGAGTTCATGTTTCTGTCGGGAAGAAGCTATAGTGCGACCAACCCGCTGGTGGGTCAACTTAACCTGCGGCCGGGGCTCTTCGTCTACGAGTTCACCGGCACCGATGACGATTACGGAACGGGTCCCGCTTCCATCTACGACTTTCCAGATGATCTGCCCGATCGCTGGGTCAGCGAGCAGATGGTCGTGGCCGATGTGGACGGGGATGGGCAGCAGGAGCTGCTCTTTCCGAATAACGGTCGTAACAACCGCTACGACAACTGGTACATTCTATCCGTAACCGGCGACATTGGAAGTGGCTTTGAAGTATGGGTCGAGGAAGCGCGCATCAGCAGCCGCGCGTCAGAGGGTTTTGATCCGGTCAATCGTGGCGGTGGCAGCCCCTATGCAATTCTACCCGCCGATCTGGACGGCGACGGTACGTATGAACTGTCGATGCACTCGTGGAATAACTTTAACTTCACAAACGGAGACGTGCTCGGCCCGGATCAGTATCAGTTTCCGGACGCGAACGCACAGAACGTGTATGTGCGCGCTTCCAGTGGCGACCACGTCGCGCTCTTTGGCGGCGTGGTGGTGGACATCAATGGCGACGGGGACGATGAGGTGTTCTATCCGAATTTCTACACCGGGCAACTGGCCGTCCTGAACTACGAAAGTGGCGAAAACCCCCTGGAGATTACTACCGATCAGCTCATCTTTCCGCTGCTGGAGGGCCCGACGAACCTGGGCATCACCACCGGCGACCTAGACGGTGATGGCCATCCGGAGCTGATCGGGGCGGGCTATACCGACTCCCGCGCGCAGGGATGAACCCTCCCGCCGGGCGGCTACGCCTCCATGCGTGTAACCGACTCCCGCGCGCGCAGGGATGACCCAAAAGCACGCGGGCCGTAAAGATCAGCGCAAAGCCGACTCCCGCGCGCGCAGGGATGACCCCCGCCGTCTTTTTCGGCCGCAGAAGGTGGACAGCCGACTCCCGCGCGCGCAGGGATGACCCTATCGCGGTTTCATTATGGCAACACCTTCTTGACCGACTCCCGCGCGCGCAGGGATGACCCCGCTTCGGATCCTCGACGTGCTCACCGGTCGTGCCGACTCCCGCGCGCGCAGGGATGACCCCATCGCCTCAGATGCTGCGTTTTCTGATTCTGGCCGACTCCCGCGCGCGCAGGGATGACCCCTTCTTGATCACCTCCGCGTAGGGGCGCACCTGCCGACTCCCGCGCGCGCAGGGATGACCCGCTGCGCAAGGTGTGCACACCAGCGGTCGGCGCGCGGGGCTCTCCCTGCAAAGCACGGATTCCGGGGCCGATCGCTCCAATGCCGCAACCGTCTACGTGCAGGCGGCGGCACCACCCGCGATCGTATCTCCTCCGGCGTCACTTCCCGCCAGTCTGGCGGTAGGGCTCGTAAGGTGAGCCAACCCGAGTTTCATCAAGTTCAACGCAGCGTTCTCGTCACGATCTATCTTCAGTCCGCACTGATCACACCGATACGTGCGTTCCGATAGTGACAATGCCTTTCGAATCTTACCGCAACGGCTGCACTTCTTGCTGCTCGGATAAGAACGCTCTACCCTGAGCAGGGTGCGCCCATACCGCTCACACTTGTACTGGAGCATCTGGAAAAAAGTTCCCCATGCCGCATCGGCAATGTGACGCGAAAAACGACCGCTTCTGAGCATTCCTTTGATACTGAGCGATTCTACAACGATCACGTCACAGTTGCGCACAAGCCATGTGGACAGCCGGTGCCAGAAATCTTCTCGTGCGACAGACACACGATAGTGGGCGCGGGCGAGCGTCTTGCGCCGGCGCTCCATGGTATGGCTTCGATCGACGCTTAAATGCACGACGCGTACGGGGTGCCCCTGTCGTATGCGCATGGTCGAAAGCTCAATGTTGGCGCCACTGCCCTGCCCGCCGACGGTCAGACGATAAGGCTTTTCGAGGCGATCGGGCGCGCGCGAAAGCAGCGCATAGGAAGCCACGCCTTCGGCGAGTATGCGCACGTCGTCGCCAACCTCCGGCACCAGTTCGCCGTTCTGCCTGCGCCACATCAGCGGGAATACGGCTAGCACCTCGCCATCACGGCGCAGTATGTGCAGGCTTTTGAACCCTGGGTCGCGCGGGAAATGCGTCTTGCATCGAGCCAGTGACCTTTGTATGCGACGTAGCCGTCTTAGCTTTTTTGCAAGCCACTGCGGATTGCCCTGTTTTATGATACGGCCGTCGCTCAACGCTACCGTAACGATCGAGGAAATTCCTACGTCGAGGCCACAGACCCGACCCGTGCAGGGCAACGGCTCCGGCTCCTGCACTTCGCATAGCACCGAGGCAAAATAGCGCCCGGCTCTCTCCGACACCGTTATCCGTTTAATGGTGCGGATGCGACCCTGCTGAATGTCTTCGTAAAGCTTCCCGGTACCCTTTTTGACCTTCAGGTACACGCCCCCACGAAATTCCCCCGCCCTGCTGCCCGGTAGCTTTATGCTGCGCCGACCGATATGCTGCAACTTGATGCCATAGAAGTGAGCGCTTCTGTGTCGGTTTCGGCTGCGTCCTCTCAGTTGGCTCGGACTATGATGTTTCAGGTCACGCCCCAGGTCCAGTACGGCCCCGTTGAATGTATGCGCATTGATTTCATGGTGCCAGGGCGCGACTTTATCGCGTTCCTCACGCCAGTAGTAGAGGATGCGCTTGCCGATTCCTCCCTTTCCCTGCTTGAAAAACTCAAATCCCTTTTCTCGCACCAGACGTAGCGCCCAGTTGTAGATGAAGCGCGCCGCGCCGAAATGCTGATGCAGGAAGCGCCTTTTTCTCTCAGAAGCAATTTCGAGCTCAAGACGGTAGGCGCGCAGCATACTTGCTCCGGTGCGTATATGCTTGTGACAGGAATATATCTTGTAATTGGCTACATGTCAACGACATATGTCCGGAGGCTCATCTTCAGAAAGTGTGTGTTGGAGTGTATCATAGAAGACCCAGGACGCATTCGAGTACTCGGAGTAGAAGGCCATGGAGTTTCTCATCCTGGATTTGATGGACATGGAAGAAAGCCGGCGGTGGATTGCGCAGCACTTCCACCCCGAAGGCCTTCGCTGTCCTCGCTGTCAGGCCTTGGTCACCGAGGCCCGTCTGTTTCGCCATACCAAGCGGAGTCAACTGCCAGTCTACCGGTGCAAACGGTGTGGGCGAACCTACAACCTGTACACCGGCACGGTGTTCGAATTTGACCCCTCAGCAGGTGGTGTTGCTGCTCCGGGGGATGGCCAAAGGGGAAAGCACCCAGGTGCTGGCGGCCGAACTGGGGTTGAGTTATGGCACGGTGTTGAGCTTACGCCATGCGCTTCAAGCCCGAGCGGCGGGGCTGCAACCGGAGAGGCCGCTGCCGGATGCGGAAGTGGAGGCCGACGAGATGTTCCAGAATGCGGGGGAAAAAGGCGCGCCGCATCGGCATCCCGACGACCCGCCCCGGCGGCGGGGAACCCGACGGCGCGGGCATGGGACGTATGAGAACGACCGACCGCCGATTCTGTGGGTGGTGGGTCGCACCAGTGGGCAAGTGAGGCTGCGGATGCTGCAGCGGATAAAGAGACCTTGCAAGACTTTGTGCATCGTTTTACCCGAGCGGAGGCTTGGGTTTCCCCCGACGCGTGGCGGGGATATGCTGCGCTGGCGCGGGCGCATGAGGTAGTGCGTCATGGGCAGGGGGAATGGGCTCGGGACGGACGACGGGAGGTGCACGTCAATACCACGGAAGGGATGTGGACGGAGGTGCGTGATTTTCTGCGGCCTTTCAAGGGCGTGCATAAGCGGTATCTTCCGGGCTATCTGGCTATGGCCGAGTTTTGCCGCAACCTGAAGCGCATCACGCCGGCCTTCATTGCAGCTCTGGTGCGTCTTCCTTGTGCACACTTTTTATAGATGAGCCAAGCACGCCGAAAGTTTGAGCTTGCCCTGTTGGTGGCGTTCTTCGGCCAGCAGTTCGTTGGAGGGTGCCGTTTCGGTTCCACGCTTGGAAGCGATCGTGGCAGGTGGACTTGGGCGGGGAGCTTAGCCCCGGGAGCGCCGGTGTGGAGTATCCACACGATAGCTTCGAGGATTTCGCGGTCGGCGCGCCGGGGACGGCCGCGTCGATCAGGGCTCGATGCGTGCCCATTGTGCGTCAGTGAGTTTCATGAGGCTGCTCCGGCTATTGTGGCGATTACAGAGTATCCCTATTTCCCGGATAAGTTCGAGTAACTTACGGAAAGCATCAGAAAGGAAAGTCGACCTCGTGCATTCCGGTCATGTCCTCTAGGACTCTGGCGAACTGCTTGTAATGCACACCGAAACACCGCGTAAGCGGCGCGATGCTCGCATCCGGATAGCTCAGACTCCAGGCCACGCGCCCGGAGACGGCCACCAGCGCAAAGCCGCGGTGCTCGACGTGCAGCAGCACGGCGCTGCGGTAGCGCTGCATCACCGCGTGGATACGCTCCTGCGTGCCCGGCGCTCCAAGCGAAGGCGAGCGCATCCGCAGAAGCTGGTCGTCCTGGATATGGTCCAGCACGTCCACGAAGCGGGAGAGCACCCGGTAGCGGTAGCCCTCCAGCACAGGCTCCAGCGTCTCAGGCACCCGGTCCAGCAGCTGGAAGCCCCTCTCCCGAAACACCTGATCACTCCGCTCAAACGAGCGCCGGAACGCACCACGCACCACCTGCGCAAGCTCGCCGTAGGTCGGCACCTTGAGCAGCTCATGGACCAGACGCTGCTCCAGCTCCTGATAGCGCTGCGCCTCCCGGAGCTCGGGCCCGTCGCCCGTCTTGAAGACGCGCCAGCACACATGCTTGTGGTGCAGGGCGGCCGCGTCGTAGCTCACATCCGGACCCAGGTGGATCGAATAGGCAAGGCAGCGCGGTCTGTGCTTGCGGCGAAGGATCTCCCGGTAGCGCTGGCGGGCCGATTCGTTGGAGAGCACCTCCAGATAGCGCTCGGCCGAAAGGGGCGCATCCTGCGGCACGGCAACGAGCGCCAGCGCGATGCCGTGCGTTCCGGTCTGATCGGCCAGATCACGCAGCAGGCGCCGCTGCTGTCGGTCCGGCGTGAACTTCCAGCGGCGCGTGGGGCGAAGCAGAGGCGTCATGACAGCTCGACCGATTGACTGTTGAAGACAAACACGCGGCTTTCCGGATACTCCATGAGCAACGCGTAGAGAGGCTGCACTTCCGTGGAACGGGCAGCCTTCACCAGAGGCTCCGTGTTGTAGACGATCCGCCACCGGTGCGGCTTTCCACGCCGGGCCAGCACCGCATCGGCCGCATCCACGTCACCCGGATTGTAGAGCACCGGAAAGTAACGACGCAGCACAGGGCGGGGCATTGAGCGAAAGACGCGGTAGCAGCTCTCCCGCTCCAGCACAGCGTGCAGTAGACAGAGCACCATGGAGGGATGAACACCCGTCATGAAGTACGCCAGATCCCGCGCGGGAAGCGCCAGCACCCGCTCCAGAAACGGCAGCGCATCGGCACGCCTCAGACGCCCCTCCATGTGCCGCTGCGTCTCAAGAAGCCACCGCACGGCGCGTGGCGCGCGCACGGCAAGCTGCAGCAGCTCCCGGCTGACCTGTCCGGAAAGGGGCACGTGGCCCACACCAGCAATACGCAGCTTCATCGGACCTCTGCGCTAGTGACGTACACCTATCCCGGATCGGTGAGCAGCACGTACCGGTCCGCATAGACCATGACCACGACCGTGCGGACCGCACGGATTCCGTAGCGCGCGGCCATCGACCGCGCGGTCCGGACTTTGCTCCACGACCCAGCGCCGGGGACGCCCGTAGCGGTGCAGCACCTTCTCCAGCGTGTCGAAGGCCAGGCCGTGCACGCGAAGGTAGACCGAAGGAGGCAGCTGGCTGATCACATGCAGCCGCTTACGGTCGTCCAGCATGCGGCGCAATAGATCGATGCCGAGCGCACCGGCCCGCGCCAGCACCGTGCGAAGCGTGCCCACGGGAAGCTCCGCCGCGCGCTCCAGGAGCTCTTCGATCTGCGCCCGGGAGAGCCCGAGGCCGCTCTGGACCGTGTACAGCCAGGAAGCCACGCGGGGCGTGCGCACAGCTGCACGCAGCAGCTTGCGCTGCAGCTTCTCCGGAACGGGCACGTAGCCCATACCTGCGACATGCAGCTTCATAGTTCGACGCGAATGACCTGTCCGAACGGAGGCGTCCTGTCGCCGAAGACCACCCAGATCACGTCGTAGGGCGGAGGCGTCTCCGGATAGGTGCCCTCTCCGTCGGTGAGCACCACGACGAAGTTCGGGCGGAGCTTCCGCTCCTCGATATGCTGGAAGACGGGCACGAAGCTCGTCCCGCCTCCGCCCTTCGGCTCCGGAAGCGGCTCGTAGGGCTGGATCCAGCCGGAGACGTACACGTTGGCGTCGCAGTTGATCAGGTAGACTTCCAGCTGGAACTGACGCCGCGCGCTGTCCAGCTCGGCCAGCGCCTGCTCCAGATAGGAGTGCTCACCGTCGGGCATCAGCGTGAGCATGGAGCCGGACGTGTCCACGGCGAAGACGGCGCGGCCGCGCGCGCCCGTCATCGTGGGCAGCACGACCTCACCGCCCTGCATGCGGCGGTGGTTCGGGTGCATGAACGTGTAGTCGAGCTTGAGCTCGCGCGCCGCCAGCTGCCGGATGGCCGCCGCCAGCGGCAGCCGCCAGTGCACACGCGGCCGCGTGGCCACGCGGGCGAAGATCTCGGCACCACGCGCCTGCGTGCCATGCAGGCGGCTGTGCGCCAGCGCGCGCCGCACGCGAAACTCCCACGAGCCGCCGTCCTGCTCGCCTTCGATGAGCACTTTCCCGTCTTCCGGAGCTTCCTCCAGAAGATCGGAGGTGTAACGTTCTAGGAAAGGCAGGATACGCTCGCGCAGCTCCCGAGCGATGTCCGGATGCTGCGCGCAGAGCCGCCGCCCGGCCGAAGCGTGGCGCGCGCCTTCGAGCTCAAGGCCAGCTTCATCGGCCAAGTGCATGATCATCTCGTAGAGCTGGTCGGAAGTGAGCTCCGAGACGCTCTGGCGGAGCAGGAGCGCACCTGGCGGCACGTCGCCTGTCTTGAAACGCTGCTTGAAGTCCGTCAGGACCAGCTCGTTGATGAGCAGGTCCTGCGCGACGTTCCACACGAGCCGGTTGCGCGCGCCCAGCCGCTCGAAAACCCGCAGCGCCAGATGCGCCGCCTCGTGCGCCAGAAGGAAGATGCGCTGGCCCGTCGTAAGACCGAAGAAGTACTCGGGATTGACAAGCACCACGTCGGCGGGCGTCACGGCTGCCGTGGGCACCGCCCTGGAGGCCACCACGCTCGTGTGGCGCACCAGGGCGGCCCAGAACGGCATGCGCGCATGCAGATGGAGCAGCGTGCGCCGGATCTCCAGCGCCTGCTCCTTCGTGAGCCTGGCTTTGACGATGCTCATATCTTTAGCAGTTTGCCGTGCTGTTTGACCCAGTCGTGGGCCACGCGCAGCCCGAAGATCTGCGTCTGGAAGCCCAGGCGTATCAGCGTCGAGAGGAAGACGGCCGCCAGCTCCGGCTCGAAGTGTACGGCCACGGCCGCCGCCTGCGCCAAGAGCTTTGGATTGCTTACGACGCGGTGGATGAGCGCGGAGACGATCGCATAGCGCACCGAAAGCGAGAGCGCCTCGGGATTGAGCTCGTCCGGCCGCGCCAGCAGCCGGTCGACGTCCGGCATGCTGTCAATCTCCTGGAGGAACGCCAGAAACTCCGATGCGGCCTCCTCGCCGACGGCGGCCGCAAGCATCTCCGGCGTGGTGAAGCCGCGCGCCACGAGCGGCGAGACGAACCGCGCCCAGGCCCGCGGGCTCGGGAACGGCGCCGTCTCGTCGTGCGCGGGCGGCGGCTGATAGAGCAGATCCGGACGGAAGCGGATGAAGGCGACGACCGCAGGCTCGACGCCATGCTCGGCCGCCCAGGTGGTCCACGACTCCAGGTTGGGACCCGGAATGTTAATGATCACCGCGCGGCCGCGCAGCGCCGAAGAGAGCGCCACCACGTGCGCATGGTCTTCGCGCCGGTTGCCGGTGGCGCACAGGTAGAACGTCCGCGGGATGCGATGCGGGCCCACGTAGCGGTCCGCACCCGGCGGCGCCCCGAAGGGCTGCAGCAGCGTGTTCTGCACGCTGGGCGGCGCCGTGTTGAGCTCCTCGAAGACGATGATGCCCTTGCCCTCGCGCGGCCAGAAGTCCGGGCGGCTCCAGACCACCTGCGACTCCTCGTCCGGCTCGCTCGCCACCAGACGGGCAATCTCGCGCTCAAGCTCGCGGGCCCGCGCTTGAGGGGCGCTTCGAGCTTGAGCATCGCCAGCTCCAGCTTCTCCTTGTGCTCGCGGGCCGGATGACGCACGACGGGCACGCCGCGCACGTCCACCGGATCGAGCTGCCCGGCCCGCAGATCGATCAGGATGTCGTCCTTCTCCAGCGCCGCCTGAATTCCTTCGGTCTTGCCGATGCCCGGCGGACCCAGGATGAAGGCGGGAATGCCAAGGGCGCGAAGCTCCCGGATGACGTCGGGAAGACGCCCGACGTCCATAATGTTGAACTGCTCCATGGTTTTACTTGGGATCGTGGATCTGACGAAAAGGGAATGTTAAGTCGTGAGATTTAAACAAGATTTATTCGGTATAAACTGTTGAATTTAAAAGTCTATTGTGTAGATATCATCTGTATTCATATTTACAAGTTGCTAGAATTGATCTTTAACATCGATAAAAGAAAGTCCATAGAATCTACAAGCGAATCTGCATCAGTAATTGTTTGATTCTAGCCATCGGATTCAAGAACGAATTCACCCCTGCGGGCTTCAGCATAGGTCGGGAAGATCAAAGGCACCAGCACTTCTAGCTGCGTCATCGGGTTGAAGGTTTCTCCGTCGGTGCGCATGCGGATCATCACGCCGTCCTCCCGCCACCACAGACAGGTGCCGTAGGGCAGGTGATGGCCGCCCACCGCCAGAAATCCGTAGTGAAAGAGCACGTCGTTCACGATGAACATCGAATCGTAGTAATCGAAGCCGCTCGGGTGGATCTCCACCTCGGCTTCGCTTTCGCTGAGCCGACGCTGTCCGGGAAGCGCCGTGAGCTCACGAATGACGACCTCCCGGATCTCGTCCATTTCAAGCTGCGCGCGACGCATCAGCTTTTCGCGCTCAGAAGGCTTTAAACAACGTTGTGGCATGGTACTTTAATGATTTGATCGAGTATTGCTTTGTGAACAATCATAAGCAACAAAGTAAACGCTTGCGACCCGATTTTTAATAAATCGGGTCCGCAGAAAAGCCTGTAACAATTCATACAGGCTTCTTGCGTATATCGAGGTGACATGGATCACGTTGCTGCTTATTTATGGCTTCTACCGTAGATCATGTGGCGGCTGTCTGGGCAATTGTTGCGGAAATGGTCTCTTACTTTCATCGAAAAGTTCAATGACAGGGTCGCTAAGAGTTTGGTTATGTTCCATAGCCCACGCGAGTATCATGAACTGTTTTGTAAGCTCATAAAACTCAGGCTCATGCAGATGCGGGTGGAATAGAGATACTGTTCTGATGTAGTCGCATCAGATTGTAGCGGGAGGGGGACCGGGCCGCCTCCGCGTGGAAGCGGCCCGGCGGGGGCCCGCCCTCTGGTCTCCCGCTAGGGTTTGAAGGGTGGGGTGGGTGTTCCGGGGGGGCGGCGGCTGAGGCGCCTTCTGCGCGGGCTCGGCCAGTTTGAGGCCCTGCCGCGTGCCCTCGCACACGCCCTCGACGATGCCGACGGCGGCGTCCGCGATCGTCTTCACGGCGCTCTGTCCGGTCTCAACAACGTCGCGCGCGATGCGACGCCCGGTCTTGAAGGCGACCTCAGTCGAGCGTGCGCCGACACGCGCTGCTTCATAAACTCACGTGCGTTCATGGGTCTGGTTGCTTATTGAAGAATTTGCGAAGGATCTCGTAGGCCCATTGCTTCGGGTCGTCCTCGACGGGCTCGATCCTGCGCATCACGTCGATGTGCAGGACCGGCTCCCAGCGGAGGAACCCGCTGTAGCCTGCCTGCTCGAGCCGCGCGCGCACCTCGCGGCGCATGGCTTCGAGCCGCGAGTACGCCGCGTACGCTTCGAGTTCGACATGCCGCACGGCCACCAGATGCGGCCCCACGGGCATGGCCATGAACTCGCTGGCCTCGAGCTGGCGGGCCAGGCTGATGTTCCTGCTCTGACCGTAGATCACGAGCAGGATCTGGTACGTTACAGGCGGGTCGTATTTCATAGCCGGAGGATGTCTACCAAGTTGACGGGTGCTTCGCGCCGGCGCGCTTCGCCGAAGAGCTCGAGGCCCACCGTCGCGCCTGGCACGTGGACGCTCAGGTGGACGCCCTCTTCGCCGATGCGCCCGAGAAAGCGACTGGTCACCTCCTCGACGCGGTCCATCGCCTCGATGACGTCCCGCGCGTCGCTCGTGATGAGGTAGGTCCCGAGGTCCTCATGGTGGATGACTTCGGCGTCGCGCTCGGTGGCCAGCTTCTCGAGCGTCTCTAGGAGGATGCGCTCGAGTGCCAGGCCGATCTCCGGATAGCTTCCGGAGAGCGCAAACTGGAAAGCGGTCTTCATGTGCTTCGGATTTCATTTTGATAACTGGGCCCCTGGGTTTTCCGTGGGAAGTAGAGCGGTCAGTAGTGTTAGCTCGAAGGCTAGTTCAGCCTTAATTGGATCATCTCCCGTATAGTTCACATGCAGGCCGTCCACGTTTAATTCCGGATCCAGAAGTGGTAGGACAGCTAAAATATTTGATGAATCACCGCCTTGGATCTGTGTCTTATACACTGCTTGATACAGCTCCTTCATGTAAAGCGTGTATCGCCCAGCCTTTGAAATTGCTGTAATAGGTCCGAACTGTCGGGGACGGAGCGGGTCGAACGGCCGCCGATTCCAGCCGAGACACAGTCCGAGCTCAATGCGCCGGCCGTCTCTTTGCGTGACGAAGACGCGGTAGGCCGCGTCGACGTAGGCGGTGGCGTGTCCCTTCTGAGCGATGCTCTCCCGGATGACGCTGCCGATGCGCACCGATGCTGGCCGGAAGTAATAGAGGCCGTTGGATGTGTTGATCAGGAGGCGTTTGGGAGCCACCGGGTCGGCGATGATCGTCCCGACCATGGTCTGCTGCTGCTGCGTCTGCATGGCGTCTGTGGGTTTGGTTACGTGGAAACCTGTCGGGTTCTGGTGCAGAACCTAGCCGGCGGCGGGCTGCGGAGCAGCCCGCGTCCGATCCAGTCGGGGAGGCATCGGTCTTTGTGAATCATATGCGAATAATATCTGTTGCAACGGATAAATTGTGTGCAAGTGCTTGATTATGTTGCGATTATGCATTAGGGAATCTGATCGGTCGGTTGGGCGTGGGCTGTCCACCAATCACCTACTAACAAAAGCGCCACGCGAGAGCGTGGCGGTCCTGGACAGTACGACCTTGTCAAGAAGGAGATTTTTTTAAACATTTTTATTAACCGGTAACTTTATCGATTACTTAGTCTGGATAGTTCGGAAAGACAAAAAACAAATGTGGTTTAGCTCAAGATGAGACGTGTGGATGTGGTGGCTATGGCGTAACGGAAGTCCAACCGCTCTGGAAGTGACTCGCCGTCGGCCAAGTGGGCCTGAAATGTACCGCGGTCAGTTTCGATTTCTAGGCCATCGTTGGTGGGTGATACGCGACGTACTGTGAAAATCTCGAAGTTTTCGAATTTTGCGCCGCGCACAAACACGGTGACGTAATGACGCTCATTGGAGGGCTGTGTACTCCGAAACAATTTGCGAGGGAACAAATGCGCCAAGTCTGGACCGAGCAGGTGAAAGGCAACAGTATCGTGACCTTTTAATCGCACCTTTTTGGTATTGAAACTCAGGCCGCAGCCCGGCGGCTCGCCGTGCCGATCGACGTGTTTTAATCGCACCTTTTTGGTATTGAAAGGGCTTGTGGAATAGGTTGAAGAGCATTGTGTCAGATTGGAGCACCTTGTGTAAGGCTAATATGACCGTGTGCTTTCAGCCTTACACAAGGAGTGCCGTCATTGCATTTCCAGGCCGTGCAGGGGCACATTGCGACGGACTACTTTAACAAGGTCGCTAGAGGACGAGGAGGTTTGAGCCGCTCAGGAAACGTCCGGGTCGATCCTTGAGGCCGACTTTTTCAGGAAGGCGGCCACGGCGTGTGGCCTGTCGTAACCGGCGATTCGTGCAGGTTCGAGGGCGGTTGTTGGGGCAAGCAGGAGGTGATGCGGGCGGCGATTCCGTTATTGCCGTGCTCGTACACCCAGCAAACCGCAAAAGCCATGGAAGGCGCGGGTGCAGCGTTGCCGGCACTTTACTTCTGATAAGTGGATTTATCGCGACTCAAAATAGGGGCCGCGTTATGGGCTCTTGTGCCGGTTTTGTTGGGCTGTTTAGCATGGCAATAACGGAAAAGCCGTCGCTCTCCCCACATTCATCTCGAGACCCATCGTGTTCGTCAGAATGTCCGCATAGCAACCCGTCTAGGCAACATGGAACCGGAACAGGCCCGCCACCTCTCGCAATCATTCTCCAGCGTCCACCTTCCGCACGGCTTTGAAACGGCAAGACCTGAGCAATGCCCTACCTTGTGTAAAAATTGATCGATCGCTCACTTTCTGACCTTACACAAGGTCCGGTTGCACTCCTTCTCGGCTCCGAGAAATCGGACAACGTTTTAAAAAGAACGCCGGAGCCAGCCAGCCCCGCCAGACATTCTCCCCGATGCGCCTACTTCACGTGCACTACAGGCTCAACCTTCTCGTAGATCTGACCTGTGACTCCACGCGCCTGCACACGCAGGATGTACACCCCCGCCGGCAGATCGCTACCCTTAATGACAAGCTCCCGTCCAGCCCCCGCCGGTAGTATACCCTCTTCAAAGACCCGAATCTCACGGCCCAGAACGTCATATAGTACTACTTTTACCTCCATCGAGGCTGGCATATCCATCCGCAGTTTGAGCACTCCGGCAAACGGATTCGGATACAAACCACTGATAGCGAACTCCTTCGGAAGCTCCGTTTTCTCATTGGCCACCACACTGAGTATGTCCCCCAACTCTACAGCCAGCAGCTGATACTTCGCATCATACTGAACCAAAACGCCCGTAAACGCAAGCGGTGACTGCGGAATGCTCTGCCCCTCCCACTCCGTGTCGCTGGCACTCGGTATCCGAAGATCCACCAGACCAAAATCCTCCACCGAGGCATCTTTAATCGGGTAGTTCCGGCTCGCCGAAAATACCGTGTCCCCCTTCGTGTCCAACTCGAATCCGTAAAGGGTGATGAGCTCGGCCTCGTAGTTCTCTCCGTTGGCCGCAAGTTCGGCCACGGTTACTTGCTGGGCCTCCGGAAGCGGGTTGTTGCGGGAAACCACCAGGTATTTCGAAGGATAGATTTCCTTCAACTCGTGAAAGGACGCCACCTCCCCGTACACACGCAGACGGTCACCTTTCTTGATCATACCGCCCTCGATGGCATCCCGAAAGGCTCCGCTACCCTGGAAGAGCGTGATAGCCACGTCGCCCTCCTGGATGTAGGCAAACCGCCCCATGGCGCGCGTGACCACACCTTCCGTCGTCAGGAATTCGCCATCCGCAGTACCCCGTACCGTGGCTATGGCCGCCGGGGATAATACCCTGCCGGTAAGAACCGCCAGCGTGCTATCCAGACCATCGGTTACGCCAACGGTAATGCTGTAAAGCCCCGGCTCGGCGTCCATGGGCACTTCATAGACAACTTCCCCCGTCGCGGCATCAAACGAAAAACCTGGATCTAAGGGTGGATTCTCTACAAAGAACCATAGACTATCGCCATCGACATCGGTCACGTCAAAATCATGCTGGAGGGTGGCTCCCTGATAGACGGAGACCGTATCCGCAGGTGCGTTTGTGAACACCGGCGCACTGTTACCTACGCTTACATTCGCCCTTGTCGTCGTCGTATCGATGCCATCGGTCGCTCCAATGCTTACCGTGTAGGATCCCGGTGCCACACTGGCCACCCATAAAAGGGCACCCGTCGCCGCATCAAACGTCGCTCCAGCAGGCAGCTCCACGGCAAAGAGCGTCACCGCATCACCATCGGCATCGGTGGCCACATACCGGTAGTTCAGGGTGTCGTTGCGACCAATGGTGGTGTCTGCAAGAGCCTCTGTAAAATCAGGCCTCGTATTACCCAGAACCTGCGTATGCAAGGTGTGACTTTCTTCATTGATATTTCCGTTAACCTCCACGGTTAACACCACATCCAGTTTAACCGCGGTCGTCCCCTTCTTGAGAATTAAAAAGCCCATCTTGAGCAGTGCTTCCCTGGTCACATCCACCCCGGAAGCAGCTGCTACGGCATAACTTGAAACACCTGTCACTTCAATGCCCCCCGAGGCTTTAACATCGCCGGCTACCGTGCTATCGCTGTCGAATCCCACCAGTTTAGCCACAGTAGTATCGGTTACCGTGATATCTACCTGGATGCCAGCGATTTTAGCCGTCGTAATCACCTTGATGGCTGCCCGGACGGTGTCCCCGGGTTCTCCTTTGATATTATCCACCTCCACAGAGGTATAGCTCTGCGCATACAGAGAACCTGCAATAAGGGTTATCATACCAGATAGGACAGATATAATCCATTGCTTCATCGGCGCCTTCGTTTTTCTGGGGAAACATTACTTGACCAGCACGATCTTCTTCGTGGCCACGTACTCGGGCGTTTCCAGTCGCACAAAGTACACCCCCGCCGCCAACGGCCGCCCATCCTCTCCACGTCCATCCCAAACCACACGGTGCTCGCCCTCCTCCTGCATCCCCTCCACCAACCGACGTACCTCTCGCCCCACCGCATCGTATACCACCAGCCGTACCTCCGCCTCCTCTGCAAGCGCATACCGTATGGCCGCCTCCCCACGCACCGGATTCGGATACACACCCTCAAGGCCAAAAACCACCGGCACCTCGTCACCAAGTCGCTCCTCCTTCACACCGTTGAGGCTTACCACACCCCTCAACCCCGCCTCCGGCACCACCCCTCGAAGACTCAGTACCACAACCTCTCCCTGCGCCTCATTCAACCCCGCCGCGGCCAGATGCAACCAACCGCCCTCAACCCGATGCGCCTCCAACCACCCTTCGGGAACCTCCACGCCCTCAAACTCTACCCCTTCCGGTAACGCAACCTGCAATTCCAGTCCGTAAACATTCGAGGCCCCCTCTACCACCAGCGGCAAACGCTTTCGCCCGGCTGCCTCGATGACCCTACCCCATCGCACCTGTCCACGCACATCCTCCAGACGGGCAAACCGCTTGCCTCCAACTATCGAACGAAGAATAAGCACCGCATCGGTGATATTGACCTTACCGTCCTGATTAAAGTCTGCCGCTATTTTCTGGGTATCGCTCAGCGTGATAAGCCCCACAATGTACCGAAGCGTAAGCACCACGTCGGTCACCGTCACCTGCCCGTCGCCAGAGACATCACCCGGGAGGATCAACTCCTGATAGACGGCAAGACCATCACTTGTCCCGATCCACACCCTTCCCGCAGCATCTACGGCAAGCGCATAGACCATGTTAGATGGCAGGCCGGAATTCCACGGGGTATAGACCGTCCAGTTTGTGCCATCGAAAACCGTAAGACCCCATCTCCCGATCCACACTCTTCCCGCAGCATCTGCGGCAAGCGCATTGACCCCGTAAGATGGCAGGCCGGAATTCCACCGGTTGTAGACCGTCCAGTCTGTGCCATCGAAAACCACTAGACCATCACCATTTGTCCCGATCCACACGCTCCCCCCAGCATCGATGGCAAGGGCACTGATCCAGTCAGATGGCAGGCCGGAATTTTCCGTGTTGTAAACCGTCCAGTTTGTGCCATCGAACACCGCAAAACCACCACCCATTGTCCCGATCCACACCCTTCCCGCAGCATCGATGGCAAGCGCACTGATCCAGTCAACTGGCAGAGGGGAATTCCCTGTGTTGTAGACCGTCCAGT
>NZ_AZVL01000035.1:0-16167 GCF_000514195.1 Pseudomonas sp. URIL14HWK12:I6
CATCGGACCATCAGCGGCCGAGCAAACCAGGATCGCGCCGTCCATCTGGGCAGCACCGGTGATCATGTTCTTCACGTAGTCAGCGTGACCTGGGCAGTCAACGTGAGCGTAGTGACGAATAGTCGAGTTGTACTCAACGTGAGCGGTGTTGATGGTGATACCGCGAGCTTTTTCTTCTGGAGCGCTGTCGATCTTGTCGAATTCAACTACGGCCGAACCGAAAACTTCGGAGCAGACGCGAGTCAGAGCAGCGGTCAGAGTGGTTTTACCGTGGTCAACGTGACCGATGGTGCCAACGTTGACGTGCGGTAGGGAACGATCAAATTTTTCTTTAGCCACGACAATTAACTCCTAGCCTAAAGGGGCTGAATCAGCCTTGTTTTTTGGTTACGGATTCGACGATGTGCGACGGAGCCGTATCGTATTTTTTGAATTCCATAGAGTAGCTTGCGCGACCCTGGGACATGGAGCGAACGTCGGTCGCATAACCGAACATCTCACCCAGTGGAACCTCGGCACGAATAACCTTGCCGGACACTGTGTCTTCCATACCCTGGATCATGCCGCGACGACGGTTAAGGTCGCCCATTACATCACCCATATAGTCTTCAGGCGTAACAACCTCTACCGCCATGATCGGCTCGAGCAACTCACCACCACCCTTCTGGGCCAGTTGCTTGGTCGCCATGGAAGCAGCCACTTTAAACGCCATCTCGTTGGAGTCGACGTCGTGGTAAGAACCATCGAACACGGTTGCCTTCAGGCCGATCAGCGGATAGCCGGCAACAACGCCGTTCTTCATCTGCTCTTCGATACCCTTCTGGATAGCCGGGATGTATTCCTTAGGAACCACACCACCTACAACTTCGTTCACGAATTGCAGACCTTCCTGACCTTCATCAGCAGGAGCAAAACGGATCCAGCAGTGACCGAACTGGCCGCGACCACCGGACTGACGAACGAACTTGCCTTCGATTTCACAGTTCTTCGTGATGCGCTCACGATACGAAACCTGAGGCTTGCCGATGTTGGCTTCGACGTTGAACTCACGGCGCATCCGGTCAACCAGGATGTCCAGGTGCAGCTCGCCCATGCCGGAGATGATCGTTTGACCAGTCTCTTCATCAGTTTTAACGCGGAAAGACGGGTCTTCCTGAGCCAGCTTGCCCAGTGCGATACCCATTTTTTCCTGGTCATCCTTGGTCTTAGGCTCTACGGCAACCGAAATAACCGGCTCCGGGAAGTCCATGCGAACCAGGATGATTGGCTTGTCAGCGTTGCAGAGGGTTTCACCAGTGGTGACATCCTTCATGCCGATCAGGGCCGCGATGTCGCCAGCGCGTACTTCCTTGATCTCTTCACGGGCGTTTGCGTGCATTTGCACCATACGACCCACGCGCTCTTTCTTGCCTTTAACCGAGTTGATCACGCCGTCGCCGGAGTTCAACACGCCCGAGTAAACACGAACGAAGGTCAAGGTACCCACGAATGGGTCGGTAGCGATTTTGAACGCCAGTGCCGCGAACGGCTCGTCGTCACTTGCGTGACGCTCCATTTCCTCTTCCTCGTTATCAGGGTTCGAGCCCTTGATAGCTGGAATGTCGGTTGGAGCAGGCAGGAAGTCGATAACGGCGTCGAGAACCAGGGGAACGCCCTTGTTCTTGAACGACGAACCGCACACAGCCAGAACGATTTCGCCAGCGATAGTGCGCTGACGCAGAGCGGCCTTGATCTCTTCGATCGACAGCTCTTCGCCTTCCAGGTACTTGTTCATCAGCTCTTCACTGGCTTCGGCCGCAGCCTCAACCATGTTGCTGCGCCACTCAGTAGCCAGCTCGAGCATGTCCGCAGGGATTTCCTTGCGAACAGGAACCATACCCTTGTCAGAGTCGTTCCAGTAAACAGCCTGCATGTTGATCAGGTCGATCTGGCCCTGGAAGTTGTCTTCCGAACCGATAGCCAGCTGAATCGGCACCGGAGTGTGACCCAGACGCTGTTTGATCTGACCGATCACGCGCAGGAAGTTGGCACCGGCACGGTCCATTTTGTTTACGTAAACAAGACGTGGAACGCCGTATTTGTTGGCTTGACGCCATACGGTTTCCGACTGCGGCTCAACACCCGAAGTACCGCAGAATACAACGACAGCGCCGTCGAGTACGCGCAGGGAACGTTCAACTTCAATGGTGAAGTCTACGTGGCCCGGGGTATCGATGACGTTGAAACGGTGCTCGTGCGGGTACTGCTTCTCGGAACCTTTCCAGAAGGCGGTAATGGCAGCAGAAGTAATGGTAATACCACGCTCCTGCTCCTGAACCATCCAGTCTGTGGTCGCGGCGCCGTCATGCACCTCGCCCATTTTGTGACTTTTGCCAGTGTAAAAAAGGACGCGCTCGGTGGTGGTGGTTTTACCAGCATCCACGTGAGCGACGATACCGATGTTACGGTAGCGACTAATCGGAGTAGTACGAGCCATAAAGCCCTCGCAAAATTAGTGAAGCTAAAATTAGAAGCGGTAGTGCGAGAAAGCTTTGTTGGCTTCGGCCATACGGTGCACGTCTTCACGCTTCTTAACAGCAGCACCTTTACCTTCAGCAGCATCCAGCAGTTCGCCAGCCAAGCGCAGAGCCATAGACTTCTCGCCACGCTTACGGGCGAAGTCTACCAACCAGCGCATTGCCAGAGCGTTACGGCGGGAAGGACGAACCTCGACCGGAACCTGGTAAGTAGCACCACCAACGCGGCGCGACTTCACTTCGACCAGCGGAGCGATGGCGTCGAGTGCTTTTTCGAAGAGTTCCAGGGGATCGGTGCCGGCCTTACGAGCCTTCACGGTTTCCAGGGCACCATAAACGATACGCTCGGCAACGGCTTTCTTGCCGCTTTCCATAACGTGGTTCATGAATTTGGCGAGGATCTGGCTTCCGTATTTCGGATCGTCCAGAATCTCACGCTTTGCTGCTACGCGACGTCTTGGCATGATAAGCCCTCAAGCGGTCTTCAGGTTAGTTCGGGACAGATCCATTGGATGCAAGCCCGACCTTACTCTTATCGACTCAATAAAATGAAAATCTGCAAAACGACCGATTACTTCGGACGCTTGGTACCGTACTTCGAACGACCCTGGTTACGGCCTTTAACGCCGGAAGTATCCAAGGAGCCGCGAACGGTGTGGTAACGAACACCTGGCAAGTCTTTTACACGACCGCCGCGGATCAGTACCACGCTGTGCTCTTGCAGGTTGTGGCCTTCACCACCGATGTACGAGGAAACCTCGAAACCGTTGGTCAGACGCACACGGCATACTTTACGCAGTGCCGAGTTAGGTTTTTTCGGCGTAGTGGTGTACACACGGGTGCACACGCCACGACGTTGCGGGCAGTTCTGCAGCGCAGGCACGTCGGATTTCTCGACGATACGCTTACGCGGCTGACGTACCAGCTGGTTGATAGTTGCCATCTACTAGCTCCACTGTTGTCTTGCGACGCTATTGTCTTGCAAGAAAAGCAAAATGACAGGAACGGATTCCCGCCAAATTTAGGGGATCAAGAGTCTAAAGAGGATCTTGTCCCCAGTCAAGGCAAGGCCCCGACCTCCCCGCCCGTCGAACCTTGACAATTTGTCTCGATTCGACGAACGGAGCGATCAGGGCCTCAGCTTAGTTACCGCAGAACTCAGTTACCGCTCGAGTTCAGCGCTTCGGTCAGTGCAGCTTCCACTTCACTGGCGCTTACGCGCAACGGCTTGTCTGCATCACGACGACGCTTGCGCTCGCTGTGGTACGCCAGACCGGTACCGGCCGGGATCAGACGACCCACAACCACGTTTTCTTTCAGGCCGCGCAGGTAGTCGCGCTTGCCGGTGACTGCCGCTTCGGTCAGTACGCGAGTGGTTTCCTGGAAGGAAGCCGCCGAGATGAACGATTCGGTCGACAACGACGCCTTGGTGATACCCAGCAGAACGCGAGTGAACTTGGAGACAAACTTGTCTTCCGCGCTCAGACGCTCGTTCTCTACCAGTACGTGAGTCAGCTCCATCTGGTCGCCCTTGATGAAACTGGAATCGCCGGACTCGGAGATCTCAACTTTACGCAGCATCTGACGCAGGATGGTCTCGATGTGCTTGTCGTTGATCTTCACGCCTTGCAGACGGTAAACGTCCTGGATCTCGTTCACGATGTACTTGGCCAGCGCGCTCACACCCAGCAGACGCAGGATGTCGTGCGGATCGCTTGGACCATCGGAGATAACTTCGCCGCGGTTTACCTGTTCGCCTTCGAACACGTTCAGGTGACGCCACTTCGGAATCAGCTCTTCGTACGGATCGCTACCGTCGTTCGGGGTAATGACCAGACGGCGCTTGCCTTTGGTCTCTTTACCGAACGCGATGGTGCCGCTGACTTCAGCCAGAATCGACGCTTCCTTCGGACGACGAGCTTCGAACAGGTCGGCAACACGCGGCAGACCACCGGTGATGTCGCGAGTTTTCGAAGTTTCTTGCGGGATACGAGCGATAACGTCACCGATCGCGATCTTCGCACCGTCCGCAACACCGACCAGGGCGTTGGCTGGCAGGAAGTACTGAGCGATAACGTCAGTGCCTGGCAGCAACAGATCCTTGCCGTTGTCGTCGACCATCTTCACTGCTGGACGGATTTCTTTGCCCGCAGCTGGACGATCTTTCGCGTCGAGTACTTCAATGTTGGTCATACCGGTCAATTCGTCAGTCTGACGCTTGATCGTGATGCCTTCTTCCATGCCCACGTAGGTCACGGTACCTTTCATTTCGGTAACGATCGGGTGAGTGTGCGGATCCCACTTGGCCACGATTGCGCCAGCGTCGACCTTGTCACCTTCTTTAACCGAAATCACAGCACCGTACGGCAGCTTGTAACGCTCACGCTCACGACCGAAGTCATCAGCGATTGCCAGCTCACCGGAACGGGACACGGCAACCAGGTGGCCATCCACTCGCTCAACGTGTTTCAGGTTGTGCAGACGGACAGTACCGCCATTCTTCACCTGAACGCTGTCGGCTGCGGAAGTACGGCTTGCCGCACCACCGATGTGGAACGTACGCATCGTCAGCTGGGTACCCGGCTCACCGATGGACTGGGCAGCAATAACGCCGACCGCTTCACCGATGTTCACCTGGTGACCACGAGCCAGATCACGGCCGTAGCACTTGGCGCAAATGCCATAGCGGGTTTCGCAGCTGATCGGCGAACGCACGATCACTTCGTCGATGCTGTTCAGCTCGATGAACTCGACCCACTTCTCGTCTACCAGGGTACCGGCAGGAACGATAACGTCCTCGGTGCCTGGCTTGAATACGTCACGGGCAATAACACGACCCAATACGCGCTCACCCAACGGCTCTACAACGTCACCGCCTTCAATGTGCGGAGTCATCAACAGACCGTGTTCAGTGCCGCAATCGATCTCGGTTACAACCAGATCCTGCGCCACGTCTACCAGACGACGAGTCAGGTAACCGGAGTTCGCAGTTTTCAACGCGGTATCCGCCAGACCTTTACGAGCACCGTGAGTCGAGATGAAGTACTGAAGTACGCTCAGACCTTCACGGAAGTTCGCAGTAATCGGCGTTTCAATGATGGAACCGTCCGGCTTGGCCATCAGACCACGCATACCGGCCAGCTGACGAATCTGCGCTGCGGAACCCCGCGCACCCGAGTCGGCCATCATGTACATCGAGTTGAAGGACTCTTGGTCAACTTCATCGCCATGACGGTCGATGACTTTCTCTTTCGAGAGGTTGGCCATCATCGCCTTGGAAACTTCGTCGTTCGCCTTCGACCAAAGGTCGATCACTTTGTTGTACTTCTCGCCCTGGGTTACCAGGCCGGAGGCGTACTGGCTCTCGATCTCTTTCACTTCGTCGGTGGCTGCACCGATGATGCGGGCTTTTTCGTCCGGGATAACGAAGTCGTTAACACCGATGGAAACGCCGGAGATGGTCGAGTAAGCGAAACCGGTGTACATCAACTGGTCAGCGAAGATCACGGTCTCTTTCAGACCAACCACGCGGTAGCACTGGTTGATCAGCTTGGAGATCGCCTTTTTCTTCATCGGCAGGTTGACGACATCGTACGACAGACCTTTTGGCACAACCTGGAACAGCAGCGCACGGCCGACAGTGGTGTCGACGATACGAGTGTTGCTCACGCTGTTGCCGTCACGGTCGTTGACGGTTTCGTTGATACGAACCTTGACCTTGGCGTGCAGTGCGGCTTCGCCGGCACGGAACACACGGTCAACTTCCTGCAGATCCGCGAACACACGACCTTCGCCCTTGGCGTTGATCGCTTCACGAGTCATGTAGTACAGACCCAATACAACGTCCTGCGACGGAACGATGATTGGCTCACCGTTGGCTGGCGACAGAATGTTGTTGGTCGACATCATCAACGCACGCGCTTCGAGCTGGGCTTCCAGCGTCAGCGGTACGTGCACGGCCATTTGGTCGCCGTCGAAGTCGGCGTTGTACGCGGCGCAGACCAGCGGGTGCAGCTGGATAGCCTTACCTTCGATCAGGACCGGTTCAAACGCCTGGATACCCAGACGGTGAAGGGTCGGTGCACGGTTGAGAAGAACCGGGTGTTCGCGAATCACTTCAGCGAGAACGTCCCAAACCTCTGGCAGCTCGCGCTCGACCATCTTCTTGGCCGCTTTGATGGTGGTCGCGAGACCACGCATTTCCAGCTTGCCGAAAATGAACGGTTTGAACAGCTCGAGAGCCATCTTCTTCGGCAGACCGCACTGGTGCAGACGCAGGGTCGGGCCTACGGTAATTACCGAACGACCGGAGTAGTCAACACGCTTACCGAGCAGGTTCTGACGGAAACGACCTTGCTTACCCTTGATCATGTCAGCCAGGGATTTCAGAGGACGCTTGTTCGAACCGGTGATAGCGCGGCCACGACGACCGTTGTCGAGCAGTGCATCGACAGCTTCCTGCAACATACGCTTTTCGTTGCGCACGATGATGTCCGGAGCGGACAGATCCAACAGGCGCTTCAAACGGTTGTTACGGTTGATCACTCGACGATACAGATCGTTGAGGTCGGAAGTCGCGAAACGACCGCCATCCAACGGGACCAGTGGACGCAGATCTGGCGGCAGAACCGGCAGAACGGTCAGCACCATCCACTCTGGCAGGTTGCCGGAACCCTGGAAGGCTTCCATCAACTTCAGACGCTTGGACAGCTTCTTGATCTTGGTTTCCGAGTTGGTTTGCGGAATCTCTTCGCGCAGACGGCCAATCTCATGCTCCAGGTCGATAGCGTGCAGCAGTTCACGGACAGCTTCAGCACCCATGCGGGCGTCGAAGTCATCACCGAACTCTTCCAGCGCTTCGAAGTACTGCTCGTCGTTCAGCAGCTGACCTTTTTCAAGGGTGGTCATGCCCGGATCGATAACGACGTAGCTCTCGAAGTAGAGAACGCGTTCGATATCACGCAGGGTCATGTCCATCAGCAGGCCGATACGGGACGGCAGCGATTTCAGGAACCAGATGTGGGCAACCGGCGAAGCCAGTTCGATGTGCGCCATGCGCTCACGACGAACCTTGGCCAGTGCGACTTCAACGCCGCACTTCTCGCAAATCACACCACGGTGCTTCAAGCGCTTGTACTTACCGCACAGGCACTCGTAATCCTTTACCGGGCCAAAGATCTTGGCGCAGAACAGACCGTCACGCTCAGGTTTGAACGTACGGTAGTTGATGGTTTCCGGCTTTTTAACTTCACCGAACGACCACGAGCGGATCATCTCAGGCGAGGCCAATCCGATACGGATGGCGTCGAACTCTTCGACTTGACCCTGGTTTTTCAGCAAATTCAGTAGGTCTTTCAAGGCCTTTCCTCCTGGCGGAGCAGAGAGCGGGCAGTCCTGCCCCGCTCTCGATCGCGTCACGTGTTATTCGGTTTCCAGATCGATATCGATGCCGAGGGAACGAATTTCCTTGATCAACACGTTGAAGGACTCGGGCATGCCCGGCTCCATACGGTGATCGCCATCCACGATGTTTTTGTACATCTTGGTACGGCCGTTCACATCGTCCGACTTCACTGTGAGCATTTCTTGCAGAGTGTAAGCAGCACCGTATGCTTCCAGTGCCCAGACCTCCATCTCCCCGAAACGCTGACCACCGAACTGCGCCTTACCACCCAGCGGCTGCTGGGTAACCAGGCTGTACGAACCGGTAGAACGCGCGTGCATCTTGTCGTCTACCAAGTGGTTCAGCTTCAGCATGTACATGTAGCCAACGGTAACTGGACGCTCGAACTTGTTGCCGGTACGGCCGTCAGTCAGCTGCATCTGGCCGCTTTCCGGCAGGTCTGCCAGTTTCAGCATGGCCTTGATTTCGCTTTCCTTGGCACCGTCGAACACTGGAGTGGCCATTGGAACACCGCCACGCAGGTTCTTCGCCAGATCCAGGATTTCCTGATCGGAGAAGCTGTCCAGATCTTCGTTACGACCGCCAATCTGGTTGTAGATCTCGTCCAGGAAGGTGCGCAGCTCAGCGACTTTACGCTGCTCTTCGACCATCCGGTTGATCTTCTCGCCCAGACCTTTGGCCGCGAGACCCAGGTGGGTTTCAAGGATCTGACCAACGTTCATACGCGAAGGTACGCCCAACGGGTTGAGGACGACGTCGACCGGAGTGCCATTGGCATCGTGCGGCATGTCTTCAACCGGCATGATCACGGAGACCACACCTTTGTTACCGTGACGACCGGCCATCTTGTCGCCCGGCTGGATGCGACGACGGATTGCCAGGTAAACCTTGACGATTTTCAGCACGCCTGGAGCCAGGTCATCGCCCTGCTGCAGTTTGCGCTTCTTGTCTTCGAACTTGTCGTCCAGCAGACGGCGACGATCAACGATGTAGGCCTGAGCCTTCTCGAGCTGCTCGTTCAGAGCATCTTCAGCCATGCGCAGTTTGAACCACTGACCATGCTCAAGACCGTCGAGAACTTCGTCGGTGATGTCCTGACCTTTCTTCAGACCGGCGCCGCCTTCAGCCTTGTGGCCTACCAGAGCGGAGCGCAGACGCTCGAAGGTCGCGCCTTCTACGATACGGAACTCTTCGTTCAGATCCTTGCGGATCTCGTCCAGCTGGGACTTCTCGATCGACAGAGCACGAGCATCACGCTCAACGCCGTCGCGGGTGAAGACCTGTACGTCGATGACAGTACCTTTGGTACCGGTAGGTACACGCAGGGAGGTGTCTTTAACGTCGCTGGCTTTTTCACCGAAGATCGCGCGCAGCAGTTTTTCTTCCGGAGTCAGTTGGGTCTCGCCTTTCGGAGTGACCTTACCCACCAGAATGTCGCCTGCGCCCACTTCAGCACCGACATAAACGATACCGGCTTCGTCCAGCTTGTTCAGTGCAGCTTCACCCACGTTCGGGATGTCCGCAGTGATTTCCTCTGGGCCAAGCTTGGTGTCACGGGCCACACAGGTCAGTTCCTGAATGTGGATCGTGGTGAAGCGGTCTTCCTGAACCACACGCTCGGACAGGCAGATGGAGTCTTCGAAGTTGAAGCCGTTCCATGCCATGAACGCGATGCGCATGTTCTGACCCAGTGCCAGCTCACCCATGTCGGTGGACGGGCCGTCGGCCATGATGTCGCTACGCTGAACGCGATCACCCTTGCTCACCAGCGGACGCTGGTTGATGCAGGTGTTCTGGTTCGAGCGGGTGTATTTGGTCAGGTTGTAGATGTCGACACCGGCTTCACCGGTTTCAACTTCGTCATCAGCAACACGAACCACGATACGGCTGGCATCAACGGAGTCGATCACGCCGCCACGACGAGCCACGACGCAAACGCCGGAGTCGCGAGCCACGTTACGCTCCATGCCCGTACCTACCAGCGGCTTGTCAGCGCGCAGGGTTGGTACAGCTTGACGCTGCATGTTCGAACCCATCAACGCACGGTTGGCGTCGTCGTGCTCGAGGAACGGAATCAGCGACGCTGCAACCGAAACTACCTGCTTCGGCGAAACGTCCATCAGGGTGACGTCTTCCGGCGCCTTGACGGTGAATTCGTTCAGGTGACGTACGGCTACCAGTTCGTCGATCAGGACTTTCTGCTCGTTCATGGTCGCCGAAGCCTGCGCGATCACATGATCGGCTTCTTCAATGGCGGACAGGAACACGATCTCGTCGGTGACTACACCCTCTTTCACCACACGGTACGGGCTTTCCAGGAAGCCGTACTGGTTGGTGCGGGCATAAGCAGCCAGGGAGTTGATCAGACCAATGTTCGGACCTTCCGGCGTTTCAATCGGGCAGACACGACCATAGTGAGTCGGGTGTACGTCACGGACTTCAAAGCCTGCGCGCTCACGAGTCAGACCGCCAGGGCCGAGTGCAGAGACACGACGCTTGTGGGTGATCTCGGACAGCGGGTTGTTCTGGTCCATGAACTGCGAGAGCTGGCTGGAACCGAAGAACTCCTTCACCGCCGCAGCCACTGGCTTGGCGTTGATCAGGTCTTGCGGCATCAGGCCTTCGCTTTCAGCCATCGACAGACGCTCTTTGACCGCACGCTCAACACGTACCAGGCCAACGCGGAACTGGTTCTCGGCCATTTCGCCTACGCAGCGAACACGACGGTTACCCAGGTGGTCGATGTCATCGACGATGCCTTTACCGTTACGGATGTCGACCAGAGTCTTCAGGACCGCGACGATGTCTTCCTTGCACAGCACGCCCGAACCTTCGATCTCGGTACGACCGATACGACGGTTGAACTTCATCCGGCCGACCGCAGACAGGTCATAGCGCTCAGGGCTGAAGAACAGGTTGTTGAACAGGGTTTCGGCAGCGTCTTTGGTCGGCGGCTCGCCTGGACGCATCATGCGATAGATCTCGACCAGCGCTTCCAATTGGTTGCTGGTGGAGTCGATCTTCAGCGTGTCGGAGATGAACGGACCGCAGTCGATGTCGTTGGTGTACAGAGTTTCGATGCGAACAACGCCGGCCTTGGCGATTTTCGCCAGGACTTCGGTCGACAGCTCGGTGTTGCACTCTGCCAGGATTTCGCCGGTAGCTGGATGCACGATGACCTTGGCGGTGGTACGACCCAGGACGTAGTCCAGAGGCACGTCCAGCTCTTTGATCCCGGCCTTTTCCAGCTGGTTGATGTGGCGGGCAGTAATACGACGGCCCTGCTCGACAATAACCTTGCCTTTATCGTCCTGGATATCGAGAACAGCCACTTCACCGCGCAGACGCTGAGGCACCAGTTCCAGGCTCAGGCCTTCGCCTTTAACGTGGAATACGTTGGTGGTGTAGAAAGCGTCCAGCACTTCTTCGGTGGTGTAGCCGAGCGCGCGCAGCAGTACCGAGGCCGGCAGCTTGCGACGACGGTCGATACGCACAAATACGCAGTCTTTCGGGTCGAACTCGAAGTCCAGCCACGAACCGCGGTAAGGGATGATGCGCGCGGAGTACAGCAGTTTACCGGAACTGTGCGTCTTGCCGCGGTCGTGGTCGAAGAACACGCCCGGGGAACGGTGCAGCTGGGAAACGATAACACGCTCGGTACCGTTGATTACGAAGGTACCGTTCTCAGTCATCAATGGGATTTCGCCCATGTAGACTTCTTGCTCTTTGATGTCCTTGATCGCTTTGTTCGACGATTCTTTGTCGAAAATGATCAGGCGCACTTTTACCCGCAAAGGTACGGCGAAAGTTACACCGCGCAATACGCATTCTTTGACATCAAATGCCGGTTCGCCCAAGCGATAACCGACGTACTCCAGCGCAGCATTGCCGGAGTAGCTGATGATCGGGAAAACGGATTTGAAGGCCGCATGCAGGCCCACGTCGCGGAACTGATCTTTAGTCGCTCCCGCTTGCAAGAATTCACGATACGAATCCAGCTGGATGGCCAGGAGGTACGGCACATCCATGACGTCCGGCAACTTGCTAAAGTCCTTGCGGATACGTTTTTTCTCAGTATATGAGTAAGCCATCAGCGTTCCCCAGCTTGGTCACCTGCTTGTTTGGCCCCTCCCGACGGGAGCAGCCAGAAAATCGTGCAAACCCCATGGTTTGCGCCACCGCATCGGGTGGTTACAGCGCCTTTATCAGCACCGACCCAGTCGGCTGCCAATAACGGAAAAAGGCCGGTGGCAAGAGCCACCAGCCATCAGCCTGTCGCTTGACGCTCGGGCTGGAGGAGCAAAGTCGATACTTATTTCAGCTCGACTTTAGCGCCTGCTTCTTCCAGCTTCTTCTTGGCGTCTTCAGCAGCTTCTTTCGAAACGCCTTCAGCTACAACCTGAGGAGCGCCGTCTACTTTCTCTTTGGCTTCTTTCAGGCCCAGACCGGTCAGTTCACGAACTGCCTTGATCACGTTAACCTTCTTCTCGCCAGCTTCCAGCAGAACAACGTTGAACTCGGTTTGCTCTTCAACAGCAGCAGCAGCTACAGCTGGGCCAGCCGAAGCAGCAGCAGCGGTAACACCGAAGGTTTCTTCCATCGCTTTGATCAGCTCAACGATTTCCACTACGGATTTCTGGCCGATTGCTTCGATGATTTGTTCGTTAGTCAGAGACATGACTCAATTCCTGAATTGGGGGACGGCCTACGCGACCATCGAAATAAACAAAAAACGCGAGAAGTTGACGAGCCTTAGGCTGCGGCAGCTTCTTTCTGGTCGCGAATTGCCGCCAGAGTACGAGCCAACTTGCTGGTAGCGCCTTGAATCACGCTCATCAGCTGAGAAATTGCTTCGTCACGGGTCGGCAGAGTTGCCAGTACGTCGATCTGATTAGCTGCGAGGAACTTGCCCTCGAACGCAGCTGCCTTGATCTCGAACTTGTCCTGACCCTTGGCAAACTCTTTGAAGATACGAGCAGCAGCGCCCGGATGTTCGTTCGAGAATGCAATCAGGGTCGGGCCGGTGAACACGTCGTTGAGGACACTGTATTCAGTGTCAGCAACTGCGCGCTTGAGCAGGGTGTTACGTACAACACGTACGTAAACGCCAGCTTCACGAGCCTCTTTACGGAGTCCGGTCATTGCGCCTACTGTTACGCCACGGGCATCAACCACGACAGCGGACAGAGCGACTTTGGCAGCCTCGTTGACTTCAGCGACGATGGCCTTCTTGTCTTCGAGATTAATTGCCACGGGTTTAACTCCTGCTTGTTACCGTTTCACTCGGTCGAAACCGAATGTCGTTTTGGTGTCTGATTCGGTAAGGAACCGGGAGCACCATCTGCGTAGGCTTGTGGTTTAAGGCTTGCGCCGCCTACGGTCTTGGATAGCCCCCGCCAGGCAGGGACCCCAATCTTTCAATTAGCGCGAATAATCGCGCCAACCTTTGTCTTACGCGTCCAGCGAGCTCTGGTCGATAACCAGACCTGGGCCCATAGTGGTGCTCAGGGTAACGCGCTTGACGTAGATACCTTTCGAGGAAGCTGGTTTGATACGCTTCAGGTCAGCGATCAGGGCCTCAACGTTTTCCTTCAGCTTGACGGCATCGAAACCGATCTTGCCAACGGAGGTGTGGATGATGCCGTTTTTGTCGGTGCGATAACGAACCTGACCAGCCTTGGCGTTTTTAACCGCGGTAGCTACGTCTGGAGTTACGGTGCCGACTTTCGGGTTAGGCATCAGGCCACGTGGACCGAGGATCTGACCCAGTTGACCTACAACGCGCATGGCATCCGGGGATGCGATCACTACGTCATAGTTCAGGTCGCCGCCTTTCATTTCGGCAGCCAGGTCGTCCATACCTACACGGTCAGCGCCGGCAGCCAGAGCGGCCTCAGCAGCTGGACCCTGGGTGAACACAGCAACGCGAACGGTCTTGCCAGTGCCGTGTGGCAGCACAGTAGCGCTACGAACAACCTGGTCGGATTTACGCGGGTCTACACCCAGGTTTACAGCAACGTCGAACGACTCGCTGAACTTGACAGTCGACAGCTCAGCCAGCAGAGCAGCAGCGTCTACAATGTTGTAGGCCTTGCCTGCTTCGATTTTGCCGGCGATAGCCTTTTGACGCTTGGTCAGCTTAGCCATTACACACCCTCCACGTTAAGGCCCATGCTACGAGCAGAACCGGCGATAGTACGCACGGCTGCATCCATATCAGCTGCAGTCAGATCCGCGTTTTTGGTTTTCGCGATTTCTTCCAGCTGAGCACGGGTAACAGTGCCAACCTTAACGGTGTTCGGACGAGCGGAACCGCTGGTCAGACCGGCCGCCTTCTTCAGCAGAACCGAAGCAGGGGTGGATTTGGTTTCGAAAGTGAAGCTACGGTCGCTGTAGACAGTGATGATCACTGGAGTCGGCAGACCTGCTTCAAGACCCTGAGTACGGGCGTTGAAAGCCTTGCAGAATTCCATGATGTTCACGCCGTGCTGACCCAGAGCAGGACCAACAGGTGGGCTTGGGTTAGCCTGAGCGGCCTTCACTTGCAGCTTGATGTAAGCGGTAATCTTCTTGGCCATGAGGCACTCCAATTACGGGTTCGAACGCCTCGAAAGGCTCCCCGGTTACTTGCGCGTTTATCCCAGTGACGACAAAACCCCACAGCCTAGGGCTGCGGGGTTGGGATGCTTGTTCAGCTAGACCTTTTCGACCTGACTGAACTCCAACTCTACCGGAGTAGAGCGACCGAAAATAAGCACTGCCACCTGGACACGGCTCTTTTCGTAGTTAACTTCTTCGACGGTGCCGTTAAAGTCAGCGAATGGACCGTCAGTAACACGAACTACCTCACCCGGCTCAAACAGAGTCTTCGGTTTCGGCTTATCGCTACCATCAGCCACGCGACGCAGAATGGCTTCCGCCTCTTTGTCGGTGATTGGAGCAGGCTTGTCGGCGGTACCGCCAATGAAGCCCATCACCCGAGGAGTATCCTTGACCAAGTGCCAAGTACCCTCATTCATATCCATCTGTACCAGCACATAGCCTGGGAAGAACTTGCGTTCGCTTTTGCGCTTCTGGCCATTACGCATTTCAACCACTTCTTCAGTGGGAACCAGAATTTCGCCGAAGCCATCTTCCATGCCAGCCAGCTTAACGCGCTCAATCAGCGAGCGCATGACATGCTTCTCGTAACCCGAGTAAGCATGCACAACGTACCAACGCTTAGCCACGGGACACCCTTAGCCGACAATCAAGGAAACAAGCCAGCCGAGCAGGGAATCAACACCCCACAACAGCAACGCCATAACGATAACCACAGCAACAACGATCAACGTTGTCTGCGTGGTTTCCTGGCGAGTTGGCCATACGACTTTACGAATCTCAGCGCGCGCTTCCTTAACCAGTACAAAGAACGACTTGCCCTTTGCAGTCTGCAGGCCTACAAAGGCAGCTACAGCAGCAATTACGAGCAAAGCGAGTACACGGTACAGGATCGGCGAAGCAGCGTAATACTGATTGCCAACTACACCCACAACCACCAAAGCGGCTACCACAAGCCACTTGAGCAGATCGAAGCGAGAGCCTTGAGCTTCAGCCTTAGGAGTCATCTATGAAGATCCTGTGAAAAGAAAGCCAGACACACCGAGTGAATCTGGCAGGTCAGGAGGGAATCGAACCCCCAACCTACGGTTTTGGAGACCGTCGCTCTGCCAATTGAGCTACTGACCTAAAACAAAATCAGGCCGACCATTATGCCGGCCCGAAAAATACATTACAACCGCTTATTCGATGATTTTAGCTACGACGCCAGCGCCGACGGTACGACCGCCTTCACGGATAGCGAAACGCAGACCATCTTCCATCGCGATGGTTTTGATCAGGGTAACAGTCATCTGAATGTTGTCACCTGGCATTACCATTTCAACGCCTTCTGGCAGCTCGCAGTTACCAGTCACGTCAGTAGTACGGAAGTAGAACTGTGGACGGTAGCCTTTGAAGAACGGAGTGTGACGACCGCCTTCTTCCTTGCTCAGAACGTAAACTTCTGCGGTGAACTTGGTGTGCGGTTTAACCGAACCCGGCTTAACCAGAACCTGACCACGCTCAACGTCGTCACGCTTGGTACCACGCAGCAGAACGCCGCAGTTCTCGCCAGCACGACCTTCGTCGAGCAGCTTGCGGAACATCTCAACACCGGTGCAGGTGGTGGTGGTGGTGTCACGCAGACCAACGATTTCCAGTGCATCT
>NZ_AZVL01000036.1:0-14075 GCF_000514195.1 Pseudomonas sp. URIL14HWK12:I6
TGCTGGATTTTTGCCGGCTGCACGATATTACCATCCAACCGTGGTCGCCCTTTCTGTACGGTTTCTTTGAAGGCGTGTTTATCGGCAGCGACAAATTCCCCGAACTGAACCGGAAGCTGGACGAAATTGCCGGACGGTACGGCGTATCCTCCACCACCATCGCGATCGCGTGGCTGCTGCGCCATCCGGCGCGCATGCAGCCGGTCATCGGCACCATGAACATCCAAAGGTTGAAAGACTGCTGCCGGGCGAGCGAAATCGAACTGACCCGTGAAGAATGGTACGAGATCTATCGTGCGGCAGGCAACCGGCTGCCGTAGACGGCATGGGTATGGCTATCGGGCAGAAGCGATTCCATGGCCATCCCGATGGACTCTTGGCCGAACGCTCCCATCAGGCGGATATGCTCCCCTCAAAGCAGACACCTGAAACAACAAAAATCAGGGCTGCTTTGAGAGGGAGTTTTTTATGCTCCGCTCCTTTGGACGCTCATGCGTGCCTGCAGCCTGTCGCTTAAGTACATTTTCTCCCATCTGGCAACCGCTTGAAAAGCCCCTGACGCACGGCTTCCCGACAAACGGATCACACGATTCCGACACGCTTGACATTCCAAGTGTATTAAGCGTATAATACAGCCGTCCAAGTGTATGAACCAATTAGTACACACACCTGAAGGCGAGACGCGGTCTCGGCGGAACGTGTACCTGCATCAAAATGAATCATTGCCGGAAAACAAGGTGTTGCCGTGTGAAGAAGACGGTGCGCGAGCTGGATTCCGCCGTAAAGAGAGGTGGCATCATGGCAGGTTTGGGCGATTTTGAAAACGTCGTGTTCGACCCCCGGGTACCGGTCTATCTGCAGGTCGTCCGCCATTTTAAAGAATTGATCGCGACAGGCCGGCTCCGTTCCGGCGAGGTCATCCCGTCCCGCCGGGAACTGGCGGCCATGCTGAACATCAACCCCAATACGGCACAGCGCGCCTACAAGGAGATGGAGGAACAGAAGTTGATCGTCACGGAAGGGAACAAAGAAAGCCGGATCACGGCCGACGAACAGGTGCTGCAATCGGTCCGTTCGGAGCTGATTGAATCGGAAGTGGAAGCGTTTGTGCGGGCGGTGCGCAAAATCGACGTGCCGCTTGAGGAATTGATCGACCTCTTGCAACGCAAATACGAAGAACTGGCGGGAGGGAAAGATCATGATTGAGCTGATCGACGTCCGCAAGCGATATCGTCGGCGCCAGGTGTTGAAAGGCGTCTCCTTTACGGTCCGGAAAGGGCAAATCACATGCCTGATCGGGGTGAACGGATCGGGAAAATCGACGATCCTGAAAGCGATCATGCGGCTCGTGCCGATTCAGGAGGGGCAAATTTTGATCGACGGGAAGGGGAGATCGGGAGCGGACTTGTATGAAAAGGTGGCGTTCATTCCCGACCGGCTGACGATGCCTCCGGGCATGAAGCTGTCCGACGCGATCCGGTTTATGCAGGATTACCACCGGCGCTGGAACGAGGCGCGCAGCCGTGAACTGATGGCGTTTTTTCGGCTGGACGCGTCGGAACGGATCGGGAACCTGTCCAAAGGAATGGCGGCGAAATTCAATCTCGTGCTCGGTTTGGCGCAGGAAACCGATTATGTGCTGATGGACGAACCGTTCGCCGGCATCGATATGTTCAGCCGGGAGCAAATTTCCAAAGTGTTCACCAGCGACCTGATGGAAGGGCGCGGCGTGCTTTTGACCACGCATGAAATCGGCGAGATGGAACCGCTGCTTGACCGGGCGCTGTTTTTGCGGGACGGCGTCATCGTGCGGGACATCGACTGCGAACGCTTGCGCGATGAGATGGGCAAGTCGGTGATCGATGTGATGAGAGAGGTGTATGCGCCATGAAGAAAATCACAGGATGGCAGGCCTTCGTCCGATTGCTGAACTTCGAAATTCGCCGTTTCCGCTGGATGCTGGTCGGTTTGATGGCCATTACAGCCGTAATTCAGATCGGCTCGCTCGTCACCACGCTGCTCACCAAATTGGAATCGCGGCGTCAGGATCGGCTTTCATGGAACCATGGCGCACAGCAGGATACCGAACCGCAGTGGACCCCTTTTTCGTTCGTCGATCTCGTGGAACAAGAGCTGCTCATGGAGTTCACATGGCCGATCCTGATCGGCGTCGCCGTCATCGGAATTTATATTTTCTTCATTTGGTACCGGGAATGGTTCGGCAAGGATACGTTCGTTTACCGGCTGCTGATGCTGCCTCAACCGCGGTTTCACATTTATTTGGCCAAAGGATGCGCCATTGTGCTGTTCACGTTCAGCCTCGTCGCGTTTCAGATCGTGCTGATTCCGCTCGAGCGATGGCTGTTTCACCTCATCGTGCCGGAGGAAATGCGGCTGCCTTCCGATTTTTCCGCGGCGGTGCGCGCGCATCCGGCCTGGGAAATGTTGCTTCCCGAAGCGGCGGATCAGTTTGTCTTTTCGTATGGTGTCGGCATCATCAGCGTGATGGCTGCCTTTACGGCCATCCTGCTGGAGAGAAGTTTCAGCGGAATCGGCATCGTGTACGGCATCGGCTATGCGGCGGTTTGCGCGGCGGCGATGCTGCTGCCCGTGGGAGTGCTCGAAATGCAAAATCCGGACGCCTGGCTGTATCCCGGGGAAATCCTGGCGGTCGAACTGACGGCGTGCGCCGTCGTCGCGCTCGTTTCGCTCGGATTCGGATATTGGCTGCTCAACAGGAAAATAACGGTATGAGGGGATCGGGATGAAAACATACGGATGGACGATCGGACTGTGTCTTTTCAGCGCCGTCGTCATCGTGACGTTTTTGACCTACTCGGCGTTCGACCGGCTGCCGCAATATGCGCTGGTGACGGCGGAAGGCGATGAAAGCGCGGCGGCGCGCATGGAATTGATGGGCGTAACGACCGTCTCCGGTCGTCATGAAGCATTGGCTCTGACGACGCGGGGCAGCGTCTATGACTCGGAAAAGTCGGCCTATCAAAAAATGATTGCGGAAGCCCGACCCTGGATCGATTACATGCCGGATATCCGCAAGCTGCAGAACGATTACCGGCAGTTCATGCGCGGCAAAGGGGATTACCGCGGGTTGTTTCAGGATGACGAGTGGCTCGTTTATGTGAAGACGTCCAGAACGAAGGCCGCGGAAAAAGGCATTGTCGTCACGTTTCACGTCGACATGTTGGACAAGACGGGGAAGAAAAAGAACCGTTTCGACACGAAGATCACGCTGCCTTCCGAACCTTCGCTGCCCTATTCGTTCCAGAATGTCGATGTGATGGACGTGCAGCGCGTGGGCCGGGAGCTGCATGTCATGACGATGCAGCACGATACCTGTATCGTGTTCGTCCTGGATCCGGACAGCGGGACCTTGCTCCGCGCCCACGCATTGGATTTCGCGGCCTTCGGAGACGGAAGCGCGATTCCGGTTCAGATCATCGGGGAAACGAGGCGATCGTATCCGAGCGAATATGTGGTCATCCGGCTGAAAGAGTGGCCTGCCGTCACGGAAGGCGTCACGGCTTCGAATCCGGAACGCGAATACTTGGCCGCCTATCATTACGCGACCGGAGAAATCCGGCCGATCGAAGGCATGGACCGGGATCGGAGCGAAGATACGAACAGTATTTACCAAATGGAGGACGGCACGTTTTCGCTGATCAACTACAACGCCCACCAGGCGGAATTCAGAAGCGTCCGCCTGGATCGCGGCGAAGTCCAATCGCTCGTCGTGCAATCCCAACAGTTCGGTGCGGAATCGATCAGGTCCGTCAAATGGCATGAAGGAAAACTGTATCTGCTGTTGCAAGGAAACGAGATGTCGGCCGTCATATTGGAAGCCCCCGGTGGGAAACTGCTGTATCGCGGCGTCGTGAAAGCGGAAGGAAGCGCGGAAGAAGCAAAACGCCGCTTGGAAAAACTGCAAATTTACGATCTGGAAATTCACGCGTGAGAGGAAGGCCTGCTACGGCAAGGGAGGTGAGACGGCCGTGCATCCGGCCCAAAAAAGGGAGACGCTTCGTCAATGGGAAACGTACGCCTACCAAATCGCCTATTATTTGCTTCGTGACGAAGATAAAGCCGTCGCCGCCGTCACCTCCGCACTCATCGATGTGTACCTCGACGACGCGTTCTTCACGCATTCGTCCGCGGACATGCGCCGGACGTTGAAGCGGACGGTGCTGAAACATTCGCTGCGGGCGCTGCGCTGCGAAGCGCAACAAGGCCGTACTCCGCAGCCGTCGTGACCGGCCGCGGCACACCGCGGCCCTCTCCTGTTCGCCGGGCAACACCAAACGGCACCCGCGCGGGGTGCCTTTTTTCATTTCCGCTTCCTTGCCGCTCTTGCCCCGCGCTCGCGCATGATGAGCGGGATGCCGGGTTCATGTTCGCCAATCCGGAGGAAGTGTCGGCGCTGTTGGGAGCACGCCCCGGATCGGAGCGGGAAGAATTGAACGTCGTCGTGGAAATCGATGATTATCTCATCAACTATCAGGAAAAAGTAACGTATAATTCTGCCCGGTTGCTAAACGTATTTTTCCCGCTGTCCAACGGGTAGGGCTTTGGATGTTCATGGTGCCGATGAAACCATGGTGTTAAGATCCGGTATTTTTGCAGGAAAAAACGGAACGCGCATTGACTTCCCTCTTCTTTCGTGCAAAAATGTACACGCGTACATTAAACGATTCCGGCGTCCGGCGCGAAAGGGGATATCCCGGCTTCAGCCGGGAGAAGCGTGCAGTTGGAGGGGGGGGGCGCAAGGTGGCAACCCGCAGGGAAGTGGCCGAACTGGCGGGCGTCTCCGAAGCGACGGTCTCGCGCGTGCTCAACGGCATCGGCCCGGTGCGGGAAGAGACGCGGCGGCGGGTGCTGGAAGCGGCGCGGAAGCTCAATTACCAGATCCACGCCTTGGCCGCCAGCTTCGCGCGGGGCCGGAGCGGCAACCTCGGCGTCGTCCTGCCGCATGTGCCCAAGGTGCGGCTGTTCTCGACGTATTATTTCTCCGAGATGCTGGGCGGCATTGGCGAAGTGACGCGGGAACGCGGCATGGGGCTGCTCCTTTTGTACCGCACGCCGGGAGAAGTCTACGATTACGTGCCACTGTTCCGCTCGGTGCGGATTGACGCCTGCATCGTCCTCGGGGCGAGCAGCCTGCCGGAGGAGGAGGCGGGCATCCGGGCGATGGCGGACGAGGGATTGCCGTGCTGTCTGATCGACCACCGGAGCGAAGACGGCCGGGCGAGCTCCGTCGGCGCAGCGCACGAAGAAGGCAGCGCGCGGGCGGTGAAACATCTGATTGAGAGGGGTTACCGAAAAATCGGTTTCCTCAACGGTTCGCCCTGGTATTCCCCAAGCAGGGAGCGGGAGGCCGGTTACCTGCGAGCCTTGCGGGAAGCGGGTCTCACGCCGGACCCGAAGCTCGTGTTCGCGGGCAACTACAGCCTTACGAGCGGCCGCTCCGCGGCCGAGGACGTATATGCCCGGATACGCGACCTGGATGCGGTGTTCGTCGCGAACGACCGGATGGCGATCGGGCTGATGCAGGCGTTGCGCGATCGCGGCGTCCGCGTGCCGGACGATCTCGCGATCGTCGGCTGCGACGATTCGGACCTGGCCGGGTTGACGGACCCGCCCCTGACGTCCGTCCGCGTGCCGTTCGTCGAGATGGGACGGACCGCTGCGGAGCGGCTGCTGGACCGGCTGCCCGAATGGCGGGGAACCGAATCCGTGTTCCACGAGACGCTGCCGACGGAGCTCGTCGTGCGCGAGTCGTCCGCGCCGCGTCCGTGAGACGGCCGGGGCCCGTAAGGCATTCCGGATCTGCATACCATGTGTGGGAGGAGTGATTCATATCAAGCAGTTCAACATCGGCATGGTCGGATACAAGTTCATGGGCAAGGCGCACAGCCACGCCTACAAGGAAGCGCCAATGGCCTTTCCAGGCGCGCCGGTGCCGGTCATGAAGGCGATCTGCGGCCGGAACCGGGAAGGCGTCGAGCAGGCGGCCGTCCAGTTTGGCTGGGAGACGGCGGTCACCGACTGGCGCGAGCTGGTGAAGCGCGACGACATCGACATCATCGACATCAACGCGCCGTCGGACATGCACAAGGAGATCGCCGTCGAGGCCGCCCGGGCGGGCAAGCACGTTTTCTGCGAGAAGCCGTTGGCCTTGAATCTCGCCGACGCGCGCGAAATGCTGCGGGCTGCGGAAGAGGCCGGCGTGAAGCACATGATCTGCTTCAACTACCGGTTCGTTCCGGCCGTCCAGCTCGCGAAGAAGCTGGTGCAGGAAGGGAGGCTCGGCCGGATCTATCATTTCCGCGCATGGTTCCTGCAGGACTGGATTGTCGATCCGGATTTCCCGCTCGTCTGGCGGCTGGACAAGAAGGTCGCCGGCTCCGGGGCGCACGGCGACCTCGGCGCGCACCTGATCGACCTTGCGCATTTCCTCGTCGGCGACGTTGAAGAGGTGGTCGGCATAAGCGAGACGTTCATCAGGGAGCGGCCGTTGCCGTCCGAGATGACCGGCCTCAGCGCGAAGGGCGACGCGTCGGCGCCGAAAGGCGAAGTGACGGTCGACGACGCGATGCTGTTTCTCGCGCGGTTCGCAAACGGCGCGCTCGGCAGCTTCGAAGCGTCGCGCTTCGCGCCGGGCCACCGCTGTACGAACGCGTTCGAGATCAACGGCTCGAAGGGCAGCGTGAAGTTCGATTTCGAGCGGATGAACGAGCTGCAGGTGTATTTTACGGACGACACGGAAGACGTGCAGGGCTTCCGCCGCGTCATGGCGACCGACCCGGTGCACGCGTACATGGACGGGTGGTGGCCGGCCGGCCACTCGATCGGTTACGGCCAGACGTTCACGCATGTGGTCGTCGAGCTGCTGAGCGCAATCGCGGAAGACCGCCAACCGGTGCCGAATTTCCATGACGGCGTCAAGTGCCAGGCGGTACTCGAGGCGGTCGAGAAGTCGGTGGCGGAGCGTCGCTGGGTGCGCATCAGCGAGATGTGACACGGTTCCGGCGGGACGGACGCGGCGGGAGCGTTCCCGTCCGCGTCCGCTCCCCGGCCGGGCCGCAACAGAAAGGAGGATCCCATGAAGAAACAGGCGTTGATCGTATGGGGCGGATGGGACGGCCACGAACCCGACCAGGCGGCGGAGCATTTCCGCGGCATTCTGGAACAGGAAGGATTCGCCGTGGAAGTGTCGGATACGCTGGAATCTTTTGCAGACCCGGAGAAACTGAAATCGCTGGATCTCATCATTCCGATCTGGACGATGGGCAAGATCAAGAAGCGCTACGTGCGCAACGTGTCGGAGGCGGTGCAGGGCGGCGTCGGCCTCGCGGGTTGCCACGGCGGCATGTGCGACGCGTTCCGCGAGAACGTGGACTGGCAGTTCATGACCGGGGGCAACTGGGTCGCGCATCCGGGAAACGACGGCGTCGAATACGTCGTGCATATCAAGCAGTCCTCGAGCCCGCTGACGGCCGGAATTGAAGATTTCACGGTGAGAAGCGAGCAATATTACCTGCACGTGGATCCCGCGGTCGAGGTGCTGGCCGTCACGCGGTTCCCGACCGTTCCCGGTCCGCACGTGCTGAATGGACCGGTCGAAATGCCGGTCATCTGGACGAAACGGTGGGGCGTCGGCCGCGTCTACTATTGCTCGCTCGGCCACAAGGCGAACATCCTCCGAATGCCGGTCGTGACGGAGCTGATGCGCCGCGGCTTCCTGTGGGCGGCGGAGGGCAAGGCGCTTTACGCAGACAAGAACCCCTTCATCTACACGAGCTACACGGGCATGGGCGACAGCCCGGACTGAAGCCGGCGGTTTGTGAGGCATGGGAATCGCATTCCAGGCAGAAAGAAGGACGCTTGCGCCATGGGCAAAGTGAAAGCCGGCATCATCGGCACCGGCACCATCAGCGGTATCTATTTCCGGAACGGCAGCCGATTTGAATCACTCGAGATCGTCGCCTGCGCGGACATCGACATCGGGCGGGCGAAACAGAAGGCCGAGGAACACGGCGTGCGCGCATGCACCGTCGACGAGCTGCTCGCCGATCCGGAGATCGAAATGATCATCAACCTGACGATTCCGAAGGCGCATGCACCGGTGAACCTGCAGGCGCTCGAGGCCGGCAAGCACGTCTATGTGGAGAAGCCGCTGGCGGTGACGCTCGAAGAGGGCCGTGAGGTGCTGGAGCTGGCCGGTCGCAAGGGGCTGCTCGTCGGCTGCGCGCCGGACACGTTCCTGGGCGGCGGCATCCAGACCTGCATCAGGCTGATCGAAGAAGGCGCGATCGGCACGCCGATCGGTGCGACGGCGTTCATGATGAGCGGCGGCCACGAGACGTGGCATCCGTCGCCGGAGTTCTACTACCAGTCCGGCGGCGGGCCGATGTTCGACATGGGGCCGTATTATCTGACCGCGCTTATCGCGATGCTTGGCCCGATCCGGCGTGTCACCGGCTCGGCGCGGATCTCGTTCCCCGAGCGGACGATCACGAGCCAGCCGAAGGCCGGGACGGTCATCCCGGTCGAAGTGCCGACGCACATCGCCGGCGTCATCGACTTCGAGGCGGGGCCCATCGCGACGATCATCACGAGCTTCGACGTGAAGGGCGGCTCGATGCTGCCGCGCATCGAGGTCTATGGCAGCGAGGGGACGCTCGTCGTCCCGGACCCGAACACGTTCGGCGGTCCGGTGCGGCTCTCCCGGGCCGGCTCGCGCGAATGGGCAGATGTGCCGCTCACCCACGGCCACTCCGAAAATTCGCGCGGCATCGGCGCCGCCGACATGGCGAAGGCGATCCGCACGGGGCGGGCGCACCGCGCAAGCGGCGCACTCGCGTACCACGTGCTCGAGGCGATGCACGGTTTCCACATCGCATCGGAGGAAGGCCGGCATTACCGCATGTCGAGCACCTGCGCGAAGCCTTTGCCCCTCCCGGCCGGATTGCCGGAGTTTACGCTGGATTGAGCAACGAATGGCGATCCGCCCCCTGGTGGCAGTTCCGGTTTCTGTATTTGAGGTTGAATAAAACATGAAAGCCGCCCCGATGGGCGGCTTCGCTTATATCCGTTCCCGATTGGTCTGCCGAATGACATCCAGCAGTTCAATTTTATGTCGGGTCTTTTCGTGATAAAGCCATCGGTCTCGGACATGATCCACAAACAGCACGCCGTTCAAATGGTCGATTTCGTGCTGCATGCATCGCGCCAGATCGCCTTCGCCTTCCATGATGACCGTCTCACCGTTTCGATTCAAACTTTGCACCTTCACACGCTGCGCCCGCTTCACGAACCCGTAATATCCCGGGAACGACAAGCACGCTTCGGGGCCTGTCTGCTCGCCTTCCATTTCGACAATTTCCGGATTGATCAGCTCGATCAGCCCATCGCCGCAGTCCATGACGACGAGTCTTCGAAGCACGCCGACCTGCGGCGCCGCAAGACCGGCGCCTTTCGCGGTGTACATCGTTTCCGCCATATCGTCCAGCAGTTTCAGTGTACGCCCTTTGAACCGGAAATCGCACCCGGCATGTATGCGCGGCGGACAATCTGCAAACAATCTGCAAACAACAGGCGCCGGAGTCACTCCCTCAAAGCAATACCCGGAAACCGTGCAGAAGTTGGGAAAATGCCCGCCCTCAAAGGCTTCAGAAGATGCCCTTCGGCGCACCAAATGCACCAATTGACCAGCTATGCGGACTAGATTGACGAGCTTGGAGCAGCGCTAAAGGAAGGCGTCACGGCAGGCGATTGCCTGTATATGCCCGGAAAAACTCCCGAAATACACGCCGAAAACCCACGCTGAACGCCCTTTCACCCCCTGCCTTGCAAACACGGCGCAAACAACGGCGAGGCGAAATCGTTTACAACCACCCCATGAGCCGAGCGCGCGTTTGTATGGCGCGGCATGGAAAAAGGGAACCCGCAAAGGGTTCCCCTTTTCGTTGCATGAACATACGTTTGTGATTCATCGAACAAATCAGGATATGGAAAAGGATACAAAAAACGAGGAAAATCATCCGAGAGGTACAGATTCACAACGTCAATCCTGAACGGTTTCCTGCAAATCCTGATTCTGGAATTCCAGCAAAAATTCTCTTATCTCATCAGGCAGTTGATTCCATTGTTCCGCCCTTTTCGCATTCGCCTTTTCTTGCATTTCCTTTATGGCATTCAGTAAATCATAAAACCCTCTCTGGCTCTTTTCATCGACGTGGCCGCTGAACCAGAAACGTTGGGTTTCTCCCCTCTTGTAGGAGAACGATTCATAGTAGGATCTGGCCTTGATCCCATACCGGCTGGCATTGTCGGGATGGACGGTAAAGAAATGTCCGCAGCCAAACACCGTTCTGAAAGATCGTTCTTGATCATACAGCGCGATCACGTCTTCAATGGCCAATCCATCCACTTCTGATGTGAACGAAAGATCCGTAAACGTAAAGATAAAATCGTTCAAATCTTCATATTGTAAAAATGCTTTTCGCACAAAATCGCTTCTTTTTTCAAGCATGAATTCCGGATTCAGAAACATCGGCGCATAGACCCCGTACAAGTTCCCCTCGTTATCGATCTTGGCCAGGATCATTCGATGGATATGAAACGTTCCCCAGCCTTCATATACGATATCCTCCCTCAAAGGAACATCAAAAACGAGAACTCTGTCAGGAGAATAAAACACAAAATCCGTAAACGAGACGGCATTCGTTCCATACAGCCCTACTTCACGAAGTTCGTTCAATTCCCGGAATTCCTTGGCTGCCCGCCCCTGTACCTTGTCAAAGCGGTGCAGAATGGCGGCGATTTCGCTTCGTTTGGTCAGTTCGCCGGGACGAAAGCTGCCGTCTGGAAACCCTTTCATGATTCCCGTTCCATATACAATAGACACGTGCGGATAGGATTCCGGAGGCAGCCCTCCTTTGTAATATTCCGCTACAGGCACCAATGTGTCCTTCGTATCCCACATGGCCTCGGCAAAATCCTCCCGGGCGGCTGCCAGCCCATTCGCCAGCCATTCGGCGATTTCCAATCGGGTCATGGGCCGATCCGGCTCGAACCTTGTCCCATATTTCTCTGCGGGTACAAACCCGAGCGCTATTGACCGGGCGATCGCCCCCCGCGCCCAATGCCCTTCCGGAACATCCCCAAATGGAACATCAACGTTTTCCTTTATGTTTTTGTGCTTCGCCGCTCTGCTCAACAGAGAGGCGAACTCCGCTCTCGTCACCTGATTGTCCGGCCGGAAAGTTCCATCCGGATAACCGACAATGTAGCCTTTTTGCACCGCTTCCGCCACTTCTGGCGCCGCCCAGTGAGACGCAGGCAAATCGCGGAAAATCCGAACGCCGTCGGACTGCGCCGAAGTCGTTGCCGGAATCAGGAAAAACAGCAGCAGACACTTGGCCAATATCCCCATTTTCCTCAATTTCAGAAACCTCCCATCGAAAAGGAACGAGTGTGACCGGACCTTTTCATGTCGTGTCCTGACACACTCGGTCTTTTTTTTCGTATTTTTCAGGCACTATCATATCATTGCTGCAATCTTGAGCGCTGTGTCTCATTTCGGACTGTTTTTGTATCCTGTTCCACATCTTGTTTATTGAATGAATCACAAACATATGTTCCGATTAGACGGATGTGAGATCATATCTGTAAGTGCTGTGCCATTTCCTGTCCAGATCGGTCTCCTTCTGAACGCCGGCCAATTGCTGCAGCGTTTTCAAATCTGTAATGTAGATGAACCTGTTATGGATAACAATCAACTTGTCATTTTGGAATTCTTGCAGGATTTTGGCGAGAGATTCCCGGCTGGCCCCAATCATGCTTGCCATGTGCTGCTGCGTAATTTTCCATTTGATGTGCAGGCCTTTTTCCGAGGGAACCCCAAAATTTTCGTACAAATCAAGCAACAGATTCGCCACTCGAACCCTGATGTCCAAAAATGCCAAATATTCGAGCTTTCTGTCCGCCTGGATCAATCGTTCACTTAGTATATAAATGGTTTTCCGCAAAATTTCGGGATAAAGCTTCGCAAGTTCCAGCAATTCGTTGCGTTTGATCATCCACAGGACGGGCTCAAGGGTCGCTACCGAAGCGCTTCGGCGGTTGTCATAGTGAAACATTTCCAGTTCTCCGACCACTTCGCCTGGAAACTGGTGTCCCAGAACAATTTCCTGCTCATCTCTTTGGCGGAAAATTTTCAATACTCCGGACTTTACGATATACATTTCATTGCCTTCATCGCCGTGAAAGTACAAAATTTGCCCCTTGGGGTATTTCCGCTCCACAAACAGGGTTTCCACGTACTCTCTGTGGTGGTCTGCAATCATGCCTTGAAAAAATGGGGTGTCCAGTACTGAAGAGTACATGTCGCTTCCTCCTCATTTTTTCAATAACACAGTACGTATAACGACTATTCTACCTAATCATCCAAATTCTTTCATCAATTGTTTTAGCCCCCTAGACCGCTTGGACATTATCGTTACTCCTAGATACACTAAATGCAGATGGAGGGACGAGATGAAGCGACGGTTTCGGTGTCCTGAGGACGGCCGGTCATCATGTACTTGCTCTCTACCCAATCCGGCCGTCAACACGTTGACCGCTTCTTCGTCCGGCTCCTCATCGAGATTGACGGTCCAAACCCGCGGAAAATACGAAGGGTTTGCGACATTTTGCCACTCAAAACGTTTGCTCTGTCCGTCGATTCGAACCGTGATGACGGCGGGGAACCGCTGTGGCTGTTTCGGCCGGATTCATCCTCCTTGCCTCTCTTGCCCCGCCTGGCGCATGATGAACGGGATGTCGGGTTCACGTTCGCCAATCCGGAGGAATCTTCGGCGCTATTCGGAGCACGCCCCGGATCGGAGCGGGAAGAATTGACCGTCATCGTGGGAATCGACGATTATCTCAGCAACGATCAGGAGAAAGAAGTGTATCATTCAGCCCGGTTGCCAAACGTATTTTTCCCGCTGTCCGACGGGCAGGACGTTGCAAACTCCGCGTCGCGGGCGGACCCCCCTGCAGGCTGCCGATGATGCGTTTCCAACTGCTTATCGGTCAAAATCATTTGAAGTGCAATTCGCTCAAAGAACCGTTCCCCAGGCATCGGGTATATTGGAAAATTTCCGCTTCGATGGTGACGGTATCGGCCGGAACCGGCTCCTGGATGACGGCGGCTTTCAGCTTCAACCCCGGCATGTCCGCGGGCTGTTCCGGCCGGACGATGAATGCCATGGCGCGGCTTCCGTGCGCGGGCTTCGCATCCAGGAACGATCTGGAATAAAACTGCACGGCCATATCATCCTCGCATTCGTATTCCACCACGGGGAAATACATGCCTCTGGGGCAGATTTCCGGGAGATATTGCTCGCACTCCCATCTTGCCCGGGCGATTTCCTCGGGAGTCCTTTGCTCCCAAAGAACCGGGTCCGCAAAAATGTTCTCCATCTCCTCCCATACATCAAGCAAATACACCCGGTGTATCCGAATCCAGTGTTCCTCGCCGGCAACCGCATCCCGAAAAACGATCGGATCGGGGTAATGGTCGCCAACGGTCAAGGTGACGGGTTTCTCCACTTGATACGTCACCTGGCGCGGCCACATCAGAACACGCATCTCCGGATTCGGGCCGAAATCCGGAATGACGGGATAGTCACCTTCCAGCTTCAAGCCGGCCAGGAACAACAGATCAATACGCCGATCATCCATATCATCCGAACGCCATCCCTGGTTCAGGAACCGGACCATGAGCAGCAGATGTTCCCAGTCCTGTTTGTCCAGACGCCGGCATTCCGAACTGTGCACTTCAAATTCTTTTTCGCCGATGAAGACTTTATGAACGGTCTGGAGGGGAAGGACCGGACCGTTCGTTCTGTCGCTGCGCAGGAGCGTCCTGTTCGTCTCGGGCCTGCCCGGAGCGCCGGACCATTCGGACGCTTCATCTTCCTCCATGTTCTGCCGAAACCGCTCGTCATATTGCAATGCCATCAACAACATTTCCTTACCGCGGCGCACCAGTCCCATCACATGGCAGACGA
>NZ_AZVL01000037.1:0-12931 GCF_000514195.1 Pseudomonas sp. URIL14HWK12:I6
CTCAGCCTGGTTGCGACGGCCGCTTTTTTCGCGGCTCGGCGGTTGCTTGAGGCGCCATTGGACGAAGCGTTAAGAACCCTTTCCCCGCGAGAGCGCGAAGTCATGGAATGGACGGCTGCCGGAAGACGGCAAGCGGATATTGCAGCGACTCTCGGTTTGTCGGAGCGTACAGTTGAAAATCACCTGCGCTCAGCACGCCGACGTCTGGGCGTGACAACGACAGCACAAGCCATCAGGATGGCCATTCGTAACGGCGAGATCGATGGGTAAGGACGCGGCAAGACGAGTGCTAGACGGTTTGGACTTCCGAGTAATTTCCTCATCAACTGATCTGAGTGTCCACTGTTGGCCGCAAGACGCCACTCCCGACCGCCTGCTTTTGGCCGATAGCTGCCAGCCAACGTCAACTATTTCCAACTCAGCGCAGACATTACACGGGATGGCGTTGGATTATCTCCAAACGTCATTCGAAGCCGTTCTTCCGCCATCCTCACGCCCCGTGTTCAAAATATCTCTTGGCACGCTCTTCAATTTTGATGAGCGATGGAATTCACCGGTACTGAACTCCATCCGGTCATCGCGGCCCCTGCACCCGATTCATGTGGTGTGCTGAACCAGTGATCACAAATACCAGCGATACTCCCGCGCACTGATCTCCTGCATGAATGCCAGGTGATCCTGACGTTTGTTCTCGCAATACACGTCGACAAACTCGGCGCCCAGTCCCGCACGCAGTTGTGGCTGATGCTGCAAGGCGCGCACCGCGTCGAGGATTTCCGTCGGGAAATCGATGCCGCTGTTGCGATCGTCGTTGAGTGGCGGGATCGGTTCCTTGCCTGATGCCAGACCATGTTCCAGGCCCACCAGAATTGCCGCCAGCACCAGATACGGATTGGCGTCGGCGCCGGCCAGACGGTATTCGATGCGCAGGTTTTTCGTGTCCGATTCAGGAATGCGCAGGCAAGCGTCACGATCCTCGTAACCCCAGCTCGCCTTGGTCGCGGTGTTTACCGTGCCGCTCAGGCGGCGCATGGCGTTCTGGTTCGGCGCGAAAATCGGCATGCTGTGCGGCAGCAGATCCAGGCAGCCGGCCACCGCGTGGCGCAGTGCTTGCTGGTGATTGGCGGCCAGCAGGTTGTTGCCAGCCGCGTCATACAGGCTGACATGCACATGCATGCCGCTGCCCGGATGCTGCACGTACGGCTTGGCCATGAAACTGGCGCGATAGCCGTGCTTGAGCGCGACTCCACGGGTGCTGCGACAGAACAGCGCCGCCCAGTCCGCAGCACGCAAGCCGTCGTCCAGATGGCCGAAATTGATTTCGAACTGCCCCGGTCCCAGTTCGGCGGTGATCACCGTGGCGTCGATGCCCTGAGCTCGCGTTGCTTCCACCATTTCGTCGAGCACTGGGGCGAAGCGCGACAGACGCTCGATGTGCATGTTCGGCTGATCATCGGCGTCGTCGGTCAGCTCGTCGCGAGGGAATTGCGGCAGGCCGTCGCGAAGTTTTTTGTCGAACAGATAGAACTCTAGTTCGAAGGCCACCACCGGGTGAATGCCTTTGCCCGCCAATCGATCCAGTACCTTCGCCAGCACTTCGCGGGGTTCGAATTCGATCGGTTTGGCGGTGCCGTCGGAGGTAATCAGCATCTGCCCCAGCGGTTGTGCTTCCCAAGTCACGGGCTTGAGTGTGCCGGGCACCAAGCGGCGCACAGCGTCCGGGTCGCCGTCGTTGAAGCAGTAATCACCAATCTTGAACAGACCGCCCTGCACGCCGAGCAGCACGCAGTTTTGCGGCAGTTTCAGCGCGCTGCCCGCCGCGACTTTTTCGAGCATGTCCACCGGATAGCGCTTGCCGTAAAAATGCCCCGGAATGTCCAGGGAAATCAGGTCAACATAACGCACCTCGGGGTAGCGTTGGCGAAACGCGCGCACTTCGGCGAGCAGGTCAGAGCAGACAGCGTCCATCGTGTTCATCCTTTGTTGTTATCAGGTGTAGACCCAGAGCACACGGGTGAGCTGCCCGGTGAGGTTGCCGTAGCGACAATGGGTGTGACTGTCGAATTGAAAACTGTCGCCGGCCCTCAAGGTGACCGGCTCGTCGTCGTTGCCCAGCCACAAGGTCAGTTCGCCTTCGAGCACATAGCCGCCCTGCTCCGAGCTGTCGCTCATGTGCCGGTCGCCACTGCTCGCGCCCGGTTCCAGATGACTTTCGAGCATGGAGAACGAGGCACGCATCTGCGGCGACACCAGAATGTCGGTGATGCCGTTGGCGTAATACAGCGTGCGTCGTTCGTCCGGACGGGTGACCCACGGCACTTGTTTGGCTTTGGGCAGGCTGTAGAAATAGGTGGTCGGCACACCGAGGGTTTCACTGATCGCGGTGAGGTCGGCCACGGTCGGGCGCGACAAGCCGCGTTCGACTTGCGAGAGAAAACCCACCGAACGGCCGATTTTGTCGGCCAGCTCTTTGAGGGTGTATTTCTTGTGCTTGCGCAGGTCGTGGATCAGGATCGCCAGCGCAGCGATTTCTTCTTGCTTGTTCATGGTCAAAATCTCATCAAATGCTGTCGCGCAGGCGATACCAGGCCTTGCCGATGGCTTCCAGCGGTGCGGCGAAGTGCTTGCCGCCGGGGAAACGGCCATTGCTCAGGCCCTGGTACAACGCCAACTCATCGTCCTTGCCGAGAATCGCATCGGACACCGCACGGGCCGCGGCCAGCGTCGGCAACACGCCATGCCCCGAATAACCCTGAAGCCAATAACGATTGCCGTCGCCGCCGACATCCGGCGTACGGTTCATGGTCAGATCGATGTGCCCGCCCCAGGCGAATTGCAGCTCGACGCCCTTGAGCTGCGGAAACACGCGTTCGAGAAACGGCCGAGTTGCCGCCGCAATGTCCTTGGGCATACCGCCCAGATAGGTGCAGCCGCCCCCGAACAGCAAGCGGTTGTCCGGCGTGCGACGGAAGTAATCGAGGACGAACTGGTTGTCGGTCACACAGACGTTGCTCGGCAGCAGCGCGGTGGCTTGCTCCGGCGTCAGCGGTGCGGTGGCGACTTGATAGGTGCCGACCGGCAGGATGCAGCTGGAGAGTTGCGGGTCGAGCTCATCGAGATAGGCATTGCAGGCCAGCACCAGCACGTCGGCCTTCACCGAACCGCGCTCGGTATGGACCCGGTAACCGTTGCCCTCCTGCTGATAGCTAAGCGCTTTGCTTTGTTCGTAGATATGCCCGCCGGCGCGTTCGATGGCGGCGGCAAGCCCCAGCGCGAGTTTCAGCGGATTGAGGTGTGCGCCTTCGGCGTCAAAGAGGCCGGCCCGATAACGATCACTGGCGACCCATTGCGGCAAGTCTTCACGAGGAATGAACTGCAGACCGTCGTGGCCCCACTTGTGACTGGCTTCGTGTTGCCACTCAGTCAGCAGGCTGACTCGACGCTGCATCACCGACGTCCACAAATGGCCGGGGCGATAGTCGCAATCGAAACCATGCCGCCCGGGCAATTCACGCAGCTCCTGCGCGGCCCAACGCATGCCGTCCCACAGACGCCTGGCGCGCTCATGGCCGAGCGCGGCTTCCAGCGGCGGCATGTCGCACGACCAGCCCAGAATCGCCTGTCCGCCATTACGTCCCGACGCGGCCCACGCCACGCGACTGGCTTCCAGCACGGTAACGCGCTTGCCGGCCAAAGCCAGACGCAATGCGGTGTGCAGCCCACTGAAACCGGCACCGATGATCACCACGTCGGTGTCGTGCGCACCTTCCAGTGCCGGTCGTGTGCTGAGAATATCGGCGCAACTGTGGGCGTAATAACTGGCGACATGCTGTTGGGATTGCTGAAACATTCGGCGCCTCATGAAATTTATTTCTTATAATTTCATGAAAATCTACAGAACAAATTTCATATCGGCAACCGACAACTGTTTCACTCACACAGATCAGTGCTCCAGCGCATAACGCCGGCAATGCTCCAGATAACCTTTCTCATGTTTGCCAACCAACTGCACAACACTGGTCCACAGCCACGACGGTGCATCCAGCGTCTTCGAGCGACACGCCTGCAGTTCACGCATCCATGAAGCCCGGGTGCTCATGTCCATCTGCCGGGCATGGGCCAGCCCCACGACACGGGCCAGATAGCCGGCGGCGAGCATCGCGTCGGTCTGGCTCAACTGATCCAGTTCCAGTTTCATGTCTTGAGGCAGCAGTTCGCGGATGAAGAAGCCATGGTCGAGCACCCGAGTGGCAATCATCCGATTGCCCAGGCCCGGGGAGAGAAAACGCGCACCTTCGACCACACGTTTGCCGTTGTCGCGAGGCATCGCGGCTCGCGCCACTCGTGGTGCGGCGGCAGCAACTGCCTCTTTGATATCCAGCAGGCAATATTCCTGATCATCGCCCTCGCCCACCCCCAGCAACACCGCATAACGCTTGAGCCCCAGCGAACTGCAGCCTTTGACCCAATAGGCCGAGTCGAGCAATTTCACCCGATCGTCCTTTGAGCGGCCCTTCAGGGACGTCACCAGCGTATGGACGTCAGGCGCTGCGCAAAGCGATTTCAGCGCGTTGCGCTCTTCCCGTGACAGCGACCAGAAATGCTTGCCCAGCGGAATGGTCGGTTTAGTGCTTTCAATGCGCTCCTGGGCCAGATGCTTCCAGGTGCGCTGCACCGCGTTGCGCATGCCGGCCTTGACTTGCGCGGGTCTTGGCGGCTCTTTGTCGACGTCGTCTTCGAATGCTTGTTCATAGCCGCGCATCATCTCTTCAAGCATGCGCGCGGTGGCGACGCCGGGCAGGTCCGAACCTCGGGCGGCGGTGGCCAAGGACAGCGCCAGACGCACCAGATCATGCGCGGGGTTGCCGATAACGGTTTGGTCGAGGTCGCGGATGTGAATGTCGATGCGCCCCTTCAGATCGCCGGTCGGCCCCAGATTGCCGGCGTGACAATCGCCGCAGATCCACACCGCCGGCCCCTTCGGTAAGTTGCGGCCCGGTTGGCTGTGCAGCCACTCATAAAACTGCACCGTACTGCCACGGACATAGGCGTGGGCGGAGCGAGCCATTTTTAGATTGCGCAGTTGCGACAGCGGTTCAAGACGTGCGGAGGGCCGTGGGGTTTTCATGGACGCTTCTTGCAGAGAATGTGTCCTGTTGACCGCCCGTCACGAGCAAATGTTTCAAAGTATTACAAAGGCAACTCAACCCGCGCCAGCAAACCACCGCTGCTGCGATTGCTCAATGTCAGTTCACCGCCCTGCTCGCGCACAATCGCCCGCGCCGCCGACAGCCCGAGCCCGACACCACCGGTATCCCGGTTGCGCGAGGTTTCCAGGCGGAAAAACGGGTCGAACACCCGCTGCAACGACGCTTCGGGAATCCCCGGCCCGTTGTCACTGACGTCGATGCACACGCTGTAACCGTCGCTGCTCAGGGCGATTGCCGGCTGCTGCGCGTACTTTTCGGCGTTTTCCAGCAGATTGACGATCACCCGTTTGATCCCCAGCGGCCGGCCCTCGTAGACCAGATGCGCCGGGCCGTGGAAATCGATGGCAATGTTCTGGTCGCGGTAGTCGTCGATGATCGTCTGCAGCAATTCCGAGAGGTCGAACGCGGTGCTTTGCTCCGGCTGAGTGTCTTCCCGAAAGAACGCCAGTGCCGCGTTGATCATCGACTGCATTTCTTCGATGTCGCGGATCAGTTTGCCCTGATGATCAAAGTCTTCCATGAACTCGCTGCGCAGGCGCATGCGGGTCAACGGTGCGCGCAAGTCGTGGGAAATCGACGCGAGCATGTGCGTGCGTTCGCTGATGTAGTGCTGAATCTGCGCCTGCATGGTGTTGAAGGCGATGATCGCCTGGCGGATCTCGTCGGGGCCTTCGACTTTGATCGGCGGCGCACGCAGATCACCGCCAAAACGCCGGGCGGCGCTGGCAAAGCGTTGCAGTGGCTTGGCCAGTTGCTGCGTGGCCAGCCAGGCCACCAGCACGGTGGCGATCAGGCCGAGGGCGATGATGATCGCGATGCGCGTGCCGATGTCCAGGCCCCAGGAGCGTTCGGGCGAAGAGAACAGCAGCCAACTGGCATCCGGCAGTTGAATCAGCGCCGCATAGCGGCCCAGCGGGCTGCCGCTCGGCCAGTCAGCGGGATTGAACACCCGAATGTCTCGCTCATCGCCCAACAACTGATGCAACCCCGACGTCTTGTTGGCGAGGAGCTGCGTGCCACCTGCTGGCAATCCAAGTTCGTCGCGTTGCGCACTCCAGGTCACTTCCTGCGTCGGGCCGGTTGCCGCGTGCGCCAGTTTCGGGCGTAAAGGCGCTGGTGCAGCCTCGATCACTTTGACGGTCGCGGCAATCTGCTCCAGCAACCCGGTACGTTCAATCGGTGGTCGCGCCCAGGTCCCGGCAACCTCCACGAACAGGAAATTGAGTGCCAGCGACGCGAGCATGGCCGCGACGATGGTCAGCGCGATCCGCCGACTCAGCGGATCACGGCGCAGGAATCGATGGATCATGAACGAGTGACCTTGGCGGTGAACATGTAACCGCCGTTGCGCACGGTGCGGATCAGGTCCGGGCGCTTACTGTCCGGCTCGATCTTGCGGCGCAAGCGACTGACCTGCACGTCGATGCTGCGATCGAAGGCGTCGTGGCCCTGACCGCGAGACAGGTCGATCAGTTGCTCGCGAGTGAGGATGCGCTGCGGGTGTTCGAGAAACACCACCAACAGATCGAACTCGCCACCAGACAGCGGAATCATCACGTTTTCCGGGGAGCGCAGCTCACGACAAGTGATATCCAGATGCCAACCGGCGAAGGCGATCACCGGCCGCGAGGGTTCACTCGCCGGGCTGACCTGTTCACCGGCGCGACGCTGCACGGCGCGCAGGCGGGCCAGCAGTTCACGTGGGGCGAACGGTTTGGTGACGTAGTCATCGGCGCCCAGTTCGAGGCCGACAATCCGGTCGCTCAACTCGCCCATGGCGGTCAGCATGATGATCGGAATGCCCATCTGCGCGCGCACTTTCTGGCACAGGCTCAGGCCACCTTCGCCGGGCAGCATCAGGTCGAGAATGATCGTGTCCGGGCGCTGCTGGGCAATTGCCGCCCACATCGCTGCGCCGTCGGCGGCGACATCGACCTCGTAGGCGTGCTGGACGAAGAACTTCTTCAGCAGGGCGAGAATTTCCACGTCATCGTCGACGATCAGCAGTCTGCTCACGGGCACAGGATCCTCAGGCCAAAAAAAGAATGCATCTAAAACTATTCTGGCGGGCGGGTCATATATTTCAATCGAGCAACATTCCGTCGCCCCGGACATCAAGCGGACATTCTGCGGCAAAACCCCTCGGGCACCCTGCACGCCATCGACAACCGGGGGGCTTTCAATGAGCGCATTGCACAACCGTTATACCGCCGAGGGCCACGACGCCCGCTATCCGTTGATTCTCAGCCAGCGCACCAGCGCGCCCGAGCAGGATACGCCGCTGTTGTTCCAGGAGTTCTGCCTGGGCCTGTCAGATGATCAAAGCCGAATCGTCCTGCGCCGCTATTTCGAGCAGTACGGCCCCGGCGATTCGCAATGGGTGGAGTACGCGCATTCGATACCGACCGCCGACCTCATCCAATGGATCATGAGCCACGGCCAATTGCACATCGAATGCTCGGACAACACCCCGCCGCTCTCCTCCCCAATCACTGCCCGCGCTTGAACGACGCGGGGCAAAAGCGCAAAACAAGGATTCGCATGATCAGAAGCCATTGCTTGATGTCGGTGCTGTGTACGGCGTCCCTGAGCCTTTCGGCCTGCAGCAACAAAACCGTCGAACCGCAGAAGTACACCGGATTTCTGCACGATTACAGCGTGCTCAGCGAGCGCCAGTCGCCATCTGGGCAGACGGTGCTGGGTTGGGTCAGCCCGGCGCTGGCGCGGGGGCGTTACACCCAGGCCTATCTGGCGCCCAGCCAGTTCTACCCGAGCGCCGCGCCGACCGAGCGGATCCCGCTGAGCACGCTGTCCGGCGTCACCGACTACTACGACGCCGCGCTCAGGCTGGAACTGGGCAAGGTCATGCGCCTGATGCCGCAACCCGGCCCGAACACCCTGACCATCAGACCGGCGATCACCCGCGTCGCCGCCAGCACCCAGGGCCTGCGTTTTTATGAATGGCTCCCGGTGACCTTGATTGCCGCCGGCGTGAGCACCGCCACCGGCATCCGCGACCAGGACAGCGAAATCACCACCGAAGTCTCATTCGAAGACGGCACAACCGGCGAAGTGGTCGCCGAAGTCGTGCGCAAGGGCATCGGACTACCGCTGGAAAACGACAAACAGGTGCTGACCGCCGATGACGTCAAAGCGGTGCTGGACGGTTGGGCCAGTGATCTTGGGAAGTCCTACCTGGCGACCCGTCGTTAGCCGAGCGACTTTTTCAGCTAGCCTTGCTCACTGAATGTGCTGACCTATTCGCGAGCAAGCCCGCTCTCACAGGGGAACTGCATTCCAATGTGGGAGCGAGCCTGCTCGCGAAAGCGGTGTGTCTGGCAACTAGTCACTAGAGACTTTCAGCGATCGAAAACACCGTAGACAAGGTCTTGAGCAATCTGCCGGGTTACCAGTTGCTCAAGGACACCACCACACGCTTTGCCGGGATGGAAACCCCGACGGCTCGAAGGTCGGCCTGATTGCCGAGGAACAAGGCTGGCGCCTGTGTCTGGTGGTGGAAAGTCTCGGTGACTGGATGACGGTATACATGCCGGATGGCGGAACGGCCGGTGGCACGGCGGGCGAAGTGCGCTTGCTGCAGTCCCGCGAAGTGATCATTACCGAGCTGTCGTGGCTGACCATGGCCGCCGGGTTGCGCCGTGGCGGACGCGGGATGCTGGAGCAGATGCAGCCGTGGTTGCCGAAAACCTGAAAACCGCTACTCGCTGCTCAAAATGCCATGGCAGATCAAACCCAGCACACCGCGCATGTGTTCGGCATGTGCCGCCCTGTCCGGCTCAGGCTCGGTCGCCAGACGGATAAACGCCATGTTCGCGTACTGGTTGAACAACGTCGCCGCCACGTCCAGATCGACTGACGCCCGCACCTTGCCCTGCGCCTGAAAATGCCCGAGCAGCGTCTTGGTCTCTTCGATCACCGCCGCATTCCACGGGCTCAACGCCAGCGCCAGTTCACCCGTAAGCAGAAACGGCGCCAGTTCACGCCACAACGAGGCCGGCATCGCTTGCAGTTGGTAGTCGGTCATCAAACCTTCGAACTCGCACAACGCCTCCAGCGGATCACTGTCGTCGTCCAGATTGGCCCGCGCCTCGCGCATCGCCTGCTCGTCCGGCTGTTTGAGCAAGGCCAGCAGAATCTCCTGTTTGCCACCGAAATAATTGACCACCGTCGGCGCGGAAACCCCGGCCTGGACCGCGATCTGGTCCAGCGTGGTGGCCGCAAAACCGTTGGTCTTGAACAACTCCAGCGCTGCCTGCGCGATGACTTCCCTGCGCTGTTCCTTTTGCCGTTCTCTGAGCCCGCTCATGGTGCTGATGTCCTGTCTTGCTGATCGGCGTCAGCCTACGGATTTCTTTTTTTACCGACAAATATTTTCTTTACAAAAATATTTTTAAGTGACAAATATTGGCCGTGCACCGCTGGAATGAACGCGCACCCACTTGCCCCGTTTCTCTGGAGAACCGCCATGTCCGCCGAATTCGATCCGACCCGTAGCACCCGCGATTATCAGGCCGCCGACGCCGCCCACCACATTCACGCGTTCGTCGACCAGAAGGCGCTCAACGAGGAAGGCCCGCGGGTGATGGTCAGCGGTGATCGCCTGGCGTTGTGGGACAACGACGGCAATCGCTACCTGGACGGCATGTCCGGCCTGTGGTGCACCAACCTCGGTTACGGGCGCAAGGACCTGGCCGCTGCCGCGACCGCGCAGCTGCAACAACTGCCCTACTACAACATGTTCTTCCACACCACTCACCCGCAGGTGATCGAGCTCTCCGAGCTGTTGTTCAGCCTGCTGCCCCAGCACTACAGCCACGCGATCTACACCAACTCCGGCTCGGAAGCCAACGAAGTGCTGATCCGCACCGTGCGCAAGTTCTGGCAGGTGATGGGCCAGCCCGAGAAGAAAATCATGATTGGCCGGTGGAACGGCTACCACGGCTCGACCCTGGCTGCGACGGCGCTGGGCGGCATGAAATTCATGCACGAAATGGGCGGCACCATCCCTGACGTCGCGCACATCGATGAGCCGTACTGGTTCGCCCACGAGGGCAACCTCAGCCCGGAAGAATTCGGCCTGCAGGCCGCGCGGCAACTGGAAGACAAGATCCTCGAACTGGGCGCCGACAAGGTCGCCGCTTTCGTCGCCGAACCGTTCCAGGGCGCTGGCGGCATGATCATTCCGCCCGCCACCTATTGGCCGGAAATCCAGCGTATCTGCCGCCAATATGATGTGTTGCTGTGCGCCGACGAAGTGATTGGCGGTTTCGGTCGCACCGGCGAATGGTTCGCGCACCAGGCCTTCGGTTTTGAACCGGACACCCTGTCGATCGCCAAAGGCCTGACCTCCGGCTACATCCCCATGGGCGGGCTGATCCTGTCGCGACGTATGGCCGAAGCGCTGGTGGAAAAAGGCGGCGTGTTCGCTCACGGCCTGACCTTTTCCGGTCACCCGGTGGCGGCTGCGGTGGCCATCGCCAACCTCAAGGCCTTGCGCGATGAAGGCGTCGTCACTCAGGTGAAAAACGACACCGGCCCGTACCTGCAGAACTGCCTGCGCGAAGTGTTCGGCAACCACCCGCTGGTGGGTGAGGTTCAGGGCGTCGGGCTGGTGGCGGCATTGCAGTTCGCCGAAGACAAAGCCACCCGCAAGCGTTTCGCCAACGAGAACGACATCGCCTGGCGCTGCCGCACCATTGGTTTTGAGGAAGGCCTGATCATTCGATCGACGCTGGGCCGGATGATCATGGCCCCCGCATTGATCGCCACGCGCGCGGAGCTGGATGAATTGGTCGACAAAACACGAATCGCCGTGGATCGCACGGCTCGCGAATACGGCGTGCTGTAACGCATACCCCTTGTAGGAGTGAGCCTGCTCGCGATAGCGGTGTGTCATTAACATCGATCTAAACTGATCGACCGCTATCGCGAGCAGGCTCACTCCTACAAGGGAATCAGGTATGCCTTGAACTCAGCACATCGGCTCAATCCGGCACGGATGATCGTGCCCATCATCAGAGACCTTCCCTGATTGTCGGTCCCTCACGATGGCTCCCTCAACACCACGCTTTGCGTTGTTGGCACTGCTTTGCGCAGCGAGCGACAGTGCTTTGGCCAATGACTTCTTCGACGACGCCAAAACCGAAGTGCTCAGCCGCAACTTCTTCCTGAGCAACGACTACCGCTCGCCCTCTCCCTCCGGCAAAAACTATAAACAGGAATGGGCCCAGGGCTTTATCGGCACGTTCACCTCTGGCTACACGCCAGGCACTGTCGGATTCGGCATCGATGCCCACGCCTTTCTCGGCCTGAAACTCGATGGCGGCAAAGGACATTCCGGCACGGGTCTGTTGCCGGTCGACAGCAATGGTCGCAGTGAACCGAACTACTCCAGCGCTGGCGGCGCGTTCAAACTGAAAGTTTCGCGCACCACCCTCGCGTTCGGCGAGATGACCGTGGAAACGCCGGTGTTCGACACCTCGGACAAACGCCTGCAACCGGAATACGCCACAGGTTTGCTAGTGAACAGTCGTGAAATCGACAACGTTAACTTCACGGCCGGACACTTCACCGCATTCAAGAATCAGGACAGCTCCTCAGGGCGCGGCGACTTTTATGGTTACGGCGCCAACACCGAAGCCGGCGGAATCAGTTTTCTAGGCGTGGACCTGTTCGGCGACAGTCCGGTCGGTGGATCGCTTTACGCCTCGGACCTGAGCGACACCTGGCATCAGTACTACGCCAATCTGCACTTCAAACAGTCCGGCCTGTTGCTCGATGCCAACCTCTACCACACCCGCGATACCGGTCGGGCGCTGGCCGGCGCGATCGACAACACCGCGTTCAGCCTGTCCGGCAAGTACAGTTTCGGCGCGCACGCGGTCATGCTCGGCTGGCAACGCATAAATGGCGACACGCCGTTCGATTTCGTGGGCGGTGACTCGATCTACCTCGCCAACTCGATCAAATACGCCGACTTCAACGGCGCCGGCGAACGCTCCTGGCAAGCACGCTACGACCTCGACCTTGGCGCTTTCGGCATCCCTGGCCTGACCTTCATGACCCGCTACGTCTCCGGCGACCACATCGACGGCACTCACGCGCCCAAGGGCGGCGCGTACAACCCGTTCGATGCCGAGACTGGCGACTATCAGCCGCAGCAAGGCGCTGGCGGCAAGCATTGGGAACGGGATATCGATCTGAAATACATCGTGCAATCGGGCACGGCGAAGGACCTGTCGGTGCAGCTGTCGCATGTCTCGCACCGGGCCAACGAGGCACAGGCCGGGGATGATATCGACCGGATTTATTTAGTGATTCAGTACCCGTTGGGGTTCTGATGGCTGGTGGTTAAACCCAGCCTCTGGCCCGATGTCGCCCTACGAATCCATCGACTGGAAAAACTCCGCGAAGCCGCCGACAACGAAACCCTGCTGGTACGCGCCAGCCTGCCCCCCCCTGTGGGAGCGAGCCTGCTCGCGAAAGCGGCCGATCAGTCGGCATAGACGTTGAATGACGTACCGCATTCGCGAGCAGGCTCGCTCCCACAGGGGATTCAGTGCGTCATGGATGCTGCGGTAATCGGCGGAAGGCAGCCGGAGTCGAACCTGCCCGGGAACGGATGCCGTCCCCAACCGGGTTTGAAGCCCGGCCGCGCCACCGGGCGCGATTGCCTTCCTTTGAACTCAGGGTGCGTCGGC
>NZ_AZVL01000038.1:0-11267 GCF_000514195.1 Pseudomonas sp. URIL14HWK12:I6
CCTGAAAAAAGAATCGGATACGGTGGGATGCGTGCTTTTGGACGACGCGGGCCGTCTGGCGGCGGCCTCTTCCACCGGCGGCTCTTTCCTGAAACTTCCCGGAAGAGTCGGAGACACCCCTTTCATCGGCGGAGGCATCTTCGCCTCGCCCGAATGTGCGGTCGTCTGCACCGGCAGAGGGGAAGCCTTCATCCAGACCCTGACGGCAAAATTTGTGCATGATTGCATCGCCGCCGGACAATCCCCCATGGAGGCCGCGCGGCAGGCCATCGCCAGAATGACGCAACGGACCGGACAATACGGCGGGCTGATCGTCGTCGACAGGCATGGGCAGGCCGCCGCCGTTCACAATTGTTCGAGCTTTCCGGTGGTATTGTTGAAAAACGGAATCAAGGCACCATTCGAAGCTGTTCGGCTGTAATGACCTTTTTGCAGGCGGTGGTTCCCATGACGAATGCTTCAGCAAACAAGATGTCGTTGACGGAACAGGTGTACGAGCAAATCAAGCACATGATCGTGTACGGCCAGCTGCGCCCCGGAGAAGCGCTGAGCGTCGGCGAAATGGCGGAACGGTTCAACGTCAGCAAGACGCCGGTCCGGGAAGCTTTCAACGCACTCAAGCATGACGGCTTGATTGAAATTCTTCCCTATAAAGGATGCATCGTCAGCCAGCTGAACTTCAAAGATATGGGAGAGCTCTTTACGCTGCGGGTGCTGCTTGAGGGCGGCGCGGCGGAGCTGGCGGCCATCCATGCCACCGACCAGACGCTGAAAACACTCGACGAACTGATCGAAACCCATGCCCGCCTGCTCAAGACCGCGGACGAAGTGCAAATCATGAAGCTCAACTTTGAATTTCACGTCGCGATCGCCGAAGCCAGCAACAACCTGAGGCTGAAGAAAATGGTGACCAACATTTTGGATACGATGCAGCGTGTGCTGTATCTCGACCTGAAAATCGGCAGCCATTTCTCCCTGAACGATCATATCGAGATCGCGGAGCTCATCAAACGCAAGGATGCCGCGGGCGCCAAACAGCTCATGATCGATCACGTGAACAGCACGCGCCATCGGGTTTTCTCCGCGGAGATCCTGTAAGCGTACAAGGAGGTGTCTCTTCGTGTCCGCCGCGATTCTCGAAGCCGTGAATCTGACGAAAAAATATCGGGGGCTGACCGCCGTCCAATCGTACACGCTTCGCATCAAGCCCGGCATCATTCACGGCCTGATCGGCCCCAATGGCGCCGGAAAAACAACGGTTTTCAACATGTTGACCTCGCTGGTGAAACCGACGGAAGGCAAAGTCCTGTTTCTTGGCCAAGACATCACCGGCTTGCGGCCTGATCAGATCGCGAGGCTCGGGATCGCGCGCACATTTCAGAATATTCGATTATTTAAAGGCCTCACTGTGCTGGAAAATGTCATGGTCGCGGCCCAGACGCACAAGACGTACGGCCTGCTGTCCACCTTGTTTTGTCTGCCCGGCTTCCTGCGGGGCGAAAGGGAGATCGTTCGCCAATCGGAAGAACTGCTTGAAACCGTCGGACTGATACCGTGGAAAAACCACAAGGCCGGCAGCCTGTCTTACGGAAATCAGCGCAAGCTGGAAATTGCGCGGGCCCTGGCGCTGAAGCCGAAGCTGCTTTTGCTCGACGAGCCGGCCGCCGGCATGAACCCGAACGAGTCCGCCGAACTGATGAACATGATCCAAACGATCCGCGACACCTACAATCTGAGCATTTTGCTGATTGAGCACGACATTCCGTTCGTCATGAAGCTCTGCGGACATATCCAGGTGATGAACTACGGCCAGCTGATCGCGGAAGGCACACCCGGGGAAATCCGCTCCAACCCCGAGGTCATTCAAGCCTATCTGGGGAGGTCTGCGGAGCATGCTTAAAGTGGAAAACATCAACGTTTACTATGATCAGATCCATGTTCTCAAAAACGTCTCGTTCGAAGTCCGCCGCGGGGAACTGGTCGCCCTTCTCGGTTCCAACGGCGCGGGAAAAACGACCACGCTCCGGACGTTGTCGGGACTCATCCGGCCCCGCACGGGAACCATTCAATTTTTGGATCACGAGTTGACCCGGACCCCGCCTTTCAAAATTGTTTCTTTGGGCCTGGCGCACTCGCCGGAAGGGAGGCAAATTTTCACCCAGCTGACCATTCTGGAAAATTTGCGGATGGGCGCCTATACGCGAAAAAAGTCCGACCGTCTGCAAGACGACATCGAATGGATCTACAGCCTGTTTCCGGTGTTGAAAGAGCGGGAGAAACTGCCGGCCGGCGCGCTGAGTGGCGGAGAGCAGCAAATGCTGGCCATCGGCCGCGCGCTGATGAGCAAGCCCAGGCTCCTGCTCCTGGACGAACCTTCCCTGGGACTGGCTCCCCTCATGGTCGGGAAAATCTTCGAAGTGATCCGGACGCTGAAGCGAAACGGCATCACCATTTTGCTGGTGGAACAAAATGCCCACGAAGCGCTCCGGATTGCCGATCGCGCTTATGTGCTGGAGACCGGTTTCATCAAACTGGAAGGCAAAGCGGCGGATCTGATCCAAAGCCCGGAAATCCAAAAGGCTTATTTGGGAGGCTAACCCATGAGTTACTCGTCGGAATACTGGATTCAGCAGTTTTTCAACGGGCTGGGATTGGGAAGCATCTACGCTTTGACCGCCGTCGGCTACACGCTCGTTTACGGCATTCTTCGCCTCATCAATTTCGCGCACGGAGATCTGCTCATGATCTCCGCCTATACGGTGGCCAGCCTGATTGGCTTCCACCTGCTTCCGTACCCGCTGGCGGTGGCCGCCGCGCTGGTGTTCGTGGCGCTGATCGGCCTGACCATCGAGCGGCTCGCCTATCGTCCGCTCCGGGGCAAACCGGAAGAGACGACGCTGGTCACCTCTCTCGCCGTGTCGATTCTGATCCAGAATCTGGCCCTGATGATCCTTTCGCCGCAGCCGAGGGCGTTCTCGCTTCCTTCCTTTTTCAGCGCCACGATTCGGATGGGCAGCGTTTCGTTTCCTTTGATCAACATCATCATTCTTTTGATCACGGCGATCCTGCTCTGGATGCTGACCCTGATGATCAAGAAAACGAAAATCGGCATTGCGATGCGGGCCAGCGCGGAAAATCTGCAGGCCGCCCTGCTCATGGGGGTCAACCTGAATTCGATCGTCAGAACGGCCTTTGTCATCGGGTCCGTCCTGGCGGCCGTCGCGGGGATCCTGATGGCGGGACGCTACGGCAGAATCGATCCTTTCATGGGCTTTGTGCCCGGCCTGAAAGCTTTCGTGGCCGCGGTCATCGGCGGGATCGGAAGCATCCATGGCGCGGCGGTGGGCGGCCTGATTCTCGGCTTCGGGGAAATTTTGTTTGTTGCCATGCTGCCGCCGGATCTGTCCGCCTTCAAAGACATCTTCGTTTTTCTCGCCCTGATTTTGATGCTGCTTGTCAAACCGAGCGGTTTGTTCGGGCGGCCTGCCGATCGGAGGGTGTAAGGCTATGGAACCTGCGCCGGCGATTCGCAAGTGGACGGACAGAGCATCCGCCAAATGGCTCCTCTTGGCCGCGGTCATCGTGCTGCTGGCGATTGCCAATTTTACGCTCAGCACGTACTATCTCCGGATCATCAACCTGGTCGGGGTCAACATCATTCTCGTCGTGAGCCTGAGCCTCACCAACGGCTTTGCCGGCATTTTCTCGCTGGGACACGCCGGATTTATGGCGGTGGGCGCTTACACCACCGCACTGCTCACTTATCCCGTGCAGCGCAAGCCGCTTCTTTTTCCCAACATGCCCGAGTGGCTGCAATTCGTTGAACTGCCCTTTGTCGCGGCCTTGCTCATCGGCGGCTTGCTTGCCGTCCTCTGCTCCCTGCTCATCGGAATTTGCGTGCTCAAGCTGCATGGGCATTATCTGGCGGTCTCCACGCTGGGGTTTACGGTGATTGTCAACATCCTGGCCGCCAACCTGACGGATTTCACCCGCGGCAGCAGCGGGATCTCCGGATTACCGCCCTTCACGGACATGTGGTGGGTTTACGCCATCGCGGCCATCACCATCTATGTGGTCTGGCGGCTCCTGCACTCCGCCTATGGCCGGGCGATGCTGGCCATCCGCGAGGATGATCTGGCCGCGGAGGCCATGGGGGTCGGCATCGTCAAGCACAAGCTGCTTTCCTTCTGCACGGGCGCCTTTTTCGCGGCGATCGGCGGCAGCCTGTACGGCCATTTGATCATGAGCATCAATCCCAACATGTTTTCCTACTCCATGGCTTTCGGTCTTGTGCTGATGCTGGTCATCGGGGGCTCCGGAAGCATCGCGGGCGCGATCCTGGGCGCCGTGCTCCTCACCCTCATCCCGGAGCTGCTGCTGAACAAACTGGAGCGCGGCATCGAACTGTTTGGCGTTCGATTGCCGCAGATGTACGGACTCAGCCAGGTGCTGATGTCGCTCGCCCTGATTTTCATCATCATCCTTAGACCCAAAGGACTGTTGGGGAAATAACACTTCCTGCAAAGGTTTTGGGAGGTGAGGGCAATGTGAAAATTTCGCGAAAACGAGACCGATCCGATGCGGTATTGCCCAGAACACCCGTAAACGAATAAGCCAAATCCGGAGGGAGAGAAACAAATGAAGCCAGTGAACAAAATGCTGTTCTTGCTGTTTTCCCTGGCGCTTGTATTGGCCGCCTGCAGCAGCGGCGGGTCATCCACAAGCAGCCCCAGCAGCCCGAGCCCAAGCCCCAGCAGCAGCCCGGCTGCCAGCGAACCGCCCGCTCCGGAACCTTCCGGCGGCGTGATCAAGATCGGCGCGCTCTATAACCTGACCGGCGGACAAGCGTCCCTGGACGTTCCTTCCCTGGCCGGCCTGCAGCTCGCGGCGGAAGAAATCAATGCATCCGGCGGCATTAACGGAAAGCAAATCGAAGTGGTTTCCGTCGATGCCAAAACCGACACCACCGCCGCCACCAACGGCATGCAGGAACTGGTTGACGTTCATAAAGTCGTTGCCGTCATCGGCTTCAGCGACACGACCTTTGTCACGGCCGCGGGTCCTGTCGCGCAAAACGCGGGCATTCCTTTCATCACCTCGGGCGCCACCTCGCCGCTGATTCCCGACCTCGTCGGCGACTACATGTTCATGGCCGCGTTCGGCGATGACGCGCAATCCTATGCCATTTCGGACTATTCCATGGACAAGCTGAACGCCAAAACCGCATGGGTGTTGACCGACACTTCTTCGGACTTCACCAACAACGTCTCGGTATTTTTCAAAGAACGATTCACGGGCAAAGGCGGGCAGATTCTGCTGGAGGACAAGTACGACGGCGCCACCGACAACGACTTCTCCGCGCAAATCACACGTCTGCAAAGCCTGGATCCCCAGCCGGATATCCTGATGGTTTCCGCATTGCCGGACAAGGCGGGCATCGTCGTCAAACAAATCCGTGACCAGGGGATCGACATTCCGGTCGTGTCGGCGGACGGCTTCGATACGCCCGCTCTCATCGAAATGGGCGGCGTGCCGCAGACGAACAACGTGTTTTTCGCCACCCACGTGGCCCTGTCAAGCTCCGATCCGCTCGTGAGCAATTTCGTGGCCGCTTATACGGCCAAAACGGGTCATGCGCCCGAAAATGCGTTCGCCGCGCTGGGCTATGACGCCATGAAACTCCTCGCCGATGCGATTGCACGCGCAGGAAGCGAGGATCCCGCAGCGATTCGCGATGCGCTTGCCGCGACGAAAGGCTTCAAGGCCGTCACCGGCGAAATCAGCTTTGAAACCGGCCGCGTGCCCGAAAAGAGCGTCACGATTATCCGCGTCCAGGACGGGAAATTCGAGTTTGCGGACCAACTGACGCCCTGACGAAAGGAGTGAAGCCCAATGGCCTTCATTGGCAGCAAAATGACCGGCCACCAATACGCAAGCAGCAAAATCGACAAGGTCATCTTCGGTGTCGGCGCCTTCGAAAATCATGGGTACCATATGCCGTTTGGCACCGATGCGCTGATTTCCAACATCCTTTGCGAGAAGCTCGCGGAACGCGTGGAAGGGCTGATGGTGCTTCCACCGATCAATTACGGATACAGCCAGCATTACAACAAACTGCCCTTCACGGTCAGCCTGTCCGCGGAAACGGTCACCAATGTCCTGAAAGAAATCCTGGGCGAAATTGTGCGCAACGGCATCAAAAAAATCATTATTTTGAACGGGCATGACGGCAATATCGCCCCCATCGAAATTGCGGCCCGGGCCGTCAAGGTGCAGCATCCCGATGTCGTCATCGCCAGCCTGAACGACTGGTGGGTGGCGGCGGGCAAATTGGTGCCTCCCGGCACCTTCGAGGTGTGGAACGGCCTTGGCCACGCCGGTGAAGGCGAAACGTCCCTGGGCCTGGCCCTGTTCGAAGATTTGATTGAAATGGAACATGCCAAAGGGGTCGTGCCCAATCTTCCGGAATTCATCGACATCAAGTGGCGATTCGATGAGCTCACCGATACGGGAGCCTCAGGGGATCCCGGCGTGGCCACAAAAGAGAAAGGCCTGAAGATCGAGGAAGCCGTGCTCAATCTGCTCGAAAACTTCATTCGCGAAATGGACAAGACGGGCTGGACCTACGGATTGAAAAAGAATTCCCCTGAGAAGCAAGCTGCACTTTAAGGCAAATCACCGCGCGCCAGCGGCATCCATACGGCACACCGGCGCCACAAACAATTCGGGCTGTCCCTTCTGGTTTTGATAACTTTGCGGGACAGCCCTCTGCTTCTTTTTGATGCCACGCTATTTCTATGCTTTTTTTCCGGGAAGTAATCTGTCCAGATTGACCGTTCGACGGATCGGCCATGTTTCGGGATTTTCCGGTTCGAACTGTTCCTAATAGCCAATCACTTCCTTTGTGATCAGCGTCGGCGTGGAAGCCCCCGAAGTGACGGCCACCCTGCAGTCACCCTCAGGCACACTTCTCGCTCTCCTCAAAGTAACGCAATCAAAGTTAAAGCGGGAATAGTCCACTTTCAAACCATCCCACTTGCTGCCATCTTTAGTGCCTCTCCGAATCGACATCGGCTTACCGCCGCTGGTTCCCCTCAAATTCGTTGCAATCCCCGGTGGTAACCGTCAGGTCAGGTCGATTCAATTCCTCATAGGTACGATCCAAACATACTGGAGGGAACGTAATGGCGACGACCAACGACTATGTTTCAATTCCTCTTAGGTACGATCCAAACCCGTCTTCTCCGTGGGCACCGCGGTACTCCGCGACCAGTTTCAATTCCTCATAGGTACGATCCAAACGTGTTCGACCGCATCCAGCCCGTCTTTACGACCTTAGTTTCAATTCCTCATAGGTACGATCCAAACGTTCTTCGATCAGTCGGATTTCCACGATGTCATCAGAGTTTCAATTCCTCATAGGTACGATCCAAACCATCCGAATCCCTACCATCGACTATTTCGTTTACGGGTTTCAATTCCTCATAGGTACGATCCAAACCAGGTTAGCTTTACCCGCCCGACTTCCCCCGTGGCCTTGTTTCAATTCCTCATAGGTACGATCCAAACTCGTCGGCCAGGCGTTCAACTACGCGGGCCGGACGCAGGTTTCAATTCCTCATAGGTACGATCCAAACTGATTCAATTTCTTCAAATGGTATTCCTTTTGGACGTTTCAATTCCTCATAGGTATGATCCAAACCCGGCGGCGCCGCGTACTGCACAGGAAACGCGATGTTTCAATTCCTCATAGGTACGATCCAAACCATTGGCAGCCTATATGCTCATGCTGGACGGCGAAGTTTCAATTCCTCATAGGTACGATCCAAACCCGATACACTTTTCGGCGCTCGAAGTCCGAAATACGCGTTTCAATTCCTCATAGGTACGATCCAAACCCATTCGCAAGCTGGACAGTTCCGGGAACGAAATCTGGTCGTTTCAATTCCTCATATGTACGATCCAAACCCGAAAGCTGGACAGTTCCGGGAATGAGGTCTGGTCGTTTCAATTCCTCATATGTACGATCCAAACGGGGGTGGTCTGAAATGCAACGCCTGAAAGCACTCTTTGTTTCAATTCCTCATAGGTACGATCCAAACCAGGACCCCGCCTTCTTCCATCTTACGTTTGACGAGTTCGTTTCAATTCCTCATAGGTACGATCCAAACCCAAGCACGGGGTTTGCGACAGCAAAGGCAGCATCGAGTTTCAATTCCTCATAGGTACGATCCAAACCGGTTTGCCCCACGTTTCCCGGACGCGGGGCCGGATTTTCGGTTTCAATTCCTCATAGGTACGATCCAAACGGTAGACTCGACAGGAAACGTCTACTGTGCGCATGCCGTGTTTCAATTCCTCATAGGTACGATCCAAACGGTCGCTCCGTATTTGATGTTCGGTGCCGACAGGTTGCGTTTCAATTCCTCATAGGTACGATCCAAACCGGCGATCGATCTTCTGCTGAACGACTACTTCGACGTGAAGTTTCAATTCCTCATAGGTACGATCCAAACCTAAAGCGAATCCTCATAAATTCGAAAGCGCATGGTAGTTTCAATTCCTCATAGGTACGATCCAAACGAAGGTTCTGCTTGACGCCGGATTTACAGAAGAACAGATGTTTCAATTCCTCATAGGTACGATCCAAACCTTCAAGTCAAATTTGTAGTGAATGTGGTTATAAAAATAGTTTCAATTCCTCATAGGTACGATCCAAACTGTACGGCCCTCTGTGGATACCATATGCAGACGCTGGTTTCAATTCCTCATAGGTACGATCCAAACTCGGTGTTCGCGGCAACGACATATTCCAATTCTCCAGTTTCAATTCCTCATAGGTACGATCCAAACAATACCTGAGCAAGAAAGCGGTGTTGGAGTTTATCAAATGTTTCAATTCCTCATAGGTACGATCCAAACCATCATCTGGCTCCAAGTAACGATTGCAATACTCCTGAGTTTCAATTCCTCATAGGTACGATCCAAACAAAAATCGCCCTGCAAGCCGCCGGAGACGAGGGGGGTGGTTTCAATTCCTCATAGGTACGATCCAAACACTCTAACCAGTTCAAATCCGCAGGGGCTCCAGGGAGTTTCAATTCCTCATAGGTACGATCCAAACCTGACTTACGGCATCAAAGAATTCCGGGAAGACGAGTTTCAATTCCTCATAGGTACGATCCAAACTCCTTTCTGTGCAGAAACCGCGCCGGATCACGCGGGATAGTTTCAATTCCTCATAGGTACGATCCAAACGTTATTATATTTCCTTCCTTCTTCTTGACGGCGTACTGGTTTCAATTCCTCATAGGTACGATCCAAACAAAAGGTGCTGGACGACTATGGGCCGCGCAAGTCGTGAGTTTCAATTCCTCATAGGTACGATCCAAACAGCCAAGGCGTTCCATCCACATCCAGAATATCCCCCTCAGTTTCAATTCCTCATAGGTACGATCCAAACCATGGGACTGTCCAAGGCACTTGTAACCGGGTTGAAAGAGTTTCAATTCCTCATAGGTACGATCCAAACCCCAAAACCGTTGGGCAATTTACAGGAATAAAAGAGTTTCAATTCCTCATAGGTACGATCCAAACTTGCATACCAGCAAGGAATTGATCGGACGTTGTTGTAGTTTCAATTCCTCATAGGTACGATCCAAACTTTCGTTTCCGCTGATGTCCTCCGCTGATACCTGTAGTTTCAATTCCTCATAGGTACGATCCAAACCCTTCTTCGCACGTTTCGTTCTGGATTTCCCACGTCGTTTCAATTCCTCATAGGTACGATCCAAACCTCATGCCGAGCCCGCTCCCCATCTGGGTGTACATGTTTCAATTCCTCATAGGTACGATCCAAACCGGGTCTTGACCTGCTTTGTACAACAGGCAGAATTCGGTTTCAATTCCTCATAGGTACGATCCAAACTAGTAGGATTTGCTGTAGAGCGTGTTCCCATCGGCATGTTTCAATTCCTCATAGGTACGATCCAAACCCGGCGGCGGGAAAATGACGCGCGAATAACTTCGATGTTTCAATTCCTCATAGGTACGATCCAAACCCGTAATTTTGTCCCCCGGCTCCATGCCTTCAGCAATGAGTTTCAATTCCTCATAGGTACGATCCAAACCCGGCCAGGTCGGGAAAACCTTCGACTGGGTTCCACTTGTTTCAATTCCTCATAGGTACGATCCAAACGCGAAAGAAGCCCTATCCACCACAATCGAACCAACGTTTCAATTCCTCATAGGTACGATCCAAACTGCATCTCCGGGCAAAAATAACCATTGAAATTTACAGTTTCAATTCCTCATAGGTACGATCCAAACCCCAAAAATCCCCGTCATTACAACCCTGTGATCAAACAACTGCGCATATTCTGTGAGCTTGCTTCTTTTTCATCATATCACAAAAATCTTGTGATAACATACCATTCCGGCTCAGTCGACTTGTCGTCGACCCCCGGGGGTTTTTGCACGATCGGGGGTCGACGACATTCCAAAACCAGACCTCAATCAACCTAAACAAACAAATCAATCGGCCCCTTCTCGACTCCGAGGATTTCCCTGCTGCTGTATCTCTGCGTTCGCCATGTGTAAATGATCACAGAATCCTCTGACAAATTCATGATTCTTTTCATTTCCGCTTTCAGTTTTTTCAGATTGACCTCGCTGATTTCACCTTCAAAGACCGAATTTTGCACCCAGTTCAGATATTTTCGGCACGTTTTCAACGCCTTGGCCACCCTTTTTTCCCCGACATCATAGACCAGAACGACAAACAACGAACATGCCCTCCCGCCTGCACAATATCATTACCATAGCGCCTCGAACGCCACAAACTCCTCTTCGCCCATCAAGTGCTTCTGCAGCTTATAGAGCTCCAGCCGGATCAGCCTTCGATAGCTGACCTCCCGTCCGAGTGAGCGATGCTTGATGGTCGTTTTCAGTTTCTCTTCCCATTCTTTCAAAAATACTTTCTTGCCCACATCAGTCAAAAGTAATCCACCGCTTTCTCTGATAAAGTGGGACTTGGACAACATTCCTTGTCCGACAACCTTGAAAATTACCCGGTCAACCAGCACCGGCTTGAAAATTTCGGCGATATCCAAATTCAAGGTAAACCTTCGAAAATTGGTTGCATGCAAATACCCGATGCGCGGATCCAGATGCGTCTGGTAAATTTCGCTTAATACCTGCGAATACAGCAAAGAATTGCCAAAGCTGATCAGCGCGTTCAGCTCGTTTTGCGGCGGCCTCCGGCTCCG
>NZ_AZVL01000039.1:0-7748 GCF_000514195.1 Pseudomonas sp. URIL14HWK12:I6
AGATTAGTTTTAAAAAATTTTGGAGGCTATTACACAGAACATGTGTTCCGATTTGACGTTGAGGAGAATAAGAATGTCATATTGATCGGCGGAAAAAACGGTGCCGGAAAAACCACAATTTTAGACGCAATCCGCTTAGCATTATATGGTTCATATGCATACGGATATAGATCAGAAAGCGACGGATATCAAAAAAAGGTTTATTCTCATCTGAATAAAAGGGCTTTACTTAATGGTGAGGGACTTTATCAGATTTTTCTAGAATTTGATTATGTCGAAGACTTACAAAAATCTACATACACATTCAAAAGACAATGGTATCCTTTAGGGACGCAAATCAAAGAGGAGTTTTCTGTTATCAAGGATGGCTTATTTATCCAAAATCCTGTTGAGACTGATATCGTTCAAACAAAAATTAACCAAGTGTTTCCGCTGAGATTGTTTGAGTTGTGTTTATTTGATGGGGAAACCATATCCAAGATTATTTCTGAAGACCTGATATCAAAATATCTGAAAGAGATATCATATGCCCTTTTCAATATTGAGCTTTTTACGAATTTGAACAAGGACATTGAGACTTATAAGAAACAATTAATGGGCAGACATGACGCGGAACTGTTCAATAGATATGAACAGATCGGAAGTAGCATTGAAAAAGATCTAAATAGAAAGGCTGAATTAGAAGACCAGATTAACCAATTAAGGAAGATGACCATATCAAGGCAAGAGGAAATTAACGAATTGAATCGTCAGTTCATGCTCCATGGTGGCTTGATGCGAGATGAGCGGGAGAAAACTCTAAATGAAATTTATGCTATGGAGCAAGAAAGAAAAGAATTGAACGAGAAAATCAAGGCATTTATTAACAACGTTCTGCCCTTGTTTATCGTTCGTAGGGAGCTCGAAGCTGTTAACAGACAAATGGAACTTGAACAGCGATACATGGCTTATGAGCAATTAGTTTCTGTAATGACCCCTTCACACATGGATGAAATATTGATCAAACTTAACCTAAAGTCCTCAGGCCAGGGACTTGGTGATAAATTGTTGCAGATGGTTTTGGATCTAATGAAACCTGAGGGAGTGGCACCAATACATCGTGCATCTTTTAGTCAGAGAAACGAAGTTCAATCCGCACTTAATGCAGTAAAACAAGTAAAACCTGAGGAAATTTCAAACTGGTTTACACGCAGCAATGAGCTGTTAGTGAGAATTCAAGAATTTAGAAAGAAGCTCGATGTAAGTGATTCCACCATTGAATTTCAGGAAATAGCGAACAGAATACAAGCGCTGACCGAAGAGTTGGGTGCTGCGAATTTGCAGATTGCTAATCTGCAATCCGAAGTTGAGGCATTGGAAAAACAACTCCTCGAGAAACAAAAACAGAAGGAGCAACTTGAGCAAAAGCTAACGGCGTTTGCCAAGGTGCAAACAACGCTGAAAAATATAGAAAAAATCATAAAGGTAAGTCAAGAATTCATTAAACTCGAGCTTGAAGATAAAATTGAGCAAGTGCAAATTCATGCACTGGCAATGCTTCAGCAGTTGTTACGCAAAGAAGGATTTATAGAGCGGATTGAAATAAGCCCGACTACATTTGAGGTTAATTTGTATTCCAAGTTTAACTCAGTTTTGGATAAAAGAATACTTTCTGCCGGTGAAAAGCAAGTTCTGTTGCTCTCGATCATTTGGGCCATCATTAAGGTATCCGGCAAGAGAATTCCTTTTGTCTTTGATTCGTTGTTGGGCAGACTTGATCAGATTCATAAGAGAAATGTTTTAACAAAATTTATTCCAAATTGTGGGGAACAGGTCATTATTCTTGCGACTGATTCGGAAATAGATCAATACCATCTTAAACTTGTCCTTCCCTATGTTGCATCGGTAGGGACACTGGAAAATGATCCAACATCACAATCGGTAAAGTTTGAACACAACCAATATTTTAATTTCAAAGTCATATAAGGGTGGCCCTCATGAAATTTCAATTGCGGACATCAAAATATGTAGAACAAGTGTTAATGGAGTTGTATGCAGCTACCAAAATAACCCCAAATATTTTGGCGAGGATCGCCGTTTCGCTATCAATAGCAAGGGATCCTTCGCTGCCAAAAGAGAGTAAGGATCGGAACGGTAAGGAGTTTAACCGTGATACTCTGACTGGGGAATTCGACTATATATACAAAGCTTTAATTGCCCAACACGCGGGACGAGAAATAACTGATGAAGAGTATTTCCCGACACTGTTTAATGCACACTTAGAGCGAGGAGTAGGAATGTTGAGTAACGAATATAAGTATGCAAAGAACTTCGAAAATCTGGTTCGAAACTTAATTACCAACCAACAAGGATGATTCGTATGCTTTATTTGGATAACAGTGCCACAACACGTGTCCATGAAGAAGTTTTACAGGCCATGCTCCCATATTTAAAAGAAGAGTATGGAAACCCATCAAGCAAGTATTATACTTTAGCGGAAAACGCAAAAAGGGCTGTTGAAGAAGCAAGAGAGAGAGTGGCGGCGTTGGTTGGATGCGAACCGGATGAAGTGATTTTCACAAGTGGTTCCACCGAAGGAAATAATATGATCATTAAAGGTGTCGCTCACTATTACCGGAACAATGGCAACTATATCATTACATCTAAAGTGGAGCATCCATCGGTACTTGAAACGTGTAAGTTTCTTGAGCTAAATGGCTACAAAGTAATTTATCTTGATGTCGACCGATACGGAAGAATATCGGTGGAGGAACTTGAAACGAAAATAAAATACGAACCGCCGATTCTTGTCACACTTATTTGGGGTAACAACGAATTGGGGTCATTGAATGACATCGAGAAAGTTTCCCATATATGTGAAACGAACAACATACTGTTTCACACGGACGCAACCCAAGTTGTCGGTAAAGTGAAATTTAATTTGTCGCAGCTACCAGGAATAAGATTTCTCACATTCTCCGGACACAAAATTCATGGGCCGAAGGGTATAGGGGTTGCAATAATCAGAAGGGACAAAATCGGGAAAAGAACTAGGATAACACCGCTTCTTCATGGTGGTGGGCAGGAATTCGAATATCGCAGTGGAACTTTGGCTGTACACAACATAGTCGGGATTGGTAAGGCGGCCGATATTGCGGCCAGGGATATCGATAAAAACATTAAAAAGCTCGAGCTACTTGAAGCGAAATGCAAAGAACTTTTGATCGCAAAATTTGGGGATCAGATTGTGTTTAATAACGACGACAAAGATAAGATTCCAGGGCTTCTTAATTTCATATTGAAAGGCGTTAATAATCAAAGATTTATTATTAAGCACTCTGAAATCATTGCATTGTCGACCGGGTCAGCGTGCAGTTCAACAAAACCAAGTCATGTGCTTCAAGCAATTGGTAAGACCGAGAACGAAATTCGTTCAACTTTAAGAATTACTTTATCAGCAGATATTGAACCAAAAGACTTAGAGGTAATTAATCAGTTATAAAATATACAATAAAAATATTTCCCCTGCGGGTTGCAGGGGTTTTGTATTTTCTACATATCATTTTGCGCAAAGAATTCATTTAAACTCATTCCAAAAACAGAACAAATCTTTTGCATTGTAATAATCGTAGGTGCTTTCATTCCTCTTTCAATTAAACCAACATAATTCTTGTGAATGCCTGCTGATGTTGCAAGTTCTTCTTGAGTTAAGCCATGACGTTTTCTTTCGGCTCGTATACCCTGACCTAACCGCTCAAGAAATTTTTGGTCATCGAAAAACATCACGGATCACCAAAGTTATTATAAGGATGAAAGTATATTTTGATATGCAAAACACACTATGATGTGTAATACACACTATAATATTGAATACACACTATAATGGTTAGAAATATAAACTGTTAAGTGATAACTTGAAATTGAAAAATCAAAGCTATCACATTAAGGTGATTAGCTGGTGACAAGGAGTGAATAAAATGAAAACAGTCAAAATGAAAGTTGCAAGTTTGCGCAAAATTCCAAATCCATATGGTCCGATTAATCCTCTTAATCTAAGAAAATCACCAGAAATGTTTATTGTAATGGCAGATGTAAGAGATATACCTGATGACATTCCAATGAAAACAAATCCTCGTGAGCAAAATTTGCGGACAAGAGTTGCAGGAAAAATTCGTGAGGGGCTGGTCAGCAGCGAAAACCATTTCTATCTTCTTAACCGTGGTATGCTGTTGTCTGCTAAAGAGGTCAAGTTTGACAACGTTAACTCCGAACTTACAATAGTTTTCGAGGATGAAAATGTCCATGGGAATGTGGATGGAGGGCACACGTATCGGATTATTCTTGAAAATCGGGGCAAAATTGATCCACAAATAAAACAATATGTAAAAATTGAAATACTAACGGGAATTGAAGATATTTTCGAAGATGTGGCTGCCGCAAGAAATACCTCTGTGCAAGTTCAAGAAAAATCTATTGCGGAACTTAAGGACAAATTCGATGAAATTATTAAACAAACGATAAAAGATGAACCCTTCGCCAATTTAATTGCATTTAAGGAAAATGATGAAAAGCCGATTGATATATCTGAAATCCTTTCTATATTGTATATGTTCAATCTTGAACTGTTTCCGGATCTTAATAGTGTGCCTGTTACTGCTTTTAGTGGAAAGGCGGCTTGTATAAAGACGTATATTGAAACGTTTGACAAATATCAAAACGAAAATGGAAGTCAGCGAGAAAACCCTTACTTTAAGATGCGCAACGTAATGGTCGATATCTTTAAACTTTATGATTATATTGAAGAGAAAATGGAAAGAAAGTATAGAGAAAAGCATGTTTCGGGAGCTTACGGAAAAGTAAAGGGCGTAGAGGTTGGTTCGTTTAAAACAAGATTTTACCAGAGGCCCTTTGAATATCATTCTCCTAAAGGATTTTTGTTTCCTATACTTGGGGCGTTTAGAGCCTTGCTATATGAGAAGGATGGTTATTATCAATGGAAACCGGGTGTGAATCCATTTGAGTATTTTGATGAACTCGGGAAAGATCTTGTGTGCGAGACGGTTGAGCGTAGCCGGACACTTGGTTATAATCCAGGTGCCGTAGGAAAAGACGTTGGCCACTGGAAGCAATTATATCAATATGTACTCACGAATTATTTGCTCAAAAACATGCCTCAAACAATGCCTTAATAGAAAGTCATTGGGCATCTGCGGGCGTTGATTCGACTGATTGCCTTGTGTGACTGCAGGTATATTTATAGCAAACATCGCAAGCGCCCCGGGCACAAGCTCGGGGCTTTTTCATGTCCGAGTTCAGGTGCGCCGGCGCGGGGGCGCGAAAAAGAGGCCAGCCAGAAAACCTGGCTGGCCTAACAATTTTGAAGAGTGAATATTCATCAACCCTCTCCACCCCCATCTCCGTCATCCGCTTCCGGGTGATACTTCCTCATCTCATCCAGGTTGCGGGGCAGCACATCCGGCAAGGGCAGCCGCTCGCTGACCCCTGGCAAGGGCCTGAAAGGCCTGTGCGGCTCGGTTTGGTACCAGTAGGCTGTGCTGGACCAATCGTCGGAGCGATGGTTGTTGTGGCCGTGTTCGATCGTGAAGCGGATCGACTTTTCGAACATGATCGGATCTTCGATATGATAGCGGTACATGGTGACTTTGCCCCACCAGTTGGGCCCGCCGCCCAGGATGATGCCGTGGTAGGGATTGCACACTTCCTGCCTCGGGCACCAGGCCGTGTTGAAGTAGTCTTCCGTGCCGGTGCCGTGCAATGACGGAGGCCAGCGCTCCCCGTCGATGAAGATCATGTCGTCGCCCTCGCCGTACCAGTTCCACTCATGCGTGAACCGAAGGTTATGGATATTGATATGGCATCCGACAAAGTGCCCCCTGCCTTCCGCTTCCAGCACGACATAGTTGCCTTCCCCGGTCACATTCTTCCCGCCGTACAAGTAATACTCGTTCGTCACCTTCGAATCGTCAATGCCGTCGGTAACCCGTTCCCGGTTCCAGAAGGCGTGGAAACGGAGCTGCCCTTCCGGCAACTCGTTGTACTCTTCGTAATCGATATAGAAATACATCTTGGCATTCTTCTCGCAGTCGCTCGCCACTTCGATCCTTGCGCCGTCCGCGAACGGCATCGCGAACCAGCAGTTGAACGCCCGGCCGTCTACCGGGCTCATTTGAAACGGCACGCTGGAGAAGTTTTTCGTCAGGCCGTGTCCCATCCCGAAAAAATCCCCGATCGGCACTTCCACGCTGGGATGTTCTTCCCCGTCCCAGTACATGCGCAGCACCAATTTGCGCAAATAATGCGTTTCGCCCGAGTCGATCGTCGTCCAGATGTGCGTGATGCATCCCGCTCCCCGGATGTCGGCGATCGTCGTCGCTCTTCCCGGCCTGAGCCATATATAATCGGCGTTTCCGCCCGTGCGGTCGTAGGAAGAAATTCTGCGCCGCCGGCCGTACCGTTCGAAGGAAAGCCTCCTCAGCGTGCTTGCGGTCATCGAAATCTGCTCTTTGTTCATCATGTTCTCCAAATCCCCCTGCACCAATGTTCGCTTTATCCCTTGACTCCGCTGGTCTTGATGCCCTCGATGACAAACCGCTGCAGCGACAGAAACAACACGAGAATCGGAACCGACGACACGGCAGACCCCGCGAGCACCAGATTCCACTGCGGCGTGTACGGATCCATGAATCCGGCGATCCCCACCTGGATGAGCCTCATGTTGTCGGACGTGGTCGCAATGAGCGGCCAGATGAACGAATCCCAGTTGACCATGAAAAACAGCACCCCGAGCGTGACCAGAATTCCCTGCGACAGGGGCAGGATGATCGTGAAAAAGATCCGGACCTTCGACGCCCCGTCCATTTTGGCCGCTTCATCGAATTCCTGCGGGATGCCGTAGAAAAACTGCCTCAGGGCGAAGATGCCGAAGGCGTGCGGAATGGCGGGGATGATCAACCCGGCGTACGTATCCACCCACCCGAACATTTCGATGATCATGTACCGGGGAACCAGGATGGCATAGATGGGAATCATCAGGGTGCTGATGATGAAGACGAAAATCAGGTTGCGGCCGGGAAACCGCAAACGGGCCAGCGCGTATGCGGCCATCGCGTGAAAGAGCAGCGCGGCAAAGGTCACCGTCGTGGCCACGATGGCCGAGTTGAGCATATAGCGCGAAAAATTGTGCTCCACAAAGAGTTCCCGGATCGAGTCGAGCACGGGCTCGGCGGGAAAAATTCGCGGAGGATAGGTGAAGATGTCCTTGTACGTCTTGAACGCGGCGCCGAACATCCAGGCGAACGGGTACAGCGTCCCGACGGAGCCGATCGCGAGCACGGCATAGATGATCCACTTCTGCAGTCTGCTGATTTTCACGTTCCCACCGCCTATTCTTCTCCTCTGCGGCGAAACAGCCGGAACTGGAACATCGTGACGATAAAGATGATGATGAACAGGGCCGTCGACATCGTGGATGCATATCCGAAATTGGAGAAGACAAACGCCGTCTCGTAAATGTACATCATCGAAATGTAGGTGGCGTTGTTCGGTCCGCCCTTGGTCATCACATAGATCAGGTCGAACATCTCAAAGGCGCTGATCAGACAGATGATCAAAACGAAAAGGAAGACGGGTTTCAGGGCCGGCAGCGTAACACGGAAAAACGTCGCCCGCACGCCCGCCCCGTCGATGGTGGCCGCTTCGTACAGATCCTTCGGAATTTCCTGCAGTCCGGCGACGATGAGGACCATGTA
>NZ_AZVL01000040.1:0-5731 GCF_000514195.1 Pseudomonas sp. URIL14HWK12:I6
AACCGGCTTTGTCGAGGTGATACATGGGCAACAACGTCTCGACTGGGTGATTACCGGTGGAAAACATTGTTCCGTTGTCGGTCAGTAAGTAGCGCTCATCGGCGCCAATCAGCAAAATCTTCCAGCGGCCACCTCGGTAGGGATTAGCGTAATCCGCATCACTCAGATCAGATTTTGGCGAGGTAAATTGGCTAAGCGAGTGTGGGGAGGGGAAAAAGGCATTGTCCTCCGCCTGATCCGGAGTGGGGCGCTTGTCGTCACTCTGCAAGGTAGTCATGGGTTTCTCCTACGAATGGGCTGATTGCCGAGGTTCATGCTAGTAGCGTGACGTAGGCCCAGCAATGAGGGTTTTCCCTTAAAGAAATGTTCCTCACACATGCAGCGCGCCGATCGTCTGCTTCCGGCCAAAAGCGGTCAGTGACAATATTCGCAAAGGCTACCGCTCAGCTTCCCGAAGACCGATCTCGACTATTCGTTAGGTACAGCACCATCGCTGCACGAGCCGCATCTTTGATTACCTTCAGCCTCAACCAAGATGATATTCGCGCCTTTATCAGCCAGGTGATACGCCAGCGAAGTGCCCACGATGCCGGCACTGATGACAACGACTCGTTTGCCCAGAGCATTTCCCATATCAACCTTTATTCTGTCGACCTGAAGGCGGTTCATTGTCTGCCACTGGTCGATTTCTGCTTGTCGTAACGGGCAGCAGTTGTCGTCCAGAAAGCAGATGTAGATTTGTCTGAAGTTGCGAAATAGCTGACAAAATCATCGTGTTAAAACGCCGCCTGAAATGGCAGCAAGATAAGCGCGTGAGTGTTGTTGGCACTGGAGGGTTCCGAAAATTCGTTCAGCTACTACGGCAAGCGTCATCAACGACTATAGTCATTGGTGAGCCAGAGCGAATCTGACCATTCCCCTGCCAACCTGGCCTAATCCAATTCCGCGATTACACGGCGGATCTTCTTGTGTTCCTTGATGCGGAACGTGAACGTTTCGCTGCCGAAATCACTCAGGCTCAGGCTGAGATCGAGGCAGCGTTGTCTTTTTTTGAACCCCTTGATGGTGGATGGAGTTATCCCGCCGGGCACGTCGCATCCCACTGAGCACGTCCCAACCACCCATCTATCAAGGTTCAAGCAATGAATATTTTAGAGTTCGATGATGCACAAAAAACCAATGGCGACCTGGTTCAGGGTCCGCTGCCGGCCGGTACTGTCGCGCCCGACTTCACTCTTCACGCAACCCCTGATCAACAGTTGTCGCTGCGTGAGCTAAAGGGAAATCCCGTGATATTGGCGTTTTATCCCGCTGACTGGACTTCGGTGTGTGGTGACCAACTGACCTTGTACAACCAGTTGTTACCCACCTTCAGAGAATACGGTGCGGTGCTATTGGGTATCTCGGTTGACAGCGCCTGGTGTCATCAGGCCTTTGCCAAAGATCGAAATTTCCACTTCAGCCTGCTGGCCGATTTCGAGCCCAAAGGGGCGGTGGCACGACAGTATGGAGCGTACGAGTCCCAGCTCGGAGTTTGTAAGAGGGCACTGTTCTTGATTGACAAGGAGGGGGTGGTCGCCTGGAGCTACATCTCACCAATGGCAATCAACCCTGGGGCGGACGGCATTCTGGATGCGCTGGATGCTCTGGCGAATTCACCACAAAGCACGCCAACCAAAAATTAACAGGTGATTACATGGCCACTCTCAAAGTCCCGGTAAGTGCCAACGACCATCGCCAGGGAAGTGCGCATGCCAAGGTCACCTTGGTCGAATTTGGTGACTATGAATGTCCCTATTGCGGTGAAGCGTATTGGATGGTCAAGAATCTGCAACAGCATTTTCGCGATGATTTGCTGTTCGTGTTCCGTAACTTTCCTCTGACCACCGCTCACCCGCATGCGCTGGGTGCAGCGGTCACCGCGGAGCATGCCGGGAGTCGAGGGTTCTTCTGGGAGGCTCACGACGAATTGTATGAAAATCAGGATCGATTGGGCCTGCCGCTGTATCGCGCCATTGTTCTAAAACACGGCCTTTCCAGCGAGGAACTCGACGTTGCCATGCGAGAGGACACTTACATCCCCAAAATACAATCCGACTTCAATGGCGGTGTACGCAGCGGCGTGAACGGTACTCCGGCGTTTTACTTTGACGGGCTTCGCTATGACGGGGTCCCAGAGTTCAACGAGATGAGTCAGATGATTGAGCTTCTGTTAGTGCGCGGACGAAATCGCTAGATTGCGACATCGGCCTGGCATCACCCACACCAGAGCCGAGGGCAAACCAGCGTTAGCTTCCTTCTACATTAAAGAGGTGTACACGGAGCCGGCAGCTAATGAAATCTTTGAAGTATTATGAAAAAAATCGACACGCCACATGGTTGGAGTTGTTTTTCGACCTGACTTTCGTTGTTACGATAGGCCAGGTTACGCATACTCTCGGACATGTTCATGAAGGCCACTTTGAACATAAGCAATTATGGATATTCTTGCTGCTTTTTGTACCGTTGTGGTGGATCTGGTCCAGTCACACGATTTACTCCAACAGGTTTGATACAGACAGCAATCTTCACCGTTTGGCAACATTATTCATAATGCTCCTGCTCATTGTGCTATCGGCACGGATCGGGGAAGATCTGGAAGTAAACTACCCGCTTATTATTGCCTGCTATTTTGGCATACGTGCCATCATCAGCATCATGTACATTTCGTCCATAAGTAAATTCGATTCTCGCGGCGAGCTCTCCTCTAGGCTCGGCTTCGCCCTGTTAATTAGCGCAGTCATTAGTCTCTCATCGGTTATTTTTGACCCGCCCTTGCGTTACCTTGTTGCTTATATTGGGATTGTTCTTGATATTCTGTTTCCTGTATTTTTCTGGACTAAACTAAAGCCGTTGCCAGCACACACAGAACACTTGGTTGAGCGCATAGGCCTACTCACCCTAATCTTATTGGGGGAGTCAATTATTAGCCTTTCCGGAGGCTTATCTAACATTCAATGGGGTTATTACAATGTGATGGCGGCCATCACCGGATTCATCATGATTTGCAGTATCTGGTGGATCTATTTTGATAGCTTTTACCTGCTGAGCAAAAATCACAGCAGTATGAGTGGGCACGCCTTGATCTACTCGCACCTTTTTCTTTTTATGGGGCTGGCACTCCTGGCAAATTTGATCAGGCATGCGATCCTGAATGACATTGCGATGCGCGATTTCCAGATCATGTCGATCATCGGCATGGCATTGTTTTTCCTGGGGAAGCAATATGGCTATTTCATAGCCGTGAGTCGAATAAGGAAATACATACTGCAAAACACCTTGATCGTGCTTTCTTTAGGTGGGTTAGTTATATTTCTACCGCGTGTCGAGTACATATTGGTCGGCCTGACAGTAACCATGATCTGTTATGTTCTCCTGAATTTCAGATATCGTTGAGTCTTTATTATCAGGCCACAGCTCGGGAAAAGTGATCAAGCGGCTGGTCTGCGGCCTGCACGTTGCCCACTACGTCATTCTCAGTGTCCGAGCGACATGCGACGCTACCCTTGGTCTCTTTGGGTTTGTAATCCTGGTGTCGTCGACCATAGTTAATTGCCGGATGCCCCTTTTAGCTATTGCGACCCGATAGCACCAGCCGCACCGTAACAACAGGAGCCACGTCATGGTCAAAGTAGCGTTGTTCGTTCGTCTGGAAGCAAAACCCGGGAAAGAGAATGAGGTGGAGCGCTTTCTCTTGAGCGGCCTTCCTTTAGTGGAGGAGGAGCCAGCCACTACAGCCTGGTTTGGAATCCGCTTGGGGCCGTCCACCTTTGGCATCTTTGACGCATTCCCGGATGAAGCGGGCCGGCAGGCTCATCTTTCGGGCAAGGTCGCGGCGGCGCTTATGGCAAACGCTGCCGAGCTGTTTGCCGAACCGCCATCAATCGAGAAGGTTGATGTCCTTGCGGCCAAGCTGCCCGGTTAAGCAAATCCAACAGGAAGTTCCATTCAGTTCGGGGAGGCTCACGATGGCTTCGTCAAGTGAGCATCCGTCGGCGTAGCAGTGACCGATATTCAATGCGCTGCCGGACGCGGCTGCACTCCGAACTGCGCAACGATGTGCGTACCCAATTCCTCAATAACCTCCGCCGCAGGGCGCTTGCCATATTTGAGATTGAGAATGACGTGGTCCACGCCGATTTCCTCAAGCGACTCCAGCAAAAACCGTAGATGGTAACGTCCAAGTTTGAACCCCAAATGGATACGTGTGGGTGGCGTGGACGGATTCTCATCGAGATCGATGTACAGCGACTGAGTAAAGGGCTTGTACACAGAGCCACATTGCCTGGTGACCTCCAGCCGCCAATCTTCCACGACCAGCCGCTGCATATTCGGAATGCGTGGATAGTTGATCCATCCGTTGCTCTCACGCGCGATCCAATCCAGTGACTGGCGACTGTTGCCGGTCACGAGCATTGGAATGAATTGGGTGGTAGGTTTCGGAATCAGGTCTGCGCCTTGCATTTCACCAGTGCTCCAGTGGATGGGCTCAAAACTGGTGCTGTGGGCGCGGCGAATCACTTCGTAGTGTTCTCGAAAGATCTCTCCACGCCTTTCGGGATCGACGCCAAACGCCGAAAACTCCACTGGCCGATCTCCCGAAGCAACCCCCAGAATCAAGCGACCAGTGCTCAACTGATCGACGCTGGCTGACGCCTTGGCCGTGTGCAGGGGATGGTGCAGCGGGATGGCGATGGAGGCGGTGCCAAGTGCAATCTCCGAGGTATGGGCGGCCATATAACCCAGGTAAACCCAAGGGTCGAAGACTTGGCCGACATCGCCGAAGCCAGGGTCGCGAAGCGGCACGTCGCGAAACCAGAGCGCGCAGAAGCCCAGCGCCTCGGCTTGTTTAGCCAGTGTGACCTGGTTGAGCATGTTCGGAGTGTCCCCGTCGAACGCCTCCATGGGAAAGAATAATCCAAGGCTCAAATGCCCCTGAGTGAAGGTTCGGCTGAACCCTCGATGCTGCTGGTAAGGAGTCGTGCTCGGCCGATACATACGGATTGTCCTCATGGCAGAACGTGAACAGCGCCCCCGTTTCCAGAGGTGCTGCGGCATCGGTCGCTTTTGAACGACAGGTGGGGGACTGGGTCTGGCTTTTACCCGTTGCGCCGTACTGCTGGTCGTGTGGACCGGATTCAGGGGCCAGTTGCTGGCGATAGGCGCGGGTCGGTCCGGGTGGGTGTTAAGTGGACGGTCAAAGGAAGTCAGATCTCTCGGCTCTATACCACCAGATGGGCAAGGTGTTCGAGGAATCATTCTATAAGCGTAGGCGGTTTTGCGGCTCTCCGCCATATTCTTACAATCGAGCCGCTGTCGGGCGAAAGTCGCGTATCGAAGGCAGTTATCGGTTGTGGATTCAACCGGTCGACGCAACAGATTGGCTAAATCGTTCTGCCGGTGTTTCGTAGTCTAGCGTTTTCCGAGGGCGGCTATTTAGCTGCCTTGCCACTTCATTGAGCGTGGCTTGCGAGTGCTCCGCAAGGTCGGTTCCTTTCGGGAAGTACTGCCTTAACAACCCGTTGGTGTTCTCATTTGATCTTCGTTGCCAAGGACGATGAGGATCGCAGAAGTAGACTTTGATGTCGGTAGCCACCGTAAAGCGTTTATGGTCAGCCATCTCTTTACCGCGATCCCAGGTCAGCGATTTGTAGAGTTCTTGGGGCAAGTTACGGGCGTTTTCAATTAGGGC
>NZ_AZVL01000041.1:0-4325 GCF_000514195.1 Pseudomonas sp. URIL14HWK12:I6
GTGAGTTTCATGAGGCTGCTCCGGTTATTGTGGCGATTACAGAGTATCCCTATTTTTCGGATAAGTTCTTATACAAGACTTTCATAATGTCCGTTGCAATTATATTTGCAACCTCTTTGCTCGTTAGCAGGCAAGATGTATCTGCGGGTGAAATTTTTCCCTTAAAAGTGCGTTCTAAAATAGCATCAAAGCTTTCTGGGTCTAATGGATCGAACCTATTTTGCACAGGTACAATTTCTGGTGTACATCCAGCATAAATGGAAGCAATTACAGGAATACCACACCAAAGAGCCTCATTCGCAACTAGTCCCCATACATCCTCCAAAGTTGGAAAAACAAGAATATCCGCACTTCTATACACAGAGGGCATCACTTCAGGCTTCTGCGCAGGTAGAAAATAGGCATAGCGCAAACCAAGTTTTTCTGCTTTAACCTGTAGTCTATGTTTTTCAGGACCATCGCCTACCAATACCAAACTAAACTGATAACCCTTTCGCCGTATCCTTGCGGCTGCTTCCAGCAACAGATCAACTCCTTTACGCCCTATCATCTGACCCACAAAAAGAAGAACAGGCCGTGGATAGAAAGAAAATGTAGGTTCAACCTGTTCAGTAAATAGGGTTTCATCAACACAATTCTGTATCTGCAATATGCAATCTCTAGCAATACCTAAGCTCAAAAGATATTCTGTAGAAGTGAGTCCATAGCTAATCCATCTATCTACCACTCGAACAAACAGACGCCGCCAAAGTTTCTTTACTAATCCGATCGACCGTTCAGTGTGCAGGGTTCCTCCCCACCAAATCCATACAGGCTTTCGAAAGAGCTTACCATAAAAAACGGCTACCAAACTTCTAAAACCCATCTCGTTGGAGATGATTGCGTCCGGTTTGAAACGAAGCAAACTAGTGAAATATCCAGGGTTAACATGTAAATACCTCAAGTCAAAATACTGGGAACCTTTTCTTACAGACATAGGAATCGTCATTCCCCACACTTTTTCTACGCCTATGCCACTCTTACGGAGTTGTTCAACGACACCACTCCACGTGCTTCGATTAGCTTCATTCCCCGATACGAAAACCGCTACATCAAACTTCTTTGCCAGCTCTCTGTATACGGGGATCCGATACGGCGAAATAATATTCGTAAGTATAGCTAGTCGTGGCTTCATATCACAAAGACAAGGGTAAGATGAACGTATGGAAAGCGTATTAGGAACGCGGCCTTTTTATGTTAAGCCTATGTTTGTTTTATATATAGTAATTCAAATAACTGAGAGTCGGATCGGTTAGCACAAGTAGTGCTAACTTTAGCCAATTGAAGGAAAATATTCGCTTCAGATTTAACAATCGTTAAATCTTACGTTGCATAGTGCTTTTCTTTTTGAACGATGTAAAAAATTAAATATCGGTAAAATTAAGATATAAAAAAGTACATTAGGAATCTGCCCAAGTATACTGCTTGTTAAACTGTAAATCAGAATGGGCAAAACAGTAAACAAAAAAAGTGGTTTTTTCCAACTATTTCTTACGATTCTTAATAGTAAAATATTAAATAATGCAAGGCCCACAAAACCCTGTGAAAATAAAAGTTCAAACAGCATATTGTGTGCATGAGTAGGATGCCACACGGACTGTGCCTCAGATAACCATCTAAAACTACCCCATCCATATCCAAATAGAAAATGAAGCACATTTTCCTTAACTTTATCCCAAATCCAGATCCATAGCGTTAGTCTTCCAGTTAGTGATAATACTTCTTCGGGATTTCCAGACCTTGAAAATTGTTGAAGAGTATAAATAGAGGTGTTTGCAGCCAAAATCACAGTAATAACAGAGATGATCAAGCTTAAAACTATTTTAAGTACCCCGTAATACGTGCTTTTTCTTGTAGAACGGTATATATCAGAGAAAAGAAATGTCAACAAAAAAGCTATAAGTGGTGCTCGAGATACCGTAAAAACACAAGTAGTTAATGCAACAACCATGATCAGCAATCTAAAAACTGAAGATCGTAATGTAAGCCTTGCCACAAAAAAAGTAATAACAGATAGCATACCTAAGTGTGTCGGCGAATAAATACCAGACATACGTATTACACCATAATCATTCCATCTCCCTATATCAGGGAAAGCAAAATAATAAAACCAAGAAAGAAAAAGTCCGGAGAGCAATGCCATTAACAACACGCGAAAAAGAACCTCTAATCCATAGAAATAGAGGATTACGCCTGTTATAAAAATTACCCCAACAATTATCAGGATGGAACTTAACGCAAACTCCAATTTAGGTGCGTACAAAGCTGTAACCATACTAAATAGTAGCCAGGTATAAAGAGAAATGTTTGTTTTAAGGAATAGATTTAACAGTTTGTATCGAAACACATAGATAAATCCTAAAGCAAAAACGCTAATCCACACAACTATCTTCATCAAAACTTGGTAATCTAAACTAGTATCCATAACATATCTTATTCTAAATTGTGCATCGTTTACAACAATTAATATTCCGTAAAGCCATAGTAAAGCAGACTTTTTACCATACAGAGCAATAAATGATAGGAGCAGCACTATTCCAATAACTACAAGGCTTGCTAATCTCGCAAACTCATTCATTGTGTACATCCATGCGTTCAACAATTATTCGTTTGAACATCTCTGGAAACTCACTAACAATGTCACATTCACATTCGGCCCCATTTTCCAATACAATTCGATTTCTCCGCCAGTTTGGGAACCAAATAGTAGGACATTGGCCCAGAAACGAGGCCCAGGCTGAATAGGTTGATCCTGAAGCAATTAAGACAAATGAATTAGACATAGTAATTAACTCCGCAATAGCACTCGAACGGATTCTATGTACATTACCACTTTTATAAATAGACGCAATTTCCTCTTCTTGGGCATCACTAAACACATAAACAGGCGTGTCCTTTCCAAGTACTTCTCGCAACTTCTCTATCTGAGCGATATACCATGACAGCGGCAACCGAAATTTCCAAGGATTTTCTCTCATCATTGACAAATCTTCGGTAAACGGTAAATCACCAAACCGTATGTGCACACTAATTGAAGGCCAAGGGAGCTTCTTAACCATGGCTAAGTGCTTCGATGCCACAATACTCAACAAATGTTCTCTTAAGGTCTCATGATAACCCATCAGCGAGTTAAATAAATCCTTCATCCCCTCGAAAACTACAACATAATCCTCGCTCGATCGCAGGTCATGCGGTCCCTTTGAAAAAAACTCGTCTTCAGAAACCTTCTTTGCACTCAACAACAACCGCAGCTTCTTTCCACCACTTATATACTCTTCGGTTGGCCTAAAGTAGCCAAAATAGTGACGCTTGATATATTCTAATGCCAGCTTTGGCTTCTTTGACAGGTACAATTGTGGCCAAGTGGGCCAAATAAGACGCATACCATACTTTTTAGCAGCGACCACAGCCCTGGCCCAAGGAAATAGCAGGTTCCCCAAACCAGCTCCTGAAACCCTAATAAAACCCAAATGTGCATATTTCCACGGGAGCTTAGGATAAGCGTACAGCATCGTTCTCCATCCTTCAATCTTTTCTCAACCTCGGTGTTATCCTTATAATATAATATCAGTAGAAACCTCAACGCTGTATCCATCGAAGGCAACCCTCAAGCGATGAAGCAACTCATCCAAATGTGGATACCCTCCCGAACCTGTAAAATGTCGAGCATCGTCAATTAAGATCACGTGTCCTTTAACATTGTGATGTAAAATTGCGCTTATCTCACTCTCGATGGGACTCTCGATCGTCCCTCGCGCCGTTATCCCTCCACTGTAATGGGCGTCCAACCAGAACAATGCAGGCTCACGAATTTCCGAGCTAAGCAATTTTGGCAGGATCTCGCCGCTGTCACCCCACATTACTGTTACATTCCGGTAGCGCTGCAGTCTCAACTGGGCATCTTTAAATAATGTCTCATCAAGTTCAATTGTATAGACACGCATTCCCATTCGAGCCATCCATTCAGCCGTATCACCAAGATATGTTCCCGTCTCGATAAAAACACGCAATCCGAACGCCTTCGCATAAGCTCGAAGAGTATATAGCTTAACCAAATGAGGCGGTGGCGATTGACATCCGAGTTGTATCCATCTGAATGTTAAAGGAAGTTTGAGCAAAGGGTAGATCCAACGATAAACCCCCAGGCTTGTTAGATGCTTCTTGAGTTCTCTTTTCATATTCATGTTCATGCGTACAAGTTAGTTACTAACAGTAAGCTGGTAATTTTCTGTTTTTCTACTGCTAAAATAAAGAGCAACTGTCATAAACAGCGCAGATAACACCAC
>NZ_AZVL01000042.1:0-3966 GCF_000514195.1 Pseudomonas sp. URIL14HWK12:I6
CAAAACATCAATCCCCTCAAACATCTGGAAGATCCGCCGCATCGTAGGACGCTGGGTGGGCTTCCCAAACTGATTGGGGATGCTTTCTCCCCTTTTCCGCAACACGCTCCGCAGCCTGTGTTCGGCCAGCGCATAGACCGGCAACGCCCATCCCATCACCATCAACAGCGCCATAATCCGCTCCGGCTTCTTCAAAAACAAGCGATCGGCAACGAACCAGGGGTCTTTGAGAAAGCGGAAACCTCGCTCCGGTCCCATCCCTGCCCTTTGTACGCCCACAGCATCTCCTCCGTCGGCAGCGCTCGCTCATCCAGTTCGTTCGTCGCCAGGATGAACGTGCCCAACCGCTTCCGGGCGGCCGCGATCGCCTCGGCCTTCGCCACCAGCGCCCCTTCCAGGCAAACGCCCACCCGGCAGGGCATCGCCCCCGCCGGAGGACGGCCTCGCTCTTCATCGTGCAGCACCGGCCGATAATGCACCTCCACCCGATGACAGCGATAGTGCTTTGCTTGCGCCTCGACGGTCGCCTCGGCTTCCTCCTGCGAGGCGAACGCCCGCCGACAGCGCCTTCGCCAGGCGTTCTCAGCCGCTTGCCGCTCCTTCTCCACGCGCTTGTGGAGCACCGCCTGCTCCCGTTGTTCAGCCTGAGCCGACCAGACCACCAGCCACCGCTGACGCACGCCCCGTAGACCGTGCCCAACGCCAGGAAGCGATACCCTTCCTGCAAGGCGGGCGGCATCGCCTCCGCGCTCACTGCTTCGATCACTGCTTGCGCCAGCCCAATCCGTTCCGGCACACGGGTCAGCCATTTCACCCCCGCAGGCGCTGCAGGTGCTCCGCGCTGTCGAGGGCGCTGTCGGCCACCGGGTAGGGCATCTCCCCTTCCCTCATCTGGGCCGGATACGCCTCCACAATCTGGTGCTTTGTCTAAGAAATGGATGGACCATGAGGAGAGATTGGAGTAAGTACAACGGTGGTGTCCAGGTGCACCAAGCGATGGGAGATGCCGTACACCCGCAGGGCGTGGGAAGCCACCCGGGCAAAGCTTTCGCTCTGTCCCTACTCGTGCAGCATGTCCAGCGCCCGGCCCAGACTGTCGTCATGGAGTATCTCGGCCGTCAGCCCCGGACGCAACAGGCGGTCCAGGGGCTTGTTGGCGAAGAACTCCGGCGTCAGGTAAAGGGGACGGCCGGTGAAGCCCGGCGCTTTGAGGACCATCGCCTGCACCGCTTCCCCGACGCTGGTTGGCCGGGCCCGAGCAGGCGGTCCTTTTACTCGGCCAGGCCAATCTCCTGGCAGATACCGGCTACGATGCCCAGGTGATCCAGACGTTGCGTTGCGTATCTCCTGGTCATTGGTATCCTCCTGCTTCTGGAGGATACCACAAAATCTCATTTCTTGCTTGCCAAAGTGCGGAATGTGGGTTGTAAGGTCCGTCAAGCATTTTCATGATCACCTCGGGTTCCAAGGGCTCCTGTTTCCTCAAGATACCTCCGCACCGCTTTCACGAACTCCCGCGCCTCTTCCAGCGTCCTTCAGGCTTCTTCCTCCTCAATATCAAAGCCCGTTGCGTAATCGCCTCGGAGTCTCCTGTCATAAGCCTCGTTCAACACCTTCCCAAGTCCCCGCCCAAAGATTCCCGGCTTCACAAAATGTTCGCCGAACAAACCGATGATCCCCTTGTGGGAGGAAGCCCTGAGGCCCCTGGTAAAAAGGGCCGCTTCCGCAGGAAAAACATCGCATAATAGCAGCGTGAGGCACAGGAGTCGTAGTCGCCCACGGTCAAAGCCACCTCGGCCGTCTTGAGGAACTTCTCCGCTTTGGCAACCAGATCCATAACTTCCTTCATACCGGCGCTCCTTCCCTTCTCACGTTAAGCAGGAAAGGCGAATTGTAGGATTTACCCAAGTTGTGACCTACAGGAAGTATTGAAAAAGGCGGTGCCCATCGACGAGTTTTTTTCGGGGTAAGACGCTAACTCTACCCGAAAATCCGCCATGGACACCGCCATCATTGCAATCTACTGTTTCGTCGACGACTTTTTCAAGGCGCGCGGCCATCGTGAAGACCCGCAAACCCAGATGTCCGACGCCGAAGTCCTCACCACCGCCCTGGTAGCCGCCCGATTCTTCGGCGGCAACCTCGAGCAAGCCCGACGGTTGCTCCATCATCCCAACTGGATCCCTCACATGCTCTCCAAAAGCCAGTTCATCCGACGGCTGCATCGGCTGGCCCCTGTGATGCAAACGCTTTTCCAGATCCTCGGCAACTACTGGCTTCGTCACACCACCGAGCCGATCTTCTTGATCGATAGTTTCCCGTTGCCCTGTTGTGATAATGCACGTATTCGTCGTGCGCGGCTTTATCCTCCCCAGCGCTACGGCAAAACCTACTACGGCTATGTGGCCTCCAAACAACGCCGCTTCTATGGCCTCAAAGTCCACCTGCTCTGCACCCTGGAAGGCTATCCCGTGGAAGCCTATCTGACGCCCGCCTCCTACAGCGATGTGCGCATGCTCAAGGCGCTTTTGTGGGATTTGCCTGAAGGAGCGCTGGTTCTGGGCGATCGGGCTTACAATGACTACCGTCTGGAAGATGAGTTGGCCGCTCATGCAGCCATTAAGCTGCTTCCGCTGCGCAAAAAGCGATCGAAGCGGGCCGTAGCGGCCTACGTAGTCTTTGTGCAGCAGCGCTTGCGGCGCCGCATCGAAAGCGTTGGAAGTATGCTTGCGCGACTGCTGCCCCGATGGATTCATGCGGTCACGGCGCGTGGCTTTGAACTGAAGATTATGTTGTGCCTGCTGGCTTATAGTATCTCCTGCGCTTTAAAGTAGGTCACAACTTGCGTAGGATTTGTAAAAACTCTCGGGGAGCACAATCACGGAAACCAGCTCGCCTTCCTCGAGGAGGATATCCAAAAGGAGATTGCTCAAACTGCGGCGCACCTCATCGGGTCTCAGGGCATCGTCCACCACCACCAGGAGGTCCACATCAGAATCCTCAGTAGCCGTCCCGCGCGTATGGGAGCCATAGAGGATCACCGCCTTGATCCCGGAACCGTATTGGTCTTCCAGGAACCGCCGGACACGGTGAGCTATGGCGCGGATGCGCTCATCCATCGGGCGCTTCCCAATGGTTTCCCAAAAGTTCATTCAACTCCTCCATGATGCCAAGATCTCCCGCTCTCTTTCGAGGAGCTCGGCCACAATCTCGGTCGGGGAGGGAAGCTTCTCGCCCTCGGGCCGGTTCGGGTTGCGGGCGATCAGCTATCCAAGACGGAAGTCGTGGGTAGCTGACATCTGGTAAAAGTTAATGATTTATAGCGGCTCTCTCGCTCAGAACCAGATTCACAACAGGAAGGGCTCTTAGCTCCACTTTCGATAGATCAACAAATTTGCTGGCATCCTCAATTTCAATTCCAATAACACGATTGTGCTCATCAAAGTCCAGCACAACCCCTGGTGCAATCTCCTCTGACTCAGCACTCACGCCGTCGATCAGTTTGATATACAGCGTGTCGGTCTCCGGGTAGTATTCAAAAACCATCGTTTGCTCTCGATCAAGGCTTAAAGCTGCGATCAAAGAAAGCATTATGAACGGTCTCACCATCCGGTTCCATCACAACCCGCAGATACTTGCCCGCCTCGGCAATATATCCCCAGTAACGAATGCGCCCGTTGGATTGCACCTCGGTACGAATCGGATTCCTCAAAACGTGCGCAATCCATTCCATCTTGAGATAGGGCCGACGTACCATAACGCTTTTTCTGAAATAAGCCGTCGTTTTCATTGCAACCTACATTCCGCACCTAACTGGTGTCCTGACAGCATTTTCCCACATAGGGGCCGAGGAGACGAAGGATCCGGCAATGGACAGCCTTGAGATTGAGCACCTGTTGCTGAACTCCATCCAGGGTGGGGAGCAGCAAAACATCAATCCCCTCAAACATCTGGAAGATCCGCCGC
>NZ_AZVL01000043.1:0-3264 GCF_000514195.1 Pseudomonas sp. URIL14HWK12:I6
CACCGCAAAACCGCACTGGGCATCGCCCAGGTCGTCATGCTCGGCGAACTCGCCGTAAACCAGGCCCTCGACAACGTCGAAATCGCCCACTGACCACCCCGGTGCGACGAGCCCAAACCCTCGTCGCCCCAGCAATTTCAACCGAGCTGGCACAGAGCCACGCCTTGCGCCCCCAAGCCTCGGCTGTCACCCTTCGGCCCGTTCTTCAAGGATCAGAACAAGGAATCAAGGATTGAGTGGCTACGTTCCCAACCCCCCGAAAAACTACCGCTACGAAGAAGCCAAACCCGTCGACATCCATGCCCAGCGTTGGGCTGAGTATGAGAAGCACGGGAAAGAACCTGCGCGCGAGCCCGAGAAAATCGGCATTGCGTTGAGGATTGGGGTGTTCTTTGATGGTACTGGCAACAATGCGAATAACACGGCGGCGGGGCTGCTGTGTGGTGCGCAGCATCCGATTGCGCCGCAGGATATTCCTGCTAGCTGTCAGCCCTATATGAGGGATCCGGACAGTAGCTATGGGGCTGGCGCGACCAATATAAAAAAACTTGCCGACCTGTATTACGAAGCTCCGATTGCAGAAGGAGAGGGTTCGATAAAACAGGTCTCCCGACCCGTTTATATTGAAGGCATTGGTACTCGATCCAGCGAGAAGGACAGCGTCGTCAGCCAAGGCACTGGGCGGGGAGAGACGGGGGTTGTGGGGCGTGTTCAGACTTCGTTTACTTTCATCAAGCAAATCATCGAGGATGCCCTTCAGGAAAATCCGAATAGTGAAATTGCGTCAATCACCTTTGACACTTTCGGTTTCAGTCGAGGTGCAGCCGCCGCTCGCCATTTTGCAAATGAAATTGTAAGAGGCAAGCAGGGGCCGTTAAGGGACTCATTGACGACTTACGCCAACAACTTCAGTCGTACATTTGTTGATCAGTACGGTAGTAGCATCAACATGGGGTTTATCGGCCTGTTCGATACGGTAGCGTCAATCGCTGGCTTCACGAATTTGGGCAGAGTGTCGAGCCCAATCGCTCCTGGCGTAAAACTGTACCTTGATCGACGTTTCTTCAAAGATGTCGTTCATTTGGTGGCCCGTGACGAATGTCGGGCTAACTTCGCACTCAGCAGAGTCAAACCTGACTATCCCGAATACACATGTCCTGGCGTCCACTCGGACATCGGAGGCAGCTACCTCGATGAGGTCGAAGAATGTGTTTTGATCAGCCCCATGCAAACACTTGATGTATGGAGCAACACGGATGTCAAAACGACTTCGATCTACCAAGATGCCGTTCAAGTAAAAAGTCAGTGGATAGCCAAGGGCTGGCCTGCACACATGCTGGAAGTCGTAACGCCAGCGGCGCTCGCATTGCCGCCCGACCCGCAAGATCGGTTCGGACCCAAGCAAAAACGCGTGTACGCGGGATTGCAACTCAAACGCCCGGTCAGCGGTAAACTTTCCACGGTTTATTTGAGAGTGATGTATCAGTTGGCCAAGGAGAAAGGCGTTCCTTTCACCGATATACCTGGGCGTACGGAGTATGCCGTTCCCCAAGAGCTGCAATCGATCTGTGACAGATTCGTCGCCGGCGACTACACCACCTCTCCCGATGATGAGCAATTGCTGAAACTGAAATACATCCACACCTCTGCCAACTGGAACCACCCCCAAGGCAGGCGGGACGGCAGCGGTTTGCGAGCTGTTTACATCAACGCACCCACGGAGGATTCCATTCGCGTGCGGCATCCTCACGTAGCTGATTGGAAGCTTTGGTAATGAGAATACTCGTAGCTCTGCTGAGCATTTTGGCCTTCACCGGATGTAACGCAACAAGCTCCAACTCCGGAGAAAACGATCCTAAGTACCCTTGGTGGGAACTGGCGTTTATCAAACCCAATTTTATGAACGTGTGGGTTGAAGACAGCTCCGTGGAGGACATCGACGGTAAAACTTTTCTACGTGCCGGGGGAGGGAACGCCAGCGGTGCAGAACCGAATGATGACAAGGAGTCTGCGCGCGGTTGGATTGGGGTCGGGGGTACAGGCAAACCGGTTATCGGGGCAGGGTTACCCAAGCGCATCTTCGTCCGCTGGCAATCGATACCGGAACAAAAAACCTACCGGGCTTGGGTGGATATTCCTGAGGAGGCCAGACAGGTGATGGTGACGTCTACTCACCAGCGTTGCCCCGAAACTCCCGAGAAAACGGCACGCTTCATGGCATCGGTCTATTTGGGACTCGCACCGGGCGGAGTGGTGCAGGTGTGGGTAAGAGACCTTTGTCGGCGCCCAGTTAAAGTCGCCCGAGCTCAGGCTGAGTTGGAGCCGCTGGGGCCAGAGCTGGGCAAGAACGGCGGTCAGTATGCTTATCCTGTGAGTGAAAAGGCTAAGCGGTATATCGATAAGTACGGCATTCCGTACGGGAGTTGGTAACCGTCGTCCGATGAAAAGATTTCCAACGATGCTTTTTGCCCTGTTGATTAGCGGCTGTGATTCAAGTAATCCGCTATCAGCCAAAAGCGACCCCAAATCTCCTTGGTGGGAACTAGGCTTTACCGAGCCCAACTACATGAAAATCTGGGTTGAGGACACTTCGGTCGAAGACATTAAAGGCAGAGTATTCCTGCGCACCGGAGGTGGATCCGCCTCAGGCGGGCAGGCAGAGGATGGAACAGCATCTGCTCAAGGTTGGCACGGCGTAGGAAGTAACGGAAAAAATGTTGTTGGTGCTGATCTTCCCAAAAGGATCTATGTCCGTTGGCAATCCATTGTTGAACCGCAAACGTACAAGGTCTGGGTAGATATCCCAGAGGAAGCCAGGCAACTCATGCTTGAGTCCGTCAATCAGCGCTGCGCTAAAACACCTGAACAAAAGGGGCGCTATAACGCGTCTCTCTACTTGGGCCTGGCGCCAGGTGGTGTCGTGCAAGTCTGGGTTCGAGACTCATGCCACCATCCTGTCAAAGTCGCCAGAGCACAGGCAGAGGTGGAACCGCTGGGGCCTAGTCAAGGTAAGAACCAAGGGCGCTATGCGTATCCTGTCAGTGAAAAGTCCAAGCGGTATATCGAGAGATTCGGCATTCCGTACGGGAGTTGGTAGAAGGCAGCAAGAAGACTTCTCCTGCCTGTCCTTATGTCGAGTCATTGCTGCGTCCAACGAAGGGCCGCTTTCGGCTGTGGATTCAACCGGTCGACGCAACACGACTAAATTCTGTGTAAGCAGAAGGAGTGTTGCAGATGAAGCAGAGACCTCGGATCTATTACACC
>NZ_AZVL01000044.1:0-2964 GCF_000514195.1 Pseudomonas sp. URIL14HWK12:I6
GGTTTCCCCATGTGAGAGTAGGTCATCGTCAAGATTAAATTCCGAAACCCCAATTGCGAAAGCAGTTGGGGTTTTGTTTTGCCCGCAGGAAAGTGGTGCGCTTGATTTCTATGCAATCGCCCGGCTCATGGCTATTATTCGGACCTCATTGTGAGGCGAGACCTGCATGCTGACGTTGTTGAATCTATTAAAGGATGGTCGATTCCATTCCGGCGAGGCTCTGGGGGTTACCCTGGGAATCAGTCGAAGTGCGGTGTGGAAGCAGCTTCAGCATCTTGAGGCTGAGCTCGGGTTGTCCATAAACAAAGTCCGGGGCAGAGGCTATCAACTGGCTGCACCCTTGACGCTCCTCGACCCCCTGAAGATCAGTGCCTTAGCAGCGGTTTGGCCGATTACAGTCTTTGATTCCATCGATTCCACTAACGCAGAGGCGCTTCGCGCGATCAATCAGGGTCGAGCGGCGCCGTTTCTGGTATTGGCCGAACGACAGATTTCCGGTCGCGGTCGCAGAGGCCGCAAATGGGTAAGCCCTTTTGCTGAAAATCTCTACTACAGCCTGGTCCTGCGCATTGAAGGTGGCATGCGCCAGCTTGAGGGCTTGAGTCTGGTGGTCGGTTTGGCTGTTATGCATGCCCTGCGAAAGCTGGGGGTGGCGGGCGCAGGATTGAAGTGGCCCAACGATGTGCTGGTCGGGAACAAGAAAATCGCCGGTATTCTTCTTGAGCTAGTAGGGGATCCGGCAGATGTTTGCCATGTGGTGCTGGGTATAGGCATTAATGTGAACATGCAGGTTGCTGAGGAAGTTGACCAGCAATGGACGTCAATTCGACTCGAGACGGGTCAAACCTGCGATCGCAACGTCTTGGTGGCTGAGCTGAGCGACCAACTGCGCGGTTATATCCAGCGTCATCAGGTCCATGGTTTCTCTGCGTTCCAGGAGGAATGGGAAAAGGATCACATGTGGCAAGGTCGCCCGGTTTCTTTGGTTGCGGGCGTTAGTCATATAGAAGGCGTAGTGCTTGGTATTGATAGCCAGGGTGCGCTGCGCTTGAAGGTGGACGGCGTGGAAAAAGTATTTAGTGGTGGTGAGCTCAGTCTGAGGTTGCGTGATGATTCTTGAGCTCGACTGTGGGAATAGCTTTATCAAGTGGCGCGTATTGAATACGGCTGCTGGTGGTCTTTTCGCGGAAGGTGTTGTCGACTCGGATCAGGCTCTGGTGGATAGCTTGTGTGCATTTGAGAGCCTGTCGTTGCGCAAATGTCGGTTGGTCAGCGTAAGAACCAGCGAAGAAACTGCTGCGCTCACCCGAATTCTCGAGCAGACGTTCGGCATCTCGGTCGTTTGCGCAAAGTCGGCCAGTGAGATGTCTGGTGTCAGGAATGGCTATGACGACTATGAACGCTTGGGGCTGGATCGCTGGTTGGCGATGCTCGGTGGCTTTCATCTGGCTGCCGGCGCCTGTCTGATTCTGGATTTCGGCACTGCTGTGACAGCCGATTTTATTAATGCCGAAGGAGAGCACCTTGGAGGATTCATTTGCCCAGGGATGCCCTTGATGCGTAACCAATTACGTACACATACCCGGAAAATCCGTTATGGGGACTTGGCTGCCGAAAAAGCGTTGACGAGCCATGCTCCGGGGCGCAGTACCGTCGAGGCGGTGGAGCGAGGGTGCTCTTTAATGTTGAGAGGTTTCGTTCTGACCCAGATGGAAATGGCTCGATCCTATTGGGGGGAGCGCTTTGCTGTCTTTATTACCGGTGGCGATGCTGGATTGGTGGCGGACGTCGTGCCTGATGCTCGGATCGTCCCTGACCTGGTATTTGTAGGGTTGGCGATGGCGTGTCCTTTAACTTGAGGTTTGTATGCGTTGGTTGTTCCTGCTGCTCGTTGTTCTCAATGTGTTCTATTACGTCTGGCATCAGCAGGAGGCGCCCTTGCGTGCAAAAGATGTCACTCCTCTCAGCATGTACCGCGGGTCCCAGCAAGATATTCGCTTATTGAGTGAGGCGACTGGTGACTCGGCGGGAGTGCAAGGCGCGCGCCATGCCGGACAGGAGTGTCTGTTTTTGGGTGGTTTGACTCAAGAAAGCAGCCTTTCCGCGCTACAGATGCGTCTAGCGGGCATGAGTGTGAAGGTTCAGGCATCGCAAAAGGATCTTCCCGAGCCTGGATATTGGTTGCGCATTGCGCCCGAGAGCCAGCGTTTATTGGGGGATGTGCAGTTGCAGAACCTTTCCAAGGAATTCAATGAGTTAAAACATAAAATAATGCTGTGTGAGGGGGTTGCACCGCTGGAATAGTTTGCATAGAATGGCGCCCGCTCCACAGCGAACACCTAAACAGGTTGTCAAAGCGGAGCGGTGTCAACGCAGCTAACCTCAGGTTTTTAATGAGAAAATGCTTGACAGAAGGTCGGCATAGTATAGAATGCCGGCTCGCTTAGGAGGGGTTCCCGAGCGGCCAAAGGGATCAGACTGTAAATCTGACGTCTACGACTTCGAAGGTTCGAATCCTTCCCCCTCCACCATTTTTAGCGTGAGCTGCAAGCTCCGCGGGTATAGTTTAGTGGTAGAACCTCAGCCTTCCAAGCTGATGATGCGGGTTCGATTCCCGCTACCCGCTCCAAGTTTGCAGGTTGTGCAAAGTGTTACGCTCTTGTAGCTCAGTTGGTAGAGCACACCCTTGGTAAGGGTGAGGTCAGCGGTTCAAATCCGCTCAAGAGCTCCATATAACAAGGCAGATATGAAAATATCTGCCTTTGTTTTAATGGTAGATATCGTTCGTCTAATTCTTCTGTTGAGGGTGTTATCGATGGCTAAGGAAAAATTTGATCGTTCCCTGCCCCACGTCAACGTAGGGACCATTGGTCACGTTGACCACGGTAAAACCACTCTGACCGCTGCTCTGACTCGCGTCTGCTCCGAAGTTTTCGGTTCGGCCGTAGTTGAATTCGACAAGAT
>NZ_AZVL01000045.1:0-2884 GCF_000514195.1 Pseudomonas sp. URIL14HWK12:I6
GAAGGGCTTGAGTTTGCGATCCCCAACAGCGTGGTGGCGTTCAATCTGGGTAAGCAGGTAAAAATCTCCTACGTCGTCATCATTGATGGTCATCCAACACCGTCCCGGGTATTTGACCTGACGGTGCAAGCAATGCCGCAGAGCGCGCTGGCCAGCCCCACCATCGAGCAGGCCGACAACGACGGCGCCGGCCCGGAACTGCATACCGGCAACCTGACCCAAGCTTCCGTACGCATGGGCGACTGGCCGCTGATCGCTCTCGGCCAGTACGTCTGGTTGCGCCTGTGCGGGACATATGCTGACGGCAGCGCCTACACACGCGAGATCTGGAGTGCGCCGACGGCCGGCACCAACCCCGACTGGATTGCTGACCGGTTCTTCACTGTTCCGCTTCCAGTCGATGAGCTCCAAGCTCTGCAGGATGGCAGCGATCTGGAATTGGTGTTTAAAGCGGCGCTTGGTCAGAGCACGGTGGAGAGTGAGGCGGTGGAGTTTCCGGTGCGGACTTATATGATCAAAGCGATTGAGGATGTACGGCCAGAAATTACCGGAGCGGAAGACTCCAAAGGGAATGAGATTCTCCCGGGCGGCACGACTGGAGACACCTTGATTACGCTTGAGGGCACCGCAGCTTTAGGGCAGGAAGTGGAAATCTTCGACGGTGCTACCTCCACTGGCAAAAAGCCCAAAGCCGATGACAAAGGCATATGGACGGTTGAACTGACCGAGCTAACACCGACGAAGCATGTGTTCAAAGCCAAGGCGCTGTATGGCAGCGGAACGGAGTCGGAGGTGTGGACAGTGATCATCGAGAACGAATCGATTCTGGCATTTGTCAACCCGCCCTATCTGACCAATTCCTCCGGCGAGGTCCAGGCCATTGTCCTGAACTTGAGCACAGCTCAAGGCGCGCCTGTGCCGAATGGAAAGATCACTTTGACCCTACCGGCAGATTTCACTTATGCCGACGGCGGCACGGGGGCACGTGATTTCTCGACTGACAGCATGGGTACGTTGACCGTCAGCGGCGTGAAGCACCAAGGAGCTCTTGGGTCCTACAATTTGACGGCCATTAGCAGCACCCAGACAGCTACAGCAAAGCTGGTGGCTTCTGGGTTAATTGGAACCATTTCTTTAGAACGCGGGCCTACCGGGATTGATTTCACTCCGGATGGCCGGCATGCGTTTGTTACTAGTGCCACAGGCAATACAGTCAAAGTTATCGATACGATGAGTCTTTCGGTAATTAATTCTATTCCCGCGCCAGAAGGTCCAAGGTGGATCGTAATCACGCCAGATGGATTACGTGCGTTTGTTGCCAATGTTAACAAACAATTAGTATCGGTATTTGACACCTTGAGCCATTCGCAAATAAAGAGTATTTCCGTAGGCCAAAATCCAGAAGGGATAACAATTACGCCTGACGGCAAACACGTCTATGTGGTCAATGCCGGAAGTAATACCGTCTCAGTCATCAACACAGAAAATTACTTAGTTATCAAAACAATTTCCGTAACAAACTCTCCCAAAGAGGCCGCTACCACACCAGACGGAAAGTATGTGATTGTTAGTAGTTTTGCCAATGGCAATTCACTCTCAATTATTGATACGAAGACCCTATCAGTGAAACGGAGTATTTCTACCGGATATCCATGGGGAATTGCTATTAGTCCGGACAGCCTGCGTGCTTTTGTTGCTAGTTCCCCTGACAAAACTATCTATGTAATTGACTTGCTAACATTGTCGGTAATTAATAGCACTCGCGTTGATGGGAACCCTCAGCATATTGCCATATCACCGGACGGACGGCTCCTCTTTGTTACCAATCCGGAACAGAGGTCAATAGAGGTGATCAATGCTCTAACTGTATCCAAGATTAATAGCTTTTTAGTCGGCCGCTTTCCACGTCAGATTGCCATAACACCGGACGGCACACGTGCCTTTGTGTGTCATGATCGTAACGATGCAGAAAACCTCTCGATTTTAGCCGTAGGATAGTTTGAAAAAGGATCTTTATATAATTGAAAAATACACCTCGCTCATTTATTCCTTACATGCTCAGAAAGATAACAACACATGACTGAGTATCTTCTTACACCTGCAAGATAATGGGACCGGAATAATCGAAAATGATGGGACGAATTTATTTAATGGCAATCGCAAGCAGGCTCACGCTTATAAAGGTTCTTCGCCGGACACATAACCTGTGACCAACGCAGATCCACTGTGGGAGCGGGCTTGCTCGCGAAGAGGCCAGAACTGTCAACGCCTATTCCTTGGGCACAACATTATCCAGCGCCTGACGCACCGCCAACTCCCCCAGCATCACCACTTGAGCAATGCCCAGCGCCGTATTGCGACTCGGCCCCTCCAGCGTCCCGGCGAAATCACCGAGCATCACCGTGGCCGAAGCCAGGGATTCGCAGGCGTTGGCCAGCAGGGATTCGGTGTCGGTTTGCGGGTTGACCAGGAACATGCTGTTGGGGGTGTAGGGTGTGGCCATGATTTGCGCGGGGGCCAGGTAGTGGTCCAGGGCGCGTTCGGCGGCTTCGTGGAGTTTTCTGGAGTTGAGGGATTCGTAGGGTGAAACCGGGTCTGTGATTGGCGGATTGGGCTTGGTTTCGGACATCAGCAGGAACTCCGATCAAAGTACTTTGAAAGAATGACTCCCTGTAGGAGCTGCCGAAGGCTGCGATCTTTTGATCTTGTTTTTTAAAAGCAACATCAAAAGATCGCAGCCTTCGGCAGCTCCTACAGGGGGACCGGGCAGTTAGTTCGGCACGCGGCGGCCGTCCAGTACCCGGTTGACCATCAGTTCACTGAGCATGATCACCTGATGCAGCATCAGCATGGCCCGGCGCTGTGAGTTGTCGACGGTGTCGCC
>NZ_AZVL01000046.1:0-2764 GCF_000514195.1 Pseudomonas sp. URIL14HWK12:I6
CGGATTATCGGCGCCACTGGGATGCGTTTGAAAAAGCGCTGGGCAAGATAGAGAACCTGAAGGCGCTGCCCCATCCGAGCACGCTGCTGGCTCTGCTCAAAAAATACCTCTGGTGCATTCCTTCGGCCGCATACAAAACGCGTCCGGATGTTTCTCTCTATGAGCATAGCCGGCTGACTGCTGCACTTGCGCTGTGCATGTACGATTATCTGACGGAGAAATATGGCGACCTGAATCGGGCGCCTGTGGAGCGACGAGACGAAGTGCGCTACCGGCTCGTTTGCGGCGACCTGACCGGCATTCAGCGCTATATCTACAACATTGCCCACAAAGGGGCCCTTCGGGCATTGAAAGGGCGCTCTTTCTATTTGCAACTGCTGCTGCAAGTAGCAGCCCGTGATCTGCTCAACCGCTTGCATTTGCCTCTGGCCTGCCTCCTTTATGCCAGTGGCGGCAAATTCTACATCCTAGCACCCGATACCGACGCCTTTAATCGGGAGCTAGCGGATTTTGAACAAACGCTGCAAACGTGGCTGCTCCAGCGCTATGATGGCGCCATCGGACTGGTTATGGCCCATATCCCGCTATGCGGCAATGACTTCGCTGGATCTGATGGCGCGCATCCCATTGCTTCAAAATGGGAAGAGGTAACGGAACAGATTGAGCAGAAAAAACGCCAGCCCTTTGCCGGGGCGATCACTGCGGCGGACTTCTGGGAGCCGCAGGAGCCCGGAGGCCAGGTGGTCGTCTGCCATGCGACCGGACGCTATCTCTGCCGAAGTGACGAGATTGCAGAAAAGCATCGCAACCGAGAGATTTTCCCGGCCGAAGAGGCAGAAAACCGATTCATCAGTGCCGAGCAGCATGAGGCGCAAAGGCTAGGGCGAGCGCTGCGTGAAGCACAGGCGATTGAACTTATCCGGGAAGCAGATGGTCAGCAGGGCTATGCGCTGTTTAATGGCTGGCATTTTCGGGTTCATACCCAAACGCCTTCTCTGGAAAACAATACGACCGCTTCGCCCGGCTTTTTCGACCTGAGTCGGGAGCTTATATGGTTTGATCCCAAACAACTGCGCGAACATACACTGCCTCAGAGCTGGCACTTTTACGCCGGTAACTGGTCGTTTGAAGGCGATTTTAACGAGGTGGCCGCAAAGGCACAGGGAAGCAAGCTACTGGGCGCGCTGCGCATGGACGTAGACAACCTAGGGCGCATCTTTCGGGATGGGTTGGGGAAGGACGCGACCTTCTCGCGGGTGGTGCAGCTTTCTACCATGATGGACTTTTTCTTTTCCGGCTACCTGAATCGCCTGCAGCAACTGCGCTGGCAGACAGAGCAAGGGGTTGTAGAAGCAAAGGGCGAAGGAATGCAACTTAGCGAAGGGATGCAGATCGTCTATGCAGGGGGTGACGACCTGTTTATCGTAGGCGTGTGGAACGTGCTGCCCGATGTAGCCCGGTGGATTCGGCAGCAGTTTCAGGCGTTTACAGCCAAGAATCCCTATCTGACCCTTTCCGGGGGCATTGCGCTGTTTCCGCCCAAGCTCCCCCTGTACCATGCCGCCCAGGAGGCCGGTCATGCCGAGGAGGCGGCCAAGCATTTCCAGCGTCGGGTGGGGTCGAATGGCACGGTGGTTACCAAAAATGCTCTGAACTTTCTGGGGGTGTCTGTTAGCTGGAATGATTTGGCTTTCCTGCGCGAATGGACAGCGGATCTGTACCAGGCGATCGAAGCAAAGCAGCTATCCCGGGGCATCCTTCGTCGTCTGTATCTGGCTCATGAGAGCTATCAGCGCCATGGGCGAAATCCCTGGGGACCGTGGCGGTGGCGCACCTGCTATTATTTAGCGCGTTATCAGGAGCAGCATAAAGCAGTCGCTGATAAAATCAACCAATTAGCAGCCGAGCTCTTCTGTTCTACCCGCACGGAAAGCGATTTGATTTCAATCATACATTTGCTGGCGCGCTGGACAGAAATGTTAACCAGAAAGGAAGAGGATTATGCCCACCAAATTTAACATCAACGGCCACGAAATTGATGGCAGTCAACAGGTGTTCAAGTGGATCCAGGAAGGCCTGGATAAAGAAGCCATCTCTTATGCCGAAGCGTTCGGCAAATGTCTGGCCAAAGACAAGAAATCCAAGAACAAGGAGGAACGATACTCGGCGCTAACGACCTCGCAGATCCGCAATTTTTATGGCGAAGTTGTGCGGATGCGCATGAGAGGATTTGACCGGAATAGGTTTTTGTTAATGAAACCTCGTTTGGTTTATGCAACTTCGCGAAATGAAACGGACGGCTCTCGGGATTTTTTGGCTGTTTTTAAGCAGGCCATAGACGCTGTGTTGGAAGCAGATAACGAGGAAAAGGCAAAGGAGTACTTCCAGCGTTTTGCGGACTTTTTCGAAGCCGTGCTTGCATACCATCGGGCTTACGGAGGTAAATAACCATGGAGCGCCAGATGATTACAGGAAAGCTGGTCAAGAAAATTCGCGTTCGGGGCTTTATCAAAGCACTGACCGGCCTGCATATCGGAGGCTCCAACCTGGAAATGGGTATCGGGGGCGCCGACGCCACGGTCATTCGCAACCCGATCACAAACGAGCCCTATATCCCTGGCTCTTCGCTCAAGGGAAAGATGCGGGCGTTGCTGGAGCGCCTGCATGTGGGGGAGGAATATGCTCGCTCATTTGGAGAAGGATTTGGGGCTAATTCTAATGTTCAACAGTTTGTATTCAAAGATATCCGCCATCCTATTGTCCA
>NZ_AZVL01000047.1:0-2466 GCF_000514195.1 Pseudomonas sp. URIL14HWK12:I6
CCCTGGATGGAGTTCAGCAACAGGTGCTCAATCTCGAGGCTGTCCATTGCCAGATCCTTCGTCTCCTCGGCCCCTGTGTGGGAAAATGCTGTCAGGACACCAGTTAGGTGCGCAATGTGGGATTCAACCAATCTGGCAATGGGAATCCCCCATACCCACTCCCTACGCCCCACAAGAAGCAACGGGGCCAGCACCCAGGGTACACCAGTGCGCTCAGCAGGACCAGCCCCTTAAACGATTCCAGGCCCCTCCGGGGCGTCAACAGGCCGTTCGGCCGGTAGCCATCCTGTTCCACCCTCCGATGGGGCGGGTCATCGCCTGCCTTTTGCCGTCATGACCCGAGCAGGCGAACCCAATCGAAACGGGCACCCACGGCTCGGACGAGCTTCCCGTCGGCCGTCCAGAACTCCGCCCGGAGTCGCTCGGCCAGCGCCAGATAATGTGCATCGTATGCGGCGGCCAGACCGAGCTCCGTGGCCATCTCCAGAGCCCTCTCGTGCAACGAAGCGTCTCCATGAAGTTCCACGGGGAGTGCCAGCGCGGCCTCAAGGGCGCTCCGAACCGTCCCCTCCTTCATCCAGCCATGCCGGTGGTACCGATGGAGGGCATTCGTCACCTCGTAGAAGAGCAAGGTCGGAGCCGCTAGGCGTCGGCCTTCCGCAAGCCAAGCATCCCACCGCTCCAGGACCACATGGTCGTCGGGACGCGCCACCAGGCGCACGACGATGCTGGCATCAATGCAGATCCAGGAACCCGGCATCGCGCTCCTCCCTCGAAGTACGGATGATCTCCTCCGGAGGCGGTATCGGGCGATCCCCTACGTCTTCCCGTACCCGCTCACGGGCCCTCAGGACGAGCGCTCTCCACACGCCACGATCGGGCTTCTTGCACAGGTGCTCGTATTCCTCCACGGAGAGCATCACGACGTAGGGTCGCCCTCCCCGCTCCACCACGACGTGCTCCCCCTTCTCGACGATCTCGCGCATGATCGCTCCCAGATGAACGCGGGCCTCCGTGGCGCTGACGATGCGTTTCATAGGCTTCGAATCGATCAATGTATCGATCGATAGTTCTTCAACACCGAAAGGTTCCTCTTCCATATGTATACAAGGGCGTCCTCCTGACCGGCTACCGGCTGGATGCCTGAGGTGCGGCCCTGGCCGTAGTCCGGGAACCCGGCCGTGTGATCCTCGACCTGGCCGCCCGGTCGCCCGGAACGCGAACGATCAGGTGGACATACCAGCGCCCGCGTCGGTCGCGAAGCAGCCTCCCACCCTGCACGCTGCGCGCCCGAGCAAGCCAGTAGCGATGATATGGGCTCAGCCGCATGGGAATGCGCAGCCGCCCGCGCGTGGTCGAAAGGCTGACGTGTTCGCCGCGCAGCGAGAGCGTGCGCTGGTCGTAGTCGCAGGAGGTGGGGCGGAAGTGCTTTGCGCGATGGTCTACGCGGGCGATGGCCCGAATGGCCAGGTTGGCCGACAGGCCCAGCGCGCGGAGCTGGCCGTAGACGAGCCGCTGGAGTTTGAACTTGCGGAAGGTGCGACAGGCACGGGCCACCTCCAGCGTCAGGTTGCACGCCTGCGCGAAGCGCTCGAGGGTTTCCTGGAGGGCGTCGACTTGCTCGGGCGTGGGATCGAGCCGTGTGCGGAGCGTCAGCGTCTGCATGGCGGGGAGCGTTTGTGGGAAGGATATGATGCGACGGTGTCAATGGTATGTCACGGGCATGGGGCAATTTATCCCGTGTTGCAGGTTTCCCAGCCTGAATCATTGCGATGATTTGATTCCAAAGGCGGCTCCTTTCACGGCTAAAGCCGTGGGCTTCCGCCGCTCTGAATTCAAAACACTACCATCATGCATTGGAGCTGCGTAGTACCTGTATCGTGTGGGTTGTTCGCTGAAGCTTGGTCTTTTCTATACCGTCTCTGCCGTAGAGCAGCAGTTTGACTTTTCTGAGGTTGGGAAGGTGAAGGGGTGGATAAAACCCAACACTATCAGATAGGGCATCCAGGAAACTCTTGGGTTTTTCAATCGGGGAAAGCTCATCCATCTTTAAGAATCACCGGTATCTCCAGAATCAACCTGGATACCTGTTCTCTTTGCTCGTACTGGCCTGCCAGACCGGGCAGACGTGGCGGTGGGAGCTGGTTCTTTATGCGATCGGGCAGTTCGGCGAAAATCGACAGCGTTTCGGCAGAGTCCTTGGGATAGCGGGCGAGGATGATGCGTTCCGGATTTTCTGTGATGAAGCCGATGCCGAGCTTCTTTGCGCGAAGCTCTTCCAGGGCGTTTTCAAGGCGGCGGGCAACGTGAGCGAAAACCCTGGTACTTCCCATTCCCATGCGGATCTCGGCAAAATGCTTCAGATCGGCCACGTAGGGTTTTCCGCCGGGTATAGTCAGAGCCTGAAGCAGTCTGAAGCACCGCCGACTGGTCGGTGTCGACAGGCTGAAGTAGTCGTTGACGTTG
>NZ_AZVL01000048.1:0-2229 GCF_000514195.1 Pseudomonas sp. URIL14HWK12:I6
GCGAGGGCCGAACGTCAGGGTAAAGCCTTTTTGGTTACTTTTTCGGCGTCTGGAAAAAGTGACCCGCCGTAAGGGCGGAACCCTAAGCCGCCGTTACCGCAGCAACGGATATACACCCAAAACTCAATCAGAACCGCGAACACTACTCCGATACATAAAGACCAAAGCCAACCCCAGACAAACCATCGCCAACACCCGCGAAGACGAAAGCTCGATCGCCGGATTCCCCAGCCAGCCAAAATTATCGATCAACATCCCCATCCCAAGTTGGCCAACAATCACCGCAACAGTCGCCACCGCAGTCCCCACAACAGGCACCGCGCCAACCATGACCATCATGTAAACCACGCCAAACAGCGCCCCGCAGACCTGCCACTTCGGCACATCAAGCAAACTCACCGCATGCGCCGGTTCAAAAAATACAATCAACAACCCGGTGACCACCGCCCCGACGAAAAACGTCAGCAAACTGCTGCGCAACACCCCGACGCTTTCACCGAGGCGTCCATTGATCGCCGCTTGGACGCTCAACACCGCGCCAGCCAACACCACCACTGCCAACAAAATAACCAGACTCATATTCTCAACCCCGCGCAATCAGAACCAGTGCCACCACTATCAACCCCAACGCCAGCCACCGCTCGGCATTGACCTTCTTGCGCGTCGCGCCGAACCAGCCGAAATGGTCGATCAGCACACTCTTGCCGACCTGCCCGGACAGGATCGCGATCATCGTCATCGCGATCCCGATATGCGGCGTTGCCAGGGTCAGCACCACCACGTATATCGGCCCGAGAAAGCCGCCGATCAATTGCCAGCGCGGCAGATCGGTCAGCGCCGGGCCTTTCTGCGGGCCGGCGAACAACAGCAGCAAAAACAGAATCGCCGAACCCACGCCGAAGATGCTCAAGGTCGCCCACAGATGCCCGACCTGCTCCCCCAGCGGCCCCAGTAACCCGGCCTCCACCGACAGGCCCATGCCGGCCAGAATCACCAGCGGCAGCAACAACAGGCGCAACCACGACCGGGTCGCCGGCGCCGGCACACTCACTTCATCCAATGTCTGCATCATCCAAAACCCACGCAAGTAAACGATGGCGCGGATTATCGGCTGGCGTAGCTGTGCGATAAATGGGAGCATCCTGACAACACTTTTGCGCAACTCGCACAGCAGGAAGATCCATGCACGGGCTGAATGAACTGGGATTCAAGGCACTCAGGCTGTTTGTGGCGGTGCTCGACCACGGCAGTTTTTCCGAAGTCGCCCGGCGCGAGGGCGTGGCGCCCTCTTCGATTTCACGGCAGATCCAGTTGATGGAGCAGGCGCTGAACCAGCAATTGCTCTACCGCCACACCCGCGCCGTGACGCCGACCGAGGCCGGGCGCATGCTCGGCCACCATGCGCGGCTGGTGCTGGTGCAACTGGAAGAGGCCGAGCAGGCGTTGCAGGAACAGCAAAGCGAACCCACCGGGCTGGTGCGGATCAACGCGCCGGTGGTGTTCGGCCAACGGCATCTGACGCCGTGGCTCGGTCAGTTGTGCGCGCGCTATCCGAAGCTGCAACTGGACATCCAGCAGACTGACCATTACGTCGACCCGTTGCAGGAAGGTACCGACCTGCTGTTCCGCATCGGCCCGATGCACGACTCAAGCATGCAGGCGCGGATTCTGGCGCCGCACCGCTTTCAGGTCGCGGCCAGCCCGGCGTATCTCAAGCGCCATGGCACACCGCAGCATCCCGACGAACTCGCGCAACACCAGTGCCTGGCCTACAAAGGTGCGACCGGTCAGCAACGCTGGTTTTTCCGTCAGGATCAGGACGACTGGACGCCTTACTCGGTCAAAGGCCCGATCACTGGCAACCACGCCGACACCCTTACTCAGGCCGCTGAGCAAGGCCTGGGGCTGGTGATGTTTCCGTCATGGCTGATTGGTGAGGCGGTGCGCGAAGGCACGCTGGTGCCGGTGTTGCGCGAGTATCAGGTGTCGAACAGCCTGGAGCCGCAGCAGATCGCAGTGCTGTGGCCGGGGAGCCGGCGGCTGTCGGTGAAGGTGCGGACGGTGATCGATTTCTTTGTCGAGTGCTTTGGCGAAGTGCCCTACTGGGACAGACCCTGAGCCCTACACAAAACCCAATGTGGGAGCAACTGTCTTACTGCCACCGTTCGTCACCGCCACTCTGTGCCGTCTCGCAGCATGGCATTCAATCTGATCAGCAGTATTCGCATA
>NZ_AZVL01000049.1:0-2041 GCF_000514195.1 Pseudomonas sp. URIL14HWK12:I6
TCAGGAAGCCGAGAAGTTTGCTTATTCGGAGCCTTATCGGTTGAATGCGGAGAATCTGTGCCGACAGTTGGCGCTCATTCGGCATTACGTGGAGAAAGGGCTCACCATGCAGGCTGTTACGCTCGCACGGGAGTGGGTTGTGAGCTGGGTCATCCTGCAACGGGGTGAGGAGAATTGGTTGGATGAGAGTCACCGAGAGCAGGTAGAACAGGCGCTTGGCGCTGCAGCTCAGCGCAGCCAGAAGAAGGAGGCTCAAGTGCCCGAGTGGTTTGACCAACTACCCAATAGTCAGAGGCTGGGGGAACTATGGAATCGGCTGGGGCAATTGCGCAATGACGTTGCACACTGCGGTATGAGAAAAGACCAATCGACGGTTAAGAGAATCCGGGAACGCTTGAAGAAATTGTGTAAATGTTTATCTGATTTGTATTGTGAGCAGAGTAGTTCTATAGCAACATAAAGTACAGCAAAAGGTAAGCGCACCGATCAGGTGCTTGTCGGGCTAAATAGGTGGCGCATGTTTAATTGTAATTGAATCAATGCATTACCTGGCGCTGGATATTGAGACGTGTCCGCTGCCGGCCGACGGGTACTCGGCCCAGCAGCAGGCCCGCCTGGCCCGCGAGGTGCACTTCCTGCGCCAGCGGGAGCCCGATGCCCACGAGGAGGCGCTGACGCAAAGAGCGGCCAGCCTGCATCCCCTGCTGAGCTGGATCGTCTGCATCTCGGTCCAGCGCGCCGCGGACGATCCCTTCCAGCCCAACCCGCCATACTCCTATCTGGCGCCTACCCCCGACGAGGAGGGCGCCATGCTCGCGCGCTTCTGGCGCGACGTGCAGCAGTTCGTCGAACGCGGCGAAAAAATCTGCTGGATCACCTTCAACGGCAAGCGCTTCGACGTGCCCTTCCTGCTGGCCCGCACGCTCCACCACGGCCTGTCGCCCGTCGCGTGCGGCCTGCTGGATGATTACCCCTACAAACAGTATCCGCACTGCGATCTGTTCAACCTGTTTGCGGGCATCAACCTGGGGCTGGCCGATCTGTGCGCGCTGCTGCACATTTCGAGCCCCAAGGAGCACGGCGACGGAAGTCTGGTGCAGCACCTCCTGGAGACCGAAGGGATCGAAGGCGTGCGTCGCTACTGCGAAGCCGACGTTGTGGCCACGATGGCCTGCTTTGCGCGCCTGCTACCGCTGCTTCCACGCGACTGTCAGCCACCGAGCTCATGAAGCGGCCCTATTACATCTTCTCCAGCGGACGCCTGCGCCGGCGGCAGAATACGCTCTTTTTCGAAAAAGCCGCCGGCGAGCGCATCCCGGACGATCAGGACGAAACGGGCGTGCCGTCGGGTACGCCCACCGGCGAGTCCATCCCGTTTCCGGTCGAACAGGTCGAAAGCCTGTACTTTTTCGGCGAGGTCGATCTGAACTCGAAGCTGCTCACGTTTCTGGCGCGGCACGACATCCCGGCGCACTTCTACGACTACTACGGCAACTACACGGGCACCTACATCCCGCGCGATTACCTGCACAGCGGGCGGCTGCGCATCGAGCAGGTGCTGCACTACGTGCGACCAAAGCGGCGGCGTTATCTGGCCCGGGCCATCGTGGAGGCGGCCACCTACAACCTGCTCCGTGTGCTGCGCTACTACGTCAACCGCCTGGAAGGGGAGCGTCGGGAAGCCGTCGCCGAAGCGATCACCACGATCGAGCAGGAGCGCACGCAGCTCAGGTCCGTCGAAAAAATTCCCGAACTGATGGGCATCGAAGGGCGCAGCCGGGAGGCCTACTACAGCGCCTGGCCGTCCATTCTGGCCGACGGTCCCGGCGAAGCCTTTGTTTTTGAAAAGCGCGAGCGGCGGCCGCCTTCCAACGAGATCAACGCGCTGATCAGCTTCGGCAACAGCCTGTGCTACACGACCACCATTCGTCAGATTCATCGCACGGCGCTGGATCCGACCATTTCGTACCTGCATGAACCGGGTGCGCGGCGCTTTTCGTTGGCGCTGGACCTGTCCGAGATTTTCAAGCCGATTCTGGTA
>NZ_AZVL01000050.1:0-1702 GCF_000514195.1 Pseudomonas sp. URIL14HWK12:I6
TCAATACCAAAAAGGTGCGATTAAAACTGTTGCGCCAGTAGCGAAGCTGGCCTTGCGCTTTCAGGATTTCAATACCAAAAAGGTGCGATTAAAACTTACGCGCCGATCACCCACCGAGACTTTTTCCAAGATTTCAATACCAAAAAGGTGCGATTAAAACCGGGCGCGGTTGTCGGCCGTGCTGCAGTCGGAGCTGTAATTTCAATACCAAAAAGGTGCGATTAAAACGCATCCTCGCCAAGTTCAGTTCCCCGTACCAGCTATTATTTCAATACCAAAAAGGTGCGATTAAAACCCCGATACGAAAGCCAAGCGTACAGATCGAGGGCCAGATTTCAATACCAAAAAGGTGCGATTAAAACTGCTCTTTGTACTGAGGAAGTAACTTCTTTCGGAGATTTCAATACCAAAAAGGTGCGATTAAAACCTGCCAGTACGAGTTCAGCTCCTCGTAGGCATACACGATTTCAATACCAAAAAGGTGCGATTAAAACTGGCCTGAAGGTTATACTTCCTTTTCTCATGCCTCTTACGTGCATTTCAATACCAAAAAGGTGCGATTAAAACGCCGACACGTACGGCATCTCGCCGATGCTCTTCAATATTTCAATACCAAAAAGGTGCGATTAAAACATTATCTGTGGATCGTGGACTCTGAAATATCTGTACATTTCAATACCAAAAAGGTGCGATTAAAACCGTCTATGTCCTGGACGAGGACGAGCGCCTCTACCCATTTCAATACCAAAAAGGTGCGATTAAAACATGAGGGCGGCAATGTCATTCTTTCTTTGCCGCCGTCATTTCAATACCAAAAAGGTGCGATTAAAACCGCTCGCCGTGAGGGCCAAGTTCCGTTTGTCGTACAATTTCAATACCAAAAAGGTGCGATTAAAACGATGCGCTCACGCAACAGGATCGGCGACAGCGGTACGCCATTTCAATACCAAAAAGGTGCGATTAAAACGAAGTATATGCCGGGTGCTTGCACAAAACTGTGCTCCATTTCAATACCAAAAAGGTGCGATTAAAACAGGCCTGCAGGATCGCGACAGTCAGCTTGCCTTCCTGTATTTCAATACCAAAAAGGTGCGATTAAAACCCAATATCCGCTCACTCCGCAGCATGGTGTTCCTGCATTTCAATACCAAAAAGGTGCGATTAAAACCTGATGTAGGCCAGCGCGCCCACATCGGCATTGTCAAATTTCAATACCAAAAAGGTGCGATTAAAACGGCGGCCAGCAACAGAAGGAGTTTTGCGTGCTTCAATTTCAATACCAAAAAGGTGCGATTAAAACCCGGCCTTTCAAAGAGCAGAACCGGCTTCTGGAGGGTATTATAAGCGATTTGATCCGGAATGTCAAGTCCCCGGAGTCGTCGACCTCCGGTTACCCCTGAAACCCCGGGGGTCCGACAACTTTTATTAAACTGCTAAAAATAAAAGAAATAAAACAACAGATTTTCTTTTACCTATCATTTGCGTTGCCGAATTCAGTTCGTTATCTTGGGGTCGACGACGCCAGTCAGGGCACTTCTCACGTAATTACAGGAGGTTACGATGCCGTACTACATTGCCGTTTACGATGTCAACGTGCGGCGCGTCGCCAAAATGCTTAAGCTCTTCCGGCGCTATCTGACCTGGGTGCAGCGCTCCGTCTTCGAGGGCGAGTTGACCGAAGCGCAGTTTCAGCGCCTGCAGC
>NZ_AZVL01000051.1:0-1629 GCF_000514195.1 Pseudomonas sp. URIL14HWK12:I6
CGATCAATTTCAATACCAAAAAGGTGCGATTAAAACCCGAGCACCACCCCTCGATCGAATCCTCCACCTGATATTTCAATACCAAAAAGGTGCGATTAAAACTTGTGTCGTCCATCGTCCTAGCTGCTGCAAAGCAGCTATTTCAATACCAAAAAGGTGCGATTAAAACGCGACCATCATTGCGCAAGAGCTTGTTCGCGACCTATTTCAATACCAAAAAGGTGCGATTAAAACAAGGGTCGCTCGTGGGCCAGTCGGAGGCCAACATAATTTCAATACCAAAAAGGTGCGATTAAAACCCGAGGTGATCGCCAGCGGGCGCGGCTACCGCTTCGATTTCAATACCAAAAAGGTGCGATTAAAACGGTCGGGGCTGAGGTGGTCGATTACGCCCGCGTTCCGAATTTCAATACCAAAAAGGTGCGATTAAAACTACGTCGACCAGCAGATTGCCCGTGCTTTTCAGATATTTCAATACCAAAAAGGTGCGATTAAAACAGCGTGTGGCGCTGCCTGTCCCCTACCAGCCGCAGAGATTTCAATACCAAAAAGGTGCGATTAAAACCAGTTCACCGGCGCCGTCTCGTCGATAAGATCGAAGATATTTCAATACCAAAAAGGTGCGATTAAAACTTGAGAGTGGTGACGATCCGGCTCTCGGTCACTTCATTTCAATACCAAAAAGGTGCGATTAAAACTGAACTCGTAGTCCACGGCCTTTTTCATCGTCTCTGCCATTTCAATACCAAAAAGGTGCGATTAAAACCTCTGCGATTTTAGACAGTCGACCTTGGGCTTTGGCATTTCAATACCAAAAAGGTGCGATTAAAACTCTACCGAAGGACCGCTGGCCGACAAAATCCAATATTTCAATACCAAAAAGGTGCGATTAAAACCCGAAGGAGGGCATCATGAAAGCTATCGTATTTTTCGATTTCAATACCAAAAAGGTGCGATTAAAACGGAGGCCGAGCACCTGATCGCCACGCGCGGGCGGTATTTCAATACCAAAAAGGTGCGATTAAAACACGCCATCCTGGGCAAGCCATTCGATGGCGCCCGTCACATTTCAATACCAAAAAGGTGCGATTAAAACCGGCCTTCAATCGCTGGTCGGTCGGCGTCTCGGTCCAGATTTCAATACCAAAAAGGTGCGATTAAAACGCGACGACGCGCTGCGCGTAATCCAACGCCATGATTATTTCAATACCAAAAAGGTGCGATTAAAACTGGAAGACCGTGGATTTTCGCGTGACGTTGAACGTAAATTTCAATACCAAAAAGGTGCGATTAAAACGCGGGAAGCGCCACCCCAGATGACGATAGTTTTCGCCATTTCAATACCAAAAAGGTGCGATTAAAACTTGATCGTCCGGTAGGCGGCCAGGATGGCGGCGACGTATTTCAATACCAAAAAGGTGCGATTAAAACCGCGCTTTGCGCCACGACCAGCCGTAGAGGCGCTGCAATTTCAATACCAAAAAGGTGCGATTAAAACCGCAAGCCGTTGTCTGGTGCGGCATACGGAAGGCGAAATTTCAATACCAAAAAGGTGCGATTAAAACTCGGGAGACATGTACACCCAGCCCGGCATTACGCGCATTTCAATACCAAAAAGGTGCGATTAAA
>NZ_AZVL01000052.1:0-1647 GCF_000514195.1 Pseudomonas sp. URIL14HWK12:I6
CGCTTCCGTGAACGAGGATGACACTCAAGTGGCTCGCCTCCTTTGATGACTGTTATATCAGTGATATATTTCAGTAACACCGGAGATATCCTAACATGAAATGTTGGGAATCGCAATATTTTTGCAGATATTTTGTTATTTTATATTACATAAAATATTCTTTTTGGGGTTATAAGAAATGATTAACGTGTTAGTTTGTAAGATAATATTACAGATATCGGAGGATAGGGAGCTGGAGGAGGTGATCCGGACTCTGAGGCGCCGGGCAGGATGAAAAACGGACAGACCGCGAGGGAGAAAATGAGATTCAAGGAACTTCCAACCATTACTATTTCCACTACCGGGACAAATACGACCTTCTGGAGCAGAGCATGGAAGAAATGCTGCAGGAATTCGGGTCGTCGCTGATGTCCGGGGAAAATGCCGCGCCGGCGGACCGGCCGTGCGCCCGGGAAACGGCGATGGTCCGCCATTTCGAGCAACGCGGATATCTACCGCGTGATGCTGGGCGAAAACGGAGTTCCCGCGTTTTCGAAGCGCATGAAGCGGGCGATTGAAGAGGCGTTCTACCGAAAGTTTGCCGCCTCCAATTCGGTGCCGGACATTCCCCCGAAGGTGCTGGGCGCGTATGTGGCGTCGGCGCATTTCGGATTGATCGAATGGTGGCTGGAAAACGACCTGGCGTACAGCCCCGCCTACATGGCCGGTCCGGTATGCCGGATGATCCGGTCCGGAACGGGTCCGGAGGCGTCGTCCTGCGCGGTCTGAATCGGGTCGTCGCAGACAAAAACCCGGTGTGCTTTTGCACCGTTTTTTTTCGTGTGCGTTCAATCCAATCTGGAAAGATCGAATTTGGCTGCCGGTTGACCATCCATGGAGCAGTCCCACCCGGAGATCAATGCCTCATTTCCCGGGGCGAAGGTCGAATGCCTCGCAACAACAGGCAGGACTTGTGCCTCTTGTCGATAAGGAGAATTGTCCCCGTTCCTCTTTGCACGAAATGATCCTGACAAATAACAGAGAATTGCATCTGGAACCCAAGTCCTACATTACCAAAACGTGGAACCTTGACGAGAGAAAAAACATTGCCGGCATGGAACCTTCGCTGAAAGGTTTGACATGGCGATCGATGTCAAGGACTAAATCCTTGTCGCCGGGACGAGATGCACGGAAAAAATACCGGATCCCACCACCTCCACAGACCCACCTTCATTAGCCATAAACGATAAAAAATGCTCATTTTCCCATAATTATGATACTGCTATACTTGAAAACGCCATCATTCTGCATGCAGAAGGCAGAAAATCTATCTATATTCGGGAGGGATTCGATGGCTTGCAACACGCCTTTCCGGCTCGGCCTGCCGGTGGACATTCCATGGCAGAAGGTCTGCGTGACCGAAGACATGATGGACCGGGTGGTGTGCGACGACAGGCTGCCGCCCAAATGGCACAGCTCCATTGCCGTGTTCAAGTACGTGCCCGAGGAAGAGTATCAGCAGTTTCCCGACACCAAGGTCACCTTCCTGAAAGTGACCGTCACGATCACGGGCTATCAGCCCATGGACGACGAAATTCAGGGCGAGATCGACTGGGACGGGCTCAACGTGACGACGGTCGAAGGGCTGACCGACCTCTTGAGTTCCTA
>NZ_AZVL01000053.1:0-1548 GCF_000514195.1 Pseudomonas sp. URIL14HWK12:I6
CACCGCAAAACCGCACTGGGCATCGCCCAGGTCGTCATGCTCGGCGAACTCGCCGTAAACCAGGCCCTCGACAACGTCGAAATCGCCCACTGACCCGGTCTCTCTCCGTAGCAAGTACCAGATTTCTTCGCTACGGAGGGCTATCTATTACTATGACTTCCCAAATCAGGCGCTTCAGTTACCGCGTCGGAATGGACGCTAATGACGTTGCTTGTACTGGCAGAACTTATCGCGCTAGCGTTGGCGTTTATCTTTATCGCGAGCGCGAAATTCATGCCACTACACGAATGCCCACACACGTTTGAAGAGCTAGCCACAACGGTCTTGCCTGCGCATATGAACAGAATGAAGACCGCCCTTAGAGATCCGCGAGATATGAAGGTTTTTGGCATTCAAGGTGTTGGGGCTAAGTCTCTCCTGAAGCAGTTCGGCCTGGCACATGACTTTTCGGGTTGCTACGTTCTGATCGACAAGGGAACGCCTATTTATGTTGGTATTTCCCGAAGTGTGATCAGCCGGCTTCGGCAACACGTATTCGGCAAGACACACTTTGATGCAAGCTTGGCTTTTCGCATTGCGATGGCAAAGCATCCAGATCGAACGATCTCCAAGCTCACTCGTGCAAAGGCAATGGACGATCCACTATTCGGTACTTCTTTCGCAGAAGCGCAAGCCTACTTACGCTCACTTCAGGTTGCTGCAATAGCTATCGAAAATGCGCTTGAGCTGTACGTGTTCGAGCCCTACTGCGCACTGGCGCTGGATACCCATCAGTGGAACTCCTTCGAAACTCATTGACTGAGACAGTGTGAACTGCGATTCAGAACCCATCGCCAGCCGGTTGGAGTGGCTTGCTCGCCAAAACGCCGACTCCATCAACCGCAGACCGGAATAAACAGAAAAATCACCATTGTTTAAACGAAGTCTGTCGTTACCACCGAAGCCCTACAACGCCTTGCGCCATCGCCTACGAGTACGCCAGAATCCGCCGGCTTGTGCGTCTGGCGCGCCCTCCGTACCTTGATTCCTGTCACTGCTCATCAGTGATCGGGTCTGCAAGCCCGCCGGAAAACCAGTCGCATAGCTACGCCAAATGGACGCTCGTTCGGGTCCACGAAATGGCAGCTTTGTGCGGGAGACCTTCGGGTCTGCCGGGTTCCTGGTTTCCCGGTCTTGCAGACCCGCGCACAGCTGCCACCCATCATCTGCAAGTGATGCTGGTAGCTCCTAATGAACAATCAGGAGCTTCACCATGATCAAGCCAACACCCAACCCGCCAGAAACCGACCTCGCATCGCCCTACGAATCCCTCGATTCCAAAAAACTCCACGAAGCCGCCGAACGCGCCCTCGACCATTACCTGTCCCCGGCCACCCAAATCATGGCCAGCCCGCACAAACCCGAACCCATGTACCTCGCCAACCCGAAGTGCGACACCGAATCCCTGCTCGCCAACGCCAGCGAAACCCTCGGCTCCGCCAGCGAAATGCTCAACAACTTCGCCGCCACGCTCGACACCTCCCACCGCAAAACCGCACTGGGCATCGC
>NZ_AZVL01000054.1:0-1229 GCF_000514195.1 Pseudomonas sp. URIL14HWK12:I6
CCTGTCCCGATCCACACCCTTCCCGCAGCATCGATGGCAAGCGCATTGACTATGTTAGATGGCAGGCCGGAATTCTAGGTACCATAGTGTGTGACTACACCTGTGGCCTTATCCACCTTTGCCAGACCATTGGTCATACCTGCCCATACCACACTACCTCCATCAGCCACGGTAGTGACGTGCTCCCCCGCCGTCCATGCATTCCACCGTACCTGCTGGGCTACGGCCAGAATGGGAATACAGACGAGTATCAGCGCACGTATCAGGTGCTTCATCATATCTTGCTATCCTGTTTACTTCAAAAAATTTACGTTATGTTTGCAAAGACTTTGATGTGGCTGTAACCGCCATGTATGCTGTTTGGCAAAATGCGTTATATTTTTTCAATATATAGCGAGCATGAACAAATATGTCAAGGCGGTATATGAAGCTCAGACATGAATTGGGACAGCAGGCATGACAAAGGAGGCAAAAGCCGCCACAGCCTGTCTGGCCACCCGTGCGTAGCTCGCCGACGAAAGCGACCACCGCCCCCTTAACCAGACAAAAGCACCACCATAGCACCGCTCCTTCCACCCTTCAAAACAACGCATCCCGCGGCCGCCCTCCAGCCCACAGCGCAATCACATAGGCCAACAGCACCAACGCCAGCACCTTCTCCATCAACTCCTGCCGCTTGTTCATCCCCCGCTCCACGGCTTTTCTCGATTTTCATCCGATGTCGATAATAGCCTGGGGCCTGCTCCGGCTCCAGATCAGTCATGAGCCACAGCGGCTTGACTTCGGTCCAGGGCCACACCCCCAGCAGATGCACCGGCAGCTGCCCCTTGTAGAAAAGCAGACAATAGACGTGGTGCTAACCCCGCTTAACGTGCAGCGCTACCCTCTTTGTTAGAGAACCCGGGCGGCTGCGCGCCCAGTTGCAGCCGAAGCACAAAATGAATCCCTTCTTGCCGAAAAAACGGCAACAGCTCCAGACCGCTGAATTCCCTATCCAGTACTAGCGAACGCTCCCCCGGTTAAAAGCTTGCGCGATGAGATGGGCGACGGGCAACCTGTTCACCAGCCCCGCTCTCCAGCAAAGGTTGCCGGCTTAAGGAGTCACATTTGGTAAAAGCTAAGAGCTAATGACTTACAGCGGCTCTCTCGCTCAGAACCAGATTCACAACAGGAAGGGCTCTTAGCTCCACTTTCGACATATCAACAAACTTGCTGGCATCCTCAATTTC
>NZ_AZVL01000055.1:0-1295 GCF_000514195.1 Pseudomonas sp. URIL14HWK12:I6
ACCTGCCCGGGAACGGATGCCGTCCCCAACCGGGTTTGAAGCCCGGCCGCGCCACCGGGCGCGATTGCCTTCCTTTGAACTCAGGGTGCGTCGGCGCTGGCCAGCGCGTTGTCATGGCGGGTCACCCGGGATTCGCCGATGCGTCGGTCAGGCCGAGGCGGTCGAAGTATTCCAGGTACTGAATACAGCGCTTGCGTCCCAAGCCTAGCGTATCACTCTCCCAATTAACGTCTTACAAAAAACTCCTAGTTCCAGATAAGTTATATCTACTTAGAACTTTTGGTTGGAGAGTTGGCAGTTGCTAAAGGTACGGGGAATGAGTATCAAGAAACAATTAAAAAGCTTCAGAGCGATATTCAAAGCTTAAAGGCGAATTCGAGTAAGGAGGCACTTGCTAGCTACTCTTCTTGGATGGATGAAATTATTCGCGCCAAATCCATTAGTGCTTCGGACAATCTAAATAAATACCTGTATGAATTGAAGGTGCCGAAGACATGGAATTTATCTAGCTTTAGCGAGTCAGAAAATAGCCTAGCCAAACTGGCCGATTTGTTAAAGCAGCAGCCTATCTCTCGAGATATTGAAGTGAAAAACGTCACGTCATTGGCTGAGCTTCTAGGGCAAAATAAAACAAGCATTAAGGGTTTAAAAAAAACCAAAGATCCCAAAGATCAAACATGATCTGCTGCAATGTCTTGTAAAGTGCTCCAGTCTAACTGACAACCTTCCCATACTTCCTGAGAAATATTATTTGTAGCCAAAAATGACTCAAGAGAGTTTTCCATATGCACGCTTCGTCCATTCGATTTTATTTGGGGGCTGGTTATAACTTTCCGTTCAACAACGCGATTTCACTTCCAGTAATTTTCAGTGATTGACTCGCATTTCCGACTCAGTCCTCATCGTCCTTGAGAAATCTGAATTTTAGCCAGAGCAACAACAGTATTTTTGATGCTGTACATATTCTTCTCAATCCGTCTAGCTTTTTATTTGTCATCCGTATGCGGAGCACCTTCGGGACAGCGGCGACATACCTTGGTAGAAGTAACACAGACTTAGCAAAGCCCAGATTTCTCAACAGGCAAGATTCCGATGTGTTGCAACTGGACCATGTGTGGTCTGGTTTAATACTAAATTGGGTGCGATACCACTTCAATCATCTGCATGGTCAACTCCTGTGGGTGTGAGCATTGCGTAATTGGCGGAAGGCAGCCGGAGTCGAACCTGCCCGGGAACGGATGCCGTCCCCAACCGGGTTTGAAGCCCGGCCGCGCCACCGGGCGCGATTGCCTTCC
>NZ_AZVL01000056.1:0-1253 GCF_000514195.1 Pseudomonas sp. URIL14HWK12:I6
TTATCGGGGCGTCCGGATGCAGCGTGCAGCACGGATTCAGCAATTCGGACCCGTATGAGTCCGAACTTAAATTAGCAGTCATCGAACGCGCGGTTGAAGCCAACATCGTCATCGACCATACGAAATTCGGGCATCGTTCGCTCGTATCCTTTGCGGATCTTTCGAAAGTGCACGGCATTTATACGGACAGGCTGCCCGATGATTACGCTTTGCTCAGTGCATGCAAGGATGCCGGAGTTCGCCTGATCGAATGTGATTGATATTTTTTTCGCCCCGCAAGACTCCATTCCTCCCTGTCGGAAATCCACCGAACGTGTAATTTGACCATTCCCCTTGTCTGGAAATGCGTCGTCGCCAATCTGTTGAAAATGATCGTTCATTTCGAACAAAAGCTGAATGAAACGACCATCCCGAAAACCGATAAATTGTGGAACGCTTGAATTTTTTTGGGCCAAACTGTCATTTTCGGCGGCGAAAAGAAAGAAACGAAGGAAAAAAGTTGACTAAACGAACATCAAAAATGTATCATGATAACATGATGTGTTTTGAAATTAACATTACGAATCATTGCAACAACCATTTCGATCCCCGGGATGCCGGGCATCAAACCCCTCTTGATTTTGCGAGGAATCGGCAATGTCACCCATGAAAAAAATGAAAACGTATACAACAATTAATCATTCTGCTTTATTTTGCTTGAAAAGGATGATATTATTCAGAATAAGTCGGTATTGGTTTACACCGCCGATTCTTAAAAAAGAAGGATTTATGGGAGGGTTTACAATTGAAAAAATTGTTGTCGTTGGTGTTCATCGTTGCTCTGGTCGTGATGTCCGCCGCGTGCGGCAATGGTGGCAGCAGTAGCGGTGGCAGCAGTAGCGGTGACAGCAGTAGCGGCAAGGATAGCGGGGGAGGCGGTTCCAAGGACCATTATTTATTCGGTTACACCTCCATGACACAGAATAACCCCTTCTTTATCGTCCTGGAAAAAGCGATTCGGGAGAAAGTCGAAGCAAACGGGGATAAAATGATTACGCTGAACCCGGCGATGGATGTGGCGCTGCAAATCAACCAGATCGAAGACATGATCTCGCAGGGAATCGACGCGATCTTCCTGAATCCCGTAGACTGGGAAGGGATCCGGCCCGCACTGCAAATGTTGAAAGATGCCGGCATTCCGATCATCAACTACGATACCGAAGTCAAGGACTTTGAATATGTTACCGCTTACGTCGGCTCGGATAACAAGAACG
>NZ_AZVL01000057.1:0-1213 GCF_000514195.1 Pseudomonas sp. URIL14HWK12:I6
AGCATCCCCGCCACGTTGCCCATCCCGTGTTTGTCCTGATTTTTGACATATGTGAAGATCTGGTACAGGTTACCGGAATGAAGCGTCCTGCGGTCAAAGCGTTCCCGTGTCATGCGGGAATAGTATTTCGTATCGATAATCAGGGTGTTGCCGCCTTGCCTCAGGGTCACATCCGTCTGCATGACCGGAAGAAGTTCGCTGCCTTCGCCTTCGACGTTCCATGGTACTTGGGAAGCCGCCGGCCCGAGATCGGGATGATGATACCGGAAATATTCCAGCACGAATTTCTCATACAGCGCGGACATCTCCTGATCATCCAGGAATGACGCCATCTTGTCGTTTCCCTCGTCCGTCGCAAGCAGCAGCCCGCGGAGATAAAACGGCAGATGTTCATCAGAAATTCATAGTTGGCATTGTACCGGTGATAATGAAGCCGGTTCCACGGGATGCGGGACGGGTCCGGCGCATCGACCCGGCCAAACCGCAGCATCAGTTGCTTCAGCGCCTTGCCGCGTTCCGGGCTTACGCCGGAATGTTTCAGCAGCAGGAACATGGTTCTCCGACAATTCGTCGTATTCGCAAACCAACTGCCGCCTACCTTTCAGCCGGTTTTGCACGGTTTCGCGGAGCTCAAGTTTTCCGCGAAGCGTTTGAAGAGGTTCTCGTTCCGCGGCATATTCCCGATACATACCGCGTTTCAGTTGCTCCGCAACGCCATGGGTGAACATCGCCGCCATCAGATCATGGATATTGTCAAATTCTTCTGCCGCGAGTTTCTCCATCGCGGATAGCTTCAAAGCCCGAAAGGCATAAGCCATCATGTAGTAAATATTCTTGATGAGGACTTTGTGGTCACCGCCCATCGAAGACACCCCGGAGCCGGTTCTCCCAACGCTGCAAGACGTCCGGATCGTCAAACCAATATTCCCCCAGCAAGGGGAGAATATCGTACTCCACGACTTCCCTCAGCCAGTCCTCCGTACATGCCTCCTGACCACAGAAATAACTGTGTCCGATGCGGAAGCCCCTGCCCAAGGATCCCAATGTTCCCGGAAATGTTTGACCGCTTCCCATTTGTAACGTTCGTTCTTCCAATGGCGGGCAAAATCCCGCTTGTAGGCATCAAGCGCTTCCTTCAGTCGGTCAAGATCGATCATATCCCCGAAACCTCCGAAGCCTGATTCGCATTTGAAACCATTATCATCCGAAACTT
>NZ_AZVL01000058.1:0-1183 GCF_000514195.1 Pseudomonas sp. URIL14HWK12:I6
CCATACAGACGGCGCGATTCCAGGAAGATGCGGCTAATTTGCTGTTTTAACCGTTCGCGGCGTTTTTTCCGTTCACTTTCCTTGCGCCGGGTCCATTGATAATAACCGCTCCGGGATACATTCAAAATCCTGCACATCTCCGACACCGGATACTTGGAGCGGTGCTTGTGAATAAACGAAAAGATCAGTTCCGGTCTTTTGCGAAGATGTGCATCGCTTTTTTTAGAATCTCATTCTCCATCTCAAGTTGGCGAATTCGTTTCTGCATGTCGAGGAAGGTCTTTTCCTCCATTTTCAGATTGCCGCTGCCGCGAAAAGCGTTGACCGGATCCTGTTTGAATTCGCTGATCCAACGGTACAAGGTATTGTCGGATACACCCAGTTCCCGAGCGACTTGCGCCACCGGTTTTCCCTGTTCCTGGATCATCCTCACGGTTTGGATTTTGAAGTCTTTGTCATACTTTTGACTCATCTTCGGACACCTCGATTTTGCTGAATTTATTGTCGCATTCTCGATTCTCGGTGTCCACTATTCAGTCTAGCATCAGACTCCGGCGCCTGTTGTTTGCAACGTGTTTGCAGATTGTCCGCCGCGCATACATGCCGGGTGCGATTTCCGGTTGCAAGGGGCGGATTCGGCATACAGCGGCAGGGCATACACCTTCGCTTTCTCTGCTGCCGGGTCGGCGTACGCACTGTGCGCGCGGTATGTACAGGCTGCGGTCCCGGCACGCACCGACAGGCGTTGAGTGAGAGAACGCCACGTGCCAAGGGAGGCGGCACTGGCATTGCGTGACCTTGGGGGTTCGGCGTCGGGCCTACAGGCCGGCGCTGGGACTGCATCTCCGAAACGCCTCATGCCTCCGCGCCGCCTACGTATGCTGCGTCTCTTCGTCCGACTCGTCGACAGTCGCAATGGAGCCATATATCTGTCGGGCTTGTATACCTCGTCGTCGCAAATCGTGGTGTACACCGGTGTTCAGACCGCTGACCTGCGCCCGGCATGTATGTACCTGCAAACAAGCGCAAACAGCGGATTCCCTTTTTCATTGCTTCCCAATGTAAACTGTTACAATCCCTCAATCATGGATTGGGCAATCTTGACAAACTCTTCTTTATCTACGGATTTCGCCGAGCCGAGCGCGACGTGGACGCCGCCGGTCTGGAAGGTCAACGTTCGCTG
>NZ_AZVL01000059.1:0-1162 GCF_000514195.1 Pseudomonas sp. URIL14HWK12:I6
CCCGGAAACCGTGCAGAAGTTGGGAAAATGCCCGCCCTCAAGGGCTTCAGAAGATGCCCTTCGGCGCACCAAATGCGCCAATTGACCAGCTATGCGGACAGGATTGACGAGCCGAGTCGTTAGTCAGTCTTTACCGGATTTTCATCGTGTATGTTGACGCCACGTTGGGCGTACAATAATATAAAAAAGGAATCATCGGAAAGAGTTTCCAAAAAAAGGGATGGTGCTAGTTGGTTCCCGTCAAGATACATCCATCGACCACTGAACAAAGTATGATGGCTCAGTGAAAATGAGGAGGCGGGTATGTCTAAATTTTCTTATTATGGATTTCTTCTTTTGATTGTCGGCGGCATCCTTTATACCGTAGAACGTATCGTGTTCTACATTTTCTACTATCTTTATGTCAGCAGAATTCCGGAAAAGCCCTACCTGTGGAGTAATGTCTTTGTTCTGCTATTTATGGTAATCGGGTTGATTTTGATCTTCACCGATCTTATCAACCGAAAAAAAGAACAAAAATAACGAGTCTATCTGATACCTCGCGGTATGCGAAATCTGCCAATTGACCAGCTATGCGGACAGGATTGACGGGCCGGGGGGAGGTTAGGAGGTCCGCAAGCGGGGGCATGTATATGCCCGGAGAGGCTTCAAGGCATACACGTCGGGAACTGCCATGGATATGCATCGCCATTGCCGCTTCCCTGCAGAGGCTTCATGCTGCGGTCACAATGATCGGCCGGTCCCTTGTAATAATGATGGTGTGCTCTTGCTGCGCCACAAAACTGCGGTCCGGCACACACAACGTCCACCCGTCCGGCTGCTCCACCACGTATTCCGCCCCGGTCGACAAGAAAGGCTCGATCGTAATCACCATTCCCTCTTTCAACACCCGTTTATCGTGCTTGCCATAAAAAGGGAGAATTTCGTTCGGCGCTTCGTGCAGGGATTTTCCGACCCCGTGACTGCACAAGTTTTTGATGACCTTGTAACCGCCTTTTTCGGCTTCGGTTTCGATCATCCTTCCGATTTCATTCAACTTCACGCCGTGTTTGAGAGAAGTAATGACCTTCATCATGGTTTGGTGCGTGTATTGGCAGAGACGAGTCAGCATACGGTTGTGCGGAGGCATCGTAAAAGGCCAAGGGTATGCCATCCTGCGGCC
>NZ_AZVL01000060.1:0-1096 GCF_000514195.1 Pseudomonas sp. URIL14HWK12:I6
GAATTGTTCACCATCACCGACCGCATCACCGTTCTGCGGGACGGTGCCCTGATCGGAACCGTCAGAACGAAGGAAACGACCACCGACCGGTTGATCTCGATGATGGTCGGCCGGGAGCTCACCCAATATTACATCAAGGACTCCGCCCCGGAAAGCGACGGGGAAATCGTGCTCAGCGTCCACAACCTGTCCAAAAAAGGCGTGTTGAACGAAGTCAGCTTTGAGCTCCGAAAAGGGGAAATTCTCGGATTTGCCGGTTTGGTCGGCGCGGGTCGGTCGGAGCTGATGAAATGCATTTTCGGTCTGGATTCCTTCGATAAAGGGGAAATCCGGGTCGACGGCAAGCCGCTGATCATTCGAAATCCGAACGATGCGATCAAACACGGCATCGCCTATGTGACGGAAAACCGGAAAGAGGAAGGCCTGTTCCTCATCCGTTCGGTTCAATACAACATCACCATCAAGCTCCTGGATAAGTTCATCAGATGGTTTAGAGTCAATACCCATTATGAAAACCAGAAAACCCGGCAATTCATTAAAGAATTGTCGATCAAAACCCCGAATCCGGATCAGGAAGTACGGAATTTGAGCGGCGGCAATCAGCAGAAGGTGCTCATTTCCCGATGGCTGGCCACCAACCCGCGCGTCCTGATCCTGGATGAACCGACCCGAGGGGTGGATGTGGGGGCCAAAGCGGAAATCTATGCGATCATGAACCGGTTGGTGAAAGAAGGCGTCTCCATTATCATGATCTCCTCGGAATTGCCCGAAGTGATCAATATGAGCGACCGGATCGCGGTCATGTACAAAGGCGGGATACGAACCATTTTAGATCGGGATGAGTTCAGCCAGGAGACCATCATGCATTATGCCACTGGAGGTTAACATGTCCATGGTTTACGGAATAAAATCCTTTATTCGAGCCAATATCGGCATTCTCGCCGGACTGGTGGTTTTATGCGTCGTCATCGCGGTGCTCAACCCCAATTTTCTGACGACAAACAATTTGCTGAACGTCCTGCGGCAAACCTCCACCAACCTCTACCTGGCCCTGGCCATGACCATGGTGATCATCCTGGGCGGCATCGATTTGTCC
>NZ_AZVL01000061.1:0-1083 GCF_000514195.1 Pseudomonas sp. URIL14HWK12:I6
CGCCTTCCTGAATCTGAGCCAGAAAGTCAGGGGCCCATTCCCAGCGGACGCGTTTCCGTCTTCCCCGCGTGACGATCCGCGTCGAGTATCGGAAATGCGGTAAAGACTGTCGCTGCAACGGCGGCCGCGGCCACGGTCCCTATCGCTACATGTACTGGGTGGAAAACGGCCGCCTGCGCTCACGCTATCTCGGACGGGCCTGATGCCCTCAGAACAACCCCCGCTCAGCCTGTTATTCGTACAGTTGATCCGCAAAACCGCTTTATTTTGACTCGAAATGCACAATTATGACCTGACTTCGTACACTTGATCCGGAGGCATCTCCACCCCACCCGCGAAAATCGGCCAATTTCGCCGATTCCGGATCGGTCAATTCGTACAGTTGATCCGTAAAATCCTTCTGTTTTGTCGAAATATGCACAATTATGACCTGACTTCGTACACTTGATCCGCGGCTTTTTTTGTTATAACAGCAGATTCGAGATAAAATCAATGTTTTCAAAATTTTACAATTATCCACAACTTCGTACACTTGATCCCCAACGTCGTACACTTGATCCGCGGACTTCGTACACTTGATCCCCAACGTCGTACACTTGATCCGCGAACGCTTTTTACAAATCATTAAAAAACAAAAATCAACAAACAAAAAATCGACCCTCACTTATCTTTTACTTTATCTCTACTTAACTTTACTTATACCGCCAGCCCAAACGTCTACCGGCCATGAAGCGCTCGGACGTCTATCAGGACGAACGCTACATCGCCATGAACCCATTCGTGGCGCTCCAGCCTCAGGATGTAGGTGAAACCCGTATCGTCCGTACATGGACCGACACGAATGGCTTCAAGCATGAGTTCATCATAGAAGCTCCCCGTATTGCCGGAGAATACGCCGAACAGGTCTTTATCGCCCTGCTTTACTTCACCTATCAGCAAAGAAAGAAAGGTCATGACCTCCCCTCATGCGTCACCGTCAACCAGAGCGATCTCTTTAACATCATGCACTGGCCTTCAACAGGACGCTACTCCAGCCGGCTCAAAGACAGCCTCGACTACTACATGAGCGTCAAAATAACAACC
>NZ_AZVL01000062.1:0-1002 GCF_000514195.1 Pseudomonas sp. URIL14HWK12:I6
GTTTACATTTAGCTGATATTAGAAGATGGAAAATTGCAGAAATTGTATTAAATGGTCCAACGCATGGAATTGATATTGCAAAAGGAGATGGAGGAGGTTTTGAACCTGTTCCCGGTCAATGGGTTCGCTCTTTTGCTTCTCCAAGAGATTATCTCTGGCCCATTCCACAAAGTGAACGTGATTTAAATCCTAATTTAGAACAAAATCCAGGGTATTAATAATAAAATAACAATTATAGATCGTGATATTTATAAACCAAACCATCTATAATGCCATGAAAAGAAATAAAAGAGCTATATTTATTATTGTGAGTTCTATTTGTTTGGTTGTGTATAATGAGGCACAAGGTCAAAGTTATAATTCGGGATTGCAATTAGCTTTTGTATATCCAAGGCTTAATGGAAATGATATTGAAAAAACAGGTCAATCATCTATTGGCTTTAATTTAGGTGTATATGTAAACTCTTCCTATAAGAATATATTTTTGGAGCCGCAATTGTTTTACAAGATGAGGCGCTATCACGAGGTAATTAGTCCGTACATTCCATCTTATGCGGATCACTCTTTTGATTTACATTATTTGACATTTGGCGTTTTATGTGGCTCTTATGTCTTAAGTTATAATGATATTGGCTTGTATGGAGGATTGGGGCCATACATTGGTCTACTACTTAACTCTGTTGATATTGATCACGACTATTACAGTGATAATGATTTTAAGCCTTATGAAGTTGGGGGGATAATTGAAATAGGAATTGATCTAGCAAAAGTATTCTCTGTTGTACCTTTAAAGTTGTCTTTTAGATATGAACAAGATTTTTGGGGAATTTATGATCTGGGATATTCTCCGGATATAAAGAAAAGATCTTACGATTTTGTTTTAAAAATTTTATATTGAAATGTATTTCTAAGTTTGTGTAACCAAAACTTGGGTTAAGGATGATGTGGAGATTGTATCTGCTTGCTAAGCTCAGTGTAATGTTAAGTTTTTGTTGTTTTTCT
>NZ_AZVL01000063.1:0-1010 GCF_000514195.1 Pseudomonas sp. URIL14HWK12:I6
TGATCGAGCTGTACAACTTCAATGTGACGGAAATCGCCGAACAGCTGGGGTTCAGCAGCGTCCACCTGTTCAGCCGCGTCTTCAAGCAGATCGTCGGCGTATCGCCGATCGTGTATATGTCCAAACGCACCCGAAAGGACTGAGCAAATTTGGATAAATAAAAAAAGAATAGTCAAAATCCAACGCGCAACCAATGTTTTTGGAACGGCATACAAATTTTTTACGAAAATTCGAGCCCCCTCGCCAGACAAAATGGAAAAATTATGAAATCAAAAAAGCAAGAATGGATAAAGAAAAGTAAATTCAGCTAAATACGTTCCCCCGTCCGATCCCCTATCATGGAGCTAGCCAATCCCATCAAATGCGAAAAGGGGCTGAAACTTCAATGAAGATTGGAAGGGGTTTCTTGGTCGGGTTGATCTTGCTGTTGCTTCTGGCAGTGGTGGGATGCTCGAACCAGTCCAAAGGCTCGGATGGCAGCTCTTCCGGCGCTTCCGGTGGAAGCGAGGGCCAGTCGAATGCGCCCCGGAAGGTCCAGCTGGTCATGTGGGCCCTCGACAATCCCGACGGAAGGCACAAAGTCACCCAGTCGTTCATCGACGAATGGAACGCGGAAAACCCGGACATCCAGGTGAAGTTCGAGGCCATTCCGGCGGACCAGTACATGGGCGAAAAATTGTCGGCCGCGATGATGAGCGGCACCGGCCCGGACATTTTCTTCCTGAGCCGCGGCGATTTCCTGAAATTCGTGGAGTCCGGACTGGTCCATCCGCTGGATGAATGGTTTACCGAGGAACGCAGGCAGGATTTCCTTCCGCTGGTTTTGGAAGCGGTTACCTACCAGGGCAAAATCATGACCTATCCGATGGAAATGGACCCCGTCGCCCTGTTCTACGACAAGCAAGTGTTCGCGGAAAACAATCTGCAGCCGCCGCAAACGTGGGACGAACTGGTGGACATCGCCGTCAAACTGACCACGAAAGACCGGTACGGCATCTACCTGGCCCCGA